>VGAC01000011.1 GCA_016870865.1 Actinomycetota bacterium
GCCCTCACTCCATGATCGGGGCGATCATGTCCATTTCTTCGAGGCAGTGCTTGGGCGGGGGCGGGTCCTCGTCGGGGGCCATTGTCATCTTCAACTCCACTCCGCACACGCTGCAGCGGTAACGCACATTGATGCGCCGCATCTCCCCCGATGGTGGGGGCGGGGGTGTGGGGCTGGTCATCGACTTGAGCATCGCTAGGCCGGCCTTCCAGATGCCGTAGAACAAAAGCCCTCCCCCGGCCCACCAGATGATGGTGCCGAAGGAGGGCATGTCCGTTTCGTTTTCGGTTTGCTCAGCCGAGGCGTTCGATGATGGTGGCGTTGGCCATGCCGCCGCCCTCACACATCGTCTGCAGGCCGAAGCGGCCGCCGGTGCGCTCGAGTTCGCAGAGCAGCGTGGTCATCAGGCGGGTACCCGATGCACCGAGGGGGTGGCCAAGGGCGATGGCGCCGCCGTTGACGTTGACCTTGCTCATGTCGGGGTGCAGTTCCTTTTCCCAGGCGAGCACGACCGAAGCGAAGGCCTCGTTGATTTCGACGAGGTCGATCTGGTCGATCTTCATGCCGGCGCGCTCGAGCACCCGGTGCGTGGCGGGAATCGGCGCGGTGAGCATGAGGCGCGGGTCGTCGGCTGCGAGAGCGAAGTTGACGAAGCGGGCGCGGGGCTTCAAGCCCAGCGCCTTTGCCTTTTCTTCGCTCATGATGAGCACCGCCGACGCACCGTCGGTGATCTGCGAGGAGTTGCCGGCCGTGACGCGGCCGCCGTCTTCTGCGGGGCGGAACGAGGGCTTCAACTTGCCGAGCGACTCCATCGTGGTGTCACGCAGGCCTTCGTCGGTGGTCATCATCTGGCCATCGGCGCCGAGCAGCGGAAGGATTTCGGCCTGGAAACGGCCTTCCTTCGTGGCACGGGCGGCTAATTCCTGCGAACGACAACCGAAGCGGTCCATGTCGTCGCGGCTGATGTTCCACTTGTCGGCGATGAGTTCGGCCGAGATGCCCTGGCCAACGAGGCCACCCTGGGGCTCGTAACGAGCACCGACCTTGGGGCCGAAGGGGAAGCCGTACTTGCCGTCGGCCATCGACGAACCCATGGGAACGCGGGTCATCACTTCAACGCCCGCGGCCACGATGACGTCGTGTGCGCCCGAGAGAACTGCCTGTGCTGCGAAGTGTGCGGCCTGCTGCGACGAACCGCACTGGCGGTCGACGGTGGTGCCGGGCACCGACTCGGGCCAACCGGCTGCGAGGACGGCGTTACGGGCGATGTTCACGCCCTGCTCACCCACCTGCATGACGCAACCCATCACCACGTCTTCGACAACGGCGGGGTCGATGCCGGTGCGGTCGACGAGGGCTTTGAGAACTTCGGATGCGAGATCGACGGGATGCCAATCCTTCAATTTGCCGTTGCGCTTGCCGAGCGGCGTACGGATGGCATCAACGATTACTGCCGTGGTCACGGTGTACCCCCAGGGGATGAGTAGTTACTTGCTGGTAGGGGCATGAGCCTACCCCCACCCTTTGTGGGGGCTCTACTCACCGGCGAATCTGGCTTCGACCCCGCACAACCTGTAGCTCAGGGTGCGGGGGTCTTCGTTGAGCCCTTGTTCCTTGGGAACAAAGGCGCCCTCGGAGACCACACTGACGGTCGCGCTTTGGGTGTCGCCGGTGAGTGGAACGTCGACGAAGAAGATTTCACTGGCCATCACCTGACGGCGGATGGTGAGGCCATTGACCGTGACGTGGACGAGGAGATTGTCGATGTGCGGGGTTTTTTCGAAAATGACACGGATGTTTTTCGTGCCGGGCGGTGGTGTGCAGGTGAACTCCACGTTGTTGCCTGCCCAGCCGTCGTGCCAATAGCCGGTGGCATGCGAGTAGTCGATGGGCTGCACGTGGCTACTGCTTGCGCATTCCGCGGCGCAGGATGCCGTCGCTGGTGCCGGGGTCGAAGGTGCGGCTGAGTGCCGCCATGTCGTTGAGAAAGTAATCGCGTGTGGCCCCCGTTACCTGGGCGAGCTCCATCACGGGGGCGCTTGGCATGCCGACGAGTGGTGCGGGTGTGTCGTAGTAGCGGAACTTTGCGTTGTCACCGATCTGAGCCTTGGTGACGAGTTGCCAGCCGAGTTGTTTGGTCACTTGTTCGTGGGCGGCGTCGATGTCGTCGGGCCAGAAAGCGATGTGGTGCAGGCCACCCTCGCCGTTGGTGGCCGCCATGAATTCGTTGTAGGTCGTTGGTGAGTCGTCGTGTTGTTCGATGATCTCGACCTGAATGGCACCCATGTGGGCGACGGCGAAAGAGAAGTCGATGGCGCTTGGTTGGCCGCGGTGTTCCACGTTGATGACGGGTGGGTGTTCGACGACGATCCACGGACCGACGCCGAGTGAGTTGATCCAGTGGTCGAGGTGCTTGTCAAAGGTTCCCTTTGGTACCACCCAGGCGAGTTGGCGCAGTTCGCCGAAGATCTGCATCGCGGTTGTTGGCGTCGTGTCGGGAGCGTTCATGGGTTGGTCTCCGCGAAGTGTGCAAGGGCCTGTGCCCTCGAGGTGTGTCCTTGGAGGAGTTTGCGGGCCGGCATCACGGCCTTTGGCATCGACACGCCCAACACCGCAGTGAGGCGATCGTTGGCAAAATACGCGGCGGCGAACTTTCCGTCGTCGGGGTTGCCGGCCACGATACGCACATCGGTTGTGCTGGTGCCGCGACCGAGGAACTGGATTCGCGAGCTGAACTGGTCACTCCAGAAAAACGGCACCGCTGCGTACGGGGTGAGTGGTTGGTTGTTCAGGAGTGCAATGGCGTTGGCGGCTGCGTGTGTGCCTTGTTCGGCGGCGGTTGTCCAGTGTTCGACGCGCATGGTGGGTTCGATGTCTGAGAACAGGGCATTGGGCCAACGCGCCACGTCACCGGCAGCGAACACATTTGGTGCACACCGCAGATGTTGGTCGCACACAATGCCGTCGTTGATGGTGAGGCCGCTGTCGGCAACCCAGTCGGTGGCAGGTGCGACACCGATACCGACGAGAACGATGTCGGCCTCGACGACTTCGCTCGTGTTGTGTTCGTTGGTGATGCGTACACCGGTGACATGTGGGCCACCGAGGATTTCTTCCACACGCACGTTGCAGCGAATGATGACGCCATTGTCGTGGTGCACACGGGCGACGGTGCGTCCCATTGCTTCGCCGAGGCCGCGGATGAGCGGTGCGGTCAGGCCTTCGAGCACGGTGACGTGACAGCCCCTGGCTCTGGCCGTGGCTGCCGCCTCGAGACCGATGAAGCCAGCGCCGATCACGACGAGTTTCTTGCCGGTAGCGAAGTCGTCGCGCAGGGCCTCGGAGTCGTCGATGGTGCGCAGCGTGTGGATGCCGGTGTGTGCGGGCTGGTTGGGCAGGCGTCGCACAGTACCGCCCGTGGCGAGGATGCAAGCGTCGTAGGAGAAACTGCCCGCAGTCGTGGTGACATTTCTGTTCGCTGTGTCGAGCGCAATTGCGGTGGTACCGAAACGCCAGTCGACGTTGAGGGCGGTGATTTCTTCCTTCTTGCGAAGGGCAATACGATCGGCATCCCATTCACCGGCGAGAAACTTCTTCGATAACGGCGGTCGGTCGTAGAGACCACGGTTTTCGTTGCCGATTGCGGTGATGGTGCCATCGAAGCCGTCGTTGCGCAGTGTCTCGGCGGCCCGCAGGCCCGCCAGTGAGGCACCAACGATCAGCACGTGTGACACGGCGACAACATTACGGCGGTTTGTGGCATTCGCTGACGTGGCCTGGGGGGTTCGCACCTAGATTGAAGGCGTGCCGAATCGTGCCACTCCCCTTGCCGAGATGCCCGAGGCGGGCCTCGCCATTCTCACGGCCGCACGCGACATCATCGAGGAGTCGGGGCCGAATGGTTTGCGTGTGTCGGATGTTGCCGAACGCGCTGGCGTGGCGGTGGGTTTGCTGTACCACTACTTCGACGACCGCGATGACCTGATCGACGCGGTGCGCGAAGCACAGTTTCTGGCGCGCATCGAAGCCGACATCGCCGACCTGGCCCGCAAGGTCGGGTCGAACGATCTCGACACGACTGCGGTGTTGAAGGTGATCATCGACGACTTCGCCAATCCGCGCAGCAAGAAGCGGCGCGATTTCCGTCTCGACCGAATCGAGGCGTTGGCCGCAGCGCGTTACAACCCCGAATTGACCAAACGGCTGGTGCAGGCACAAAAGCGTTTGTCGTCGAGCATTCGTGCGACGATCGAAAAGGCGAAGGAAGACGGTCTCGTCGCGCCGGAAGTCGACACGCATGCCCTTGCCTTTTTCTTGGAAGTGTTGCCGCTCGGCACCGGGTTGGCGACGGTCTATACCGACATGCCCAGCCAAGAGGCGTGGCGCAAACTGTTGTTGCGCATGCTTGCGTCGCTGATTCCCGACAAGGTGGCTGCGAAGAAGAAGTAGTTACTTGGACCCAAGACGGCTCGCGAGAGCCGCGGGGTCGCCGCTGCAGGCATCGAGCTCGTCTGGGCCCAGCACCAACAACCATGCATCGTTGTCATTCTTGATGACGGCAGGCAAAGGTCCGGCAGCGGCAAGTTGTTCGGGTGTCGCTTCGTCGCGGTGCAGCAGGGTCCATTCGATGCCTGCGCTGCTGCAGGCGGTGTCGAAGTCGCGGCGGCGGCCCGTCCAGCCGTGGGTGATATCGCACAGTGCGCAACTACCTCGGCCGAGCAGTTTCTTTGCGACGTAGGCAACTTCGCCGAGAGTCGTGCCGTCGGCGTTGTAGATACCTACGAAGTGTGGCATGTCGGTCAGCCGAAGACGACGGTGCGGTTGTTCCACACCAACACGCGGTGCTCCACGTGTGCACGCACGGCGCGGGCCAGCACGACGGTTTCCAGGTCGCGGCCACGGCGGGTGAGTTCGGCCACGTCGTCGCGGTGCGATACTCGCGCCACGTCTTGTTCGATGATCGGGCCTTCGTCCAGGTCGCTGGTCACGTAGTGCGCGGTGGCGCCGATGATCTTCACACCACGGTCGTGTGCCTGCCGGTACGGGTTGGCGCCGATGAACGCGGGGAGGAACGAGTGGTGGATGTTGATCATGCGTCCGTACCACTTGTCGGCGAACCAAGGGGGCAGCACCAACATGTAACGGGCAAGGATGACGAGGTCGAGGTTCAACGAGTCGAGAAGGTCGGCGACGTTTTTCTCCTGTTCGGCACGGGCGTTTGTGCCGTCGCCCACTGCAATGTGCTCGTAGCGATAGCCAAAGGCCTCAACAAGTTGCCTGCTGTCGTTGTGGTTCGACACCACGGCCTGAATGTCGAGGCCCAGGTCGCCGTAACGCGACCGAGTGAGCAGGTCAGACAGGCAGTGCACCGTTTTCGACACCATGATTCCGGTGCGGGGTCGCCACGGCAGCTCGTTCAGTGTGAAGGTCATGCCGAACTTGGCGGCGATGGGGCCGAAGGCGGTCTTGAAGAACTGAAGATCCCGCGAGCCGTCATGGGTGAACTCGACACGCTGGAAGAACATCTGGTTGTGATGGTCGGTGTGCTGTTCAGCGTGCACGATGTTGCCGCCGTTCATCGACACCCATCCGGCCACATCGGCCACGATGCCCGAGGTGTCGGGGCACGAAATGAGGAGCACGGTGGTGTTCACAGCGAGTGGAGACGATGGGAATCGAACCCACGACCTCCTGCTTGCAAAGCAGGCGCTCTACCAATTGAGCTACGTCCCCGCAGGGCGCGCCAAACTCTATCGGCGAAAGGGTTTTCGGCGCAGCGAGGTTCGATTTTCGTCACGATTTGCGCCGAGAAACGCCGTCAGGCGGTGCGGCCCGCGAGATACGCGCCGACGAGGGTGACTGCGCAACCGACGATGGAAAGTGGGTCGACGGATTCGTCGCGGATGAGGCCACCAAGGGCGAGGGCGACGACGGGAATGAGGTAGGTGGTGACTGATGCGCGGGTGGCGCCGAGGCGACCGGCGTTGGAGACGGTCATGACATAGGCCAGGCCGGTGCCGAAGACGCCGAGGAGGGTGATCATGATGAGCGGCTGCCAGGCGAAGTCGATGTCGCCGATTCCGCTGAAGCCAAAGGGTGTGGTCATGACGAGTGCGGCGGCCTGGGCGCGCCAGAGGATGGGCAGCGAACCGTGTGCTTGTTGCAGAGGTAGCGCGACATTGAGCGAGAAGCCGTAGCAGGTGAGTGCGGCGACGATGAGGCCGATGCCCACGACGCTGGATGAGCCTTCGTCGAAGGAGGGGACGGCGATGACGATGACGCCCGCAAAACCCACGAGCAGGCCCTTGACCTGTGAGCGCGAAGCCTTCTTCTTGAAGACGAGAGCACCGACGATGGCGACGAAAAGCGGTGTGGCACCGTTCAACATGCCCGTGACACTCGACGACACGCGTTCCTCGGCGAAGGGGAACATGGTGAGGGGCACGGCCATCCACACCGCGGCGAGGGCGATGACGCGTGGCCAGGCACTGCGCGAGATGGGTGTGCGCGATGCAGGAACACAGGCAAGGGCGGCAAAGCCGAATGCGATGCGCATCGGGGTGATCATGATCGCGGGGAAGGCTTTGAGTCCTTCGGCGATGAAGAAGAACGAGGTGCCCCAGATGAGGCCGGGTGTGATGAGCCGCAACCAGTCAGTGGTGGTCGGTTGTGTATGCGAACTCACCCGAAGAATCTAGGTGCCGTTTCCTCATAGGGTGGGGGCATGGCCGAGTACACGTCGAACAATCCGAACATCCGCATGGGGTTGCAGATTCCCCTCTTCACGTATCCGGGTGGCACGTCGGCGACGATGTTCGACACCGTTGCGTCGATTGCGCAGGCCGGTGAGAAGGCCGGGTTCGACTCGGTGTGGGTGATGGACCACTTCTACCAGTTGCCCGGTTTGGGCCAGCCGCAAGAACCGATGTTCGAGACGTACACGATTCTCTCGGCGTTGGCTCCAGTGACGTCAAAGGTGCGCCTCGGAGCGATGGTTGGCGGAGTGACATACCGCAATCCTGCATTTGTGGCGAAGTCGGTGACGTGTCTGGATGTGATTTCTCGGGGTCGTGCGATTTGGGGCATCGGTGCGGGTTGGTTCGAACTTGAGCACAACGCGTACGGCTATGAATTCGGTACGTTCAGTCAGCGCTTCGAAAAATTGGAAGAAGCATTGCAGATTGCCAAGAGCATGTTCGTGAACGACTCGACGACATTTGACGGCAAGTGGTTCAAGGTCACCGACGCGTTCAACGTGCCCAGACCCGTGCAATCGGAGGGCATTCCGGTGTTGATCGGCGGCAGCGGTGAGAAGAAGACGCTGCGCATGGTGGCCCAGTACGGCGATGCGTGCAACGTGTTCGGCAACCCAACGCAGGTCCGACACTTGATGTCGGTGCTCGATGAACACTGCGAGCGTTTGGGCCGCAACCCGGCCGACATTTGCCGCACGCGTTTGGGCACGTTGGTGGTGGGCCGTACGAAGGAAGAAGCCTTGATGCGCATCGCCAAGCGTTACGGCGTGTCGTCGTTGGACGATTTGAAGGGCGAGCGCCTGGAGCGGATGAAGGCGATGATGATCATCGGCGACCGCGACACCGTGGGTGAAGAGGTATCGAACCTGATGGCGGCCGGCCTGGATGGTTTGATTTTCAACCTGCCCGATGCGCACGACCTCGAGTCGGTGGCGCTGGCGGGCGAGATCCTTTCACCACTGTTGACGGAACAGAGGGAGCATCGCAGTGGGTGACGATTTCTCGATGCAGGATGATGCAACACCTGCACCTGGGGGCGCCGAGAATCCTTCTGTGTGCATGGTGTACGACGACTCGTGCGCCATGTGTAGTGCTGCGGCGCGATGGGTGGGGCGAAACACCGATGTCGGACTGGTGCCGGGGTCGACTTCGGACTTGTCGGCCAAAGAGTTGGATGCTTCCGTGTGGCTCGTGGGTGAGGGTCGCCCGATAGGTCGCGCGTTGGCCGTTGCAGGCATTCTGAAGAGGTCGCGGCGATGGTGGTGGCGTGCGTGTGGACATGTGTTGTCGGTGTGGGGTGTGCGTCATGTGGGTGACGTCGTGTACCGCGTGATCGCGGCAAATCGCCACAGGTTCACGCGAAAACGGGGGTAATCTCGCCTGTACGGCAGGTGATCTCATCTACGCATTCCGGGTGATGAGACTGCCGCTGTTGGACGCGGGCGGTGCCTCCATTGGCCGGCTGGAGGACGTGGTCGTGGTGTCGGGTCGCACGGCCGCAGCCCCACGGGTGCTGGGTTTTGTCGCCACCAGTCAGCGCCGACGCATTTTCGTGAACGCCAACCGGGTGGCCACGCTCGACAATTCGGGTGCCCGCCTGCGCAGCTGGGACATCGACTTCCACCCCTTCAAGGCCAAGGACGGCGAACGCCTGTTGCGGGTCCACGTCATCGACCAAAAAGTGGGCGACGAGGTGGTGTCGGACGTCGCGCTACGGGCCCGCGAAGACGGCCGCAGCGGTGGATGGGAAGTGGCGAAAGTGCGTCTCGCGCGCCGTAACGCGCTGCGCCGCCGGCCCACGTACAGGTTGGTTGACTGGAATGCGGTGCCGGCGTTGTTCGCCGCCACCACCGAAGCCGCGGCAGAGGCCGCACGCCTGCGCGACATGCACCCCAGCGACGTGGCGGGTGTCGTGCGTTCGCTGCCGCTGTTGCAGCGTCGGCAATTGGCCGAGGCGATGGACGACGAGCGTTTGGCCGACCTGCTGGAGGAGTTGCCCGAGGACGACCAGTTGCGCCTCATCGAAGGCCTCGACATGGAGCGTTTGTTGCACGTTCTCGACGAAATGGAATACGACGATCTTGCCGACTTGTTGGCCGAGATGCCGGGTGATCAGCGCACGCGCATCTTGGACAAGATGGACGAGGACGAAGCGGCCGTCATGCGCCAACTGCTCTCGTACCAGTCGGGTACGGCGGGCGCCTTGATGACACCCGATGTGATCGTGCTCGGCCCGAATGCCACGGTTGCCGAGGCGTTGGCCCATGTGCGCAACCCCGAGTGGTTGGTGTCGATTGCCGCACAGGTCTTTGTCACCAATCCCCCGTTCCGTGCGCCAACCGGCCGCTACCTGGGCGTGGTGCACATTCAGCGCTTGCTGCGCGAAGCGCCAAGCATGGAACTCGGCCGGTGCCTCGACCAGGAACCAACGATCACGCCCGAGGCCACCGACGGCGAGGTCGCCGAAATGTTGGCGTCGTACAACATGATGGCGATGGGTGTGTGCGACGAAGCAGGGCGTCTTCTGGGCGCCATCACCGTCGACGATGTTCTCGACCGCACGCTTCCCACTGACTGGCGCCAGCGTCGACGTCAGGCGGCTTCGTGATGCGTCGCCGTGAAGACTTGACGATGCCGCGTCGACGTCGGCGCTTCGGCGTCCACTACGACCCCGATGCATTCGGCCAGTTCAGCGAGTCGATCGCGCGCACCCTGGGTACCGCTCGTTTCTTGTTGTTCCAGAGCGTGGTTGCCGTGTTGTGGCTGTCATGGAACATTTCCGTGCCCGACGACTGGAAGTTCGACCCGAACCCGTTCGGTGTCCTCACCCTGGCGCTGTCGTTGCAGGCTGCCTATGCGGCACCCCTGATCCTGCTTGCCCAGAACCGTCAGGAGGACCGCGACCGCCAGCAAAGCGAGGTCGACCGGTCGGTTGCCTCACGTACCCAGGCCGACACCGAGTTCCTCGCTCGCGAGTTGGCCGCCGTGCGTCTGGCGTTGGCCGACATGGTGACGATGGACGAACTGCGCGACCAATTGGAAAGACTGGGCGACCAAGTGGCCGAGATCAACGGTCGACTCGGCCGGCAACCCGACGCACAGCATCAGCCGTAGCGGCCGAGTACTCGACGGGCTTGCCGAGGGTGACGAAGTGATCGCCGTCGAGTTCGATGACATCGGCCTGCATTGCCTTTGCCAGTTCGCGCTGACGTGGAACAGCCACCAGTTGGTCTTTCGTGGTCAGCAAATACGCAGCGGGTACGCCAAGGGTGCCGGCCCAGCCGCGCGAGTCGTACTTGGCAAGTGCTCGGCCGGCACGACTGACGATCCAACCGTCGTTGCGGCGAATCTCGCCGATCAACCACGGGATGTATTTCGCGACGTGGCTGTCCGGATGCACCGTTCGATTGAGTGCGACATTGAGAACGCGTGGCGTGGTGACGTTGCGCATCAACGGTGACACGGCGCTTTGGAAGAACCACGTGAAGCGGTCACGGCGCGTGGCGCGCCACTCCATCGCAGTGGCCTGCAACACCATGCCGGCAACAAGCTCGGGGTGGCGATGCGCAAGGTGCAGGGAAATCGGGCCACCCATGGAATAGCCGACCGTGATCACCTTGTCGATGTTGAGCCAACGCACGAGTGCCGCGGCGTCGTCGGCACATTCTTCGAGGCTGAAGGTGCGGTTCGGTCGCAGGCCCCGGCCGTGGCCACGGTGGTCGATACCGATGAATGAATGGTGCTCGGCGAGTTCTTGGTAGGCGGTGAAGAACTGCGTATCGCTCGATGCGGTCCAACCGTGCAGCAGCAAGAGTGTCGGTGCGCTCGGATCGGGGTGCTGGTGATGACGGAAGAACATCTCGCCGCGGTCGGGCAACACCACGAGACGCGCCTCGGGCAACCACGGAATGGGTCCACTGTTGCGCACCAGCCACTTGTTCGCTTTCACGTGCACCTTGTCATTTGCATTGGGCGCATCTTCCCACGAGATCGAGACGGTGGTGGTGCAATGTGAAGCCACTGCGCTTGGCGAGTTTCTCCAGTGCTTCGTCGAGTTGTCGTTCGATGGCGGGCGGCACGGTGACGTCGAGCATCGCACCGCATTCTTCGCAGAGCAGGTGGTGGTGGTGGCCGATCAGGTCTTCGGCGAGTTCGAAACGACCGAATTCGTAGTTGCCGACGATGCGCGTCACCACACCTGCGGCTTCCAGTACCGACAGATTGCGATAGATCGAACTCTGCGGCAGGTCGTCGGTGAGGCCTTGGATTTCCTGAATCGACACCGGCCCGCCGGCGCAACGCAACGCGGCGACAAGTGCGCGGCGCGCAGGGGTATAACGCTGATCGGAGGCGACGAGCCGAGCCAACACCACATCGTCGAGTTCGCTCACTAGTGCACCCCTTGGAAAACCTGAATGCGGATACCGGTTTGCATAATGTCGTCGAGAATGTCGTTGTTCGGCAACACCGCGTCACCAAGGGCCAGGACGCCGGGTTTTATCGGTGTGCCGAAGTGGGCCTGACGACGCAGTTCATGTGCGGCCGAGGCGGCGGTCGAACCCGCGATCTGTGCCATGGGGTGTGCGGTGCCGGCCACTTCGACGGCGCGCTCCCCCGCACGCACACCGCGCACCTCGACCCGCAGTGCACCCATGTCGCCACCCACGCGGGGCGGGGTGAGCATCGGCAGGCGTGCGGTCAGACGGTCACGACGGGTGGCTGAGGTGCGCGCGCTGATGCGGCCAAGGTGTGGGAAGGCGTGTTTCACCAACAACGGGTCGGCAAGGTCGCCTCGGTAGCAGTCACGCGAGCCAATCGGTTCGGGGAACCAACACAACTCGCGGCCACTGCCCGCGGGGCGGCGCAGCCAGTCGTCTTCGTGCCAGCCAAGTGCGGTTCCCGACAACACCTCGTGGTGCTGACGGGCGCATTCGGGGCCACCCGTGCCGTGCACCGCGATGTGGACTTCGTCGAAGGACTCGAACTTGGCGCCGAGGTACGACACCAGTAGCCCGGACAATCCCGGTGAGCACGCCGCACCGACGATGAGGGTGCGGCCGGCAGCGAGCGCGTCGCCGTGGAGGTCGAGCAGTGCGAGCACGTCTTTGGTGTCGTCGCTCACCGACACCACGTGGCAACCCGCTTCGAGGAAACGCCGTGCAGTGCGCACGTGGTCACCCGCATGGGCCAACAAAACCACTTCGGTGAGCACCGGGTCGACTTCGTTCACGGTGTTGTGCGATACCGAACGCACCTCGTGGCCTCGGCGGCGCAGTTGGTCGACGGCATACCGACCCACCAGACCGGTGCCGGCGACGACGATCACAGGTGCCTACTTGGGCGAGGCAATGTCGCGCCAGCCACCCTGCTGGGGTGGCACGCCACCCTTGCCCTTGACCCGCAACGCGGCGGCAATGGCACCAGCGACGCCCAACGCTAGGAGAGCCCGACGGATGAACTTCATGGTGGGGCTACCAAGAATCGAACTTGGGACCTCATCCTTATCAGGGATGCGCTCTAACCAACTGAGCTATAGCCCCGCAGTGTTCACTGCAGGTGAGGAAGCCTAACGGTCGGATTCACCGCCCTCAACCGAACTCTCCGGGAGTGAGGTCGTGGGGTCTTGTACCCGCAGGACCACTTCCTCTTCCAGGACGGTCACCCGTATGCCGCCAACCAGGTCGGCAATGAGATTGAAGATGGTTGCGACGAGGACGGCAAGACCGGTGAGGAGAAACACGAGCAGCAGACCGATGACCCAGAGGTTGCGGAACAACTGACCGCCGTCGAAGGTGAAGGTCTCCCAGCCGAACGACTCCATGAAGCGCTCGACGTTGTCGATGGTGCCCGTGGCGCGTGCGACGTTCCATAGCAGCACGCTGGCGACGAGAACGACGAGATACACCGCGAAGTGGAAGATGATCATCACCTTGAACACGCTCCACGGGTCGATGTCACGCACGACGCGGGTGACGCGTCGGACACGGGGTTGTGGCGCATTGCGGGGCACGAGTTGAGTTTACGGCCGCGAGTTCAGGCCTTGTCGATGGCGGAACTACGGGTCGCCTCTGCGGCGGTGCGCAACCACGACGTTCTCGTTGAAGTAAAGCCAACGTCCCGCGCGCGGCGGCAAGGGGAACGAGCGCTGAACGGTGGGTTCGAGACCGACCGAGCGGCACAGTTCGGCGAGTTTCGGTCGATCGAAGAACGTCACGTGTGTGTCGTCGTGGGCTTGGCCCTTTTCTTGCGGACAGATCATGATCGTGGTTCCCGATTCAGAGAGATAGGGGAGATACGACAAAACCAGTCGGGTGGCACCTTCAAATGACAGGTGTTCCAGGAGATGCGACATCAGAAGCACGCCGAAAGATCCGTGCCCGAAGTTCTTGTTCGCGCGGAACTCGTCGGTCGTGAACGCATTGAACCCGGCTTTGCGACACAACTCGACGACAAATTCGTTGTGATCTATTCCAACGGCGTCGAGTCGGTCGAGGAATCGCAGATTGCGGCCCGCACCACACCCGATGTCGAGCACCCGCTGATCTCCGACCAGTTTTCGGATGTGCCAACGGTAGGGATCGACCAACTGAAACATCCGCTTCCACCGCCGGCCTTCTGCACGTGCCAGATAGTCCGCATACGAAGAGGACTCGGTGCCCATCGAATGTCTAGTTTACTTGCTCACCAAGAGTCCGTGGCCACAGCCGAGGCGCGCATGCCGTTGACCTGCACCGTTACTTCGATGAACTCGTTGTCGTCACCGAAGCGGCGGGTTGCCACGATCTCCGCACCGTTGCGCACGGCGAAAGTTCGAGCGAGTACGTCGCTGTTCGACGCGGCGGCGAGTGCGGCTGCATCAGCGGCGATTTGTGCGCGCAACACCGAGACCTGTTTGTGTGCGTTGTTCCCAAAACCCTGCAGCAGGAAGATGCAGAGAACTGCGGTGGTGAGAAATCCGAACACGAACGAGTGTGTGCGTATTCCTACCCTTCGTCGCTGGAGAGAATCGGCGCGACGGAGGCGACGCTTTGTCCCTCGTCGAGGGACATGACACGGACACCGGTGGCGTCGCGGCCTTGACTGCTGATTTCCCTGACGGGCATGCGAATGGTGACCCCTCCCGAGGAAATGGCGACGATCTCGTCTTCGATTCCCACCATGAAGGCGGCGGCGACGCGGCCTTTCTTGCCGGTCAGCTTGATGCCGATGACGCCCTGGCCGCCGCGACCTTGGCGGTTGAACCTGTCGATCTGCGTGCGCTTGCCGTAGCCGGCCTCGGTGACGATGAGGATCGCCGAGTCGTCCTTGGCGACGTCGCAGGAGACGACTTCGTCGTTGGCCCTCAATTTCATGCCGCGGACACCGGCGGCGGCGCGACCCATCGGACGCACGTCTTCTTCGGTGAAGCGAATGGTCTGTCCACTACGGGCAACCATGAAGATGTCGTCGTTGCCGTTGGTTTCGATGACACGCTTGAGTTCGTCACCCGGTCGCAGGTTGAGGGCGATGATGCCGTCGCGGCGTGACGAGTCGTATTCGCCGAACGCGGTTTTCTTGACCTGGCCCTGCTTGGTTGCAAAGAAGAGATAGCGCTCGCCCGGGAACTCGCGGGTATCGATGATGGCCTGCACGACCTCACCCGGTTGCAGTGGCAGTAGGTTGACGATGGGTATGCCCTTGGCGGTGCGCTCACGTTCGGGGATGTCGGCGGCGCGAAGCTTGTAAACCCGGCCCCTGTTGGAGAAGAACAGCAGGTAGGCGTGTGCCGTGGTGAAGATGACATGGCGGACGATGTCGTCGGCCTTCAACTTCGCACCGGCGACTCCACGGCCACCGCGGCCCTGTGTGCGGAACGAACTGGCGCTGACGGCTTTCACGTACTGCGCCTGGGTCATCACGATGACAAGTTCCTTGTCATCGATGAGATCTTCGATACTCATCTCGCCCGAGTCGGCGACGATCTTGCAGGCGCGTGGCGTGGCGAATTCTTTCTTCACCTCGGCGAGTTCCTTCGAGATGAGCGCACGCAGCACCTGGGGGTTGTTGAGGATTTCCTCGAGTTCCCGGATCTTGGTGTTGAGGGCTTCGATCTCAGTCTCGATGTCGATGCGTGAGAGCTTGGTGAGCTGGCGCAATTGCATGTCGAGGATGTCGATGGCCTGGCGCTCGGAGAAGCCATAGGGCTTTTTCATCAACTTGTCCTTGGCCGCGGCCGCATCGTCGCTGGCCCGGATCAACTTGATGATCGCGTCGATGACGTTGAGCGCCTTGAGGCGGCCTTCGAGGATGTGCTGGCGATCCTTGGCCTTGCCGAGCCGGTACTCGGAGCGACGGGTGATGACGTCGATCTGGTGGTTGACATAACCCTCGATGGCCGTGCGCAGGTTGAGTGTGCGGGGCACGCTGTCGACGAGGGCCACCATGTTGATGGGGAACGACGACTGCAGCTGCGTGAGCTTGAAGAGGTTGTTGAGCACGACATTGGCGTTGGCGTCGCGCTTGAGGGTGATGATGAGGTTGGTTTGGCCACCCGAGGAGTTGTCGTTGACGTCGGCAATGCCGTCGAGTTCGCCGCCGTCGACGAGTTCCTGGATGCGCGCGGCGATGGACGAGCAGCTGGTTTGGTAGGGCAGTTCGGTGACGATGATCTGCATCTGGCCGCGACGGCCTTCTTCGATGCTGGCCTTGGCGCGCACCTTCACCGAGCCTCGGCCCGTGCGGTAGGCCTCGTAGATGCCGGCAAGTCCGAGGATCGTGCCACCCGTGGGGAAGTCGGGGCCCTTCACGAACTTCATCAGGTCATCGGGTGTGGCGTCGGGGTTCTCGATGAGGTGGAGCGTGGCGTCGATGACCTCACCCATGTTGTGGGGCGGGATGCTGGTGGCCATGCCGACGGCGATGCCCTGACTGCCGTTGACCAGCAGGTTGGGGAAACGTGCCGGCAGAACGAGGGGTTCTTCGGTGGTCCCGTCGTAGTTGGGCAGCATGTCGACGGTGTTCTCGTCGATGTCCTGGAGCAGCAACATTGCCAGTGAATGCAGTCGCGCTTCGGTGTACCGCGAGGCGGCGGGGCCGAAGTCGGGCGAGCCGTAGTTGCCGTGGAAGTCGATGAGTGGATGACGCAGCGAGAAGGGTTGAGCCATGCGCACGAGTGCGTCATAGATGGCACCGTCGCCGTGCGGGTGATAACGCGCCATCGTGTCGCCGGTAACCCGGGCGCATTTGACAAAGGGGCGATCGGGCCGGAATCCCTGCTGCTCCATGTCCCAGATGATGCGACGGTGCACGGGCTTCAATCCATCGCGCACGTCGGGCAGGGCGCGCGACATGATGACCGACATCGCATAGTCGAGGAAGGAACGCTCCATCTCGTCTTGCAACGGGACCGGCTGGATTGCGTCGGGTGGTTCCAAAGGTATGTTCGTCATCGTTCGGTTCCCTTGAACTTAGAAGTCGAGGTTGCGGACATCGCGAGCATTGGTGGTGATGAAATTCTTGCGGCTCTCGACGTCGTCACCCATCAGCACGCTCATCACCTCGTCGGCCAGAGCCGCTTCTTCGACGGTCACCTGCAGGAGTGTGCGTGAGAGCGGGTCCATCGTGGTGCTGCGCAGTTCCTGCCAGTCCATTTCACCGAGACCCTTCAGGCGCTGGAATTCCTTCTTGTGGTTCGGCTTGTCGGACAGGAACGCGGCCTTGGCGACATCGTCTTTGAGATAGATCTTTTCCTTGCCGATCTCGGTTGAATAGAGCGGCGGCTGGGCGATGTAGACGAAACCGGCCTCGACCATCGACCGCATCTGTCGGTAGAAGAACGTGAGGAGCAAGGTGCGGATGTGGCTGCCGTCGACGTCGGCGTCGGCGAGTGCGATGACCTTGTGATAGCGGGCCTTTGATACATCGAACTCGTCACCCACGCCGCCGCCGATGGCGGTGATGAGGGCCTGGATTTCGTTGTTCTTCAGCATCTTGTCGAGGCGCGCACGCTCGACGTTGAGGATCTTGCCGCGGATGGGCAGAATCGCCTGCACCCGCGGGTCGCGGGCATCCACGGCGGTGCCGCCGGCCGAGTCGCCTTCGACGATGAACAACTCGCTCTCTTCGGGGTCGCCGCTGCTGCAATCCTTCAGCTTGTCGGGCATACCGGCACCCGAGAGTGCGGTCTTGCGGCGCACCGCATTGCGGGCGTTCTTGGCGGCGATGCGGGCCTGGGCTGCGGCAACGGCCTTCTTCACGACCTTGTTCGCCTCGGTGGGGTTTTCGTCCATCCACTCGGCAAGCGACTTGTTGGTCGCCTTCTGGACGAATGAGCGCATCGGCACGTTGCCCAACTTGGCTTTGGTTTGGCCCTCGAACTGGGGTTCGCGGAGCTTGACCGAGATGATTGCGGTCATGCCCTCGCGGATGTCTTCGCCGAGGAGGTTTTCGTCCTTCTCCTTCAACAGGCCCTTGTCGCGGGCGTACTTGTTGACCACCGAGGTGAGGGCTGTCTTGAAGCCCTCGACGTGCATGCCGCCCTCGGTGGTGGAGATGCCGTTGGCGTAGCCGTGGATGCCTTCGTAGTAACCGGTGTTCCACTGAACGGCGATGTCGAGCTGCATACCCTCGGCTTCGTCCTCTTCTTCGTAGTGGGCGACCTTGCCAAAGAGCGCCTCTTTCGAGGCGTTCAAGTGTTTCACGAAGTCGACGATGCCGCCCTTGTACTGGAAGGTCTCTTTTCTTTCCTTGCCGGGACGCTCGTCGATGAAGTTGATGGCGAGGTTCTTGTTGAGGAACGCCATGGTCTGGAGGCGCTCGGTGACCGTTCGTGAGACGAACTCGACGCCCTCAGCCAAGAAGACGGTGGGGTCGGGCCAGAAAGTGACCGAGGTGCCCGTGGTGCGGCCGCGCGCCGGAGTCGCGCCCACCTTGCCCACCTTGCCCTTCATCTTCCCGCCGTTTTCGAACTCCAACAGGTACCGGTGACCCCCGCGGTCGATTTCCACCGACACGCGGGTGGAGAGGGCGTTGACGACCGAGACACCCACGCCATGGAGACCGCCCGACACCTTGTAGCCCTCGCCGCCGAACTTGGCGCCGGCGTGGAGAACGGTGAGCACGACTTCGGCTGCACTTTTCCCCTTGTGGGGGCCTGACGGATAGGGATCGACGGGGATACCGCGTCCGTTGTCTTCGACACGGCAACCACCGTCGTCTTGGAGCACGACGTTGATGGTGTCGCAGAAGCCGGCCATGGCTTCGTCGATGGAATTGTCCACGACTTCCCAGATCAGGTGGTGCAAGCCGGCAAGGCCCGTGGAGCCGATGTACATCCCCGGACGCTTGCGGACCGGGTCGAGACCCTCGAGGACTTGGATGTCTTTCGCACCGTAATCAGCACTGGGTTTCTTGGACCGAGAAGCGGTCGCGGACTCGGTTTTGCTCACTGCGAAATCCTACCTTCTGCACCATGTCGCACGGGTGATCGAGGACGATGTTGGTGGGGTAATTTGCCCCGATTTCATCGGCTTTTTTGGCGCACCTGAATGTGTGCAATGGGGGTGCCTGTTCGTTCACTCAACCGGCGACGAACGTCGCCTTCGAGGAACTTGAATTGTGTCGCCCACGCGGCGTCGGATGACTCGACATACAGCACGCCTTCATCGAGACGCACGGGCTGAATGTGTCGGGCAATATCGTTGCCGACGACCTCGTCCCATGCCGCGAACACCGAGCCCACCGCTTCGGGCGAGTCCATTTTCAAGCGCCGCAAAAGCTGCGCCATCGTGGTGGCGAGGTTGATCGGTTCGTTCGTCATTTGTGTTGGTCGCTCATGTCAGTTGTTCGTGACGGTGCCGGCAGCGATGTGGAGTATGCGATCAGGGTGTGCGGTGGTGGGAAGACCCGAGGCCGAGGTGATGATCACCTGGCCCTTGGGCATGTGCGTGAGGAGAGCCGTCGCGCGGTCGGGGTCGAGCTCGGACAGCACGTCGTCGAGCACGAGCACGGGAGGTGAACCCATCGTGTCGGTGACAAGGCGGTGTGTGGCCAGGCGCAGGGCCAAGGCGAGGGTGCGCTGTTCGCCCTGCGAGGCGTGGGTGCGCGCCGGGAGGCCGTTGACCGACATTTCCAGGTCGTCGCGGTGCGGGCCCGTGGTTGTCAGGCCGCGACGCAGGTCCTCGGCGCGGGAGGCGGCAAGCGCGCGGGCCAGGCCAATACGACGCCACTCGGGCTCATAGACAAAGTCAATCGGCGTCACCTGGGTGGCGAGGTCCTCGTAGGCACGAGTGACCATCGGCTGCAACTGCGCCACGAGGTGCGCGCGGGCGTCGCCCCATTGGCCCCCGACTTCGGCGAGTTTTTCGTCCCACACGTCGAGAGTGAGGGTTTCGTCGCCCGACAAGGCCGACGGGTTGGTCTTCCAGCCGATTTGTTTGAGGAATGCGTTGCGTTGACGAACGATGCGGTCCACCTCGCGGCGCATGGTGTCGTTGCGCGCTGCGACGGCAACGAGGGCGTCGTCGAGGAACCTGCGCCGCTCACCAGGCCCACCTTGAATGAGTGCGAGATCCCCCGGTGAAAACACGGTGGTGCGCATGACTCCCAAAAGGTCTCGTGCGCGCACGAGACGTTGCTTGTTCACCTGCACGCGGTTGCGGCCGGTGCGGGTCAGCTCGGCCTCGATCAACACTTCCCTACCGTCGGGATGACGTACCTGCGCACGCACGATCGCAGTGTCCTCACCGTTGCGAATCAGCACGTCGACGGGGACACCCCGGAAACTTTCGAGTGTCGCAAGGAACGTGAGCGCCTCGGCGAGATTGGTCTTGCCTTGGCCGTTCGCGCCGATCAGGGCCGTGGTGCCGGGCGTGAAATGAACCTCGGCAGCGGCATAGTTGCGGAAATTGGTGAGCTCGAGATGCTCGACGATCATCTCGTACCGTGCGTCAGATGCGCTGGGGCATCAGCAGGTAGAGGTACTCACTGTCCGTATCGCCCGACGCGGTGATGACCGCAGGTCGCGCCGGGTCGATCGTCTTGATGATCACATCGTCGGTCGGAATCGCGTCGATACCTGCGGCGAGGTAATCGGAGTTGAAAGCGATCGTGATGTCTGTGCCGCTGTAGACGCCATCGAGGTCCTCTTCGAATTCATCGTTGTCTTTCGTGCCGGCCGTCAGCTTCAGGCCGTTGCCGGTCATCGCCAGACGCACGGGACCCTGGTCCTTGGCGAGAATGCGTGCGCGGCGCAATGCGTCGAGTAGCGCATCGCGGCCCGTCGTGATCGCGTTCGGGTAGGTCCCGCTGAGCAGGTTCTTGTAGTTGGGGTACTCATTGGTGAGGATGCGCGTGGTCAGCTTGGTACCACCGACGTCGAAGGTGACGGAGTTGTCATCGAGGCTGATCGCGGCCTCGGTGGCGCCCGACAAAAGGCGCTGTACCTCGCTGAGCGCCCGACTGGGGATCAGTACCTTGGTTGAGGCGGCAATCACGATCGATGTGACGTCACGCACCGCGAGACGGTACGAGTCGGTGGCGACGAGGCGCAGGCTGCCCTCCTCGCCGGTCAACAACACACCGGTGAGTGCAATGCGCATCTGGTCCCCGCTGGCTGCCCGCACGACCTGTCGCAACGCTTCCCCAAATTCGCCTGCCGGGACGCTAAATGGTGCACCCGCAGAGGGGGTGACGTTCGGGAAGTCCAGAGCGTTGTACGTGGGAACGGTGAATTGCGAGCGGCCGCTTTTCACTGCGAGTGACTCGGCTGTCGCCTCGAGGGTGATCTTTCCCTCGGGAAGGGAACGCACGATGTCGTTGAGCAACTTCGCGCTGATGAGGCTGACACCGTCACGGTCGCCGCCGACTGGGAGCGTGGCCTGCAGGGTCATGTCGTTGTCGGTCGACGTGAGATGCAGCACATCACCCTTGACCTGTAGTCGCACACCCGACAGCGCCGGCAGTGCACCCACGCGACCCGAAGCGATGCGTGAGGCGAGTCCGAGTGCTTCGGCCAGTTGTTCACGTTCAGAGCGAAATTTCACGGGTGTCCTGCCTTGTGTGCGGCCCGGCGCATTGCCTTGGTCGGATGGGTGATAAATCGATAATGCCTGTAATAAGGCCTGTGAATTGTGGATGAACCGCCTCGGCGCCAATACCGGCGCGGAAAGAGGCCAGCGCACGTTGTCCCCACTTTTCCACATCTGCGGGCGAACACATGATTGCCCCGGTGGACAACCCCGGGCTTGTGCCCACCGCTGCGCAGGTTGTACCAGCGGTGGGGAACATGTTGTCCCCAACGGAAACGAGACGCACAGCGTTCATTACCATCAACCCTTCTTCGACCGACGGATGAGTTCGGTGACCTGGTCATAGACCTGTTTGCGCTCGGCCATCAGGCGCTGCACCTTCTCCACGGCGTGAATGACCGTGGTGTGATCACGGCCCCCAAAGAGCCGGGCCAGCGACGGGTAGCTGAGCTCGGTTTGCTCACGCATCACGTACATCGCGACCTGTCGGGCCATGACGAGCGGTCGCTGTCTGCTCTTGCCGCGCAGGGCATCGACGCTGTAGCCGAGGTACGAGGCGATGTCCTGGAGCATTTCGGTATCGGTCTTTTGTCGTGACATCGACTCGGCGAGGAGATCACCCAACAGTTCCTGGGCGGTAGTGACCGTCATCTGGATGCGGTTGAGGGCCGCATAGGCGGTGACGCGGATGAGGGCACCTTCGAGCTCACGAATGTTCGAGGTGATGTTCGCTGCGACGAACTCGAGTACGTCGTCGGGTACCTTCGAGCCATTGCGTTCGGCATAATTGCGCAGGATCGCGAGCCGCGTTTCGAGATCCGGGGGCTGGATGTCGGTGATCAGGCCCCAGCGGAACCGGCCCCGCAGGCGGTCTTCCAACGTCGGAATCGCGTCGGGCACACGGTCGGAGGAAATGACGATCTGCTTGTTCGCACCGTGCAAAGAGTTGAACGTGTGAAAGAACTCTTCCTGCAGACCCTCCTTGCCTTCCATGAATTGGATGTCGTCGATCAGCAGCACGTCCACCTCGCGGTAGCGACGCTTGAATGCAGTGGTCGTGTTGGTGCGGATCGCGTCGACGTATTCATTCATGAAGGTTTCCGTCGAGACGTAACGCACCTCATAGTGGGCGTAGTTCTGTTGCACATATTCACCGATGGCGTGCAACAAGTGCGTCTTGCCAAGACCCGCGGATCCGTAAATGAAAAGCGGGTTGTAGGAACGGGCCGGTGTCTCGGCCACGCGGTGTGCGGCGGCCAGCGCGAACTGGTTCGACGCACCTTTCACGAACGTGTCAAAGGTGTAGCGCGGGTTCAAGCCGGTTGCCTGGCCACGGGTTTCGGTTTTCATTGCGACGCCACTCGGGGCATCGGGTGATGATGTGCTTGAGGTCAGTCGAGCAAGTTCGGCGTCGAAATCGATGTCGGGAAGGTCGATGTCAATTTCGTTGTCGATCGGAGCAATGTCGACATGCAACTGGCGTTCGCTCTCGTCGATCTCGGCGAGCGCGTCGAGCACGAGTTGTAGATAGCGCGTGAGAATGCGTTCGCGAACGTGGCCGTTGGGCACTTGTAGGTGCAGCATCGTGTCGTTCGAGGCGAGCGCAGTCACGTCCTGAAAGGTCGACAGCCACACCGCCTCAGACACCTGAGCCCGCAAAAGTGTGGACACGGCCGTCCACACGGTTTCGTGTTCTGCCATTTCCGGCACCCCCTTTCATTGTTCACTTTGAAGCACGCTTTTTAACTTTTATTCCAAATTGCAGTGCTGTATCTCCAGTTGTTATCCACATAGTTATCCACAGGGTGTGGAAGGCACTCCGAGGTCTCGAAATCCCTCCAAAACCTTTGTATTACAAGGCGGAGCGAGGACTGTAGCAGATTATCCACAGGCCGAAAAACTGACCGACACCAGAATCACCCACGGCGTGCAGATCGGATAAATCCCCTCTAGTCTTTGCCCGTCGGTTGACGTTTTTCTGGTCGCCTCGCTCTTTCGCCCCGGCCACCGACATCACATCTGTCTCGAAGGATTCCCCATGAAGCGCACGTTCCAGCCCAACAATCGCCGCCGCGCCAAAAAGCACGGCTTCCGCGCCCGTATGAAGACCCGCGCCGGCCGCGCCGTCTTGAAGTCCCGCCGGGACAAGGGCCGCTACCGCCTGTCCGCTTGATCGGCCGTATTCACGAACGCAGCGTTTTCGCCCGCCTGAGGCGCGAGGGCTCGTTCTGTCGGTCCGGTCCCCTGTGGTGCTCCGTGCTCGTCGACCCAACCCTGACCCGTCCCCATGTGGCCTATGCCCTTGGTCGACCCCTCGGCTCGGCCGTGTCGCGCAACCGCCTGCGCCGTCGCCTGCGTGAAATCCTGGCCTCTCACGAATCATCCATGACACCTGGCTGGTACCTCTTTGGGGCCGACGCCCCCGCTTTGAGCATGAGCTTTGCCCAGTTGTCGGACGCAGTGCCCGCACTTGCGGTCCGCGCCTCGTCGCGCAACCTCACCCGACGGGACGGTGCCCGATGAGTCGCACTGCAGGCGATGTCAGAGGGTCCCATCGGACATTCAACGATCGTTGCCTGTGCGCCATCGAGTGGTATCAGAAAGCCTTCGCCTACAAGCCGTCGCCCTGTCGGTTTTCGCCGTCGTGCTCGAACTACGCCCATGAGGCGTTCGCCAAGCATGGCACCGCACGCGGATTTCGCCTGACCCTGCGCCGCCTCTCGCGCTGCCGTCCCTTCGGGCCCTCGGGTTGGGACCCGGTGCCCGAACCCACCGATGTTTCCCCGCGGAGAAAGTAGGAACCGTGTTCCAAGCAGCAGCCTGGCTGGTAAGCCAGTTTTACGGTCTCGTCAACAGTTACGCCGGCGCGATCGCGCTCGTGGCTGTCACGATCATGGTGATTCTCACCCCGCTGACGCTCAAGAGCACGAAGGGCATGCTCGAGATGCAGCGTCTGCAACCCGAGATGAAGCGTCTGCAGCAGGCCCACCGCAATGACCGCCAAAAACTCAACGAAGAGATGATGAAGCTCTACCAAGAGCACAAGGTCAACCCGCTCTCCTCATGCCTGCCGTTGCTGGCGCAGATGCCGGTGTTCATCATCATGTTCCGCGTCCTGATTGGTCTCACCCGCATCAAGGACGGGACGTTCAACCCCGGCTACATCTCGAAAACCTCCGACTTGTATCTGTCCCTCGACAACCGCAACGAAATGCTCTCGCTTGGTTTGGACCTGGCCAAGACGCCCGCCAACGTCATGGGGGAAGATTTTCTGCGCGGCGTCCCCTACGCGCTGCTCGTGGTTGCCCTGGCGGGTCTGTATTTCGTGCAGCAGCGCATGATCGCCTCGCGCACCGTCTCCCCGACGATGTCGCCCGTGCAGGCAAAAATCATGCAGTACCTGCCGGTCGCCTTTGCGGTGTTCCAGGTGTTCTTGCCGACGGGGCTCGTTGTGTACTACGCAACGCAGGCGATCATTCGCATCGTCCAGCAGTGGTACATCACACGCCGTTTCTACGGCAACGACAATGCCATCGGCCGCCAGGCGATGGCGGCCAGTGAGACTGCGCGCCAAATGGCAAAAGAGGACAAAGCCAACAAAGGCAAGCCGGACAAGGGTTCGACCAAAAAGGACGAGACAGCAAGGGATTCTGCTCCTCCGATTCAAAGCCGCCGTGTCACACCGCCGAAGAATCGGCCGACACCATCGGGCAACCGCCCCGGCCGCCCCGTGCCGCCATCGAAGCGACCGAAGAAGTAATCGTTCAATCAATTAATCCCCTCGACAAGTAAGGACACGAACCATGGAATGGGTTGAAACAACCGATCGCACGATCGAAGAAGCCAAGAACGCCGCCCTCGAGATGCTCGGCGTGGATGTTGAGGACGCCGAGTTCGAAATCATCGAAGAGCCCAAGCCCGGTCTGTTCGGTCGCACCCGCGGCGAGGCCCGCGTGCGCGCCCGCGTGCGCCCGACCCAGGTGCGCCCGAAGACCGAGCGCCGCGACCGCCGCCGCGAAGGTGGACGCGAGAACGATCGCAGTGAAGGCAACCGCAATGGTGGCCAGAAGCGCAATGGCGGCCGTGCGCAGGGTGGTGGCGAACGCAAGCCCCGGCCCGAGCGCGAAACCCGTCCCCCCCGTGAACCCCGCGAAGAGCGCCCCAAGGGCGACCCGGTCGACCCCGCTGTCGTCGGGGCCCAGGCTGTCAGTTTCCTCGAGGGTGTAACCGCGGCCTTTGGCCTGTCGGGCGAGGTCGTGTTGGTGCGCGGGGATGGAGAGCTGGAAGTTCAGGTGAACGGTGAGGATCTGGGCCTGTTGGTGGGTCCGAAAGGCAACACTCTGCTCGCCCTCCAAGACCTGACCCGCGTTGTTGCCCAGCACCGCCTCGGCGACCACGATGCGCGGCTGCGCATCGACGTGGCCGGCTACCGCGAGCGCCGTCGCGATGCCCTGCGTCGCTTTGCATTGAAGGTCGCCAGCGATGTCGTGGAGAGCGGCAAGCCCCGCGTGCTCGAACCGATGGCCTCGGCAGATCGCAAGGTTGTCCACGACTCTCTGGCCGAAATCGACGGCGTCACCACCCGCTCGCGCGGTGAAGACCCCTATCGCCAGATCGTGGTCGAGCCCGTTGCGGACTGATCCATGCCGCGCTCGGTCCACGACGTCCTCGTCGAAGCCCAGCGCATAGGAGCCTTGGGGCCTCGCCCAGTCGTCGCCGTCATCGCCCACGCCCAGGCATTCGTCAGCGCATTACCGCCCGAGACCCGCCGCATTATCGACCTCGGGTCGGGGGCTGGGGTGCCGGGCCTCGTGGTGGCTGACGCATGTCGTGAGTCGTCCGTGGTCTTGGTCGACCGACGAGCCAAGCGCACCGATGCCCTGACCCTGGCTGTGGCCAGTCTCGGTTGGCGTGACCGCGTCAGCGTCATCTGCGGTGACGTCGAGAGCCTGGTTCGCGACCCCCTCCACGCCGCCTCATACGATGCAGTGATCTCTCGCGGGTTCGGACCTCATGAAATGACGTTGCGCCTGTCGGCTGGACTGGTGCGTCCGGGCGGGGTGGTGGTGGTCAGTGAACCCCCCGAAGGAGAGCCGAACCGCTGGTCGGCCAACCTTGTGAAATCCCTCTCATTGACGGGCCCCGAACGTCTCGGCGCCGTGGCGAGATTCTGTCGGATTTGAACCGACAAAAAAAGCGGAGGGTCCGAGAACTTCTCTGTTTGTTCCACGTGGAACATCAAAACCAGCCGAAAACTGGACATTTTCGACGAAAATAGGCCAAAGTGGTCCTCAAACGATGTTCCACGTGGAACATTTCGCCGGCGAACACCATCTGAGCATCCTCCGCCTTTTCAGACCCGGTGGCTAGGGTTGGGGCATGGACATCCCTCGAGGACCTCGCATTATTGCCGTCTCGAACAACAAGGGCGGCGTGGCCAAGACGACCAGCACGGTCAATCTGGGTGCCTGTTTTGCCGAGTTGGGATGCCGCACCCTCATTATCGACCTCGACCCCCAGGGCAATGCGTCGAGCTCGCTCGGCGTGGATACCCGGGACCTCGAGCACACTGTCTATGACGTCCTCATTCAAGAGACCCCCCTGGAAGACGCCATCGAGCCGACCGCAGTGAAGAATCTCTTCCTTGCACCCTCGAACATCAACCTGGCCGGGGCTGAGATCGAACTCGTGGCCTCCTTCGGCCGCGAAAGCCGCCTGCGGGCGGCCGTCGACCCCATCGCGGACCAGTGGGACTTCATTCTCATCGACTGTCCCCCGTCGGTGGGCCTGTTGACAGTCAATGCCCTCACGGCTGCATCAGAGGTTCTCACCCCCGTGCAAACCGAGTACATCCCACTTGAAGGCATCGACATCTTGTTGAAAAACCTGCACCTGATCCGCAAGAACCTGAACCCCTCCCTGCCCGACCCCACATTCCTGTGTGTGATGTACCAGCGCACGAACTTGGCCGACCAAGTGGTCGAAGAAATGAGGGCGAAGTTCGGCAAACGGGTTCTCCAGACGGTGATCCCACGCAATGTTCGCCTCAGTGAAGCCCCGTCGTTTGGTCAGCCGATCACCACTTTTGATTCGTCGTCGACGGGGGCACAGGCCTACCGCAAAGCAGCAAAGGAGATCCTCAATGGCACGCAAAAGCGGACTGGGTAAAGGCCTCGGAGCCCTCATCACGGCCGACCTGGTCGAGCGGGACGAGGTCACCTCGACGCCTCTCGATGGACCCATTTTGCGTGACCTGCCAGTGGGCTCGATCGAACCCAACCCCCATCAGCCCCGCGTTCATTTCGATGAGTCGACCCTGTCGGAACTGACCGATTCGGTCCGAGCGGTGGGCGTGTTGCAGCCGGTGCTCGTGCGGCCGATCGCCGGCGGCAAGTTTCAGTTGATTGCCGGCGAGCGCCGTTGGCGTGCAGCCACACGTGCCGGCCTGCCCACAATTCCGGCTGTCGTGCGGCCCACTCAAGACGTTGGTTCGGTCGAACAGGCATTGGTCGAGAACCTGCACCGCCAGGATCTGACACCGCTCGAAGAAGCAGCGGCCTATCAGCAGTTGCTTGAGGATTTTTCAATGACGCACGAGGAGGTGGCCTCTCGGGTCGGCAAGAGCCGCTCGGCGATCACCAACGCCCTGCGTCTTTTGACCCTGCCCCCGGCCATCCAGCACCTGCTGGCCGACGGGCGCCTGTCGGCGGGACACGCCAAGGCCATTCTGGGGACTCCCGATCGTGGGTTCCAGGAACATTTGGCCCGTCGCGCCGTCGAAGAAGGCTGGTCAGTACGCGCAGTTGAAGAGGCCGTGCGCGACCGGCAGGGTGGCAAACCGAAAGACGACGGTGCCAAAAAGCCGACCCCGAACCCGAAATTACCCCCGCCCGGTCTGCTCGAACTCGAGAGTTTGCTCGCCGAGTTTCTGGCCACCAAGGTTCAGGTATCGATGAACGGCAAGCGCGGTCGCATTGGTGTGGAGTTCGCCGACCTGGAAGACCTCGAGCGGATCTACCGCCGGATGACCAGTTCTTTCTAGAAGAATTATCTGTAACTGTTATTCAAGGGTTGACTCTTGTCGACCATCGAGTTGATGTAGAGACCCTCAACAACCTGTGGATGAACATGGGGAAAACTATCAAACCCTTGTGAATACGGGGTGGTAGCGGTGGATAATCCAAAAAATCTCAGTCCCCGCGCCCTGTGCCCTGCCAGGTGCCAAAGGCCCGGGCGATCGCAGATGCAACTTCGGGGGCATGATCGACGATCTCGCTGAAGGGCCCCAGTGAGCACAAAACGGCAGGCATCCGGGTTTCGCGGAGGATCGGCAGGCGCATTCCGCTGGCCGACAGGTTCACCCCGGGCAGTGCGACTGCCAACTCGCTGACGACCGCCGCGGCGAGCGCTTCGCCACGCACCGAGGTGAAGCCGGGAACCTGGTAGTAGGCAATCATGGACTCAGCCTCGCCGTGGCCTTCGAGGCCGATGTAGGCGTCGGCGGAAAAGTGATTCGCCGCACGCGAATGCGATGAGACATCGGGTTCGTCGACGAGCATGACGACGTCGTGCTGTTCCCGCAGGGCCCGCGACACCATGCGGGCGATGCCGCTCAGGCCACCGAACTGGCCGATGACAACGCGATGAAATCCGCGTTCTGTGGCGAGAACGTTCTCGGCCTCGCGGAGGGTCGCAATCCCCGGGCCTGAGCCGCTCTGCGATCCGAGCCGCAGGATCGCCGTTGCGGTCGACGTGGAACAAATGCCGTCCACCGACAGGCCGGCGTTGCTTTGGAACTCGCTGATGGCACGCGCAGTGCTGGGACCAAAAATTCCGTCGATGTGACCGGCGTCGAAGCCGAGCCGCGAAAGATGTGTTTGCAATTCGGTGACGTCCTCACCGCGCAGGTTGGGCGAGGTGAGGTACAGCATGCGGTCGCCGAACGACCACGATGCTTCGACCAGGGCCGCCCACGTGGCCACATCACACACCCCATCGCTGCGCAGTCCGCGCGAAGCCTGGAAATCAACGACTGCCTGTTCGGTGGCCGAACAGTAGAGGCCCTCCTCCTCGACGACGAGTTTGAGAAAACCCGCGGTGCGAAGGCGTCGTTGAAGGTCGCTGACGGTGGGCGAGCGGAGCCCGGTGGTCAGCGGGAAGGCGTCAGAAATTCTGACAACTCCTGAAGAAGGGCGCCCTTGCCTTTGGCGCCGACCATGCGCTTTTTCATCTCGCCCTTGTCGAAGACGAGCAGCGTCGGAATGCTCATGACACTGAAACGCTGTGCAATGTCACCGTGGTCGTCGACGTTCAACTTTGCGATGACGAGATTGTCCTTCTGCTCGGCCGCGATCTCTGTGAGGATCGGCGCGATCATCTTGCAGGGGCCGCACCATTCGGCCCAGAAGTCGACGAGGATCGGCCTGTCGGATGCGTTGACCGTTTCGTCGAAGGTGGAACTGGTGAGTGTCAGGATGCCGTCTGCCATGGGGACGAGTCTACGGTGCGGCCTCGAGACTGAGGGAATCCGCAGTGTCGCTTGTCTGCGGTGTCAGTGTTGGTTTTCGAGCCAGCGCTCGCAGTCGATTGCCGCCATACAGCCCGAACTGGCAGCGGTGATTGCCTGGCGGTAGGTGTGGTCCTGAACGTCGCCACAGGCGAACACGCCGGGGACGTTCGTGTACGACGATCCGGTGCGCGTGAGCAGGTAGCCGCTGTCTTCCATGTCGAGAACGCCGCTGAAGAGCCCCGTGTTCGGTTGGTGGCCGATCGCAACGAAAAGACCGCTGACGTCGAGGTTCGACAATTCACCGGTGATCGTGTCTTTCAACACGATGCCTTCGAGCTGCGATTCACCCTTCAACTCGGCGACCTGACTGTTCCACTTGAATTCGATCTTTTCGTTGGCCCGCGCACGGTCACGCATGATCTTGGAGGCACGCAGTTCGTCGCGACGATGGATCATCGTGACTTTCGATGCGAACTTGGTGAGGAACACTGCCTCTTCGACGGCACTGTCGCCACCGCCGACGACGGCGATCTCTTTGCCGCGGAAAAAGAACCCGTCACACGTGGCACACGTCGACACTCCGTGGCCGATGAGGTCGGTTTCCCGCGGGAGACCGAGCATCAGCGACTGCGCACCCGTGGCGACGATGACCGAATCGGCGGTGAATTCCTTGTCATGTGTCCAGACGCGCAACGGTTTGGCCGTGAAATCGATGCGGGTGACTTTCTCGGTGAGATACGTGGCGCCAAAGCGGCCGGCCTGTTCGCGGAAGCGGGCCATTAGTTCGGGACCCATGATGCCCTCGGGGAACCCGGGGAAGTTCTCGACATCGGTGGTCAGCATTAGTTGGCCACCCGGCTGGTCGGTGGTCGAGGATGGCTCGCCCTCGATGACGAGAGGGGCAAGGTTGGCACGGGCCGTGTAGATGGCGGCGGTCAGGCCGGCGGGGCCCGAGCCGATGATCAACACGTGGTGGTGGGGGACCGAGGGCATGTTGCTCCTGTCTAGATGTCGTTGTTCGAGCGCTGCTTGCGCGCAACGACGAGGCCGGCGAGAAAGAGAACGCCGCCGATGATCAGATACGAAGCCCAAACGGCGGCGTCACGCGACAGCCCCGCGTCGAGCGCGGCCTGCAGACCGCGGGTCAGGCCGATGAGGCCGAGGACCGCGACGAGTACGACGCCCGTGAGGATGAGAACCCCGAAAACGATGCCACGGACGGCGGCGATCAGGGGCCGTGTGGTGCGGTCTCGCACGAGGCCAACCCAACGGTCGATGACACCGACCGTTTTTGTCGCCCAGTCAGGGTCGGTCAGCGGGTTCGACGGCACCGCGCCAGCCTAACTGTGGGAAGCCGGTGCTCAGCCCCCGTCGAATGCGGGGAAAGCAACACGCGCCACGATCGTGCACGCCGTGGTGTCGACCACGACAAGGCTGGCGGTGTCGTCAGTGCCGATGCGGTAGATCGCATAGTCACCAAATGTGGTGACAACTTCGCGCGGTGCAGCGAGGGTCAGATCGGCGCATCCTTCGACCGCGGCGGTTTCGGCTCCTGTGGGAGCGGTGCCGAGGGCGGCGTTTTTGACGGGGCTTGGGGTCTCGTCTCTGGGTGCACTGACGCGGCCGATGCCGAGGCCCACGAGGAATAGTCCGACAGCCGCCACCGCGCTGAGGGTGATCACCCGGCCGCGGCGGGAGACCAGCGACACGACATTGTTGGGGGCCTCCCCGAGCGCATCGAGTGCGGTGGCGATGTGCATCTCGCGGCGTGCGGGGTCGACGGCGGGCCGCACCATGCCGCGCAGGACAGTATCGAGGGCGTCGTCGCTCGGGCCGGTGGTGGGATCGGTCATGGTGAGTTGTCTGCCCTTTCTGACGTCGGGCCGTCCAAGTTTGGTTCCCCCGCGGCCCTTTGTCCCGTCACCAACGGGGGCGGGCCGAGATGCCCTGCGAGGGCCTCTTTGCCGCGGGCCAGCCGCGAGCGCACAGTGCCAACGGGAACTCCCAGCACCGCGGCAACCTCGGCATAGTCGAGGTCGGCGACGTAACGCAGCACGAGGGCGACACGAAAGTCGTGGGGCACCTTCGCCAATGCCCCTGCCAGGGCACTGAAGTCGTCGAGGTGCTCCACGAGATCGGCCGTCGGGTCGGATTCGGGACCCGCCGTCTGGGTTGCGGCAAGCACGACGGGGTCGGTAGCGCGTGGTGCGCGCTGCAAGCGGCGAATTTCGTCGATGGCTGCGTTGGTGGCGATGCGGTAGATCCATGTCGACAGCTTCGACCGTCCGTCAAAGCGCGGGAGTCCCCGCACGACTGCCAGAAGCGCGTTTTGCACCGCATCATCGGCGCACTCCGGCGACAGGACCATTCGATGGCACAGGGCATGAACCGTGTCGTAGTGAAGGCGCAACACTGACTCGACCGCGGCGCGTTCGCCCGACCGGGCCCGCCTGAGCAAGTCCGCCTGCTCGACGTCCACGGCGCCCACGTTCACGCCCGCAGGCTAGCCAACACACTCACGGCGTCGCGGTGAAGGCCCGCCTACGGCGCGGCCAGAGACGCAGTGAACGCCGCGCCGGCGAGGACCCCCTGGAACGGGTTCTTCGTGCTGCAGGCCGAACTGACCCCGGCCTCGCGGAACCACACGAGCAGGTACTTGGCGGGGTCGGCGACAACGAACGTGGTCGCACCGACCTCGGTGCCGTAGTTCTTTGCCACGCGTGGGCCCCACTGGTCGAGCGTTGCGGGCACGACGTCGCTGGCTGCGTACACCTCGATGCCCCACGGTTTCGTTTGCGGGTTGACCATCAAGGTGCCCGCAGCAGGAGTGGAGAGTTCGAGAACGACACCGACGCCACCCTTCGAACCGAAGAACTTGTCGCCGTAACACACGGTCCGCCACTGCGTGCGCGGAGAACCGTCGAGAAGGAACGGCAACAGGTCGTCGTTCTCCATGCCGTCGTCACCGTTGGGGTCAAAGCTCAGCGCCCGCGTGATGATCACCGGACCCGCGGGAGCGACCGCTAGTGCTGGTGACGTCTCGACGACAACTTCGCCGGGCGCGATCGTCGTGTCGCTGGTGATGCTGCGCCATGTCAGGAAGCCGGCGAGAGCGACGATCAACACCATCGCCGCCGCCAGCATCGTCGACGGTGCGACGGAGAAGCGTCGCGGCGCAAGTTGCGTCGGTGTCGAATCGCCGCGCGTGACCGGGTTGCTGATCGTCGCTTCACCGGGAATGACGGGCCGGTCAGATCCCGAGATGGGTGATATCGGATGCGACCCGCCGAAGCCGCCCTGGCCCCTCGCCGGCGTGAGTCCGGTGGGCGTTCCATCGACGCCCGCCTCACGGATGCGATGCAGCATTTCATAGACGTGCAGACCGGTGTCAGGGCGGCGGCTGGGATCGCGTTGCAACATGAGATGGATGAAGTTCGCAAGCGCCGGCGGCAAATTCGGGCGTTTTTTCAGGAGATTCGTGGGTTCCCGCTGCACACGGGCGAGTGCGGTGTCGACGTCGGATTCGCCGATGAACGGCACGCGGCCCACGAGGCATTCGTAGAGAACGAGACCGAGTGAATAGATGTCGGCGCGACCGTCGAGGGGTTTGCCGCGCACCTGTTCGGGGGACAGGTACTTGGCGGTGCCCATCATGATGTTCTGGTTGGTCAGATCAGACTCGGTTGTGTTGACCGCCTTTGCGATACCGAAGTCTGCGAGCATCACACGACCCGCTGGGGTGAGGAGAATGTTGCCCGGCTTGATGTCGCGGTGCACGATGCCCGAGTCGTGCGCCGCATCCAGTGCGCTTGCGATCGCCATGCCGATGTGAATGGTCAGCGACGGACTGATCCGTGTCTTTTGGTCGAGTACCTCGCGCAGAGTCATGCCCTCGACGTATTCCATGATCACCGCTTGCTGGCCGTCGTTCTCCACGACGTCGTACACCGTCACGATGTTCGGATGACTGAGGTTGCCGACGGCCTGCGCCTCACGGCGAAAACGTTCGACAACAACCGGATCGTTGTTGTGCTGGGTTTTCATCATCTTCACCGCGACTTTGCGCGACAATGAGATGTCGCTGGCGAGCCACACCTCGGCCATGCCCCCCTGGCCGAGTCGTCTTTCGAGCCGGTAACGCGCCCCGATGAGCGTGTTGGGTACGAGAGACGAGGCCATTACCTCACCGACGCTAGTTGTGGGCGCCTTTCAAACTGAGGAATTACCCGGCGTCGAAGAACCCCTCTGTCTACGGCGCGTCAAAGAATGCGACACCGATGGTGCCGCGGCCGGCGTGCGTGCCGATGACGGCACCGATGTCACCGACCTCGATCGACCCTGAGTAGACGGTTCGCAACTGGGCCAGAAAAGTGTCGATGTCGTCGCACTCGGCGTGGAGGACGGCGAGGTCAGAGATGTTGCCGTGTTCCTTCACCTTCTGGATGAGAAAGGCAAGCGCCTTCGAACGCGTTCGCTGGCGACCACCCTCTTCGACTTTGCCTTCTCGGACGTCAATGATCGGCTTGATGGCAAGGGCCGAGGCGATCATCGCCTTGGCTCCGCCGATGCGACCACCCTTTTTCAGGTTTTCGAGCGTGTCGAGGGCCCCGTACACATGGACCCGTCCCGTTAGCGCCTTGCCCTTGGCTGCGATCTCGTCGAGGCCGGCACCGGCCTCCGCGGCCCGAGCGCAGGCGCGCACGATGATGCCCTGGCCCATCGAGACACTGCGGCTGTCGACGATCCGCACGGCGAGGTCGGCGGCAACGGCCTTGGCTGCGATTTCCGCACTCTGCATCGTGGCCGAAAGCGCCGACGACAGTGTGACAGCGACGATGCCGGTGGCGCCCTGGGCCTGCAGGTTGCGGTAGGCGGTTTCAAACTGGCCGGGCGAAGGGGCCGCGGTTTCGGGCAAAACGGGCGATGCGGCGCACTTGGCCCAGAACTCCCGCGGCCCGAAGGCTTCGCGGTCGATGAAGTCGGTGTCGCCGAAGCGGATGGTCAGGGGAACGACCACGATGCCGTACTGATCGATGATCGACTGCGGCAGGTCGCAGGCACTGTCGGTGACGACGCGGACTGTCATGGGCGAGAACCTAGTTGCTGGCGGCGGGAGGGGCCTTGTCGCGGGACCGCGAGGGATGATCGGCCATCGCGAATGCGGCCTCGATGGCCCGCCTGCGCCTGCTGCGCCAGTTGTGGGCCCACCAGGTGAGCAAGATCAACAACGCGGTTGCGGTGACCACCTGGCCGAGGCCTGCGATCGCGCTGACGTTGGCCGTGATGGTGACGGGCTCTCCAAGTGACAGGTCCCCCCGGGGGGTCAGCAACTGCACCGTGACGGGGAAGCGTCCACTCGACCGCGCCTCGACGGCCATCACAACCTCGGCGCTCGCGTTCGCGGGAACCTCCACTACCTGGCGGGGCTTGGCGAACTTCAACTTCGCACTGCGGAACCGCACGACGGCGCGCAAAGCGCTGTCCGATGAGTTGCGCACCTGCAGACGAAGCTCGGCCTTGCGGGAACTGAGCGTGAAGTTCGCCGCAGGGGGCAACCCGAGCGAACCGAGCACCGCCCTCGTTGCCGCCCGCAGATTTTTCTCCAGTGCGGCCTCGAGCGCCGGGTCGGTGCGGCTCGAGAACATCGTCGCGAGCATCGCGGGCCAGTCGTCGCGACGCGGGTCGTCGTCACCGAGCATCGAAATCGTGTTGTTGACCCGCGGAGTGAGTGCGTCGACGAGGGTTTTGGTGCGTTCGAGTGTCGTGTCGGTACCCGTCGCCAAGTCGAGTACGTCACCCGTTGTTTCCGTTGCGGCGGGGCGAGGCGCCGATGCGATTTTCAGCACCAGACTCGACTCGACAAGGCGAAAAAGTTGCTGCAGCACGGCAGGGTCAGCGGGTCGCCCGTCCTTGGTGCCGAGGGCGACCATCACGAGGGTGAGATCCTTGCCCATGCCGAGGAGTGACTCGCGATGCAGCACCAAGCCCGCCGCCACGGTGATGGCGCGGGCCAGAGGGCTTTGTGTCGAGTCGGCAAGTTGGCCGGCATACACGGAGTCGATGCCCTGTACGAGGAGCACGGAACCATCGCTTGCGCGGGCCCGGTAGGTCAATGCCGAGTCGACCAGACCGCGGAAACCCGATGCATCGATCGCTCGGGGCGTGAGGACGGTCCCACGCACACCCACGTCGCGCAACAGCACGGCGCCATCGGCATTCAACTTGTCGTCGACCAAGATCACTCCACGATCGGGGTTCACGTCGATGGCAGCCGCGATCGCATCTTCACCCGCGCGCATTTGCGACGCAAAGGCCTCACCCATACCGACCGCGGCCATCGCCCCCGCGTTCAGGGGCACGAACGTCGAGGCGGCAAAGGTATGGCGGCTCGATTCATTGCGAAGGGCTGCCAACGCCGTCGGACCGGAAACGGCGGCCTGATCGGCCTGCAACGAAACGAACGCGCCCGAGGTTTCCTTGTCGTAGGTCTCCACAAGGTCGGCGAGTTGGGCCGAAAACTCTGGCGCGACCATGTTCCCGCCCTTGGCGGTGCGCGCCGGCGCCGACGACACTGCAGCGACATTCATCACCTGCAGCGTCCCTTCCATGCCGGCTGAGGCTGTGCCACCGGGCTCGAGTCGGTGCACGAAAGTGAACGTCGAGGTGAGCAGCTCCTCACCGGCGCGTAGTTCGAGCGTGATTGGGTAGACACCGCTTGATCCAAAGAGCAGGTCCCGGGGTGTGGACGTGTCGGTGGCGGTCGGCACCGACACCACGAGGCGACCCGCAGGGTTGCGGGGGAGGTCGGCGATGCCAAAGCGAACACGGTCGAGGATGTCGGGAAGCCGACCACTCGTCACGTCAGCCAACTCAGCGCGGTTTTTGAGGCGTCGATGCGACACGACGTCGAGATTCAAGTTCTCGGACGGCGCTGCCTCGAGGGCCACCACAACCCGCCACACTGAATCACCGAGGACGGTGAACGCCTGTTTGGTGACGGTGAGTTGGGCTGTCGCGGCCGATGCCACGCCGGCTGTGTGTGTGATCAGCGAGGCTGGTGGCACGACACCGAGCCAACCGACGAGTGCCACCACCGCAACGCGTTTGGAGAACGTCGAGATCATCGCGGATGTCCGACCAGTGTGGCACGGTCGCATTCCATCACCCGCAGGTGATAACCAACCGACTCGAAACCCCATTGTCGATAGAGGCTAAGCGCAGCCACGTTGTTGATGTCGGTGTTCACGAACATCTGCAGCGCGCCCCTGGCCCTCGCCCAGCGCATGGAGTCGGCAACCAGGGCCACAGCCGCCCCTTGGCGTCGCGCCGTAGGTACGACCGCCAAGCGCTGCAAGTACGAGGTCTCATCGCTGACCCCTGTGAGGCAGAAACCGAGTGCCTTGCCCCCAGAGGGTCCGCCCCGAAAAGGTGTCACCATTCGCCGCCGCGCACCCCGTACACGAAAGAGTTGCGTGGCCCGGCAGGAGTGTTCGAATGCGGCAGCATCAATCGCCCATTCATCGCCGAAAGATGCGACGTCGATGCGCACCACATCGGCCGCCCGTACACGACCGATACGCCACACCAGGTCGCTGTCGGTTGCTTGCGTGTCTCTGCCCAGGTCGGTAGCCATTAAATCGAGCTCCTGTCGTACGACGAAGCCGTGGTTCAACAGTGCCTCGGCAGTCGCCGGTGCCACAGCGCTGGTGCGCACGCGCTGGAATGCGCTCGCCGCGGTTGCATCCGCCCACTCCTCGACGACGGACCGCGTGATCGTGACCTCGGGTCGGTGCGCTGACCGCAGTGTGAGCATTGCCGTCGTCGCGTCGAATGGCCAGACGCCTATCGTCCACGGCGGCTGGTCGGCCACGTTCGTCACGAGGAACGACGGTAGTGCCGCGCGCGGCGAGCAGGTCGTGGTGTCTAGTCTGAAAACGTGGCCCCCGATCGTTTCGCGCCGATTCTCGCCGAGCTGGCACCGCTCACCGAGCGATTTGCCGCGGCGGGGAAGCGTCTCTACCTGGTCGGCGGCACCGTGCGTGACCTGCTCATCGGTCGGGGTGACCCGACGAACGTCGATGCCTTCGATTTCGATGCCACCACCGACGCGCGGCCTGACGAGACCAAGGCGATTCTCGCCGGGTGGGCCGACGCGATCTGGACACAAGGTGAACGCTTCGGCACCATCGGTGCGAAAAAGAACGGTCGCGTCTATGAAATCACGACCCATCGCGCCGAGGCGTACTCACCCGATTCCCGCAAGCCCGACGTGGCCTTTGCCGATGCGATCGATACCGACCTGTCACGGCGTGACTTCACCATCAACGCGATGGCGCTCGAACTCACCGGTAGTGAGCCCGCGCTCATCGATCCTTACAACGGCGCGGCCGACCTCATTGCGCGTGCCCTGCGCACACCGCTTTCACCCACGGAAAGCTTCAGTGACGACCCGCTGCGCATGTTGCGTGCGGCACGTTTCATTGCCGCACTCAATCTCACCCCCGACCCGGGCCTCGTCAGCGCGGTGAAGAGTATGGCCGACCGGCTGAAAATCGTCTCGCAGGAACGCGTGCAGGCCGAGCTCGACCGTCTCATCGTGCTCGAGCACCCGACCGTGGGGCTCTGGTTCATCGTCGACACCGGCCTGGCTGCTCACTTCTTTCCCGAGCTGCCCGCGATGAGCCTCGAACAAGATCCGATCCACCGCCACAAAGACGTTCTCACCCACACCCTGGCGGTGGTGGAAAACGTACGACCAGACGCATACCCCAACTTCGACTTCCGTCGCACGCGTCTCGCTGCGCTGTTCCATGACATCGGCAAACCAAAGACGCGGTCGATCCACAAGGGGAAGGGCATCACTTTTCATCACCACGAAGTCGTTGGTGCACGCATGACACGCGAGCGCATGAAGGCTCTGAAGTACTCGACCGAAGACGTCGAGGCAGTCACTTCGCTCGTCGAAATGCACCTGCGTTTCCACACCTATTCGATGGGCTGGACCGATGCTGCGGTGCGCCGTTACGTGCGCGACGCGGGGCCTTTGCTTGCCGAACTGAACGTTCTCACGCGCTGCGACTGCACGACACGCAACGAGAAAAAGGCGAACATGCTGTCACGTCGCATGGATGAGCTCGAAGCACGCATCGAAGAACTCGCGGCACAGGAACAACTTGCCTCAATGCGACCCGAACTCGACGGCCTTGCGGTGATGGAGTTGCTCGACATGAAGCCCGGTCCCGACGTTGGCCGCGCACTCGACTTCCTGATGGAGATTCGCCTCGAAGAGGGCCTGCTCGGTGAGGAAGAAATCACCCGTCGTCTGCGCGCCTGGTGGCTGGCACGACAGCCCTAGCGACTAACTGCCGAGTTTGCGGGCGCGCACCGCGAGCGTGCACGGCACCACCGTGCGGGGCTTGTTCGTCGCATACAACTCGTAGAGCACGTCGATCGCGAAGTTCGAGCGCCCAAGCGACATGCACAGGTCACCAATCGTGAGATTGGTGGAGCTTCCGTAGCGACGACGCGCAATGGGTTCGTCGCCATCGAACATCGCGTGCGCCGGATGTTCCAGCACGGCGACGAAGGCGGCCTCGGGCTTGAGCACGCGGTGCACCTGTCGCAACAAACGGTCGACGTCGTCGACACCGGCCAGTCGTTCGACACACAGCACCAGATCGAGCGAGGAACTGGTGGCGAAACCCAGCTGGAACAACTTCGCGTGCTGGAACTCCACGCGTACCCCGGCTGATTCCGCGGCGTGCCGCGCCGCCGTGATGCGTTCGAGTGAATTGTCGACAGCAATCATCCGCGCCCCCGCCCGGGCAAGTGCCACGGAATTCGGTGGCCCGGGCGGTAGCCCGAGTTCGAGCACGCGTTTGCCGCGTACGTCACCGACAAGACGCAGGTCACGTTCGCCGGCGATGTCATCCCCGAACCAAACGTCAGCCACGACCCAAGTGTGCCAAGTGCAACGTTCCCGACGGGGGATCATCCGTGGCTAGCCTTCCGCCATGTCATTCAGTGCAGGTTCGTTGCGTGGTGGAGGCGCCGTCGACCACCGTCTCGCGCGTCAACACCTGATCAACGAGTACCGACGTGGTCGCCTGCGTCAAGACCAGGTGTGCGATGCACATCCCGAACTGCTTCGTGTAGCGCGCAACTTCGGCGAGGAAACGAAAACGACGTGCCCCATCTGCACCGAGGACAAACTCGTTCTCGTCACCTATGTCTTTGGTCCGCACCTGCCGTCGCACGGCCGTTGCGTGACGCAGCGCAGCGAAATGGCACAGATCCAACGTCGCGCAAACACCTCCGCCGCGGACTACACCGCCTACGTCGTCGAGGCCTGCCGGACCTGCAAGTGGCACCACCTGTTGCGCGCCGTGCCCATCGTCGGCCGCGCCCGCCGCAGTGCCTGACACCGGTTAGTCGAGGCGTTCGTGGGGGTACTGCGAAAGGCAGGAAAAACACCACCGCTCCGCGTCGGGTAGCACAACCTGTCTGTGTTCGGACTCCCAGGTTTCGGGGATCACATACATCCGCCGCACGGGTGTGAGGCCGGCCTCGAGGCCGCCACAGCTCTCGCAGGTCTCTGCCATGAGCCCGAAATTAACGGGTTTCGGACGAGTTGCTACACGCTTGGCACACACTGGAGGCGATGGAAAGCCGAACCGATACCCTTCGAGTCTCCACATCCACCCTGCTCCGTCTAGGGGCCGCGGTCCGCACCGTGTCCGAAGGGAGAACATGACAATGACCCGCGCCTATGAATTGATGGTCATCATCGACGGTGGCATCGACGACAACGCTGCTCAGCAACAGGTCAAGTCGATCACTGCAACCGTCACCTCCGTCGGGGGTTCCGTCCACGGCAACCCCGATTGGTGGGGAAAGCGCCGTTTGGCCTACCCGATCAACAAGAGAGAAGACGGCTACTACGTCGTCTACAACATCCTCGCGCCGCCAGGCGCCCTTGATGAGGTTGAGCGCACGCTCCGCATCGCCGACAACGTGGTTCGCCACAAGCTTCTCCGCCTGCCCGACCATGAAGGCCAGCGTCGCGGGATGCTCGAAAAGGTTTAGTCCGGATTCATCTCCACACGAACGGAGCACAGCATGGCAGACAATACGATCACACTCGTCGGCAACCTCACGCGCGACCCAGAACTACGTTTCACCACCGGTGGACGCGGCGTCGCGTCGTTTGGAATCGCCGTAGGTCGTCGCTTCCAGGTCAATGGTGAGTGGCAAGAGCAGACGTCGTACTTCAACATCACCGCATGGGGCCAGCTCGGCGAGAACGCGGCTGCGACCCTCGCAAAGGGTTCGCGTGTCATCGTCACCGGCCGCCTCGAACAGCGCGAGTACACCACCCGCGACGGCGACAAGCGCACCGCCATCGAGGTCGTCGCCGACGAACTCGGACCCAGCCTTCGCTGGGCCACCGCGCAGGTCGAGCGTCAGTCCGGCCAAGGCGGCCAGGGTGGCGGCGCCAATCGCAGTGCCAATGCCGGTGCTGCCAACCGTGGTGACGACCCGTACATGGGCGACGAAGAGCCCTTCTGAACACTCGAAAAAATCACAGCAACTGAGAGAGAAAAATGACCAGCAAGAAGAACAAGGCCCGTGTCTCAAAGGTCGACCTGAAAAAGCCCGGCAAGAAGAAGCCGAACGTGCTCGACACCGAGCGCATCTCCTATGTCGACTACAAGGACGTCAATTTGCTCCAACGTTTCATGTCTGACCGCTCGAAACTCCGCAGCCAGCGCCTGGCCGGCACATCGGTGCAGCAGCAGCGCGAAATCGCCAATGCGGTGAAAAATGCCCGTGAGATGGCGCTTCTTCCCTACACCAAGCGCGTTGCCTCAACGCGCGCTCCGCGTGCGGGCGCCGACCGCGAAGAAGACGAAAAATACGTCGATAGGTACGCCGAGAAGGTCACTGATGGTGAAGCCACCGAGGCCCCCGAGGCCGTGCTGGACGCCGGTGACGATGCAGAGGGTGAGGCCTGATCATGAACGTGATTCTTCGCAGCGACGTGAAGGGCCTCGGCAAGCGCGGCGACGTTGTGAGCGTCACCAACGGCCATGCCCGCAACTTTCTGCTGCCCCACGGCCTTGCCATTGTTGCAAGCCAAGGTGCCGTCGCCCAGGCCGCCGCCATGCGCCGGGCCCGTGACAACAAGGAGCGTGCATCGCGCGAGGCTGCCCTCGCCGTCGCCTCGCGTCTAGGTTCGGCAACCGTCTCGGTCTCGGCAAAGGCCGGCAACGAAGGTCGCCTGTTCGGTTCGATCACCTCGGCCGAGGTCGCCAAGGCGATTGCGGCACAAACCGGTATCGAACTCGACAAGCGCGATATTGGAATCGACAGCCCAATCCGCACGGTTGGTCGCCACTCGGTTTTGGTCAAGCTGTACCACGACGTCACGAGCACCGTCTCGATTGATGTCGCGGCCAGCTGAGTTACCCACAGCCGTCCACAGGCTTCACACAGGCTTGTCCACAGGTCCTGCCCCTAGCGATCCACAGGATCACTGAGTCAGGGTGGCATCCGTGTCCGACACACGCAAAACCTCCGCGCCCTCCCGCGGCGCTGCTGCGCGCGTACCGCCGCACAACCTGGATGCCGAGGCCTCGCTTCTCGGTGCGATGTTGCTGTCCAAAGATGCCATCGGCTCTGCCGCCGAGCGTGGTGTCACACCCGGTGACTTCTACAAGTCGGGCCATCAGCACATCCACGATGCAATCCAGTCACTGAACGTCGCGGGTGAGCCGGTCGACGTCGTTACGGTGTCCGACAAGTTGCAGCGCGTCGGTCTCCTCGACACCATCGGTGGCATCGACTATCTCGTCGAACTGCAGAATCGCACGCCTGCGGTGTCGAGCGCCGACCGTTATGCGCGGATCGTCCGCGAAACTTCGATGCTTCGACGACTCATTCTCGCCGCTTCCGAAATCGCCGAAATTGGCTACAGCCAACCCGACAACATCGAACAGGCACTCGACCGTGCCGAATCGAGCATCTTCGAAGTCGCCCAAAACCAGGTCAGCGACACGATGGTTCAGCTCAACGATCTCATGCCCCAGACGATGGATCGCCTCTCTGAAATCATGGAGAAGGGTGACCCGATCACGGGCATTCCAACGGGCTTCATCGACCTCGACGCGTTGCTGTCGGGTCTGCAGCCCGGAACACTCAACATCATCGGTGCACGTCCCGCGGTGGGAAAGTCCGCTCTGGCGATGGGGATGGCCGTGAATGTCGCCACCACGACGAACAAGCCGGTGTTGTTTTTTTCGTTGGAGATGGGCCGCGCCGAACTGTCGCAGAGAATCCTCTCCAGTGAGGCCCGAGTCGACTCGGCGAAATTGCGTAACGGTCGGTTGAACGGAGACGACTGGAGTCGTATCGGCCGTGCCATTGGTCGCTTGTCAGTGCCACTGTTCATCGACGACAATTCGGCGGTCACCGTGATGGAAATCCGCGCAAAGGCGCGACGCATCGCCGCCAAACACGGTGGGCTCGCGATGATCGTCATTGACTACCTGCAGTTGATGGGTGGCAATGTGAGTGCCGAAAACCGTCAGCTCGAAGTCAGCGAAATCAGCAGGAACCTCAAGATCCTTGCCCGCGACTTTGAGATTCCCGTCGTTGCGCTCAGCCAGTTGAGCCGCGGCGTGGAAACACGCTCTGACAAGCGTCCGACACTGTCGGACCTACGTGAATCTGGTGCGCTTGAACAGGATGCCGACGTCGTCATGTTCCTCTACCGTGCCGCGGTGTCCGGCGACGACGCGGAGCGCAAGGCCGAGGCCCATCTGCAGATCGCCAAGCACCGTGCCGGACCGCTCGACGACATTCGTCTGTTTTTCTCGGCGAACTTCACACGATTCGACAATTTCACCTCAAAGGGCCCATAGTCGCGCCATGTTCCTCGGTGAAGACCTCCTTGCATGGCTTGTTCTCGCACTCGGAGGCGCGCTGTTCGCCGGCAACACCCTGGCGGTCGTCAAGCCGCCGCCGCAGCGCAGGGAAGAGACCGACCTTGCCAAGGCACCCGTGGTACGCAGCCTCACGATGGCCGCGGTCGGCCTGATTGCGTCGATCTGGGCGCTCGCCAGTTTGTTTTCCTGAACCCCCGGCGTCGGGCGCACCGTTCTGCGGCGTTCACGTTCGCCGGGACAGGGCCCGACGCACCATCCCGAGCGCGATGTTCTCGCAGGCCTCTTTGAAGTCGTGCTCGTCAACTGTGTGGCTACCTCGTGACTCTTGCGATCGACCCAGGAAATGAAAAAGAGCGGGGCTTTCGCCCCGCTCTTCATTCAATTCTTGGCGTTGGCTGAATCAGCCGACGGACCAGAGCTTCTTGAACTGGTCGATGTAGCCCTTTGGACCCGTCCAGTTCTGGAGCCCGCCGGTATCGAGGATCGCCTGTGCGGCCTCGGGCGTGTCGACGAAGAAGGTGTTCAACTTCGCAGCCTCACGCTCGTCGGCGAACTCAACGCCGGCGGCGTCGAGTACGCATGCGTGGAACATGAGGCCCAGTGCCATGGCCTTCGGGTTCGCGGTCCACACCGAGTGCGTGCCGTCGATCACTTCCTGCAGGTTCGGTGCCGAGAAGTCGACACCGGTCAGCTTCACCTTGTCGGAGAGGCCGGCGGTCTTGATCGCCTCGGACACGCCGGTCGGAAGACCGCCGAATGCGAAGTGAACGTAGTTGGTGTCGGGGTTCTCCTGGAGGTACGACACGACGAGCTGCGGAATCTTGCCCGCGCCGAGGTCGTCGAGTGTGACCGGGAGGCCTTCGAACTTGCAGGTCGGGCAGCCAGCGGCGAGGCCGGCCTTGAGACCCTCTTCTTCGGCAACGAGGACCTGGAAGTCACGGATGTTCACCATGACGACGTTGGCCGCAGCCTTTGAATCAGCGATGATCCAGGAACCCATGCGCTCACCGTTGGTGTACACCGAGGTGTCGTCACCCACCGTGGTGAGGAGTCCCTCGATGCCACCGTCGACCGTCTGCGGGTCTTCGGTGGTGTAGCCGAAGGCGAATTTGATGCCCTTGGCGACGGCTGCGTCGAACTGCTCCTGGAAAAGAGCAAGCGGTGAACCGGTGATGGTGATGTAGTCAGCACCCCAGTCGATGGCCTGCTGCACGCCGGAGGCGGGCTCGAAGCTCTTGATGTTGATGGTCTTGAGTTCCCAGCCGAGAGCATCGGCGAAAGCCTGGGAATCCTCACCGACTTCTGCACAGCTCGGGAGCTCGCAAGCAAGCCAAGCGATCTTCTTTTTTGGTGCCGGAGTAGTTATGCCGGTCTTGACCGGAATTTCGGTCGGAATCTGACGCAACTGATCGACAAGTGCCTGGGCGGCCGCAGCCGGATCCTCGGCGGTTGCGGTGGTGTCGGCGGTTGCGGTGGTGTCGGCGGTTGCGGTGGTGTCGGCGGTTGCGGTGGTGTCGGCAGTGGACGCATCGTCTCCATCGTCATCGCCGCAGGCTGCGGCGACAAGGCTGAAAGCGACGAGTGCTGCCGTGAGACAACGTGTACTTTTGCGCATTCTTTCCCCTCTTTTTCTTGCTTGTTTGGCTTGGTTGCTGTTACTGCGGCGAACGGTCAGAAACTGTGGTGGGTCCCCAAACCGCCCGCCCACCCTACGTGTCGCAACAGGGCACCGCAAGAGGCTGAGTGCGGTCAGAGGGGCGGGGCCCGCAAACAAAATAAAGGACTGGCCGGCCGCACTGCCAACATTGCCGGACGTCGGGTGGCTCCTGCCTATCATTGCGTCGCGACAACTCGCCGACGCGGTGCGTCGATCTGGGGGGCCATGGCGATCTCGTTACACATTCATTCGTTGTCGAAGACCTTCCCCGGCCAGGTTGCGTTGCGCGACGCCGCCCTCGACATCGAAGAGGGTGAAGTTCACGCACTCGTCGGCCAGAACGGATCAGGCAAGTCGACACTCATCAAGATCCTCGCCGGATTCCACCAACCCGACGCGAACCATGTTGTCACAATGCACGGTGCCCCCTTCGATACCGGCAACGCCGCGGCGGCACATGCGGCGGGCATCCGCTTTGTTCACCAGGATCTTGGTCTCGTCGAAGCCGTCAGTACGGTCGAAAATCTCGCGCTCGGTTTTGGTTATGACACAACTTTCGGAAAAAGAATCAAGTGGCGCTCGGAAACCAAGCGTGCCAAGCAACTCCTTGCCGACCTCGGCTTCGACATCAATGTGCGTGCACCGGTTGCCACCCTTGGTGCTGCCGAGCGCACCGGTCTGGCCATTGCTCGCGCACTCCAAGACCTCGACGAGGGTGTGTCGATCGTGGTGCTCGACGAGCCCACCGCGGCTCTCCCCGGTGCCGACGTCGACCGACTCTTCGACGCGGTGCGTCGGTTGAAGGCACGCGGTATCAGCGTCCTCTTCGTCTCACACCACCTGGAGGAGGTCTTCGAAATCGCCGATCGTGTCACCGTGTTGCGCGACGGCGAGGTGGTCGGTACGAAGCGCACGGGTGAACTCACGATGGATCTGCTCATCGAGATGATCGTTGGACACAGGGTCGTTGCGCGCTCTGCCATTCGATCAATCTCGGCAGCAACACCTCCGCGTTTCGTGGTCGAGAACCTCGTCGGTCCCGGCGTGAATGATCTTTCCTTCGCCGTGCGTCCCGGCGAAGTCCTGGGCGTCACGGGTTTGACCGGGTCGGGCCGTGACACGCTCGTTGGTTTGTTGTCCGGAGCCACTCCGCGGTTTGGAGGTCGCGTGGCAATTGATGGCGACGATGTTCCCAACGCCCAGCCACGCGGTGCCATCAAGCGTGGTCTCGCCTTCGTGCCGGTGAACCGGGTGCGCAACGGGCTGCTTGCAACGATGAGCGTTCGCGCCAACCTGACAATCAGCAATGTCGAGCGCAACAAGCGGGGTTGGCGACTCAGCCACCGTGACGAAAAAATCGAGGCAAAGGACTGGGTGGGTCGCCTCAGCGTTGTCACCGCGGGAACAGAGGTTCCCATTGCCACGCTGTCGGGCGGCAACCAGCAAAAGATGATGTTGGCCCGCAGCTTCCGGCTGTCACCGAAGGTTCTCCTCGTCGATGAGCCCACCCAGGGGGTGGACGTCGGGGCTAAGGAGGAAATCCACTCGTTCGTCGACCAAGCGGCCCACGAAGGTACCGCCGTGGTGGTTTGTTCGACCGACTCGAGCGAACTCGCCCGGGTATGTGACCGCATCCTTGTGATGTATCGCGGCGAAGTTGTTGAAACCATCTCGCGCGAAACGGGCATCACCGCGGAGAATATCGACCGGGCACTCCTTGCGGGGTCGACACTCGCAAGTTGACGAATTGGTGAAAGGACAACACGTGAATACCGAAGCAAAAGCCGTCCCCCGGGCATCACTGCTATCACGCCTCAAAGTCGATCGATTCAGCGCGCTCTACCTGTGGGCGGGCTTCATGATCGTGTTCGGAATCTGGAAGACCGACACGTTCATCAGTAGCGCCACGTTCAAACTGACACTTGGGGAGAACGTACCGATCGGCATCCTCGCTCTCGCCTTCCTCGTCCCGCTGGCAACGAACTCGTTCGACCTGTCAATCGGTGCGATGTGCTCGCTCTCGCTCGTCGTCTCAACGTTCCTCCAGAACGACGCCGAGCGCAGCTTCAATCTCCCGGGCGGAGTCACCGCTTTGGTCGCGGTCCTCGTGTGTTCCTGTGTCGGATTTGTCTCAGGCTTCGTGGTGGTGAAACTCAGGGTCAATTCGTTCATTGCGACCCTCGGTATCAGTCAGCTGGTCACCGCCGTCGTCCTGAAGGTTTCCGACAACCGCCAGATCACCAGCGCGTACTCGCCGACTTACCTTCAATGGGGGCGACGTGAAGTGTTGGGCCTGCCGATCCTCTTCATCTACTTGATGATCATCGCGGTGATTCTGTGGTTCGTACTCGAGCACACACCCGTGGGCAGGTATCTCTTTGCAACGGGAGGCAATGGCGACGCGGCCCGTCTGGCCGGAGTTCGCACCGACAAGATGGTCTGGGGTTCGCTGGTTGCCTCCGCGACCCTTGCTGGCATCGCCGGAATTCTCCTCTCGGCGAAGATCGGCTTCTTCTCCTCGGCAACGGGACCGGGTTTCTTGTTCCCCGCGATTGCCGCCGTGTTCTTCGGTGCCTCGCAATTGTCGCGTCGTCCCAACGTGTGGGGCACCGTGCTTGCGCTCTACGCGCTCGCGTTCGGTATCAAGGGCCTGCAACTCGTGGTCGGTGCGGGCTCGTTCTGGGTCGAGCCACTTTTTCAGGGAACGACGCTCATCATCGCCGTTGCACTCGCCAGCCAGCAGGGTGTCGCGCGAATCCGCAGGAAGCGGGCCGCGTAGATGGCCGGCAATTACGACGACGTCAGCGTCTTTGCGCTCTCCGACGAGCGCGAGGAAACCTTGCTGAACAAACAAACCGAGTGCTGCCTCATGTGGACAACCGACTCGGGCGACCCCGTCGGCGTGTACATGAACTTCGTGTGGGCGAAGGGAAGTTTTTGGCTCACTGCCACGAAGCAGCGCGCCCGTATGAAGGCCTACAAGAAGCGTCCACGTGGTGCGATTGCAATCACCAGCCGTGGCACCGACATCGGTATCAGCCAGGCCGTCACCTACAAAGGAGACATCGTGCTCCACGAATCCGACGAGGTGAAGCAGTGGTTCTACGCCGCTCTCGCCGCCCGTGTGCGACCCGAGAGCACCGACCGCCAGCGCGCATTCGTCGAGCATCTCGACACACCCATGCGTATGGTCATCGAGTTGAAGCCCGACGTGCGCATCGGCTTCGATTCCGATGCGATGTTCAAGGGTTCGGCCGTCGGGCCGAGCCGCACGCAGGTGTGATCCGCAGCTAGATGATGTTCAGTGCGTCGAGGAATCTCGCGGCCACTGATTCATCGCCGGTGACCTTGCAGTGTTCGCGCCAGTCCGAGCGCTTCGTGCCCCAGTTGATGAACGCGTGGCCGTTGCTGCTGGCGTCGGCGACGGCGTTGCCGGTTTTGCCCGGAGTGACGACGATGTCGTCGCCCGCGGGAGAGATGGTCCAACTGCTTCCGCCGGGGCCGGTGAGCGTGAGGGTGATTGGTGCCGAGAGTGTGCGCCCGAGGCCCTGTTGCATCTGGGGCATTCCGGTGATCATCCAGCCGATTGCGGGAGCAAGCCGCGCCGCGTCGGCCGCGGGCACCTGACGCTCGACGGGTCCTTCGGGGGCGAGGAGATCGATGCGGAGATGGCAGTAATGGTCGAAGGCATAGGCGTCGGCGAGGGAGTGCATCGGATATGTGCCGAGGTCGGCGAGAGGGATGGGGGTCGAAGCCAGCGGCTCTTCCTGCATCGATGCGATGACTGCCACGGCCTGATCGCAAAAGGTGAGGTACTCATCGAGAATCTGCTGGTTGGTCCACGCCTTGCGGGGTTCGACGAGCATGTCCATCATCCGCTCGGCCGGCAGATTGATGGGCTCGGCGGGCGCGGGGGAGGGGTCGACCGTCTCTTTGTAGTTCGAACTCATGTGGGCAACGAGGTCACGCACACTCCAACCCTGACAGCCGCTGGGGCGGGTCCATTCCTCGTCGGTGAGGGTGTTGATGACTGACTTGACCTCGTCGACGGCCAACTTGAGCGCGGCCAAACCTTCCTTTGACACGGTTCACCTCCTTGTTCAACGTTTTGGGGCCGTTTTCAGCACCCCGTTTTTTGCCTCTCTGACGCACGGCTACTCTACGCAAATGCCCGAGGGCCGGGCGAGGAGAACAGGGGTTTTCGATGGAACTTCAGGGCAAAGTCGCACTGGTGACCGGCGGAACGCGCGGGATCGGCCGGGCAATCGCCGAGGCCTTCGTGGCCGAGGGCGCAAGCGTCGTGGTGAATGGCCGTTCAGAGGCCAAGGGCGAACAAGCTTTGCGGGAGATGAACGCGGGCGACCGTGTGCACTTTCTCGCGGGTGACGTGAAGAGCCGCGAGGGTTGCGAGGCTCTCGTCAAGGGCACGGTCGCGCGCTACGGCAAAATCGACATCCTCGTCAACAATGCCGGCGGCGCAACAGGGCACGCCCCGGTCGTGGACCTGGAGGACTGGGCGCTCGAAGACTCACTGAAGTGGAATCTGTGGTCCACTTTCTGGTGCACGCAGTACGCGCTGCGCGACATGTTGCCGCGTCAGTGGGGCCGCATCATCAACATCTCGTCGGTCGAGGGCAAGCACGGCAAGCCCGGTGTGTCCATCTACGTCATGGCAAAGCACGCGATCAACGGCTTCACGAAGTCGTGTGCACAGGAGATCGGTACTCAGGGTGTCACCATCAACTGCATCTGCCCTGGCGCGATCGAAACCGACATCATGAAGGACGAAGGTCCGGCTGCCGCGCAGGCCATGGGCCTGACCTATCAAGGTCTGCTCGATTGGTTCGCCTCGGAGGCAGCCATCAAGCGTCTCAACACCGTCGAAGAAGTTGCCGTTGTCGCGACACTGCTGGCGTCGGAGGCCGGCGGCGGCATGACGGGCACGATGTACTCCGTCGACGGCGGCACGGCTGCCTACTGATCCGGAAAGAACGAGGGACAAGGAAAAATCATGGGAAAGCTGGACGGAAAAGTTGCCGCAATCACGGGTGGTACGCGCAGCATCGGGCGCGGAATGGCCGAGGCCTTCTTGCGCGAGGGTGCGAAGGTCGTCGTCAACGGACGCGATGCCGCCAAGGGTGAAAAAGCCCTCAAAGAAATGGGTGGGGGGCCGAACATCGCCTACTTCGCCGGTGACGCACGCCTGCAGTCGACCGCCGATGGCATCGTTGATTTCACCATCGAGAAATACGGCAAGCTCGACATCATGTGCCTCAACTCGGGTGGTGTGCAGAACACTGCGCCGGTGCACATGATGACCAACGAAGAGTGGACGCTCGAGATCGACTGGAACCTCAACTCGGTGTTCTGGGGCATGCGCAGGGCGCTCAACCACATGATCCCGCGTCAAACCGGTCGCATCATCGTCACGTCGTCGGTGGAGGGCAAGCTCGGTAAGCCCGGGATTCCCGGCTACGCGGCAACGAAGCACGCCGTGCTTGGCCTCATGAAGGCCGCGGCAAAGGAAGTCGGCACGCTTGGCATCACCGTCAATGCGATTCTCCCGGGTCTCATCGAGACCGACATCGTCCGCGAGACCGGCCCCGAGAGCGCGAAGGCGATGGGTGTCGAAACCTACGAGGGACTCCTCGAGATGTTCGCCCAGGAGGCGTCGATCAAGCGTCTCAACACAGTCGAGGAAGTCGCCGCCGCCGCGGTGATGCTCGCCTCCGACGCCGCGTCGGGTATTACCGGCACGTCGTGGGCCGTCGACGGTGGCACCCTCCCCTACTGACCCCTGGGTTCGCCACGTGGAATAACCCGTACTTCGCCCCGCCACGTGGCGAGATTTCGGATTAATCATGCGGATTCCGCGGCACTTTCTGCAAGGCTGACGCGGTGACTACGGGCAAAGTAATCAGGCAGTCGGACAAGCTGGCCGACGTCCTCTACGACATTCGCGGACCCGTCCTCGAAGAGGCTCGCCGTCTCGAAGACCTCGGTCACCGCATCATGAAGTTGAACATCGGCAACCCGGCGCCGTTCGGCTTCGAAGCGCCACCAGAGATTCTCGTCGATGTCATCCGTAACCTGCCCAATGCGCAGGGCTATTCAGACTCGCAGGGAATCGTCTCGGCCCGCACCGCCGTTGTGCAGTACTACCAAACCCACGGCATCGACATCACCAACGTCGACGATGTCTGGTTGGGTAACGGTGTCAGTGAACTCATCCAACTTGCCCTGCAGGCGCTTCTCAACAACGGCGACGAGGTGCTCATTCCCGCCCCCGACTATCCGTTGTGGACAGCGGCTGCGAGCCTTGCCGGCGGCAGGGCCGTTCACTACCTCTGCAACGAAGACAATGGCTGGGACCCCGATGTCGACGACCTGCGGGCGAAGATCACCGACCGCACCAAGGCGATCGTCATCATCAACCCCAACAACCCAACGGGCGCCGTCTACAGCACGTCGACACTCCGCAAGATTGCCGACATCGCAGCAGAGCGGGACATCGTCGTCATGGCCGACGAGATCTACGACAAAATCCTCTACGACGATGCCACGCACACACCTTTCGCGGCAATCGCGCCGGACGTGTTCACCCTCACCTTCAGCGGACTCTCAAAGGCATACCGTCTCGCCGGCTTCCGGTCGGGCTGGATGGTGATGACCGGCCCGCGCCGTCAGGCCACCAGCTACATCGAAGGCATTGCGATGCTCGCAAACATGCGTCTTTGCGCGAACGTTCCGGCTCAGCACGCCGTCCAAACCGCACTCGGCGGCCGTCAAAGCATCAAGGATCTGATCCTTCCCGGCGGACGTCTTCTCGCTCAACGCGACGCCGCGATGAAAGCTCTCGAAGCAATTCCCGGAGTGTCGTGCGTCAAGCCGAGAGGCGCGCTGTACATCTTCCCGAAGCTCGACCCTGATGTGTATCCCATCAAGGACGACCGACGTTTCGTGCTCGATTTCCTGCGCGCCGAACACGTTCTCGTGGTTCAGGGCACCGGCTTCAACTGGCCCAAGCCCGACCATCTGCGCATCGTCACGTTGCCCTGGGCAAAGGATCTCACCGAAGCAATCGGCCGCCTCGGCCGTTTCCTTTCGACTTGGGTTCCGCCCAAGGACTGAGAACGTCGGGCACAACCCCGGAAGATTCACCTCACGTTTTTCCCGGGCTTCGTCCCCGACTATGACGGTGTCACCTGCGATTTGAGGTACGCCCCCCGACATCTCGCGTCACCATTCCCCTCGGCGCTGGCGTTTTGTTTCTCCACGCAACTTCTTCGACTGAATTCTTCGCTCGACGGCACCACGTGACGGCTTAGTCTTGCGCCGAGGCGGAGCCGGGGGAGCAGCGACTTCGTCGATGCGTCCGACCGCGCGCTCCAGACACAACTCGCGGTTGCGGAACTGACTGCGCGCCGTCTGCGAGGAGACGCGAAGAACCGGTGCAAGTGCCGCAACCACGCGCGCGAGCGCGGCCGGGGGTCCGCCCAATTGGTCGATCTGAACTTCGAGGGTCACCTTCGATGACACCTTGTTCACGTTCTGGCCACCGGCCCCACCCGACCGCGAGAAGGTCCAGCGCATTGCTGCCGCGGGCACGACAATTCCGCGAGAGGTGCGAACGTCGTTATCGACCATTTGGAGCGGGTGACGGGAATCGAACCCGCATTCTCAGCTTGGGAAGCTGATGTTCTGCCATTGAACTACACCCGCGAGTGGTGGCGAGGACACTCCGCGGGAGTTATCAGCCCTCCTGGCGTGCGAAC
>VGAC01000012.1 GCA_016870865.1 Actinomycetota bacterium
AGGTGGGCAGCGGTGTCGGTATGCACGAGGCGACGCTAGTGGCGGGTGCGAAGGGTTCGGTAGTGCTGCTGCGCACTACGGTTGTCGCCGTGTCGAAAACCCCCTTTGTTCCCAGAGACATGCGTAACGACCCGGGTGTGACCCACGACGTGATTGCCGTGGGCAATGCGCTGGTCGACGTGATTGCCACACGCGACGACGACTTCGTGGCCTCGATGCAGATGAAAAAGGGGTCCATGCAGCTGATCGACAGCGACCGTGCGTTGCAGCTGTATTCGGCGCTCGACGGTGCGGTGCAGATGAGCGGTGGCTCGGCGGCCAACACCACTGCGGGTATCACCAGTTTCGGTGGCACGGCGGCCTTCATCGGCAAGGTGGCCGACGATGCAGTGGGCGACGTGTTCGGCCACGACCTGCGGGCCATTGGCGTGACGTTCGTAAAGCCGTTCGGCGGCAATTCCATTCCTACGGGACGGTGCATGATCGTGGTGACCCCCGATGCACAGCGCACGATGAACACGTACCTGGGCATTTCGTCGTTGCTGTCGCCCGACGACGTCGATGCGTCGGCCATTGCATCTGCTGCGTTGCTGTATCTCGAGGGCTACCTGTTCGACCTTGACGAAGCAAAGACCGCGTTCCGCATTGCGGCAAGTCATGCGCATGCGGCGGGTCGCCAGGTGGCATTGACGTTGAGCGATTCGTTCTGCGTCGACCGGCACCGTGCCGACTTCCGTTCATTGATTGCCGACGGTGTCGACGTGTTGTTCGGCAACGAGGCCGAACTGTTGTCGCTGTACGAAACCGACACCTTTGAATTTGCAGTTGCACAGTCGCGCCGCGAGTGCACGGTGGCAGCCATCACGCGCAGCGAACACGGTTCGGTTGTGGTGACACCCGACGAAGTGATTGCGGTGCCGGCCAAGCCCGTGGAACAGGTGATCGACACCACCGGTGCGGGCGACCTGTATGCCGCCGGGTTCTTGTACGGCTACACGCGCGGCTTGCCGTTGGCGACGTGTGCCGACCTGGGGCACATTGCCTCGGCCGAGGTGATTTCGCACGTGGGACCGCGGCCGTTGGTGTCGTTGGCGTCGCTGATTCCCGCGCTCTGATAGGGCGGCGTTTGCGCCGTTAGCCTGACGAACATGGAACTCACCGTTCTCGGCCAAACAGTTCGACACCCCATCGACCACGTCGAGGTGTTTCCCGCGCCTGCGCATGTGACCAAGGTGCGCTTCACCACCGACGAACTGAGCTCGGTGTGTCCCGTGACCGAACAGCCCGACGTGGCAACCGTGGTCATCGAGTACGTGCCGAACGAATGGTGCATCGAGTCAAAGTCGTTGAAGCTGTACCTGTGGCGCTTCCGCGACATGCCGTTGTTCGCCGAGGCGTTGGCCGCCGAGATTGCGAACGAAGTGATGGTGACGGTGAAGCCACGTCACGTGAAGGTGTCGTTGACCCAACGCCCCCGCGGGGGCATCGAGGTCTTTGCCGAAGCCGAGCGCAGCGCTGAATAGCGCTGAGCGCAGCGCCTAGAGAATTCGCACAGACCCCTTGACGGGGTCGACTTCGACGGTGGTGCCGTCGCGGATGTCGAGCATTGCGCGTGGCGCTCCGACGATTGCCGGGATACCCAGTTCGCGGGCGATGACTGCGGCGTGGCTGAGCGGTCCGCCTTCGGCGGTGACAAGCGCTCCGGCGAACCCAACGACCATGTTGTAGGCGGGGGTGGTGCAGGGCACGACGAGGATCTCGCCCGGGGCAAGTTGGTCGATGGCGGCCTCGGGTGTGGTGGCGAGGCGTGCGGTGCCCGTGTATGCGGTGGTGCCGACGCCGTAACCGTTCAGACCCGTTGTTTTTGGTGTGCCATCGAGGCCCAGTTCGACGACGATCTTTTGGATGTAGCCGGCGACGTAGGCGAGACCCTTCGGAAGAATGTCGAGGGGCGGCACGGGCTCGGGGTTGCCGAGTTTGCGCGGTGCGTCTTCGATGTTCACGGTCGTGCGCCACGTTTGTCGGGCTGCGAGATCGTCGGCGCCGGGTGAATTGTCGGTGAGTGCGCTGTTGATTTCTTCGGGCGTAAGTTCGAGTGCGTGTTCGGGTGAGTGAGCGAGGCCACGTGCCCGCATGCGGCGACCCAGTTCCAAGAGGGCACGACGAACGAGACCGAAGGGCCATTCGAGGGTGACGGGGCCGTTTTCGTCGCGAAGGTCCATCGCGTCGCGTGCTTCGGTAAGGAAATGGTCGAACTCGGGGCGATGTTGTTCGGGGACGCGCATGCGCATGGCATCGATGCGTTGCTGCACGACGGCCCGGCGTTGTTCTTCATCTCCCTTGTGGAGTGGTGCCGACATAATGCGGGTGAAGAGCACGTCGGGGGATTCGCCGAGCGTGAGACCATCGATGTCGTAACGCGAGATGATCATGTTGCCGCGACGTTCGAGGAACGCATCAATCGCCTGTGAGGCCTCGATTGAGATGTTGCGGATGTCGTTGAGATTGTCGGGGCTCTTTACTGCGTCGACGACGAGCTTCCTGATCGCACCCAATTCGTGACCGGCAGCGGTTGTCGACGGTGAGGCGCCTTCGAGTAGTTCAAGAACATCGTTCGTGGTGAAGCCCCATTGGCTTGTCGCGAAGAAGAAAATGCCGATCGCGCCGAGGTCGAAGTTGTGCAGGTAGATGTGGTCTTCGAAGCACTTCCGACCGTGTTCGATCGTTGAGTTGACGTATGCGATCAGTGCGGCATCGTCGAGTGTTGCAGGATCGACCCGCTGAATTTCGAGGTTCTGCGCAATGTAGGTGTCGCGCAGGCCGCCCGGGCGGTGCCATTCTTTCGTTTTTGCGCGCCACGGCGGATTGGCAATGGTTTGCTCGGCGATCTTTGCGCGACGGCGCATTTCCGGGTGCAGCTTTGTCGCCAGTTTGAGAACGGGGAGCGGGGGAAGTTTCTTGGGCGGCTTGTTCGCGCCGATGAGAGGAAAGACGCGCGAGTAGAAGAGGCCGTTGACCTGACGAAACTCGAGCGAGCCGAGCGGCGCGCCGAGTTCACGAAACCCACGCCCCGTTCCGATGCCGGTGCTGGGGATCTGCATGTGAATGTTGATCGGTGTTGCGGGGCGGTTGACGTGGGAACGGTCGAGCGACCATTCGCCCGGCCCGGGTGCAGTCCATGTGAGCGTGTCTTTCGGATCGCGTGCCACGGGCTCACCTTAGTTGCCATTTGACAACTAACATTTCGCACGTGGAAACCGAGGTCGTCATCGCCGGTGCGGGGCCCGTCGGCATGGCGCTGTCGATTGCGCTGTCGAACCTTGGTGTCGCCAACGTGGTTGTCGAGCGTGGGGCCGGTGTGCATCCGTTGCCGCGTGCCGCCGTGATCGATGCCGAGCTGCACCAGGCGTTCATCCTGCACGGACTGGGCGATGAGTTGGCCCCCCTGCTGACGCCCATTCGGGCGGCCGACTACGTGGATGCAAACGGCAAGGTGTTGGTGGGTGGCGACGTGTCGGGGATCCGTCTCTTCGACGATCTTCCTTCGGCGAGTTTCCATTTCCAGCCCGAGATTGATGCGCTGTTTCTGCGCGAACTACGGGCGCGTGGTGGTGGCTTCATGCCCGAGACGCCGTTCGTCGGAGTCGAGCAGAGCGTCGACGGTGTGCGGTTGTTGTTGGAAGACGGTCGTGCGGTGTCGGGGCGATGGCTTGTGGGTTGTGACGGGGCGTCGAGCACCATTCGTCGGTCAGTCGGCATCGACCACGAAGACCTGGGCTTCGAACAGGACTGGTTGGTTGTCGACACGCGCATCCACGACCGCGCGGGTTCCGGTCTGCCCGATGTGGCGCGACAGATCTGCGACCCGATGCGTCCCGTGACGATGATCAGCTGCAACCGCGACGTGTACCGCTGGGAGTTTCAACTGCAGCCCGGTGAAGACCCGAAAGAGATGAACCAACCCGGGAACGTGTGGAGTTTGTTGTCGCCGTGGGTGAATCCGTTGATGGCCGACATCATTCGTTCTGCGTCGTACCGCTTTCACGGTTTGGTTGCCACGACTTTCCGTGCGGGCAACGTGTTTCTTGCCGGAGATGCAGCACACCAGATGCCGCCGTTCATGGGACAGGGTTTGAACTCGGGTTGGCGCGATGCGTTCAACCTGGCGTGGAAGATGCGCTGGGTGCGCGACGGCCTGGCCGACGATTGTTTGCTCGACACCTACGACCCCGAGCGCATTCATCACTCGCGTGTCACCGTCGAACGTTCGATCGAAGCGGGACAGTTGATCGACCAGTTCGCCGGTCGCGTGAGCCATGGCATCAAGCCGGGCAAGGCCTACGGAAGCGGCACGGCACGGCCGCGTTACGAGGCAGGTGCGGTGGTGGGCGATCACCCGCGCACGGGCACCGTGTACGACAAGTGGCACCTGATCGGCGGCGATGCGTCAGCGTTGACGCACATGACGGTGGTGTCGTCGAACCGCGGTGTACCCGCGTTACCCGCGCGTGGATTGTGGCGTTCCGTCGCGTTGTCGTCGGCCGACTCGCTGGGGGCGGATCACGTGGTGGTGCGGCCCGACGGATTCATCGCTGCGGTGTGTGACGATGCATCGGTGGATGCGATGCTGCGCGAACTGTGTTCGCGCATGTGCGTCTGATCAGCACTTCAGGCCGTTCACCGTGCTGATGCTCAACGGCGGAGGCCGTTGACGATCACCCACGCCGCTTCGTCGGCGAGGGTGTCGACATCAATGGGGCCGTCGGCTGAATTGAACTTTGCCGACAGTGCATCGAGTGTGAACAGCGCGGCTGCACCGTGCGCAATGAGGAAAAAGGCGGTGCGCACCGCAGTGGGCTTGATGACCTTTTTCTTGGCGAGGTCGTCCATCAACTTGCGAATGGGCGCGAGCGACGGCTGCACGTACTTCTTGTAGATGTGGTCGAGGTGCCAGGAATCTTCGAGGCCCTCGTTGTTCATCAACCGGTTGAGGTACGGGTGCTTGCTGGAAACAATGAGAAAGGCCTTGAATTGCGACTGCAGTTCACCGAGCTCGGAGTCGGGGCGGGGAAGGGCGCGCAGGTGCTCGCGGATTTCCCGGAACATGGTGCCGAACTCGTGGTCAATGACCGCCTTGTAGAGGTCTTCCTTGGTGCCGAACCGTTGGTGGATGGCGCTGTGGCTGAGGCCGAGCTCACGGTTGAGCGATCGCAGCGACATGCCGTCGTAGCCGTACGTTGCGAACATTCGCAGTGCGGCCTCGAGAATCTGTTGGTCGGTGTGCAGCTTTGGCCGACCGCGACCAGCCGTCATGCAAGCCCTCGCTTTGCTCGGGCTTGGGCAATCTCTTCCATGTCGGGGATGGCCATGAAGGCTTCGTTCGGGCCGGGGCCCCAGGCTTCGACGGGTGCGGGGGCGTCGGGCGAACCCCAGTCGGAGCGGCGCACGTTGTTGGCCCAGTGTTCGTCGTCGTTGATGTGGTCCATGTCGGCGAAGAACTCGAACATGTTGCCCGAGGGGTCGCGCATGTACCAGTAGATGTTGGAACCGAGCAGATGTCGGCCGACGCCGATGATGTGCGAGTCGGGGTTTTCCTTCATCACTGCGCTTCCGTTTTCACCGACGGCGTCGAAGTCGTCGACTTCGAGTGCGTAGTGGTTGAGATAGCCGACTCGTGCGCGGTGAATGAGCAGGTTGTGGTGGTCGGTTTCGACGCGGCCGAAGGTGCCGCTAGAGCCGGCGAACTGGTCGCTGATGCGGTAGCCGAGACCTTCGAAATAGAACGCGTTCGATGCCTTGATGTCGGGCGAGCCGAGCACGACGTGGCCGATGCGGCGTGGCGGTCGGCGCTTCGACGGGTCGATGGAAGCGGTGCGCCTGTTCCAGCGCGTGCGTTCGGTGGGTCTGTTGCCGGCGTGCGGGCCCGAGTCCCTGACGGGTGTGGGTGCGCCGACTTCGATGCGGATGACGTGGCCGAGTACGGGGTCGGTGCACTCGAGGGTGGTCGAGGTGGTGCGTGAAGTGACACCGATCGACTCGAGGCGTTTCGCGATGTCGGCGATGTCGCTTTCATCGACGCACGACAGGTGCATGGCCGAGAGGTGGCGATGGTCGCCTTCCTTGATGGTCATCACCGTGGCTCGATCTGCCGTGCCGTACACACCGTCCGATGTGCGGATGAAACCGTGGCGTTCCCAGAACGCGCCGAGCTCGTTGGGGTTCTTGACGCTGAGTTCGATGTCGAGGAAACCGTTGAGCGCCATGACTAGCCCTTCTTGGTGAGAGGCAGGTTGTGGTCGCCGACGCGCACGCACTTGTTCGTCATCGTGCCGACGCCGTCGACGATGGTGGTGACGATGTCGCCGTCGCGCAGAAGTTTCTTCTGTGCCGCACCGACGCCCGCAGGTGTGCCCGTGAAGATGACGTCGCCGGTGTTCAGTGTGGTGATGTGCGACAGGTATTCGATGAGGAATGGAATGCCGAAGATCAGATTCGCCGATGTGTCGTTCTGGCGCTCTTCACCGTTGACGAGACACTTGATGGCGATCTTGTCGCGGTTGGGGAGTACGTCGGGTGACACGGCAACGGGGCCGATGGGGCCGAAGGTGTCGAACGACTTGCCGAGGTCGAAGTGCGGCGGCTTGCTGGCCATCTGTACGGGGCGGTCGGACACGTCTTGTCCGGCAGTGATGGCAAAGACATGGTTCCACGCGTCGGCCTGCGAGATGTCCTTGCCCGGTGTGCCGATGATGACGACGATTTCGCCCTCGTAGTCGACGCCCTCGCTGCGCAGTTCGATGTTCGAGTTGGGTGCGCAGATGCACGACGAGAACTTGGCGAACACGACGGGGTTGTCGGGCACTTCCATGTTCGACTCGGCGGCGTGCGTTTTGTAGTTGAGGCCGATGCCGAACACCTTTTGTGGTGTGGGTGACGGTGCACCAAGCTTCGCTGCGTCGATGGTTCCCTCGGGGGTGCGGCCTGCTGTCTTTTTCTGCAGGTCGTGGAGTTTGTCGCCATGGGCGAGCGCGGCTGCGGGGTCGCTGGGAATGGTGCCGCCGCTGAGTGCTTCGAGGTCGTGGAAGTTGTTTCCGTCGACGAGAACTGCCCGACCCGCGTGGTTTGCGAACGTGAATGCCATGGTTATTTGCTGCCCTTCCGTGCTGCGTCTTCTTTGTCCATTGTGTCCCACACCTCTGCAAGGGTGCGCGAGGCGCTGACCGCGACCGGCCAGCCCGCATAGTGCGCGACGTGAGTGATCATTGCTTCCAACTTGTCGCGGCTGATGCCGAGATTGCGTGCGCCGCGGAAGTGGAGGTGTTGCTCGGCTTCGCGTCCGGTGGCAACGAGAACGGTGCAGGTGATGAGCGAACGTTCCTGCAGTTCGAGCGTCGGGTCTTGCCACACTTCGCCGAACAGGTGCGCGACCGTGTGGCGCGCAAGGCTTTTGTGGATGGCCGGTGTTGCGGGGCCGCCGGCGAAGAGTTTCCCGGCAAGTTCACGGCCTGCGGCAATGCGCGGGTCGGGCTGGTCGTTGCTCATGTCGTCTCCCTTGGTGGGCTTGCGAGTGAATTACTAGACAACTGACAATGTAACAGGCGAAGACCGCCCAACTTTCCGGCGTGCGTGGGTGGTTTGTCTACCTACTGGTTGCGGCCGCGCTGCATGATTTTGTCGCGGCGTTCGGCCACGGCATCGGCGCTGAAGGCGCGCTTGCGCCATGCCTTGGCCTCGGCGGCCTCGGTGGCCCATGCATCGGCGTCGGTGGTGGTGAGCGAGTAGGTGTTGCGGATTGCGCGGACGCCCGACTGCTCGTTGCCGATGATGTCGAGGGCAATCTTGCGTGTGAAGGGGATGAGCTCGGCGTGGGGCACCACGTGGTTGACGAGGCCGAGTTCCTTTGCCTCGTGGGCGTCGATGAAGTTGCCGGTGAAGCTCATCTCGCGCGCGCGACGAATGCCGATGGCCTGGGGGAGAAGCACCGACAGACCCCAGCCGGGCATGACGCCGACGCGGGCGTGGGTGTCGCCGAACTTGGCGTTTTCCGAGGCGATGAGGAAGTCGCAGTTGAGGGCGAGTTCGAATCCGCCGGTGACCGCGACGCCGTTGACGGCGCCGATGAGCGGCTTGGAGAGTTTCGGGAATGGGCCACGCACACCGTCGGAGTTCGGTGTGCCGTCGGCGCCGGTGCCGCCGAGCAGGTTGCTCGACGGGTCACCGAGTTCCTTTAGATCGAGACCCGCAGTGAATGCCGGATCGGCACCGGTGAGGATGATGACATCGACGTCGTCGTTCGCGTCGGCTGCCCTCATGGTGTCGTTGAGCAGGCGCAGGAGCTCACTGCTCAGCGCATTGCGTGCGCCGGGGCGGTTGAGCGTGATCGTGGCGATGCGCTCGGAGATATCAAGAAGGACGACCGAATCATTGGACTGCGTCATGTGGTCATGTTTGCAGGTCGGGTGTCTCGGGCGGAAAGTAGGAGAAGGCGAGATCACCCAACTTGACGAGCGTCGAAGCGATCCAACCGCCGAGGGTGCCGAAGTGGTCGTCAAGAATCGTGCTCGAGCCGTCGGCGAGAGTTTCCTCGGAGAGGTCATAGAGACCCTCGTAGGTGATTTCGAGTGCGTACTCGGTGCGGCCCATGCCGTCGATCAGGTGGCTGATTTCGGTGGCGAGGCTGGCGCGCTCCATCGCGGCGTTGCCGATGGTGGGGCTGGTGGCCGGTGCGACCGTGAGCACGAGGGCATGGTCGGGCATCGACGAGATGCGCTGGGCGCGGAAGACGATTTCGATTTCGATGGCGGGCAGGTCGACCAGTGTTTCCTCGAGGTACCAGCGCCGGTACATGGCCTGGCTCCACGAGGGCCAGTCGAGGGTTATGTGGGCAACGACTCGCGGTGGTGAACCCTCACCCGGCAGGCCGTAGCTGGTTTCCCACGTGAGGTCGCCGAGGAGAACGTCGGACTGGAAATGCTCTTCGAAGGCTTGGCGTTCGAGGAACGCTCCCTCGAAGGCCTCGCGCAGCGCTCCGATGGCATCGGTAAATACGTGATCCAACATCCCAACCGAAGCGTAGCGAGGTGCTGCTGGCAGACTGTCAGCCATGAGCCTGGTCCTCCTTGACAAGTCCGATGGCGTTGCGACGATCACGCTGAACAACCCCACTGAGCGCAACACGCTGACCGCGCCGATGGTCGCCGAGATCATCGCTGCGATGGACAACATCGAGGCCGACGAGGAGATCGGAGCCGTCGTGGTGACGGGTGCCGCACCCGCGTTTTGCGCGGGTGCGAACCTCGGCAACCTCGCCGAGGCAACGGGTGACAGTCTCAAGAACATCTACGAGGGTTTCCTGCGCATCGCGTACAGTCCCATTCCCACGTTGGCCGCGGTGAACGGCGCGGCAGTCGGCGCGGGTATGAACCTCGCTCTTGGTTGTGACGTGCGCGTGGCGGCGCGTCGCGCGAAGTTCGACACGCGGTTCCTTCAGATCGGCATTCATCCCGGTGGTGGTCACACATGGATGTTGCGCCGGATCGCCGGTCCGCAGGCTGCCATGGCGTCGGTCGTCTTCGGTGAGATTCTCGACGGCATCGAGGCCGAACGCATCGGCTTGGTGTGGAAATGCGTCGAGGATGATCAGTTGCTGTCCTACGCGCACGAAATGGCCGCACGTGCCGCATCGCGACCGCGTGAACTGTTGAAGGTCACCAAGCGCACCATCCAGGACATGGCCCACGTCTCGGAACACCCGGCGGCGGTCGAACGCGAACTTGACCCGCAGGTGTGGAGCACCCGCCAGCCGTGGTTTGCCGAAATGCTCGCCGCGCTGCAGGCGAAGATCACGAAGAAGTAGCCGTCGTCGTGAGACGCGTGTCCGCAACCTTCGTCGGCGTTCTGGTTGTTGCCCTGTTGGCTCCGCTGTCGGCGATCACCGCCTCGGCGCGACCCGTGCCGGGTGCGACGTCGTCGTACATCGTGGTTCTCGCCTCGCGGGACGACATCGATGCCGTGTCGGCAGACGTGGTGCGGGCCGGGGGTGCGGTGACGGCGGTGTATCGCTGGGCCGTCGGGGGTTTTTCGGCCCGCTTGACTGATGCCCAGGTTGCGACGTTGCTGGGCGACCCGCGGGTCGAGAGTGTGTCGCGCAACAAACGGGTGCGCAAACGCGGGTCCTCTCCCGTCGGTGGCTCGGCCGCTGCGCCGGCGCCGCAGGAAGAAGCTGCGTACCAACTCGACCGCATCGACCAGCGGGCGTTGCCCCTCGACGGTCGCTTTGCACCGCCGGGCACGGGTGAAGGCGTGCAGATCTACATGATCGACACGGGCGTGCGCGCGACACACGTCGATCTCGCGGGTCGCGTCATTCTCGGTCTCGACGCGGTGGGAGGCGACGAGCGTGGCATACCCGCGATTCCCGCCGACGATTGTGACGGTCACGGCACGCACACTGCGGCACTTGCGGCGGGAAGCGAGCACGGCGTGGCGAAGAAGGCGACGATCGTGGCCGTGCGTGTTCTCGACTGTTACGGCGAGGGTGACGTCGACAGTGTCATCCGCGGTATCGACTGGGTGATACGGCACCATCGGTCGGGGAGTTTGGCGGTGGCGAATCTGAGCCTGGGTGTCGAGGCCGACGAGGATTCACGGCCGATGGACCTGGCCATCGTCGACCTGATGCTCGACGGCATAGTGCCGGTGACTGCGGCGGGAAACGACGGCCGGGACGCCTGTGAGATCTCGCCGGGCCACACGCCCGAGGCGTTGAATGTGGGTGCGACGAACCAAACCGATGAACGTCTGGCGCTCTCCCTCGGCACGTCGAGCTACGGGCCCTGTGTCGACGTTTTCGCCCCGGGCGTACGGATTCGCTCGGCGGGGATCGCCAGCGACACGGCCGAAGAGACCTTGACCGGTACGTCGATGGCTTCGCCACTCGTCGCCGGATACGTGGCGCTGATCGGTGAGGCCAACCCGACCGCATGTCCCGAAGCAGTGCACGAGGCCGTGACGGAACGGGCGACGAAGAATGTCCTGAAGAATCTGGGTGCCGGATCACCAAATCAGATGCTGAACGTCAGTGACGTCGGGGCTCCCCGCGAGACGGTTCCGGGAACGCCGAGTGCGCTGGTGTCGAGCGCGCTCGCCGATGGAATCGTGGTGTCATGGGACCCTGGTTGCGATGGCGGCCTCGGTGCAGGTTCGACGAGTGTGCGGGTGTACCGCGACAGTGAGACGACACCGATACGCACGATGAAGGTTCGTGCGGCGACGAGTGTCGTCGTGCGTGGGCTCGATCCTGATTCGTCGTATCGCGTCAGCGTGCGCCGCAGTACGACGATGGGCGTCAGTGACTGGTCGGAGAAATCGGTTTCCGTCAAACCGTCTGCCGTGACCACGGGCGGCAAGGTACGCACGTCAACGCTCGTGTATTCGACTGAGGCGAAGGTTCGCGGCAACTGGACGGTTGACGAGACACAGAAGTGGAATTGTCGAGTGTTGGGCGGCGGGTCGCGCCTGTGGTTCATGCGCAGTGCGCGATGCGGCGTGTCGATCGTGCCCGCCTACACCAATGTCGCGGTGGGGAGAACCTTCACCCCCGCGGAGTCGGATGTGCCAGCGGGAAGCGGATCCGGTCGCCGCATGGTGTACGACCGCGGTTCGCGAAGGCTGTTTGCCATCGATGCAAACGACACCGTTCTCCGCAGCACGACGGTCGTCGGAACCGCACCACCACCTGTAACGGGGCGTTACAAGTTGGCGCGTCGGGGCCCCGGTTTCGTCGCACAAAGGGGTCCGGCGGTCGTCGAGTTTCGTGAGATCGTCGACGAGTTCGGCCCCGAATCCCTGGGATCGGCGGCCTCCAGTGGGGCGGTCTTCGTGCCGCCGCCCGACGGGAAGTGGTTCCGGTCCTTCGTCAAGGGCACGAACCTACTCGTCATCGTGCAGTGAGCTCCACGTGACTTTTTTGTGCGTAATGGCGAATGCCCTTCACAAGTCGGCGCCGCGGGGGTACGTTGCGAGTCGAGGAGCTTTCACTCCGGTTCATCTCTGAAAGGAGACCCGATGAGCAAGCGTCATCGCAGTCAAGAGACTGTCCCGCCTCCGCGTGTCGAACTGCGCGCGCATGCCCACAACGAACGGCACCGAATGCATGCCGAATTGCACACGGTCGCCGGCCTCGTGAGCAACGGCGTCGAACCTGACGACGTCCACGAGCCCGGCCAGGCCTGGCGTGTCGAGGCTCACCACAACAAGGAACGCGCGCTACAGAAGAAGGGTCGTGCGGCAAAGCGCCACTGGAAGACGAAGGACTGGAAGCGCCGCAAGGTGTTGCGCAGGCAGCGCGCGCAGGCGTTCCGCCAGCTCGCCGACTGACTCGTCGTATCGGGTTGGTCAGGCCTTGCCCGTGGCAAGCCACTCTGCGGTGAGTTCGCCGCGCCTCGTCATCCATTCCTCGGTGGTCATCGCAAAGCGGTAGTGGTCCTCCCATAGACCATTGATCTCGAGGAAGCGTTCGGCCAAGCCCTCGTTGCGGAGTTCGAGTTTCTCGACCACCCGCAGGCTGTTCGTGTTGCGCGGGATGATGCAGACTTCGATGCGGTGCAGATGCAATTCGTCGAAGGCGAACTTCAACAGCACCGTGACCGCTTCGGCGACGTAGCCGTTACCCGCGCGTTTTTGGTCGATCCAATAGCCGACGGTCGCACACTGCATGGCGCCACGTATGACGTTGTTCAGGTTGACCTCGCCGCAAAAAGCGTTGTCGACGAAGAGCCCGAAGGCGTACGAAGTGCCCGTCTGGCGTTCCCGCTCGCGGATGTTGCAGCGTGCGGCAAAGATGTCGCGGTCGTTTGCAGGATCCGGCTGCGTGATGGGGCGCAGGGGTTCCCACCTCAACAACCAGTCGGCGTTGTGCTTGCGGCATTCGGCCCACGCCGAGAAGTCCTGCGCATTCAGCGGTCGCAGGACGACCCGCTTGCCGTACAAGCGCAGGCCCACGGCGCCGACGGCGCTCGTGTTGGAGGGGTGGTGGGCGGCGTTCATCGGCGGAAGAAGTCTCGCAGAAGGTCGGCGAGGCCGTCGCCGGCGGCCAAACGTTCCGCTCCGTGCCTGGCAACGACGGCAACCCCGTCGGCGAGCGCCGCTGTCGACACGGTGATTGAGGGCAATTGCAGTTTTCTCAGTACGGCGACGAGCACGCAGCATCCCCCGACGATGATGTCGGCGCGGTCGGCAGGAAGTCCGGGATTGTGCACCCGGTCGGCGAGAGTCTCGGTTGCGAGCGTGCGGAAAACATCTTCTGCTGCATCCTTGGTGAGTTCCATGCCATGGAGGGTATTTGCGTCGAATTCATGCAGACCGAGTTCGACCATCGCGATCGTTGCGATCGTGCCCGCGATGCCGAGAAAACGCTCACAATGTTCGACCTCCGGGATCTCGCGCACGACATCGTCGATTTCGTCGACGACGGCGCCGATTGCATTGGTGAGTTCCTCGGGTCGCGGCGGGTCGTGTTCGAACATGCGCTCCGTGAGGTTGCGCGCGCCGTAGGGGATGCTCACCACGCGCGGAGTCGACCCCGGTGCACCGACGCTGAATTCAGTCGAGCCTCCACCGATGTCGATGACGGTGAGGGGCGATGTTCCGAGTTGCGATTCGAGACTTCGCTGTGCACCGACGAAGGCGAGTGAACCCTCGCTGACGCCGTCGATGACGGTGATACCGCAAGCGAGTGTCGCTGACGCCGCGGAGAGGAATGGTGCGGAGTTGTTGGCCACCCGCACCGCCGCGGTCGCAACCGCGCGGACGTCGGTAATCGAGTACGTATCGAGAATCGACCGAATTTCTCCGAGGCGCCGGAGGGTGGCAGCGACCGAATCCTCGGCGAGTCCCCCGGCATCGGTGATGCCCAACCCCAACCGTGTAACGACGCTGTCGCGGTGCAGCGTGTCGTCACCGTCGAGGATGAGCAACTTCACCGAGTTGCTGCCTATGTCGACGACGCCGATTCTCCCGTGCTCAGACATGACGCAATTCGGGGGAGTATTCGATGCGTTGCGCGACCCATTCGCCAACCGGGTCGTTGCCACCGGCGAGCCACCAGGCAAAGTGTGCGTGGAGGCACTTCACGCCGCGGCGCGTGCCGGCGACGCCCGCCGAGGGTGCGGGACCCGTGTGGTGCTCGGGGAGATCCGCGCTGCGCAGCGCGGCGTACTCATGGTGCGCGGCCTCGAGGACCGCCGGATCAATGTCGGCTTCGGCCCGGTCGACGCCACCGGCGGCTTCGAGACGTGAAACGGCGGCATATTCACCCTGGCCGACGAGCCAAAAAAGGGTGGGCATCGGGGTTCCGTCGGCGAGCAACGGCGCATTGCGCACGACCACGGGGTCGCCGTCCGCGCGGCGAACCACGACTTCGAACTCGCCCTGGGGGGCACGACCGAGCAATTCAGTGATGCGAGCGACGTCGGCTTCTGTCGCCATGTGGTCTTCCCAAGCGATCAGAGGATCGCAATGAGGAGGAGCACCAAGGCCACGACACCCGCAACGACGGGAAGCGCGCGCTTGACGATGGTGCCGCCCGCAGCCTCGATGAGGTTGATCGGTGCAACCTCGGGGGCGTCGATCTTGCGGACCACGGGCTGGCCGGAATCGGCTGTGGGTGTTGGTGCGGGCGCCGGTTCGGCTGCGGTGGGTTCCGAGGCGATGAGGTTGTTCAGGTTGTCGGAGAACTGCGCGAGCAGTTTGTCGCTGACGTCGGCGAGTGCTCCACGTCCGAATTGAGCAACCTTACCGGTGATCGAAAGGTCGGTGTTGACGTTGACCTGCGTGGAGGCTGCGTCGATGACCGTGAGCCGCGCGGTGATGACCGCCGAGGCATTGCCCTTTCCGCCGGTGTCGCGGCCTTCACCTTTGAGCACGACCTTGTAATTGACGTCGTCCTTTTCGACGAACGACGCCTGGCCCTTGAACTGGGCCTGAATCGGGCCGACCTTGACCTTGACCGCACCGCGGTAGGTCTCACCCTCGACCTCTTGCAATTGCGCACCCGGAAGGCAGGGCGCGATGCGCTCGACGTTGGTGAGAACGTTCCACGCCTCTGCGATGGGCACGGGGACGGTGAAGGTGTGATTCAGGGGTTCCATGATTCGAGGTCCTCGATCGTGTCAATGTCGGCGGGGGTACCCACGCAGGGTACTTGCTCGACCAGTTCGGGGCGACTGGAGATGAGGTGACGTGCGCCAAAGTCACCCGTTTTCGGCAGGTGTTGCCACCCTTCGCGGCGGATGAGGGCGGGCGTGCGGGTGGCAGAGCCGGGGTATGTGGCGACTGCGATGGTGGCCTGCGATGAGGCCACGGCGTGCCAAGCGGCGGGGTCGATGAAGGGCTGGTCGCCGAGACCGACGATGACAGCCTCGGCGCCCAGAGCGCTCGCCGCATCGATGCCGACGGCGAGCGAGGTCGCCTGGCCTTGGGCCCAGATCGGGTTGTCGACGACGAGTACGTCGGCGGGTAGCGGGTCCAGTGCCACCGCACCCGAGACAACCATGACGTGATCGATCGGGGCGCCCTCGGCGATTGCCGTGCGGACCGACGCAATGGTGTGGTCGATGATCCGCGTGCCGTGCAAAAGCGAGAGGAGTTTGTGGCCTGGGGCGTGGAACCGCGAACCTGCGCCGGCGGCAAGGATCAGGGCCACAATCACGGCTCAAGCCTGCCCCGAAAGTGTCAGGACCGCCACTTTGCGTCGGTAGTTTTGTTCTCGTGAAACGGGGGTTTCTGCGCCGTGAGAGGGTCCGGCAGGGATTGATCGTTGTCGCGCTCGTCTGCGCCGCGACGGCCGCTTCCGGTGCCTCGCGGGTGCATGCCGGCCGTGGTGCTGTCGTCGTTCCCCCATCGCTGCTGCAAACGACGTGGCGTTCACCCCAGATGATGACGAAAGAGGGCTTGCCCCGTCACGACGTGTTGCTCAATCGCGCGGTCGAAGCGTTGGCGGCATACGAGGCGTCCATTGCATCGAGCGACCCGAAGATCCTGAATCGTTATCAGCGTGCGCTGGCCGAAGTCGTGTCGATCGTTGCCGCACGAACGTTCGTGTCGCGCAGCGAGATGCTCGCGGCCTGGCAGACGACGTCGTCGCGGCACCAGAAGGCGATTCTCGTCGGCATGACGACTCTTGGAACCGGCTATTTGTTCGGTTCCGACGATCCCAAGAAGGGTCTCGACTGTTCAGGTCTTGTTGCCTTCGCATGGGCGGAGTCAGGGGTCGGGTTGCCGCTGAAATCAGACCGACAGATCGACCGCTCACGCGAGGTGTCGCGCGAGGCGGCACGGGCCGGTGACATCGTCGGCTATCCGGGCCACACGATGATCTATCTCGGTGTGGGTGACATCGTGCTGCACTCCGCGCGCCCGAATTTGGGTGTGCGTGTGGGGCCGATCAACTGGAAGGAATCGAGGAATATCAAGTTCGCCGACCCGCTACCGGTCGACTAGTTCGTGTGAATCGGGCCGCTGGAATCGCGCAGTGACGGCGCGTTGCGGCCGGTGCGGCGTGCGATGATTTCCGCACAGATTGAAATGGCGGTTTCTTCGGGGGTGCGTGCGCCGAGGTCGAGTCCGATCGGTGACATCAGTCGCGCAAGGTCGTTGGGGTTCGTGACCCCGGCTTCGGCGAGACGTTCGAGACGCTTCGTGTGCGTCTTGCGCGAACCCATCACGCCGACGTAACCAACGCGAGTGGCCAGTGCACCCTGCACGGCGGGAACGTCGAATTTTGCATCGTGGGTGAGGATGCAGACTGCGTCGCGGGGCCCGAGTGTTTTGCCCTCGGCGGCGAACAGGTCGCCCGGCCACGACACGACCACGTTGTCGGCCATGGGGAAGCGGCGGCGTGTGGCGAAGACTTCGCGGGCGTCGCACACCGTGACGCGGTATCCGAGAATTTTCGCGACTCGGGCAAGTGCCGCGGTGAAGTCGACCGCACCGAAGATCCACATTTGCGGGGCGGGCGCAAAGCTCTCGACGAACACCTTGACCGTGGGTGTATCGACGAGGTCCTCGGGCGTGGTTTGGCCCTCGGGTCCGTAGTGGCGGACACCCGTGGTGCCCGCCTCGAGTTCTCCGAGGGCGTCGCGCACGACGATGCGGTCGAGTTCGGCGTTGCCGAGCGAACCGCCGGGTGTCTCGCCGGGGGTGATCAGCATCGTCGCGCCGGTGTGTGGTCCGTCGATGACGGTGGCAACGGCGACGGGTTCGTGCGAGCGGATGCGCGCATCGAGAATGTCGAGTGCGGCGGTTCCGGCTCGGGTGCCGATGAAGTTGTCGGCGGGCTGGATGAATAGGTGAATGGTGCCACCGCACGTGAGACCGACCGCAAAGGCCTCATCGTCGGAATATCCGAACGTGACGACACGGGACGGGGCATCGCCGGCGAGGATGGCGAGGGCCTCGGAGACGACGGCGCCCTCCACGCAACCACCGCTGACAGAACCAACGACCTGGCCCGAGGCACTGACGGCCATGGCGGCGCCGGGTTCGCGTGGCCCCGAGCCCTCGATGTCGACGACGCGTGCGATGGCAAAGCGTTCAGCGTTGCGGCGCCAGGCCGCGAACTCGGGGAGCAGATCGCGCATGGGAGCAAGTGTACGGGCGTCAGTCGAGACGTGAGATGGCGCGACAGAGACGGTCGAGTGCGTCGATCGAATGGCCCTCGACGAAGTCGTCGACGTGTGGCAATGCGGCGGCCATCCCCTTGGCGAGCGGGGCATAGCCTTTGGTCACCTTCAGGGGGTTCACCCAGATGGTGCGGAACGCCGCGCGGTGGAGACGCTGCATCTCGGCCCCGAGAAGTTCGGGATCACCGCGATCCCACCCGTCGGAGAGGATGACGAGGATTGACCCACGGGCGAGGCCGCGCACGCCCCATTCGTCGTTGAACGTGCGCAGGCAGTCACCGAGGCGCGTGCCACCGCTCCAGTCCGAGACGTTGCGTGAGGCCCGGGTGATTGCCTCGTCGGGATTGCGTGTCGAGAGTTCCTTCGTCAGGCGGGTGAGGCGCGTTCCGAAGGTGAATGCCTCGACGCGCTGGCGGCCGGCCACTGCAGCATGCACGAAACGCAGGAAGGCCCGCGAGTAAGGCTCCATCGAACCGGATATGTCGAGCAGCAGAACGAGCCGGCGTAGTTTGTCGTCGGGCTGCCGCCAGTGGCGTCGAACGGGCTCGCCGCTCGAGCGCAGCGATGCGCGAACCGTGCGACGCAGGTCAGGGATGCTGTGGGTGCCGCGCGCAGAACGCAGCCGCAGCGAGCGACGGCGGGGGCCGGCGAGTCTCAGGCGCGTCATCAATTCTCGCGCCAGGTGCATTTCGTCGTCGGAGTATTCGGCAAAGTCCTTTTCGCGCAGCGTCTCAATGGCCGACCACCGCAGGGTGAAGGTGATGTCGGCTTCGTTCTGCGTCGTCGAATCGCTGTCGGGGGCTTCCTCGCCGTCGTCGGTGGCCAATGCAATGCGAATCGTCTCCGCTGACTCTTCCGTCACGTTCGCCGAACGTGCATCCCAGAAGACGGCAAAGGCCCGGTCAAAAGTCTCGAATTCCTCGGGGCGACGCACCAGCGTGGCGCGGCCCGACCAGTACACGTTCTTGCGCTCGCCCAGGCCGAGCCGGTGCAACGCGTCGACGAAGGTCACGACGCTGTCGACCGGGGCGACGATGCCGACACCGCGCAACACGCGCGCAAAAGCCACGGCCATCGCCTCGGCCTCGTTGGGCGAGGCAATCGAATCAGCCGTGGAAGGCGCCACGTTCGAGAGCCTGCTTGACGAGAGCGGCGACACCGGTCTCGCGCACGCGCTCAAGATCCTCGCGGTATTTCAACACGGTTCCGAGGGTGATCTCGACCACCTCGTCGTTGAGCTCCGTTGTACCGAGACGACCGAGCGCAGTGGCCCAGTCGATCGTTTCTGCGATACCCGGCGGTTTGTACAACTGCAGTCCACGCAACGTCTCTACGGCGCCGGCGACCTGGCGCGCGAGGTTCACGCCGACCCCGGGAACGCGCAGTTTCACGATCGCAACTTCGCGGTCAAAGGTCGGGTGCTCGACCCAGTGGTACAGACAGCGTCGCTTGAGAGCGTCGTGCACGTCGCGCGTGCGGTTGGAGGTGAGGATGACGACGGGGGGATTATCGGCCCGGAACGTGCCCAACTCGGGCACCGTGATTTGAAAGTCAGAGAGCACTTCGAGGAGGTACGCCTCGAACTCGTCGTCGGCGCGGTCGACTTCATCGATCAACAAGACGGGGGACGCTCCGGTCGTGGGTTCGATCGCGCGCAGCAGGGCACGCTTCAAGAGGAACTGTTCGCTGTAGAGCTGTGATTCGAGAGCCTTGGTACCCGCCCCGGCTGCCTCGCCCGACGCCTCGGCGGCGCGCAGGTGCAGCAACTGGCGGGCGTAGTCCCAGTCGTACACGGCCTGTGCCGCATCGATACCCTCATAGCACTGCAGGCGGATGAGTTCGCTGCCGCGCGCTTCGGCGAGCACCTTGGCCAGTTCGGTCTTGCCCACGCCGGCTTCACCTTCGAGCAACAACGGCCGCTGCAACGTCAGCGCCAGGAACACCGCGGTCGTGAGACCTTCGTCGATCAGGTAGTCGTGGGCGATCAGCGCGTCGCGGACGACATCGGTCGATGCAGGTGTCGCACTCAGGTAGGCCACGCGCAAAGCCTACGAGTCAAAGCCGCTTTCCCCGACTCTCACGAGTCGAAACCGAGTCCGAGACGATCAAGGGAGCGGAGCCAGAGGTTTCGTTTGCCGGTTCTGTCTTCGCGGCGCATCGACCAGCGTGTTGCCTGGATGCCGATGAAACGGAACGGCTCGGGTGGGAAGGGAAGCGGCTTGTCCTGCACGAACTTGGTCGAGGAGGCCTTGGTGCGGCGACCGTCGAGCTGATCGACCAGCACTTCCGCGCCGAAACGCGACGAGCCCGTGCCCAGTCCGGTGTAGCCCAGTGCATAGGCGACGCGGCCACCCATTGCACGGCCCCAAAACACCGTGAAGCGCGTGCACGTGTCGATGGCCCCGCCCCACATGTGGCTAAAGCGCACGTCGTCCAACTGCGGGAACGTCTCGAAGAAGTGGCGCGAGAGAAGGGCCCACGACTCGGGCCGTGATTCGAGCTCGGTGTTCACTCTTCCGCGGAAGTAGTACACCGCGTCGTAACCACCCCAGAGAATCCGGTTGTCGGCGGTGAGTCGGTAGTAGTGGAACTGATTCGGAATGTCGGAGAGACCCTGCCGATTCTTCCAGCCGATCGATTCAAGCTGGTCGTCGGTCAGCGGTTCGGTGACCATGCAGTAGTCGTAGACCGGAATGATGTAGTGGCTGAGGCGTTTGAGCAGCGGTTTGAACGCGTTGGTACACAGCGCTACCTTGCCGGCACGCACGCGGCCCAGTGAGGTCTCGACGAGCACACCGACGCCGTCACGTTCAAGGGATGTCGCCCTCGTGTCCTCGAAGATGCGCACGCCGAGTGATTCGGCGACTCGCTTCAATCCCCAGGCGAGGCGTGCGGGGTCGACGAGAGCCGCGCGTTCCTTGCGCCACAGGCCACCTACGTAGGTGGGTGAGTGAATCTGTGCCTGCATCGCCTCGCGGTCGAGCCACTCGACGTTGTGGCCAAGCGAGCGCAACTGGTGGAAGTCCTCGCGCATCTCGTCGCTGTACGACGACGGATGGAATGTCGTGGCGACATCGATGACCCCCGTACGCTCGAAGTCGCAATCGATGTTGTAGCGGCGAATCGCCGCCTCGATTTCGTTTAGGTTGTGGAGACCGAGTTCTTCGAGAACGGGAATCTCGTCGGCAAAGCGTTGCTGGGCGTTTGCAATGCCGTGGGTCAGGGACGCCTCCATGAAACCGCCGTTGCGGCCGCTTGCCGCCGAGCCCACCTGTTGGGCGTCGAGGAGAATGATGTCCCGCGACGGGTCACGTTCCTTGGCGATGATGGCTGTCCACAGACCGGTATAACCGCCGCCGACGATGCACAGGTCGCAGCTCTCGGTGCGCACCAGCGTCGGGTTGGCGTCGGGTTCGTCGGCGTCGTCGTACCAGTACGGATATGGATCCGCATCGGCGATCGCATCTAGATGACGCGGATCAATCGCCGGGTTTTCCATTTTTTCACCCCACCGGGAAACGTTTTCCCGATACCCACAGACTACCTGCAGGCCACCGAATAAGGTCGGCCCATGGATCTTGGAATTTCCGACAAAAGGGCAATTGTCGCGGCGGGAACCGCGGGTCTGGGTCTGGCAACCGCGGTCAGTCTTGCGCGTAATGGTGCAAAAGTCGTGATTTGTGGTCGCGATGAACAACGTTTGCAGCACGCAATCGATGCTGTGGGTCACGGATGTGTCGGGATTCAACATGACGTTGCGACGCATGCGACGGCGATGCAATTCGTGACAAAGGCAATCGACGCATTGGGTGGTGTCGACATTCTGGTGACAAACGGTGGTGGGCCGCAGCCCGGATCCGCTCTCGACACACCCATCGACAAATATCCCGCGGCGCTGGAACTGAGCCTGTTGTCCGTCATCGGCATGTGCCAGGTCGCCCTGCCGAACATGCGTGCGCAGAAGTGGGGGCGCATCATTGCGATCACATCGGTGTCGGTCAAGCAGCCGATCGCCACGCTGGCTCTGTCGAACACGGCACGCGCCGGTGTCACCGGGTACCTGAAGTCGCTCGCCCGCGACGTTGCAAGTGAGGGTGTCACGGTGAACTCCGTGCAGCCCGGTATCCACCTCACCGACCGCATCAAGGTCGTGTCAGGGGACACGCTCTCGGCACAGGCGCTCGGGATTCCCGCGGGCTTCATCGGCGACCCGGCCGACTTTGGTGAGATTTGCGCGTTCTTCGCCAGCGAGCAAGCGAAGTACATCACCGGGGCACACCTCAATGTGGACGGCGGCCAGTACGCCGGCCTCCAGTAAGGATTTCGGCGCGCCCAGATGCAGGTTTCGGCAAGATTTACGCCGAGAAATACGATCGCCCGAAGTGGCAATGTCAATGGAGGAGAAGAAGTGTTCATTCATAACGTGTTCTTCAAATGGAAAGCGGGCACGTCGGCGGCGGAGATCGCCCAGATGGCTGCGGCACTCGGCACGCTGCCCGGTGCGGTTCCGTCGATTCGCTCATACACGTTCGGTGCAGACCTTGGCCTTGGACAGCCGGGAGCGAGTTGGGACTTCGCGATTTTGGCTCAGTTTGAGGACGAAACAGGGTGGCGTGAATACCTCTCGCACCCCACACACGAAGCGGTTCGCGATGAGATCCTGGCTCCGCGTATTGCCGAGCGTGCGACAGTTCAGTTCAGCGTCTGAATCTCGGTGTAAATCTTGACGTTTTCTGCACCTGGGTGCGCCGAGAACCCTCGTAGTGGGACCAGAAGCGGAACGCGATCAGCACGTACGCAACCCCGAGGATCCCGTCGGAGACGAAGTGCTCACCGAAGTAGACGAGTGTCAGCATCATCAACGCAGGGAAGACCACAACGACTGGTCGCAGCCAATTTGGCATTTGTTTTGCAAAGAAAAGGACGACGATCAGCGAGAAGGCGACGTGCAGGCTGGGAACTGCAGCGACCGGATTCACCACCTCGCGGCCACGTTCAATGACTCGTGACACCGTGTCGAGGCCGAGGTGCGTCCAGCCGCGCACCGTTGGCCGCGCGATCGCATCCATTCCGCCGTCCTTTGCGACCATCCACGGTGGTGCGGCGGGAAAGACGACGAAGGTGGCGACACCGAGCAGCAAAACCGTGGCCAGACGGCGGACGTATTGCACCCAGCGGTCACGGTTGCGGGCCCACAGTGCGATTGCGATACCCATCGGCACACAGAAGTGCGTGAAGTAGATGAGTGAACCCGCCACGTCGTACCAGCGCACCGAACCGGCCTCGTAGAAGTGTCGTTGCATCCACACGTTCGGGTCGGTGCCGAAGAACAACAATCGATCCACATCGCGGGGAAGGGTACGGTTCACGGGAAAACCAATCTGGTCGGCCATACCGCGCGAGTAGTCATAGGCGAACCACATGGCGACGAACAACGAGAAGTCGCGCAGCATGAGGAACCAGTCGCGCCGCGGCCGGCCAACCGCGCCGCAAGCGAACCCGCCGAGCGCCCACGACAACACGGCGATGCGATCGGTGGGCAGGCCATAGACGAACGCCGACCACACAAAGACGACGACATAAAGGCAGAATGCGGCGACCCGTAGGTGCCGGGAATCCATCGTTGTGCGGAAGAGCCCCGGCTACCTGGATGCTTCTTCCAGCGCACGACGCACGAGAACCGAAGCGAGGTGCTTGCGGTAGTCGCTCGTCGCGTTCAGGTCGGACTGTGGCTCGGCCTCGTTTGAAGCCTTTTGAGCCGCATCGGCAACCGATGCACCCGATGCAATGGCCGAGGCGACGCTGGAAGCCAGCACCGGAGTCGAACCCATGTTGACGAGACCGACACCAGATTCGCTGCCACGGCGCCATGCCGCAACACCCACGATCGCCCAGTCTTGGGCGCGACGATTGAACTTCTGGAAGCTCCAGCCCGCACCGTTCATCTTCGGCACGCGGATCTCGGTGAGCATCTCGTCGGGGCGCAATGCACTCTCCAAGAAGCCCTTGTAGAAGTCCTTCGCGGCGATTTCACGCGTACCCGACGCACCCTGCACGACGTAGGTCGCACCGAGGGCGAGGGTGGTCGCGGGAAGGTCGGAGGCCGGGTCGGCGTGGGCGATCGAACCACCGATCGTGCCGCGGTGACGCACCTGCGGGTCGCCAACGTGCCAGGCCGCATGTGCGAGCAACGGCACGTGCTGAGCAAGCACCGGCGACTTCTCGACGTCCATGTGGCGCGTGAGCGCTCCGATGGCGATGTGGTCACCGGCGTCACGGATGTAGGAGAGATCGGAGAGACGACCAATGTCGACGAGAACGCTGGGCGCTGCGAGGCGCAACTTCATGAGCGGCAGGAGGGAGTGGCCACCGGCGAGGAACTTTGCGTCTTCGCCGTACTCGGACACAAGGCTGATGGCCTCGGCGGCGGAGCCGGCACGCTTGTAGTCGAAGGCTGCGGGGAGCATCAGTTGCCACCCTTCGCGCATGCGAGAACCGACTGGATGATGTTGTGGTAACCGGTGCAGCGGCAGAGATTGCCCTCGAGGCCGACACGAACTTCGTCCTCGGTGGGGTTGGCATTTTCTTCGAGCAATGAAATTGCGGCCATCACCATGCCCGGTGTGCAGTAACCGCACTGCAGACCGTGGTTCTGCATGAATGCTTCCTGCATCGGGTGCATCTTGCCGCCCTTGGCAAGGCCCTCGATCGTGGTGATGTTGCAACCATCGGCCTGTGCTGCCAGGATCGTGCAGCTCTTCACGGCTTCGCCGTTCAAATGCATCGAGCAGGCGCCGCAGCTCGACGTGTCGCAACCGATGTTGGTACCGGTCAGCGCGAGATTCTCACGCAGGTATTGCACGAGCAGAGTGCGAGGTTCAATCTCGCTCTCGCGCAGTTCTCCGTTCACGGTGAGGCTGATCTTCATGGCTCCCCTTCTTGGCCCCGTCTTTGGGCGTTCCCCATACTGCCCCAAAGCGGGGGCGTTCCTGCTAGCCGACGCGGGTTTAGTCGCGTTCCAGGCCACGCAGGCCGCGGTAAGCAAACGTCAGGGTGAGTAGGGATCCGCCGGCGAGAGCCAGAACACCACCCCAGACCCCGTTCCAGGTGACGTCACCCAGGAATCCCTGTCGGGAGAGGCGCAGCACGTTGGTGGCGGGATTGACCCGGGCCACCCCGTGGAGCCAGCCGCTCATGACAAAAAGGGGCGTCTGGGCGCTCGACAGGAACATCACGAGGAAGAGAGTCAACTGCATGATTGCCGCGCCGCGCATGTCGCGAAAGCGGTAGGCGATGCCCAGGCCCCAACCCGCCGACACCGTGGCGAGGCCGATCGACGCGAGGTACAGACATCCGAGGCCGACGACCCCGCTGGTGAGACGCGCACCGAACGCGAAGCCGATGACCATCACCATGGTCACGACGATGACGGTGCGCACCCACGTCATGACGAGCGGCCCGACGATGAGCGCCGAGCGGGGTGTCGGTGACATGCGCAGGCGATCGAAGAAACCTGTTTCGATGTCGCGGATCGTGGTGAAGCCAAGGCCAACGCCGGCGAATGCCGAGCCCATGACGACGGCAAGCGGAAGGTACCAGTTGATGCTGCGATCGGTGGGAAAGCCGGGCAGTTTCGTGATGGCGAAGAACGTGCCGGAAAACGCGATGGCCTGGAAGATCGGCATGGCGAGGGTGGGAATGAACGTCGAGGGAAGGCGGCGCATGTTGCGCATGCCGCGAGCCGACAGCGCGCGCGACGAACGAAGGGCCGACAAGTGAGTGACCGTCATTGCGCCGCCACCCTTCGTGCAAGCGAGCGCAGGGCGAGTGCAAACGACACCACCATCATGCCGGCCGGCACGAGCAGCGCCTTGGCGCACGCCGAGGCCGAAAAGCCGGTGATGCACAGGTCACGGAGTCCCTCGATGAGGTACGAGATCGGGTTCACGTTGGCGATGTGGCGGTATGCGCCGCTCATCGTTTGGCGTGGAAAGAAGGCACTCGAGAAGAAGAGTGCGATGAAGACGAGCGGGAACACGCCCTGCACCGCCTCGGAGGAACCGGTGCGCAAGGCCATGGCGGCCATGAAGCCCCCAACGGCGATCGCGGTGAGGCCCCCCGACACCAACATGACGATCGCGCCCGGGACCCCGCTCTTGACGTGCAGTCCGAAGGGGATCAACAATGCGGTGAAGAACGCGGTTTGCGCCGCACCGTAGGCGGCGGCACCCATGAGACGGCCGAGGAGAATGCCGAGCCGCGACGTCGGAGAGGCGAGCAAGCGATAGAAAAAGCCGTTCTCGATGTCGGTGGCCAGTGCGGACCCGCTTTGCACCGAGCCGAACAGCACGCCCTGCACGATCGTGCCCGCGAGGCTGAAGTCGAGGAACGAATCGACCTTCGGAAAGCCCGGCAAACCTGTGGCACGGCCGAACGACGACGTGCCGAGCGCGGCGAAGAACAGCGGAAACGTGATCGAGGGGATGATCAACGCCGGTTGGCGCACGAGGGCCATGATCGAACGCCTCGACATGGCGGCCGTCTGGCGCACCGCACCCACACGAGCGGTGCGGCTGATTGTGGCGGTCACTTCTCGCCCTCGAGACGGTGGCCCGTCGCCTCGGCGAAGACGTCGTCGAGGCTGGGTTCGTTCAATTCGAGGTGGTGCACGACGATGCCCTGTTCGTCGAGTCGACGAACGACATCGGTGACGGCGCGCGCACCGGCGGTGAGGCCGACACCGAGCGTGCCCTCGGCGGTTGGGCGCATGTCGCCGAACTCACCGAGCACGCGCGCGGCGGATTCGCTGTGGTGCGCATCAACGTTGATCAGGAGGGTCGGTGCACCCACCTTGGCCTTGAGGTCGCGCGGCGCACCTTCGCGCACGATCTTGCCCCCGTCGATGATGGCGATGCGGTCGGCGAGTTGGTCGGCTTCTTCGAGGTACTGCGTGGTCAGCAACACCGTCGTACCCTCTTTGTTGAGGCGACGGACCTCCTCCCAGAGGGTGACGCGGCTCATCGGGTCGAGTCCGGTTGTCGGCTCGTCGAGGAACAGGACGATCGGCTCGTGGATGAGAGACAGTGCGAGGTCGAGTCGCCGACGCATGCCGCCGGAATAGGTACCGACACGGCGGTCGGCCGCCGCGGTGAGACCGACACGCTCGAGAAGTTCGCCCGCCCGCGACTTCACACCGGCGGGCGCGATGCCGTACAACACGGCCTGCAGTTCGAGTAATTCGTTGCCGGTCATCAGCGGATCAATCGCGGCATCCTGCAGTGCGACACCGATGTTGCGGCGCACTTTGTCGGCCTCGCGCACGATGTCGAATCCCGCGACCCGCGCCATGCCCGAAGTGGGACGCAGCAAAGTGGTGAGCATGCGCACGGTCGTCGACTTTCCCGCACCGTTGGGCCCGAGGAAGCCGAAGATCTCGCCCTCACGTACCTCGAGGTCGACACCGTCGACGGCGCGAACAGGATTGTCTGACGCCCCAAAGTGGCGCGCCAACTGCGACGCAACGATCGGGGCATTCGATGACACGGGGATTCCTATCTGGCGACCGCGAAGTGACGGTCGGCGCAGCGAGATACTACGCCTGCCGTGGAACTTTCGTCAGGACTGTCGCGTCAGGACTTGGCCGACATGATGGCGGCCCACACACGCTCCGACGTCGCGGGCATGTCGATGTGCTTGACGCCAAGATGCGACACCGCGTCGACAACGGCCGACTGCACGGCAGGGGTCGAACCGATGGTGCCCGACTCGCCGATGCCCTTGGCCCCGAGCGGGTTCAGGTACGTCGGTGTCTCCATGTGCACGACCTCGAAGCTCGGCAGTTCCGCCGCCGAGATGAAGGCGTAGTCGGCGAGGTTCGACGTGATCGGGTTCCCGTCGGAGTCGTAGCGCACTTCCTCGAGCAATGCCTGCGCGGTGCCCTGTGCGACACCACCGTGGATCTGGCCCTCGAGGAGAAGCGGGTTGAGAACGCGCCCCGCGTCGTCGAGTGCAACGTGGCGCAGGTGACGCACCTTGCCGGTTTCGGTGTCGACTTCGACGACCGCCACGTGTGCGCCGAAGGGGAACGACGCGCCCTCGGCGGTGAAGCGCGACTCTTGTGAGAGACCGCCATCACCCTTTGCGGCGGTTGCGAGATCCGCCCACGACTTGGCAATGGCGGGCGTACCCGAGACGTGGAACACGCCGCGGTCGCGGTCTAGTTCGATGTCGGCTTCGTTGGCCTCGAGCAGTCGTGCGGCGAGTTTCTTGGCCTGGTCGACGAGTTCGATCGATGCAAGATTGACAGCAGCACCGCCCTGCTGCAGCGATCGCGATCCCATGGTTCCGCCACCGACGGGAACGAGATCGGTGTCGCCCCAGACGAGGTCGATCATGTCCATCGGGATGCCGGTCTGTTCCGAGGCGATCATCGACCACGACGTGGCGTGGCCCTGGCCGTGTGGGCTGGTGCCGGTGTAGACGATGGCGCGACCGTTTTCCTGAACCTCGATCTTCGCGGTTTCACCCATCGGCGGAACGCCACCGGTGATTTCGACGTAGATCGAAACACCGACGCCGAGCTGTTTCACGTCACCCGACGCGCGGCGCTTGGCCTGCTCGGCGCGCAGCGACTTGTAGTCGGCGGCGGCGAGCACCTTGTCGAGTGCGGTTTCGTAGTCACCCACGTCGTAGGTCTGGCCGATCACGGTGGTGTGCTTGTCGAGGAACTTCGGAATCAGGTTCATGCGACGCACGTCGGCAGGGTCCTTGCCGATTTCGAGGGCGAACATGTCCATTGCACGCTCGGCGGCCGCGGTCGCCTCGGGGCGACCCGCACCGCGGTAGGCGGTTGTCGGAGTCGTGTTCGTGACGATCGATGTGGTGCGGCACTCGACCTTGGGGAACGCGTACACGGCCGACGACATCGGACGGGTCATGAACGGGGCGAGGATGGTTCCCATGTCGACCCAGGCACCGCAGTCCTGCAGCACGTGCATCTGGTAGGCGAGAACCTTGCCGTCGCGGTTTCCACCGATGGTGACGTACTGGATCTGCCCGCGACCGTGGCCCATGCCGAGCATCGACTCGCTGCGCGTCTCGCGCCAGCGCAACGGGCGGCCGAGCTTCTTGGACATCATTCCAAGGAGGCTCTCTTCGGGGTAGACGCCGATCTTTGCGCCGAAGCCGCCACCCACGTCAGGGGTGATGACGCGGAGTTGATCCGCGGAAAGGCCGAGGGTGGCCATGATGCCGTCCTTGGCGCCCTGTGCGTGCTGGGTGCTGAGCCACTGGTAGAGGCGTCCATCGACCCATGCGACCGCCGAGCCGCGCACCTCGAGCGGGCACGGTGCGACACGCTGGTTGATGAAGCGACCCTTGACGACGACTTCGCAGCCCTCGAAGAGGGCATCACCGGTGTTGTCGGGCATACCGAGTGCAGTCGAGTCGAACACGACGTTGCTGCCGCATTCCTCGAAGATGATGGTCGAGCTCGTCATCGCCTCTTCCATGTCGACGAGAACGGGGAGCATGTCGTAGTCGACGACGACCATTTCGGCCGCGTCTTCGCCCTGTTCGCGCGTTTCGGTGACGACGGCGGCGACGGGTTCACCGACGAAGCGCACCTTGTCGCTGGCGAGGAGAGTGCGCTTGGCGCCCGGGTTGAAGGTTGCGGGCATGGCCTGTAGTTCGAGATCGGCCGCGGTGTAGACGGCGATGACGCCGGGTGCCGACAGCGCATCGGACGCGTCGATGCCGATGATGCGACCGTGCGCGACGGTGCTACGGACGTAGGTGACGTGCGCTGCGCCCGCCAACAACGGTTCGCCGAGAAGGTCGTCGACATATTCGCCGCCGGTTGTCAGGAATTTCGGGTCTTCCTTGCGGATGACGCGGTTGCCGAGAATGCTTCCAGCCATGTGTTTCCCTTCGAGACAGATGCCTAATTGACCACGGAGATTACCCAAGGGCCCGAGCGAGCCCACAACGGGGCGCCCAAGGTTCGGCGCGGAATTGACCGGCCCCCTAGGGATTGGCGCCGAGGGGAGTGAGAACGCCGGGGCGGTTGGCGGCGACCTCGGAGGCGCGAACGGTGAGGATGGCCCCGACCACGTTGTAGGGCCAGGTTGCGGGAAGGTTGCCGGTGAGCGCAGGCAGGTCGAGGAGAGCGAGGCGGCGCTCACCGGGCAGGAGGTAGCCGAGTTCGCGGCGCGCGGCCTCCTTCACACCGGCCTGGGTTTCGAGACGCTGGATGTCTCTTTGGATTTGCTCGTTGGCGTCTTCGAGGGCGGAGAATTCGGCCTCGCTGCGACCCAGGGCCTGGCGCTGGGCGAGGAAATCGCGGATCGGATAGATGAACAAGACGACCGCCACGAGGATTGCGAGAATCACACCAAGAGCCACGACCATGCGGCGCATGCCGCGATTCGAGATCAATCGCGAGTCGCGTGGCACGGGGCGCGCGAACTCGCGGGTCTGCGTGCGGGAGTTCACGGCTACATTCTGGCGGTTCGTGACCGCCATCTGGTGGCAAGGCCCCGTTGGGCGCCGCTATCTACGCGGGGCGAGGGCCGACTTACCCATGTATGTGGCCGTATCACCGAGCATTTCCTCGATGCGCAGGAGCCGGTTGTACTTTGCGACACGGTCGCTGCGTGCGGGGGCGCCTGCCTTGATCTGCCCACAGTTCGTTGCGACGGCGAGGTCGGCGATCGTCGAATCCTCGGTTTCGCCGCTGCGGTGACTCATCACGCTGGTGTACGAATGTCGCGTCGCGAGCTCGACCGTGTCGAGGGTTTCGGTGAGCGAACCGATTTGGTTGACCTTCACGAGCACGCTGTTCGCAACCCCACGGTCGATTCCCATGCGCAGACGTCGGGCATTGGTGACGAAGAGGTCGTCGCCGACGAGTTGCACCTTCGAGCCGACCTTGGCCGAAAGCGCCGACCATCCGTCCCAGTCGTCCTCGGCCATGCCGTCTTCGATGGAGACGATCGGGTACCTGCCAACGAGGTTCGTCCACCAGTCGGCGAGTTCGGCCGACGACATGACCTTGCCCTCGCCGGTGAGGTGGTACTTGCCGCCGCGGAAGAGTTCGCTCATCGCCGGGTCGAGGGCGATCGCGATGTCCTCGCCGGGTGTGCGCCCCGCCCTTTCGATTGCCTCGATGAGAACCTTGATCGCCTCTTCGTTCGATGCGAGGTTCGGAGCAAAGCCGCCCTCGTCGCCGACGGCAGTGGCAAGACCACGCTCCGCCAGTACCCCTTTGAGCACGTGATAGGTCTCGGTCCCCCAACGCAGGGCTTCTGAGAAGCTGGCCGCACCAACGGGCACGATCATGAATTCCTGCAGGTCGATGTTGTTGTCGGCGTGCGCCCCACCGTTGATGACGTTCATCATCGGCACGGGCAGAACGTGCGCATTCGGGCCGCCGACCGACCGGAAGAGTGGCAGGTCGAGTTCGTCGGCGGCGGCGCATGCGACGGCAAGAGACGTACCGAGTATGGCGTTCGCGCCGAGGCGCCCTTTGTTGGCGGTGCCGTCAAGGTCGATGAGTAGGTGGTCGATGACGCGCTGGTCGACGACGTCGAGGCCGAGAAGCGCCTGCTGGATTTCGTCGTTGACGTTCTTCACCGCGGTGAGAACTCCCCTGCCCGCGTAGCGGCCCTTGTCACCGTCGCGCAGTTCGACCGCCTCGTGCTCGCCTGTCGATGCGCCACTCGGCACCATCGAACGTCCGCTTGCGCCCGAAGCGAGGTGCACCTCGACTTCGACCGTGGGATTGCCGCGCGAGTCGAGAACCTCGCGGCCGGTGACGCTGACGATCGTGCTCATGGACGAAACGCTAGTCGCGTTTCACTTCTTCCCAGAGGGCGTCGAGTTGCTCGAGGCCGGCCTTTTCCATGTCGATTCCGCGCTCTGCAGCGAGGAGTTCGACTCGTTCGAAGCGGGTTCGGAACTTGCCGGCGGCCACGCGCAGCGCCGTCTCGGCATCGAGTGACAAATGGCGCGCCACGTTGACGACCGAAAACAGCAGGTCACCGAGTTCGAGGGCGACGGTGTCGGGGTCGCCCGATGTCATCGCGTGACGCAATTCGGCGGCCTCTTCGTCGATCTTGTCGAGCGGACCCGTTGGGTCGGGCCAGTCAAAGCCCAACTTGGCCGCCTTCTTCTGCAGTTGCTGTGCGTAGAGGAGCGAAGGACCCGAACGCACGACGCCGTCAAAGACGCGCACACGCTCGGGTTTCTCGGCACGCTTGATTGCTTCCCAATTGTCGGTGACGGCCGCTGCGGTGTCGGCCCGAGCGTCACCGAACACGTGCGGATGGCGTGAGACCAACTTGTCGTGCACCTTGCGCGCGACGTCGGCAATGGTGAAGCGGCCCTCTTGTTCGGCGATGGTGGAGTGAAACTCGATCTGATACAGCAGGTCGCCGAGTTCCTCGATCAGCGCGTCATCGGTCGACGGGTCGTCGGGGTCGAGGGCCTCGAGAGCGTCGACGACCTCGTAGGTTTCCTCGATGAGGTATCGCGCCAGTGACTGGTGCGTTTGCTCGCGATCCCAGGGGCATTGTTCACGCAACGTGCGTGCAAGTTGATGGCAGCGGACCAATTCGCCGGCCACGGGCGCGGCGAGATGGGGGATGTAGAGAGAGGTGAGATGATCGGCTTCGAGCGCGCGGTCGAGGTCGGCCCAGGTCGTATGGGCGATTCGTTCGTCGGGGAGGCCGAGGTGGTGGAGCAACACGACGGGTGTGTCGGCGGGTTCGGACTCCGCCGCCAGTTTCACGTCGGACAACACCCAGTTGGCGTGGGTGTGCGCCACGAGAAGCGGACCGCGTTCGCCCGCGGCCTCGCTGGCAAACCGATGACCGTCAACGAGGCGCACGCCGGCCTCGACCGGGTCGATCGACAGCGCCACCCAGGTCGCATCGAGGAAGGAGACGGCGGGAAGGATGTGAGTGTCGACACCCGAAGCACCCGCCCGCTCGCGCAGGATGTGCACACTGCGTTCCAGCACGAGGGGTGAGCCCGGCACCGCGTAGAGGACTTCATCGTGTGTGGTCGCCGCACGAACGAGTTCGTCGGCGATGGCGTCGTAGACCTCGTCGAACGTCGCAGCCGATTCGTACTTTGCATCGAAGGTGACCGCGTTTCCCGGTGCATCGAGAACGAGCGATGCGGACGGATGGCGCGAGGTGCGCAGGAAGCGTCGCGGGATGCGGGCGATTTCGTCGAGGGTCGCCGTCGTGACGAGGCCGGGGTCGCCCGGTCCGATACCGACAATGACGATGCGCGGCATGGTCACCCGGGCGTCAGCTGGCCGAAATGGTGCCGGTCGCCGCATCCCAGCGGCCGTAGGCGGGGTCGACGGAGATGTCGGCGTTGGCGAGCCAACCCGTCGCGAGGTTCGGGCCGGGCCGGGCCTCTACGAGCGAGAGCACGTGATCCTGCACGTTGGCCCACGGCGCAAGGAGAATGACGTGCCAGCCGAACGACGATTGCACGGGGCCGTAGGGAACGCCCGCCCGCGCGGCAATCGCGCCACGTGTGAACGCGGGGTCGAAGTTCTGCTGGTAGTCGAGAATCGACACGCACGGGTTCGTCTTGCCGTCCTCGGTGCGGCCCTCGAGGGCGCCGCCACTGGTTTTTGCGGCGGGTTCGGTCGAATATTTCTTGGCCATGTCCGCAAACTTTGCGCCCTTCGCGAGGAGTGACAGCACCCTTTCGGCCGTCTCCTTCTTCTTCACGACGACGTGGCTTGCGCACATCGCGCCCGTCAGCGACGGCCGCCGCGCGTAGAGCTTCTCGATCTCGCCGGCCGAGGGCGCCTTGAAATCGTTGATTGCCTCGGTTGCGGCATTCACCTCGACGATCACGGCCTCGACTTCTTCGGACAACTCTCCGAAGTTCTGGCTTCGCAACTGCTCGCGCACCGCATCTCGCTGCTCGTCGGTGAGCGGGGAACCTTGTTCACGCAAGAAGGAGGCGTAGGCGTCGGCCTTGATCATTCCGGCGAGCAGGTTGCGCGCATCGTCGAGTTGCACGACGCCGTCGGCCAACGCGAGTCTTTGATTCGTGGCGAACTCGTCGATGAAGGCTTCGAGCCGGTCGATCGGAATTCCCCTGCCGTTGACGACGGCAGCATCCGAATTGCGGGTGAAGGTCGCACACGACGACAATGCAAGAGCACCCGCGACGGCGAACGCAGACATGACGACGCCGCGCCGGGTGCCCAAGGGTGTGGTCGTGCGCACGTCGGAACCCTACTCGCCCAGCATTTCGGTCAACAGGTCGCGCATCTGTGTGACGAGTTGCAAGCCGGCGGACGACTTTCTTCGCTGGGCCGAAGGCAGGGGAATGACCAGTTGCTTGTCGTTCTCACGCCACGTGAGGCCGGTGAACGCACCGCGGGCGAGACGCGTCAAGCGCAGTTGTTGGCTGGTGCGCAGTTCGACGGGCGAGACCTTCGCCGAGTTCATCGAGATGCCCAACTCGGTGATGCCAAAGCCATGGCAGGTCGCGCGCAACGCCCCGACAGCGAGAAGCGTTTCGGCTTCCTCGGGGATCGGCCCGTAACGGTCGAGCCATTCTTTGCGTACGTCGTCGACCTCTTCATGGGTCTTGACTTCAGCGAGTCGACGGTAGGCCTCGAGACGCAGGTCCTCGGTCGGTACGTACGAGTCGGGGAGGAAAGCCGACACGGGGATGTCGAGTTTCAACTCGACGGGTTTGTCGACCGATTCACCCTTCATCTCGGCGACAACCTCGGTGACCATCTGGCAATAGAGGTCGTAGCCAACGGCGGCGATGTGACCGCTTTGGGCCTCGCCGAGAATGTTGCCGGCACCGCGGATTTCGAGGTCGCGCATCGCGATCTTGAAGCCACTTCCCAGTTCGGTCGCCTCTCCGATTGCCCGCAGGCGTTCGTATGCCTCCTCGGTGAGGACCCGTTCGCGTGGATGGAACAGATATGCGTAGGCGCGTTGACCTCTGCGACCGACGCGCCCGCGCAACTGGTGCAACTGTCCAAGGCCGAGGAGCTCGGCGCGCTCGACGACGAGGGTGTTCACCGTCGGCATGTCGATGCCGCTTTCGATGATCGTCGTGCAAACGAGAACATCAAACTTGCCCTGCCAGAAGTCGAGCACGACACGTTCGAGCGCTGCCTCATCCATCTGTCCGTGGGCGACGGCCACGCGTGCTTCGGGAACGAGTTCGCGCAGTTCTGCGGCGCGTTCCTCGATGCTCTGCACGCGGTTGTGGACCCAGAACACCTGGCCCTCGCGCAAGAGTTCCCGGCGGATCGCCTCGACCGCGAGACGCTTGTCGAGCTCGCCGACATAGGTGAGGATCGGCTGACGATCGGCCGGTGGGGTCTGCAGCAGGGAAAGATCGCGGATACCAACGAGGCTCATCTCCAGGGTGCGCGGAATCGGTGTGGCGCTGAGCGTGAGCACGTCGACGTTCGCACGCATCTTCTTCATTGCTTCCTTGTGCTGCACGCCGAACCGCTGTTCTTCGTCGACGACCAGGAGGCCGAGGTCCCGGAACTTGATGCCTTCTTGCAAGAGTCGGTGCGTGCCGATGACGCAGTCGACCTCACCCGAGGCGAGGCCGGCAAGAATCTTCTTCGCCTCGGGGGCGGTCTGGAACCGCGACAACACCTCGACGCGGACGGGGAATCCGGCGAAACGGTCGCGGAACGTCGAGCCGTGTTGCGACGCGAGCAATGTCGTGGGACAGAGCACGGCCACCTGTTTGCCGTCCTGGACAGCCTTGAATGCCGCGCGAATCGCAACTTCCGTCTTGCCGAAGCCGACGTCTCCGCACACGAGGCGGTCCATCGGGGCGGCGCGCTCCATGTCGCTTTTGACCTCGGTGATCGCGCGGCGCTGGTCGAGCGTCTCGACGTACGGGAAAGCCGCCTCCATGTCGTGCTGCCAGGGTGTGTCGGCCGCAAAGGCGTGTCCCTCGGCAGTCACGCGGCGTTGGTAGAGCACCACCAGTTCCTGTGCGATTTCCTGTACCGCCGAGCGCACCTTGGACTTGGCGCGCGCAAAGTCCGAGCCACCGAGTCGGTGCATGGTCGGTGTCTCGCCACCGACGTACTGGCGAATCGTGTCGATTTGGTCGGTCGGCACGTACAGCCTGTCGCCGCCCTTGTAGGCGAGCAGCAGATAGTCGCGCTGGGTGCCGCCGATTGCACGGCTCACCAGGCCCTCGAACTTGCCGACGCCGTGGTGATGGTGCACGACATAGTCACCGGGCTTGAGGTCTTCGAATACCGTGCCCGACGATCGTGGCTTTTGTCGTCGCGGCCCGGGTCGGCGTCCGGTGAGGTCGGACTCGGCGATGAGTGCGAGTTTCGCGTTCGGCATGAAAGCGCCGTGGTGCAGTCGCTGCACCGTGACGAACATGCCCGGTCCGATCGCCATCCGCCGGGAGTCGGGCACCGTGTCCAGGTCGACCACATCGGCGCCTTCGCCGCGCAGGCTGTCGGCGATGCGCTCGGCCGAGTTCGGCGTGTCAGCGGCGATGATGACACGCGTTCCCTCGCGCACCAGTTCGGCAAAGCGTCGCACGGCCCCTGCCGGATCGTTCGTGATCGGTCCCCAAGCGGTTGCGTTGACACTTTTGCCCGAACCCGTGTCGCCTGCGGCGAGCAGGTGGTACGTCGCCACGTTCGCATAGTCGCCCAGAACACCCTCGGAGTCGGCGTGCAGTCGCGGGAAGTCGTCGGCGGCGGGGTCGCGGCCCCACGTGCCGGCGAGGGCCTTTGCGATGTCGGCCTCCTCGGCGAGGATGTCGCGACCGCGGTCGCGAATACGTCGCGGCTCGACGAAGACGAAGCGAATGTCCGCGCTCGCCTGCCCGGCCTTGGCCCCCGCGAGTTCGGCTGCGGCCGAAGCCAGCGTGGAGCCGTCGCTGAACCACGGCAGCCAACTTTCCATGCCGTCAAAGACGAGACCTTCGGCGATGCGGTCCCAGTGCTCGCGACCCCAGGGCTCGTCGGCCACCATTCGTGCGGCGCGTTCGCGCATAGCACCGTCGACGAGGAATTCGCGCGCCGGTTGCACCCATGCCTCGTCGATCCTCGAGGTGCTGCGTTGGTCGTTCACGTTGAAGTTTTGCAGGCGCTCGATTTCATCCCCCCAGAACTCGACACGCAACGGTTCGTCATGGGTCGAGGCGAACACGTCGACGATCGCACCTCGTTGTGCGACGTGGCCACGCAGTTCGACGAGGTCTTCGCGGCGGTAACCAAGCGTGACCAGATCGCGCACGAGTTGTGCCGGGTCGATCTGCATGCCGACCGCCAGGTGCAAAGGCCACGGCTGAGACGTCGCGACGGCCACGGGTGGGGCGGTTTTCTGGAGCAGCGCGCGTGCACCGGCGACAACGACGCGCGGACGACGGCCGGGGGTGCGCAGGCGCCAGAGAATTTCGAGTCGGCGACCCATCGTTTCGACGCTCGGGCTGATGCGTTCGAAGGGCAGCGTTTCCCAGGCGGGAAACAGTGCGACTGCATCGTCACCGATGAGGCCCTGCAGATCGTCGGCGATCCGGCCCGCGGCCTGACCCGTCGCGGTAGCGACCACGAAGACCGCCTCGGGATGCAAAGCGGTGAGCGCGGCGATGACCGCGGGACGTGCCGCATCGGGGCACGAAAGCGACCCGTCCAGACCCGACATCGAGCCGACGACGGCCGAATCGTTGGCGACAAGATGCGCAACCGCGGTGATGGTCATCGGTTGAACGCATTCATCGTCGCGGCGGGACCGTTGACGATGAGCGACTCGATTGCATCGGCGGCACGCGACTCGGCTTCGTCGAGAAGTCGTCGCTCGACCGGCGGCACCTTTCGCAGCACATGGTCCGCGCCAAGTTCCGCAGTCGGGGGTTTGCCGACACCGATACGCACGCGGAGGTAGTCCTGCGTCGAGAGGTGCGACGTGATCGAGCGCAAGCCGTTGTGGCCGGCGAGGCCCCCGCCCTCTTTCACACGCACCGCACCCGGAGGCAGGTCGAGTTCGTCGTGGACGACCACGAGACGCGTCGCAAACGCATCGGCTTGCAGATTGTGGCGTTTGACGATGGCACGCACGGCCCGGCCAGATTCATTCATGAAAGTGAGTGGCACGGCGAGCACGACCTTTTCGTCTTCGACCGTGAATTCGCCAACGAGAGCCTTGTCACGCCCTTCTTTCAGGGCGACACCGTGGCGACGGGCGAGGGCATCCACGGCATCTTGACCCACGTTGTGGCGAGTGCGTTCGTACTTCTTGCTCGGGTTGCCCAGACCCACGACGATCCACATGTCGGTGCGATCCCGATCGCGCGGGCCGTCGGACTAGGACGCAGCGGGAGCGTCGGGTGCAGCGCCCTCGGCCGGCGCAACCGTGGGCGCAGGGGCGTCGGCACGGGTGGTGAGAACCGTGACCACGACGAGGTTGGGATCGCCGATCGGGGTGACACCGGCGGGCAACGTGAGCTCACGCAGGTGGATGACATCGTTGACCGACATGTCCGTGATGTCGACGAGGATTTCGTTCGGCATCGCCGACGGTGTGGTGCGCACGTCGATGGTGTCGACGGCGGCGTCGACAAGACCACCCTCGGCGACGACTGCCTTGGCGGTACCCGACAATCTGAGCGGCACGCTGACGACGATTTCCTCTGTCATGCTGATCTGCTGGAAATCGATGTGGTTGACCGTGCGGCGCACGGGGTGGCGCTGCAGTTCCTTCACGATTGCCGGGTAGGTGCTGCCGCCGACGCTGAGATCGATGATGGTGTTGACACCCGCAGGACCCGACAGGGCGCTACGCAGGGCGCGCCGCTCGACGAAGAGCGATACGGGCTGCATGCCGTGACCGTAGAGAACACCGGGGATCTTGTCTTGGCCACGCAAACGACGGGAGGCGGCGCTGCCGGTCGCGCGGCCGAGTTCTGCGGAGAGGGATGCATTCGCCATAGGAAAGCAGAGTCTATGCGCGGATTCCGGCGAAAACCCCGCCCCCGAATCGCCGGGGTGGCTATGCCTGGTTCTCGCCGCCGAAGAGTTCGCTGACGCTGGTCTCGTCGAACACTGCGGCGAGAGTGTCGGCCAGAATTTTGGCGACCGACAGCACCTCGATTTTCTCGATCGCCTTGTCTTTGGGGAGGGGCACGGTGTTGGTCACGACCACACGCGAGATCGCGCTCTGCTCGAGGCGTTCGATGGCCGGGCCCGACAACACGCCGTGGGTCGCCATTGCCCACACTTCGGTGGCACCTCGCTCGCAGAGCAGGTCGGCAGCCGACACGACGGTTCCGCCGGTGTCGATCATGTCGTCGGTGAGAATGCACAAGCGTCCCTCGACCTCACCGATGACTTCCTTGGCGACCGCCACATTGGTGGTGCTCTTCGGTCGACGCTTGTTGATGAAGGCGACGTCGGCGTTGAGATCGGACAGGTGCTGCGCGAAACGTTCCGCGACCTTCACGCGACCAGCATCAGGGGACACGATGACCATTCCCTCGCTCGCGTTCGCGCGCACGTACTTCTCAAGAATGGGCATCGCGGTGAGGTGGTCGACTGGCCCGTCGAAGAAGCCCTGAATCTGACCGCTGTGCAGGTCGACCGAGACCATGCGACCGGCACCCGCGGCGCGGAACATGTCGGCGATGAGGCGTGCGGTGATGGGTTCGCGCCCTTCTGCCTTGCGGTCTTGTCGCGCGTAACCGTAGAAAGGGCAGACCGCGGTGATGCGCTTGGCCGACGCGCGGTAAGCGGCATCGATCATGATCAGCTGTTCCATGATCGAGTCGTTGATGGAGCGGCCGTCGAAGCCGAAGTGGGTTTGCATGACGAAGACGTCGCCGCCGCGTACCGAGTCGGCGAAGCGGGGGCGCACTTCGCCGTTCGCGAACTCGACGATGTTGGCGTCCCCGAGGCGAATGCCCAGGTGCGCCGCAACTTCTTCGGCCAGAGCGGGGTGCGTGCGACCGGTGAAGAGAGACAACCGCTTTGTCGTAACCCTGTCGATGTTCAGGCCATCCATCATGTGCCCCCTCAAAATCGGGCCGTTGCCCATTTGAGATACTAGGAGAGGGGCCCGAAGCGCCGAAAAAGTGCGTCGCCTAACGGTTGGTTCCGGGGAGAGGACTCGAACCCCTATATGCGGGACCAAAACCCGCTGTCCTGCCATTGAACGACCCCGGACCGATGAATCGCCGATGCAAACGGTAGCGGGTTTTCCTTTTTTCTCTCCTGACCGATACTCTCTGGGGTCTCATGGGCTCACTGATCAAGAAGCGCCGCAAGCGGATGCGCAAGAAGAAGCACAAAAAAATGTTGCGCCGTACCCGCCACCAGCGTCGCAAATAGCGCCTGCCGGGTCAGTTCTGGGTGTAGTTCGGGTCGACGGTTCGCGCCAGCACGACAGTCGACTCGGGCAGAGCCTCCGCGAGCCATCCATAGTGGCCGCGGAGAAACCACGTCGATCCGCTGCCCGCGAGCTGTGGCGCGACTCCTGCCGCGTCGGTGATGCGGTCGCGGACCTGCAACAACCGCGGCTCGGCGATGAGTGCCGCCGGTTCGAGGTCGTTGGCCCCGTGGGCTGAGCCCGCGTGGCGGGGTCCCCCGATGACATCCCAGGTCTTGTAGACGAGGGGAGTCGACACACCGAACGGCGGTATCACGAGGGTGATGTCGAGGTCGTCATGGGGGAGTGGTTCGACGACCTCGCCGATTCCCCCGACGCGTGCGCGTCCGCCAACCATGCAAAACGGGATGTCGGCGCCGAGGCGCGATGCCGCGGCCATGTCCTTGAAGCCGGCCCAGCGCAGTACCGCGGCTGCGTCGGCCGATCCACCTCCGAGCCCACCACCGTGGGGGATGTTCTTCGTGAGGTGCACGCTTGCATTCCGCCCGGCGAGCGCGAGTGCCCGCAACACGAGGTTGTCGCTGTCGTTACCGATCCCCGCGGCATAGGGGCCGTCGACCGTGAGCGAAGACTCGCCATCGCACGCAGTGACAACGACGGTGTCGGCGAGATCGAGCGTGACCAATTCGGCATCGATGAGATGGAAGCCGTCATCGCGCACCCCACTGATACGAAGGTCGAGTGTCAACTTGGCGTGTGCAGCCGTCGTCATGTGTGCACCGTCCGACACAACACGGCCCAGTCGCCGAGCGTGAGTTGTTCCGCGCGTGCGGTCGGGTCGACACCCGCGCGTTCGAATTGGTCTGCGGTGACCGTTCCCGCGAGTGCAGTGCGCAGCATCTTGCGGCGCTTTGCGAAGCCGGTGCGCACCAGCGAGAACAGGGCCTCGGCATCGTCGACGTCGGCGGCGGGAGTGTCGTACCGTGCGATGCGCACGAGAACCGAGTCGACCTTCGGGCGCGGCAGGAACACGGTCGGTGGAACTCTGCCGACGATCTCGGCGTGGGCCCAGTACGCCACCTTGAGGCTGACCGCGCCGTATGCGGGCGTTCCGGGCTTTGCACAAAATCTTTCGCCGACTTCGGCCTGCACCATGACGAGCATGCCGCGCACCTGCGGCACACGGTCGAGCAGATCAGCGACGAGCGGAGTGGCGATGTTGTACGGAAGATTCGCCACCACAGTGACTCCGGCACCGCGCGCTCGGTCGAGGTGCGCATTCAGGTCGGTGATGAACGCAATCCAGTCGAGTTGCATCGCATCGGCCTCGTGCACCTCGACGTTGGGGTGGTCGACCATTTGTGCACGCAAAACGGGGACGATGCCACGGTCGACTTCGACGGCGGCGACGCGCGCACCGGTTTCGGCGAGAGCGGCGGTGAGCGAACCGAGCCCCGCGCCGATTTCTACGACCACGTCGCCCGCCGATACGCCTGCGAGGCGGGCGATGCGCCGCACCGTGTTCGGATCGACGACGAAGTTCTGGCCGAGTGTGCGGCGAGGTGACAGGCCGTGTTGTTCGAGCAACGCGGCAGCCTGTGGCCGGCTGAGTGTCACCAGCTCACCGTGACGGGAAGCGGTGCGTCGACCAGGTTTGCGATCTGCAGATACAGCGGTGTGTGGATGACGACGTCGGCACCCGACGGAAGCGTGACGGCGAAGATGTTCGAGCAGCGCAGCGACCTTCCGTTGTTCAGATTCACGATCGTCACCTCTGCACCGAGTGGGGCGGTCGAGGCGTAACAGATGGCCGAGTTGTAATCGGGAAAACGCACGTAACTGGCCTTGCCATTGACGCGGTTCATTTCGCCGGGGCCCGGATATGCAATCGGTGCGGTGCCGGTGGGCTGTTGGGCGAGCGGACCATCGAGGTTGACAGGTTTGGAGGAATCGTCGGCGAGTGGCCCGACGGCCGCCGCATCGTCGAGCGGCGTCGAGGTGGTGGTGCTTTCGACCGTGGTCGGCGCTGCGGTGTCGGTGGATCGTGAGTCGGACGAACCGCCGACGCTTGCAAAGACGAGCGCGACCACGGTGGTGACCACCGCAAGCACCCCGATGCGGCGGCGGTCGTAGACCGTCATCGTCATGCCGCAGCCATCCGCGGAAACGCCCGCCGGGCATTCGCCGACGTAGCGCCGGCGAGGTACTCGGGTGTGACCCCGCGCAGCTCCGCGATTGCGTTGCCAACCACCGCGACGAACGCCGGTTGGTTCTGCTTGCCGCGGTGCGGAACCGGCGCGAGGAACGGGCTGTCGGTTTCGACGAGGAGTCGATCCTCGGGGCACATCAGCGCGGCCTCGCGCAGGTCGGCCGCGTTCTTGAACGTCACGATCCCCGAGAACGACAGGTACATGCCACGGTCGAGGCAGGATTTTGCTTCGACGGGACCGCCGCTGAAGCAGTGCATCACCGTGTTCGTCGGAACGCCCTCGGTGTCGAGAATGTCGAGGGTGTCGTCCCAGGCGTCGCGTGTGTGCACGACGAGGGAGAGGTCGTGTCGATGGGCAAGTGCGATCTGTTCGGCGAACGCGGTGCGCTGTGAGGCGCGGTCGGAGTGTTGGTAGTGGTAGTCGAGGCCACACTCACCGATGGCGACGACGCGCGGTTCACCGATGAGCGGCAGCAGCTGCGAGGTTCCGTGTCGCGCCTCGTGGGGATGCAACCCGACGGTCGCCCACACCTCGTTGTGACGTGAGGCGATGGCGATGGCGGCACGGCTGGTGTCGGCATCGCAGCCGATGGTGACGATCGTGGACACACCCGCGTCGAGGGCGGCACGGATCGTTGCATCGGTGCCGAGGTCCATTCGGTCGTCCTCGATATGGCAGTGGGTGTCGGTCCACATGAGAGATGGTTGTTCGCTCGCGTTTCAGAGGGACTTGCGCGGAAAGAGCGGGTTGCCTTTTTCCACGCCGTGTCCGGCGGGGTACTGCCCCCATGAAACGCTATTGGGTAACCGATGCGCCGACACGTCACCGTCGAGGCCGATGCGTTGCCACAGGATTTGGGCGGTACGCGGCATGGCCGGAACGCAGAGAATTGCCACGATGCGTAGTGCCTCGAGCGCATCGCCCATGATGCCGTTCAGTTCGGCCGATGGTTCGGCCTTCCACGGTTCGTGGTTCTCGAGGAAGGCGTTCGTCGCATGGATGAGCGACCATGTGGCTTCCAGCGCCTTGGCGGGCTGGAACGAGTTCCATGCCGCGGTGCTGTCCGCCACCGCCTGTCGGGCGATGTCGCTCAGGGGGGAATCGGCTCGTGGTGCGGTGCCGACGCCGTTGCACTTTTTTTGCACGACGGTTGCCACGCGGGCGGCGAGATTGCCGAGATTGTTCGCGAGGTCGGAGTTGTAGCGCGAAACAAGGCCCTCATACGTGAAGTCACCGTCGTTGCCATACTGGGTGTCCGACAACACGTAGTAGCGGAAACCATCGACGCCGAAGTCGTCGATGAGATCGAGCGGGTCGACGACGTTGCCGGTCGTCTTCGACATTTTCTCGCCGCCGACCAGCAGCCAGCCCCCGACGGCCCAGTGTTGCGGTGGCTCGATGCCCGCTGACATCAGCATCGCCGGCCAGTAGATGCAGTGGAAACGGATGATGTCCTTGCCGATGAGGTGCACCGACACCGGCCAATTTCGCACGAATGCACCGTCGTCGTTGCCGTAGCCGACGGCGGTGATGTAATTCGCGAGTGCGTCGAACCAGACGTAAGTCACCTGTTCGGGGTCCCACGGGATGGGAATGCCCCAGGCGAGGCTCTTGCGGCTGATCGAGAAGTCACGCAGACCCTGCTTGATGAACGATGTCACCTCGTTCATGCGGTACGACGGGGTGATGCAACCCGGGTGTTTCGCGTACCAGTCCAGGAGGCGGTCAGCGAACCGTGAGAGACGGAAGAACCAGTTTTCCTCTTCCACGCGCTCTACGGGGCGTTTGTGCACGGGGCAGTTCCCACCCTCGAGCTCTTCCTCGGTGAAATATGCCTCGCAGGCCACGCAGTAGAGCCCCGAGTAGGTGTCGAGTTCGATGTCGCCGGCCTCGTAGCAGGCCTGCAACAACCTGGCGACGCCACGCTTGTGGCGTTCTTCCGTGGTGCGAATGAAGTCGTCGTAACTGATGTCGAGGCGTGTCCAGGCGTCGGCGAACAGCGGTGCGATGGAGTCGGTGAATGCCTGAGGAGACACGCCGGCGGCATCGGCGGCCTGTTGAATTTTCAGACCGTGCTCATCGGTGCCGGTGAGAAAGTGCACGTCGTCGCCGTTCAGGCGGTGCCAGCGCGCGAAGGCGTCGCCCACGATGGTCGTGTAGGCGTGACCGAGGTGCGGTCGTGCGTTCACGTAATAGATGGGGGTCGTCAACGAAAAACGCGGCACCCAACGAGGATACGCTCGACACCCGTGACTTTCGCGTTCGATAATGCAACCGCGGTGCGAAAAACGGCCGAGGGGCGCTACGAAGCCGAAGTCATCGCCGGCTGGGACATCGGGGGTAATGCGAACGGCGGCTACCTCTTCGCACTCGCCGGACGCGCGATGCTCGACCACTCGGGGCGGCGTGATCCGTTCAGCGTCACCGCGCATTTTCTGGCACCGGTGAATGCAGGTCCGATCACGCTCGCGGTGGACACGGTCAAGACGGGGAAGTTGCTGACGACGATGAATGCCAGCCTGCTCGTCGACGGTCTTGTCGCAGTGCGTTTCCTCGGTGCGTGCGGCGAGTCCGCGCCGGTCACCGATGTTCAATTTGTCACCACCAATCCACCAGAGTTGCCCCCTTTCGGAGAGTGCGTACCGCGCAACGACGTTGGAACCGCGGTGCCCGTGGAATTTGCCAACCGTTTCGATTCGCGCATCCATCCCGATGACACTGCGTTCCTGCGTGGCGAAACGAACGGCTCGGCAGTGATGCGCGGTTGGTTCGACTTCGGCGACGGCAGACCCATCGACACCCTCAGCCTCTTGACCATTGCCGATTCGTTTGCACCGCCGGTGTTCAATCTGCCGGTACCAAGGGCATGGGTGCCGACGATCGAACTCACGGTGCACGTGCGCGCGGTGCCGGTTGGCACGCGTGTCGCGTGCGTGTTTCGCTCCCGGGTGATCCAGGGCGGACTCACCGAGGAAGACGGAGAGATCTGGGACGAGGAGGGCAGGCTCGTCGCCCAATCCCGCCAACTTGCCCTGCTGGGTCGCGGCTGAAAACCGGCCGGATGTGTCGTCTTCCTAGACGGTGAGCAACCCCAACAGGTCGGCGGGTGTTTCCGCGATCGCGTGGGCGCCGGCCAAGGTCAGTTCCTCCCGCGAGCCAAAGCCCCACAACACGCCCAGACCCCTCGTGCCGACTTCGGTGGCTGCATCGATGTCGTGGTGGCGGTCGCCGATCATCCAGCATTCGTCGGGTTCGACCGTGATGCCGTGGTCGCTGTTCAGTTCGCGGATCGCCTTTTCCAAAAGGCGGGCCTTGGGCACTTCGCCATCGGAGTCGGCGGCAACCACGTGGAGGAAGCGGTCGCGTGCCCGGGTCACGTCGAGAACCAGCAGTGCCTGTTTCCACGGCTTGGATGTGACGATTCCAAGGTGCCAATCGTGACCAAGGGTGTCGAGTACCTCGAGAATGCCCGCGAACGGTTGTGTCTGCGGCAGGTATTTCGGTGTGTAGATCGCGCGGTAGTCGGCGATGAATTCAGCGGCACCGTCGTGCGGCAGACCACGCGGCACGAAGAACACCGGATACGACACCGTCAGCGGTGGCCCGACGATGTGGCGAAGATCGTCGCGGTTCAGCGGGGTTGCACCCCGGGAAACGAGGACCTCGTTCATCGCCGCCATGATTCCCGCACCCGAATCGGCGATCGTTCCGTCCAGGTCGAAGAAGAGAACACGCTGTTTCACGGGGTGTCTCGGGCAGCGCGGCGCGACAGTGCAACGCGGTAGGCCGCACGCCGCGCCACGCCGAGCGTCCTTGCCGCACGATCGGCGGCATCACGCACCGACAAACCGGTGGCGAGTGATTCGTCGACGACGCGCGCAATGAGTTCCTCGTCGGCGGCGGGGGTAGGTGCCGCACCGTCGACGACGACGACGAACTCACCCCGGGGTGGGTTCGCGGCGAAGTGGGCCGCCGCGTCGCCGAGCGTTCCCCGCCAAACGTCTTCGTGCATCTTCGTCAGTTCGCGCGCCACGGCAATACGACGTTGATCACCGCAGGTGACAGCCAGATCAGTGAGAGTGCGTGTGATGCGGCCGGGCGACTCGTAGAAAATGACCGTGCGCTCTTCGGCTGCGATGTCAGCCAGTCGCCGTTCGCGATCACTGCCCGACCGCGGCAGGAAGCCCTCGAAGACGAATCGTGTTGTCGAGAACCCGCTGAGTACGAGTGCCATCACGAGTGCCGCGGGACCGGGCACCGCGCTCACGGCAAGTCCCGCGTCGATCACCGCGCGCACGACAACAGCACCGGGGTCGGAGATCGCCGGCGTGCCGGCGTCGGTGATGAGGGCGACGGTGTTCCCCGATGAGATCGTCTCGACGATACGTTTCGTCGCCTCGCGTTCGGTGTGTTCGTTCACCACCACATAGCGCGGGTCGGCGATGCCGAGGTGTTTCACCAAGCGCCCCGAGTGGCGTGAGTCCTCGCAGGCGATGAGATCGGCTACTGCGAGCACCTCGTGCGCGCGCTGCGAGATGTCGCCAAGGTTGCCGATCGGGGTGGCGACGAGAACGAGCGAACCGCTCATTCGGACATGTCCGATTCGGTGTCACGTACGGCAACCATGTCACCGACGGCGAGTCCCCACCGTGAGAAAGCGCCAGGCGATGCTTCGATCACGCGTGAGGCACGCAGAACGGGAAGACCCAGTCGGTTCGGTTCCAAGTGCCGGATTGCGACGATCGTGTCCGTGGCGTCGAGGTAAGCGACGTCGAGTGGAAAACGCATGCCGAAGGAGTGAACCCAGTGGCAGTGGTCTATGACGAGGGGCACCGAGGCATCGGGGAATGCCTTCATGCCGCGGCGGCGGTCGTGCCGCGTCCTGGCGATGTTCGCACTGGCCACGACGTGCGTGTCGTGGACGATCCATCCAACGGCGAGCTGCGTCATGTGGATCACGCTAACCAGCCGGCGCGTCCCTAGACGTTGAAGCGGAACTCCATCACGTCTCCGTCGACACCCTCGTAGTCCTTGCCCTCGAGGCGGATCTTGCCGAGTTCCTTGGCCTTGGTCCACGAACCAATCTCGAGAATCTCATCCCACTGGATGACCTCGGCGCGGATGAACCCTCGCTGAAAATCGGTGTGGATTCGACCGGCGCACTCGGGCGCTTTGGCACCGGCGCGGAACGTCCAGGCGCGCGATTCCTTGTCGCCCGTGGTGAAGTACGTCCGGAGACCGAGCAGGTGGTAGGCGCTGCGCACCATGCGTGGAAGGGCACCCTCGCCGAGGCCGAGCGCGCCGAGCATTTCTGCACGGTCGGCCGCCTCGAGTTGCACGGCCTCGGCCTCGAGTTGGACGCTCATGCCCAGCACCTCTACCTCACTCACACTCTTCGAACCGGGCGGTGCGATTTCGTTGCGCACGCGCTCTTCGAGCGCGGGAATGCGATCCAGCTCACCTTCGCCCACGTTGACCACGCAAAGCACGCGGCGGTTGGTGAGGAGGAAGTGTGATGCGAGCGCTTCGCGCACGTCGGCACCGAGGCCGGCGCGGTACAAGGGAAGACCCTCGCTGAGTGCGGCGTGGGCTGCCTCGAGAGCGGCCGCCTCCTCGGCGACGTTCTTGTCCAGTCTGGCAACTTTCTGCGACCGACCGAGTCGGGACTCGACGGTTTCGAGGTCGGCGAGTGCGAGTTCCAATTCGACGACGCGCAGGTGTTCGAGCGGGTCCCAGGGTCCCGGTACGTCGTCGTCTTCGAAGGCACGCAGAACGAACACGATGGCGTCCACCTCGCGGATGTTGGCGAGGAATTTGTTGCCCAAGCCTTCGCCCTTGCTGGCGCCTTCGACGAGTCCACCGATGTCAACCACCTGCACCGCGGCGTGGACGACGTTTTTCGACTTCGACATCGCGGCCAACTGGTCGAGGCGCGGGTCGGGGACCTTGGCGACGCCGATGTTGGGGTCTTTCGTGGCGAACGCGTAGGGGGCGGCGAGGGCGCCCCCGCCCGTGAGGGCGTTGTAGAGAGAGGACTTGCCCGCGTTGGGGAGGCCGACGAGGCCAAAGCGTTCCATGGCTTCACGAGGGTACTTGTGGTCGGCTCGAAACCCCTGAAAACAGTGGGTTTCAGGAGTGGATTGGGCCGACCGAATTGTTACTATGGCGGTAGTGGTAATTCACCCCCGACACGCCACACAACCCCTCAGAATACGGAGCCGCCGATGAGCACGTTCGATCTGGATCTCAGCAAATACCAACTCGGTTGGAGCGACAGCGTCGAGTATGCGTTCGCGCCGTCGAAGGGCCTCAACGACGGCGTCGTCGAGCAGATCTCGTGGTGGAAGGGTGAGCCCGACTGGATGCGCAAGTTGCGCCTGCGGTCGCTACAGACCTTCGAGCGCAAACCGATGGCCAAGTGGTTCGCCGACAACATGCCCGATATCGACTTCCAGGACATCTACTACTACTTGCGCCCCGCCACCGAGCAGGTCGACGAATGGGACGACCTGCCCGAGCAAATGAAGGCAACCTACGAAAAATTGGGTATCCCCGAAGCCGAACGCAAGTACCTCGCGGGCGTCACCGCGCAGTACGAATCGGAGGTCGTCTTCCACCGCAACCGTGAGGACCTCGAGGCGCAGGGGATTCTCTTTTGCGACATGGACACCGCGTTGCGCGAGTATCCCGACCTCGTCAAGGAACACTTCGGCACCGTCATCCCGCCCGGCGACAACAAGTTCGCCGCACTCAACACTTCGGTTTGGTCGGGTGGATCCTTCATCTACGTACCACCGGGTGTCGAGTGTGAAATGCCGCTGCAGGCCTATTTCCGCATCAATTCGGAAAACGCCGGCCAGTTTGAGCGCACGCTCATCATCGCCGACGAGGGCTCGAAGGTGCACTACATCGAAGGCTGCTCCGCGCCCGTCTACACCAGCGATTCACTGCACTCGGCGGTCGTGGAAATCGTCGTGAAGCCCAGTGCGCGTGTCACCTACACGACCATTCAGAACTGGTCGCCGAATGTCTACAACCTCGTCACCAAGCGCGCCCGCGTCGAGGCCGAAGGCCACATGGAGTGGATCGACGGCAACATCGGCTCGAAGCTGACGATGAAGTACCCGTCGGTGTACCTGGTCGGCCCGAAGGCGACGGGCGAAGTGCTCTCGGTCGCCTATGCGGGCGCCGGCCAGCACCAGGACGCGGGGGCGAAAATGGTGCACGCCGCACCCGAAACCTCCTCCAAGATCGTTTCGAAGTCGATCTCGAAGGACGGTGGTATCACCACCTACCGTGGACTCGTGCGTGTCGACGAGGGAGCGCACGGTTGCAAGAGCCACGTGCAGTGCGATGCACTCATCCTCGACGAAACCAGTGAATCACGCACGCTGCCCTACATGGAGGTGGGCGAGCGTGATGCGCAGATCGGCCACGAGGCAACCGTGTCGAAGATCGCCGATGAGCAGCTTTTCTACCTGCAAAGCCGTGGTCTCTCGCAGGAACAGGCGATGTCGATGGTCGTCAACGGTTTCATCGAGCCCGTCACCCGAACGCTGCCGATGGAGTATGCCGTCGAATGGAGCCGCCTCATCGAACTGCAGATGGAAGGTTCGGTCGGCTGATGCCGATGAAGACCGAGTGCAAGCACTACGAAACGCGCACCTACGCAAATGGTGATGCGATGCGCAAGTGCACGCTCGATCTTGCTCCCGACGCACCCTGGCGCTGTCCCGAGAACTGCGGTCGCTACGAACGTCGCCTGGCTGATGCGGCATGGGTACGTGGAGGTGCTTTCGCGCCGCGTACACCCGACGAGCCACCGGGTCTCGACGACGGATCCGCTGCCGCCGTGCTCGACGCTGCCGAAGACATCGTCAACGCAGCGGGCCTCGGCCTGATGGAGGAACTATCCGACGGCAAGAAACGTCGTTGGTGGAAATTCCCCCGCAAGAAGTAACGCACACCGCTTCCGAGGACCCCTGAGATGACCACTCCCACCCGATTCAGCGGCATCGCGCTGCCGACAGTCGACGAAGAGATCTGGCGCTACAGCCGCATCGGTGAGCTTGACCTGGCCAAATACGCTGCAGGCCGCCTCGACACGACCCTCGAAGTCGCCGGCGACGCGAGGGACATCGTCTCGACGGGGTCGTTTGCCGACTGTGGCAGGGCGATGCCGATCGCTGTCGACGCCTTCGCCGAGATCAGCGCCATCCAGTCGACGGGCCCCACCGCCGACGTGACCATCGTGCGGATACCTCGTGGCAGGGCGATCATTGAGCCCATCGTCATCACCCGCACCGTCAGCGCCCCGGGTGTCGTGGCAACGCCACGCCTCATCGTCGACGCCGCCGAGAACAGTGAAGTCACCGTGATCGAACGTTTTGTCAGCGCCGACGATGTCGACGCGCTCGTCGTTCCGATCGTCGAAATGTCGGCGGCACAGTCGGCCCGCATCACGTATCTCGCGATCAATGAACTCGGCAACCGCACATGGAAGATCGCCCATCAGCAGTCGCTTGGCGAGCGCGACTCGTCGACCCGCATTTACACCGTCGCCCTCGGCGGTGACTACGCCCGCGTGCGTACCGAGGCGCGGCTCATCGGCACCGGTGCCTCGACCCAGCAGGTGGCCCTCTACTTCGCCGACAACGACCAGATGCACGACTTTCGCACGCTCCAAACCCACGTCGCCCCGCGCACGCACAGCGACATGCTCTTCAAGGGCGCCGTTGCCGGGACCTCGAAGAGCGTCTACACCGGCCTCATCCGCATCGAGAAGGATGCGCACGGTTCACAGGCCTACCAAACGAACCGCAACCTCACGTTGTCCGAGGGTGCGTGGGCCGAGAGTGTGCCGAACCTCGAGATCGAAACCAACGACGTCAAGTGCAGTCATGCCAGCACGGTCGGCCCGATCGACGACGAGCAACGTTTCTATCTCGAGTCGCGCGGCATCCGTCCGGAAGTCGCCGAACGCCTCGTGGTTCTCGGGTTCTTCAACGAGGTCATCGAGCGCCTGCCGAACCTCCCCGTCGTGGCTGGCTTGCGCGACAAGGTCGCAGCGAAATTGAGCGGTGCATCATGAGCACGAAAATCGGAAAGGCATTGGACTTCACACCCGGCAGTGCAACCAGGGTCGTCATGAACGGAACCAACATCGCTGTCGTGCGCATCGGCAATGACTTCTACGCGATCAACGACACATGCAGCCACGGCAACGTGTCACTGTCCGAAGGTCACGTGTGGGAAGACACGAAAGAACTCGAGTGTGTCAAGCACGGCAGTGCCTTCAGCCTGGAAACCGGCTGTCCGAACACGCTGCCCGCCACGCGTCCCGTCACGGTCTACAGCGTCATCGTGAAGGGTGACGAGGTCTTCATCGAGGAGCCAGCACAATGAGCACCCTCCAGATCAGCAACCTCCAGGCCGGCATTGCAGGCAAGCAGATCCTCCACGGCATCGAACTCACGGTCAGGTCCGGCGAGGTGCACGCCATCATGGGTCCCAACGGCGCCGGCAAGTCGACGATGTCGGGCGTGATCATGGGCAAGCCCGGTTACCAGGTCATCTCGGGTGCCGTGAGCATCGACGGCCACGACCTGCTCGGGAAGCCTGCATGGGAGCGTGCGCTCGCGGGTCTGCACCTCGTGATGCAGTACCCGACCGAGGTCCCCGGGGTGCACATCGACGACGTGATGCGCGAAGCATTTGCGACCCGTGGCCGCGACACCCAAGGTCTCGATGCGCTCATTGCCAAGGAAGCCGGTCGCATCAACTTTGGTACCGAACTCGTTGCGCGTTCACTCAACGTCGACCTGTCGGGTGGCGAGAAGAAGCGCAACGAGACCCTGCAGCTCTCGCTTTTGAAGCCGAAGTTCGCGATTCTCGACGAACTGGACTCGGGTCTCGACATCGACGCTCTGCGCGACTGCGCCCGGCGTGTCGAAGCCGCCACCACCGAAGACAATCTCGGCGTACTTGTGATCACCCACTATGCGCGACTGCTCGAGGAGTTGAGGCCCGATTTCGTGCACATTCTCGCCGCGGGCAAGATCGTCAAGTCGGGCGGCCCGGAACTTGCCGATGAGTTGGAGAAGTCGGGCTACGCCGCCTTCCAGTGATTACTCGGTGAGTCCCGATCTCAGGTACTGCTCGAAACAGTCGACGACCAGCAAATCACGTGGGTAGGTGAGGCGCTTGCGCACCTCGTTGGGTGACAACCACTCGACGTCATCGACCTCGATGTTGGG
>VGAC01000013.1 GCA_016870865.1 Actinomycetota bacterium
CCCCCGGTTGCACCGTTACGGGCTGACCCGGTTGCCCCGTTACGGGCTGACCCGGTTGCACCGTTACGGGCTGACCCGGTTGCACCGTTCCGGGCTGACCCGATTGCCCCGTTCCGGGCTGACCCGGTTGCCCCGTTCCAGGCTTACCCGATTGCCCCGTTCCGGGCTGGTCACCTTGCGGGCCACCCTCCTTGCCGCCGCTCGTTGCATACGCGAACTCCGTCTCGCAGTCTGCCTCGGATTTCTGGATGAGTTTCGAGCACATCTTCAGCCACTTTGACTTTCCGAGCGCCAAGTAGTCGGGAGCCTTGCCCGGACGGAACATCAAATCACAATCGGCCTTGTTGAAGCTCGCCAAGCAGTCGTTGAACTTCGCTGTGGGCTGCTTGATGTCCGACATTGCCGGCTGCGTCTGCGGTGCCTTTGCGGTGTTCTTGGTTCCGGCGATCGGGGTTCCGGCGATCGGGGGCTTTGCCGCTGCAACGATCAGCGTCGCAGAGATGGTTCCGGCCTGAAAACCTTGGACCGCGGCTTGCGTGGCCGTGATGGTTGTCGCTCCCACACCGACGATGGTGACGCTGCCGGTCGTCGCATCCACCGTCGCAACTTCGGCACGACTGGACGTGTAACGGAAGCCGCCGGGGCTGTTGGACTTGGGTGGGTTGAGCCTGAACACAGCGTCACCGAAAGTCTTCGCCGGAATGCTGAAGTTCGTCAGCGTGGGCTTGATGACCGCGGCGATGGTCGTCGCCGCTCGAGCGACAGTAGTGGTCGGCAAAGCAGCATTGCGGGTCTGCACCGTGGATGCCGTTTGGGTGCGAGCCGTCGTCGGCGGCAAAGCAGCATTGCGGGTCTGCACCGTGGATGCCGTTTGGGTGCGAGCCGTCGTCGGCGGACCGGCAGCATTCTCCTTGGGTGCGGGCACGGTTGTCGGGGGCACATAGACCTCGTCGGCCTTGTAGTTCGGGTTGGCCAGGTTGCGATCTTCCAGTTTCGGCAGGACCTCGATCGCCTTTGACGCCAATGCCTGAGGCAGTTCTACTTGGACCTTATTCAGGTTCAACGCCGAGGCAGCAACAACTGTTTCCGTTTTGGTCCCATCGGCTGTGACGTCGGTTTTCTTCACTTCGCCCGTAGCCGATGCTTCGAGAATCGTGACGCCACCGGTTTCGTCGGTTTTCACCTGAACCGCTGGGGCCTCGGGCGTGGCCTGTTGTTCGATGACTTCGCCGCTTTCCGTTGTAACGGCCACCTCAAGGGTGCCACCCGACGAGCCAAGCTCGACCGACGGGCCCGATGCGTTGGCAACGAGGTTGCCCGAGGCAAGCGTGAGGTCAACCGATGGGTCGTTCGACTTGATCGAATCAGTGCCGAGTTCGACTGGCTTGTCATCGCCACCACCCGGTGTCGTGAACTGTGCGATACCGGTCTTCATGACGGCGAACACGGACGACGCACCACCGAACTTCAACTTGGCCCGCTTCTTCACGGGGGCCGCGCCACCCGCAACCGTGGTGGCGGGAGAATCCGGCCCGTCCAACAAATCGTTCGGAATGGTGATGACGTAGTCGTACGAGGAGCGACCACCGCCGGGGGCAGCCATCCGAACGATGGATACTCCGCCCTTGACGGGACGCGCAGTGGAACCATCCCCCGACACGGGAGAGGTCGCTGACACCGCACCGCTGTCGGTTTCCACCGACCAGTCGAGGTTTTCGGTCCGCACCAGCAGTGTCGTCGACTGCAACTTCGTCCCGTCGCCACAGAAAGGACAGGTTCCCTCACGCGCCTCGAAGGGTGTGAGGTCCATGTCGACCGCACCACCCGTCCAGATGTTCGGATCATTCGCAGGGTCATCACCCGCGAACGAGAACGACCACTTGTCGTTGGCGAGATCAACGTCGACATACCGGTTGCGCCCCGGCCAGTTCGAGTCGTACACCATGATGCGCGCAACATCGGAGGTCGGGTACTCGATTGCGTACGGCAACACCGCGTGACCGCCACCTTCGACATACACGCCGAGGGTGTACTGCAACTTGTCGGATGCGAAGGAGCGCTTCAGTTCGTCGATCTTGTCGGCGAGCGACGCCTTGGTCCACTTTTGAATCGAATCTTGCACCTCGGGAACGAACTGCGTCGCAAAGGCGCGCATGACCGCACGGATCTCGTCTTCTTCCGACAGCAACTTGACGGTCTCGGGAAGTTCGGCCCGGTTGAAGCGCGCCGAGGCGAGCGCGACGAGACCCTCACAGTGGCCGCTTGCGCGCGCCTGGTTGACCATGCGCGCCCACGCGGCAGCTTCGGCGGTGAGAGTGCATGGCTCTGCAACACCGTCGACGCACACATCAGGTCCCGAACCGAACATCGACACGAGGTCAGCCGTATCGAAATTCAGGTCGGGGAAAGTCGCCGAAGGAAAGTTCGGGAACGCCCAGCCGTTCAGCTGAGGTTGCATTTGTGTTGCGATCGCACCATCGGGGGCAGGCGCAGAGTTCTTCGCAGCTCCTGCACCATCCCCGCCACCCGACGACGAACCGCTTCCACTTCCGCCGCCGCACGCGGCAAGTGCAAAAACGGACAAGACGATGACTGCCGCTCCGGCACGCCATCGTGATCCCACCAACATGGCCCGACTTTATGGCAAAACGGTGACTACGTCACGTCGCCCGAAGAAGAGCCCGCTTTCCCTACCTGACAAAGACTTGGACCACCATCGAACGGTCTCAGCCCCTTGACGAATGACAACAGAGGACACGGTCTCCCATGGCACTAAGAGAACCCATCATTGACCAGCCAGTCGATACTGTTTTGAAGCGGCGTTTGCCGAGAGTGGGGCGGCTCAGCCGGCCAAGGCGGCGAGGCGGCTGTCGACCTCGGCCGCAGAGGGTGCCCCGACCACGACTTCACGGTCCCCCGAAGCGTCTTGGAAGACCCACGCCGGCTGGCCCGGTACCGCGAAAGATGCGAAGACGGAACCGTCGGCGTCGCGGACGTTGGCGAACGTCAAACCATGGCGCGAAACGAACCCATCGATCTCGTCTGGCGTGCCGTTCCAGCCGATCCCAACGATCGTGACCTTTCCGGCCCATTTTTTGCTGGCCTCCTCGACCGAGGGGGCTTCACTGTTGCAGGTGCCTCAATACGGGGCCCAGAACCAGAAGGCGACCGGCGAACCGTTGTAACGCGACCCGAAGTCGCCGGGCACCGATGTCGACGCGGTGGCCGTTGAATCCGGACCCGAATCGGGCGCGGCGCTCGTCGTGACCGCGGAAGCTTCCGGTACTGACTCGGCGTCGCCCTCGGCACAAGCGGACACCGCGACGAGAAGTGTGGCAACGAAGAGGCGTCGTATCGCGCGCTTCACGAGCCGCGACGTTTCTGAAGGAGTACGGTGACGACCTTGCCGTCGGCCTTGCCTTTGCTGGCCTTCATGATCGATCCAACGATAGCACCCGCCGCTTTTTCTTCGCCGGCACAATATTTCGCCCACGCGTCGGGTTGGGCCGCTATTGCATCCTCGACGAACTGCGCGATTGCAGAGGCGTCGAGTGCTTCGAAACCCCTCGAAGCGGCGATCGTCTGGGGGTCGCCCCCGCCTCTCGCGAGCATGTCGCCGAGAACGGACTTGGCCTGTGTTGCGGTGAGTTTGCCCTCACGCTCCATCACCGTGAGCGCGGCCAGATCCGCGGCCGGTAGCCGCGGCGAGTCGCCTTCGTCGGCAAACGACTGCTGCACCCACACGAGTGCCCGCGCCGCTTCGCCGCCGGCATCGACGACGGCCTTCACATAGTTGTCCTGTCCGCGCTCGACGACGACCGACACGGCTTCGCTCTCAACGTCGGCTCCGCTGAGTGTGGCGAGCGCCGCACGACGATCCGCCGGCAACACCGGCAGTGCCGCGCGAACTCGTTCGACCCACGCGGCATCAGGTGCGAGCGGCACGAGGTCGGGTTCGAGGAAATAGCGGTAGTCATCGGCATCTTCCTTCGTGCGCAGTGTGTGCGTGCGCCCGTCCGCGTCGTCCCAGTGGCGCGTCTCCTGGCGGATCGCACCACCCGTTTCCAAGATGTCGACCTGGCGACGCGCCTCGTATTCGATCGCGCGACCAAGTGACCGCACCGAGTTCACGTTCTTGATTTCGCAACGCGTGCCGAGAGGATCACCGTAACGACGCACCGACACGTTGGCATCACAACGCATCGACCCCTCTTCCATCTTCGCATCACTCGCACCGACGGCCACCAGGATCGCACGCAGTTCGTTCACGTACTGACGCGCTTGTTCGGGCGTGCGAATGTCGGGACGCGAGACAATTTCGACCAACGGCACCCCGGCGCGGTTGAAGTCGATGAGCGAGTACTCGCTTCCGTGGATGCGGCCACTTGCACCGCCGAAGTGCGTCGACTTGCCCGTGTCCTCTTCGAGGTGCGCGCGCTCGACGTCAATGCGCACGTTGCCGGGGAGCATGAGGTGACCGTCGACGTTCAACGGTTGGTCGTACTGACTGATCTGGTAGGCCTTGGGTAGGTCGGGATAGAAGTAGTTCTTACGGTGAAACGTGCACGGTTGCACGCGACAGTTCAATGCAAGACCGATACGCATCGCCAGTTCGACCGCGTGCTCGTTCAACACGGGCAGCGCGCCCGGCAGGCCCAGCGTCACCGGGTCGATGTTCGTATTGGGTTCGTCACCGAAGCGGTTCGGTGACGCGCTGAACAACTTGGTCGTCGTTGCAAGTTCAACGTGGACTTCCAATCCGACGACGAGTTCCCAGCCGTCGGGCAGGCCATTGTCGAGTTTCTCTCCGGCACTCATACCGCACGCTCCAGTTCCGCCGCGACGCGGAACATCGTTGCCTCGCCGAGAGTCGGAGCGAGAACCTGCACGCCCACGGGCATGTTGTCCTGCCCGATGCCGAATGGAACACTCATCGCCGGGTGACCCGCGAGGTTGGTCGGAATCGTGAAGATGTCGCACAGGTACATGGCCAATGGATCGTCGGTTTTCGAACCGAAACGGAACGCAACCGACGGTGACGTGGGGGTAAGGATGACATCGGCGGTTGCATAAGCGCGGGCGAAGTCATCTGCGATCAAACGCCGCACCTTCAAGGCCTTGCCGTAGTAGGCGTCGTAGTAGCCCGCCGACAATGCGTACGTGCCGAGCATGATGCGGCGCTTGACTTCGTCGCCGAAGCCCGCTTCGCGAGTGTCGGCGTACATCGTGTTGATGTCACCCGCCGCCACACGCCTGCCGTATCGCACGCCGTCGTAGCGGGCGAGGTTGCTGCTTGCTTCGGCCGGTGCGATGAGGTAGTAGGCGGTGAGCGCAAACGACAGCGACGGCAACGTGACGTCGATGATCGTCGCGCCTGCTCTTGCGAGTGCTTCAAGAGCAGCGTCGAGGCGCGCGAGAACATCTGGGTCGGCGCCCTCCGGCAGGTCGGCGACTCGGCCGATGCGCAGACCCTTGACACCGGCACCAAGCGCGCCGACAAGGTCGGGCGCGGGCTGCGGAATGCTCGTCGAATCCAACGGGTCGTGACCCGCGATCACCTCGGTGAGAATCGCCGCATCTTCGACCGTGTGGGTGAATGGACCGATCTGGTCGAGGCTGCTGGCGAATGCCACGAGGCCATACCGACTGACAAGACCGTATGTGGGCTTCACACCAACCAGACCACACAGTGCGGCGGGTTGACGAATGCTGCCCCCCGTGTCGCTGCCGAGGCTTCCCGCCGCGAAGCCGGCCGCGACCGCTGCAGCGCTGCCACCACTGCTGCCACCGGGAACGCGAGAGGTGTCGAGGGGGTTGCGCGTCGGGCCGAAGGCCGAGTTCTCGGTGCTCGACCCCATCGCGAACTCGTCGAGGTTCGTCTTGCCAACGAACACCGCACCCTCAGCCGCGAGTTTCTGCACCGTCGTGGCGTCGTACGGTGGCTTCCACCCTTCGAGGATTCGTGACGAACACGTGGTCTCCACGCCGCGCGTGCACATGTTGTCCTTGAGTGCGATCGGCACGCCTGCGAGACGCCCCGGATTCTCACCGCGCTTGACGCGCGCATCGACCTCGGTTGCGACGGCCATCGCGCGCTCACGCATGACGAGATTGAACGCGTGCACCTCACCCTCACGCGCGTCGATACGCGCGAGATGTGCATCGAGCACGTCGCGCGCGGTCGTGCGACCGGCAGCGACGTCGGCTGCGATCGAAGAGACCCCCGGAAACTCAGCCACCAGAACCACCCGACGGTGGTACGCGGAAGCGGCCGTCCTCGGCAGCGGGGGCCGCGGCAAGAACCTCGTCGCGCTCGAGACAGGGACGTTCGATGTCGGCGCGCAACACGTTGACGAGCGGATACGGCTGCGTCATCGGCTCTACGCGCGCCAGGTCGAGGTTGTCGATATCGGCGAAGTGATCGAGCATGCCGTCGAGTTGGCGCGTGTAGCGCTCGACCTCTTCGGGCGAGACGTTCAGACGTGCGAGGCGCGCGACCTTCGCCACGTCGGCGGCAGTGAGACGCTGCGACACGAATTGGCTTACTAACGACTCACGGGAGAGAAATTCGGGGGGCGCTTCTCGAGGAAACTCGCCACGCCTTCCTTGAAATCCGAACGACGCAGGGACTCCTTCATGAGGCGCAATGCCTTCTGCTCGGCGTCGCCCAGGGTCAGCGCGTAGTCCGCGTAGACCTGTCCCTTCATGACAGCCATCGACGTCGGCGAGACGTTCGCGGCAAGATCGGCCGCATAGGAAATGGCGTGATCGAGCAACTGGTCGGCGGGCAGGACGGCATTCACCATGCCGATGGCATGCGCTTCTTCGGCGAGCACGACGCGGGCCGAGAGAAGAAGGTCGAGCGCGTTGGCGGTTCCGACGAGTCGCGGCAACAACCAACTCATTCCGTACTCGGCGATGAGACCGCGACGACCGAACGCGGTTGTGAATTTTGCACCGGCTGCGGCGAAGCGGATGTCACAGGCGAGTGCCTGAACCATTCCGATTCCCGCGCACGCTCCGTTGACGGCGGCAATCACGGGCTTGGGCACAGTCGTGGTGAACGACTGCAAATGTGAACCGGACGCCGCCTCGGCACTGGGTGTGCCGTTGGAGGATCCTCCGATTGACTGCAGCGCATCCATGTCCGCACCCGCACAGAATCCCCGACCCGCGCCGGTGACGACGATCGCACGAATGGCGTCGTCAGTTGCGCACGACTCGAGCAGGCTGAAGTAGCGCGCCGACAGTTCCGCATTCCACGCGTTCATGCGCTCGGGTCGGTTGAGGGTCAGAAGTGCCACACCCGGAGCGGGTAAGTCGAAGAGGACGACGTCGCTACCCGAAAGCGGGTTATTGCTGGGGCTCATGGGTCGCCATGCTAGACCCGACCCGCCGATCTGCCCGAACCTGAATCATAAAAACAACGAGCGACACCACAAGGACAACGAGCGACACCCACTGGTTGAGGCGTAGACCACCGGCCTCGTGGGCGCGATCGATGCGCAGACCCTCGATGAAAAAGCGCATCGCGGTGTAGCCCGCCGTGTACAGCCAAAAGACCCGACCCGGCCGCAGCGAGTCGCGACGGTTCACGGCCAGCAATGCGATGCACAGCACCGCGCACCACACCGACTCGTAGAGGAACGTCGGATGAAATGTGGTTCCGGGGTCGTAGCCCGCGGCGATTGCCTTTCCGTCGCTGACGCGCAACGCCCATGGCAGATCGGTCGGCCGACCGAAGAGTTCTTGGTTGAACCAGTTTCCCCATCGCCCAACCGCCTGTGCAGCGGCAATCGCCGGAGCGGCAACGGTGACGACTACGGCAACATCGAGGCCGCGTCGTCGTGCGGCCCACATGCCGACAGGAACGCCGAGAGCGATGCCGCCCCAGATGCCGAGGCCACCCTGCCACACCTTGAATGCATCACCGAAGTTGCCCGAGAAACGTTCCCAGTCGGTAATGACGTGATAGGCGCGCGCGCCGATGACTCCGGCGGGAACCGCCCACATCGCCACCGCACTGAAGTCGTCCACCGATCCCGCGCCACGCCGTTCGAGGGCCTTACCGGTGATGCGCACACCGAGGATGACACCCAGCGCGATCATCAGGCCGTAGGCATTCAGCTTCAACGGGCCGACTTCGAGCGCATTGGATGATGGGCTGGAAATCGCCGCGAGGAGCGACACGGATCAGACCCCTGTCATGCGACGGGCAAACGCAACCGAGCCCGCGAAGATAAGGCCGCGGTCGAAGTCCTGTGTGGCTACGTGAAAGCTGCGTTCGAGCGTCACCCGCTCGACCGGGCCGCCGTACGCGTCGGCGAGGCGGTCGCTTTGTGCGGGGTCGACGACGTGGTCGTTCACCGACGTATAGAGAAGGAGTGGGACGCGCGTCGCCGCGTATCTCTTCGACAATGGCGCAAGGCCCTCATCCATGAACGACAGCAACGGCCGAACAGGCAGTCCCGGGTAAGCATTCTCCGTGACGTCGGGGTCGGCGATGTCACTTCCGATGCCGGGCATCACCTCGGTGCCACCGTCGAGAATGCCGCGCATGGCGTTCAGCATTTCGTCGGCGAGTGGGTAGGTCGCGGGGTTCACACAGACGATGCCCTTGGTCTCGGGGTGTTCGGCTGCCAGCCAGAGCGTCAGCGAGCCACCCATCGAGAGCCCCATCACAACGACATTCTTCGTTCGTGCCACGAGTCGTGCGTACGCGGCATCGGCATCACGGCACCAGTCGACCCACCGTGTCGGCAGCATGTCGTCGATGCACGTGCCGTGCCCCGCGAGGCGGGGCATTTCGACATGGAACCCGGCCGCTGCGCACGCTTCGGCAAGACCCCGCATCGAACCGGGATTCCCGGTGAATCCGTGCACAACCACGACACCTGCGTCGGCGGTTCCTTCGTGCGTCCACGCCTCGGCGCCTTCCATGACGGACGATTCGTTCATTGGGCAAGTGTAGAGCGCGTGCAACGTCGGCACTGTCTAGCCTCGGTCACGTGGTGCGGCGTCGTAGAACTTTCATCGACCCCGCGGCCCTGACCGCCGTCGTGCCTGTTCTCGCCCTGTTGCCGGCATGGCTCACCGCCATGAGCCTGATTTGGTTCGTCGTCTCGATTCCCTTCGACACGCCGTATTTTTTCTTCGTCACCACCGCTGCATTCGCCTCCGTCGTGATGTTTCTTCCCGTCACTCAGCGAATTTTTGTGACCCGAATGCTCGGTGTTCGAGCACCCGACCGTGAACAGCGTCGCCGGCTCGATACCGCCGCACGGATGGTTCTCGCGGCGGCACGAACACCGGAGCGTCACTTCGTGTTCGCCGTCGAGGTAAGCAGTGACGTGAATGCATTCGCGTGCGGTGGGCACATCCTCGTCGTGAGTTCCTTCGCACTCGAGAGTCTCGACGACGATGAATTGCTCGGTGTCGTGGCACACGAATTCAGCCACCACCTCGGTGCGCACACGATCGGGCTGTCATTCGCACAGTGGTTCAGCCTGCCGGTTCTGCTCTTCGCACGACTCGGCGAATACACGCGCAGAGTTGCGCGCTCGCCGTTGCGTCGGCTCGCCGGGACAGCGGGAATTGCGCGCCACTCCGTGCGGCTCATCGATCACGGGCTGCGTGGGTTTTCGTGGTTGTTCGGCGCGACGTTGACCACGGCACAACGACTCAACGACCTTGTGGGGCGGGACGCAGAATTCCACGCGGATCGCCGTGTCGTCGAGCTTGGTTTCGGCCGGCAGTTGTCGCGTGCCCTGACACACGTTGCGGCACGTGACGGATCGTCGGTCGGACGCAGCCGCAACGAACGAATATTCTCCTCGCACCCACCCGCCCGCACTCGCATTGCGCGCATCGAGGCGCTTTTGCGTTCGCGTTCCCGTTAGCCGCACAAAAGACCCAGCGGTAACCTGAAGGCCGTGGCTGTCCCCCCTGCCGTCACGGCCAACGACCCATCGGCGTTTCTTCTCGCGGCTCGCGGGCTTCGCGCCCCGCACACGCCCGTCTGGTTCATGCGACAGGCGGGACGCAGTCTTCCCGAGTACCGCGCCTTGCGTGGCCAAGGCAGCATTCTCGATGCGATAAAGCGCCCCGACCTTGCGGCCGAGTTCACGTTGCAGCCGGTCCGCCGATACGGCGTCGACGCAGCGGTTCTCTACAGCGACATCGTCGTGTCGTCGCATGCGGTTGGTTTCGGAATCGATGTGGCACCGGGGACCGGGCCCGTCGCGCAACGACCACTGCGCACGACAGCCGACCTTGCGCGCTTGCGACCCCTCGATGCCGAAACGGACATGGGATACGTGCTCGACACCATCGACTTGTTGGTTGGCGAACTCGAAGTGCCGCTGCTCGGGTTCGCCGGTGCGCCATTCACCGTCGCGAGTTACCTCATCGAGGGTCGGCCGAGCCGCACCTATGAGAACACCTTGGCGATGATGCGCGACGAGCCCGTGTTGTGGGGCAACGTGATGGAACGCCTCACACAGCACGCGGTCGAAGTAGTCGACAAACAGGTCCGCCACGGTGCGGCTGCATTCCAGGTCTTCGACAGTTGGATCGGCGCGCTCGACGATTCCTCGTACCGTGCCGCCGTTCTACCCCACACGCGCGCACTCTTCACCGAACTACGTCGACTGCATCCCGATGTCCCGGGTATCCACTTCGGCGTTGCCTGTTCGCATCTTCTCGAGGCAATGCACGACGCGGGTGGTGCGGTGCTGGGCGTCGACCAGACGGTGCGCCTCGATGAGGTTCGCCGTCGGGTCGGCAGTGACGTCGTTCTGCAGGGCAACCTCGACCCTGCCGCCGTTCTCGCCGGACGCGATCCCGCACTCTCGGCGGCCGACGACGTTCTCGCCGCCAATGCGGGACACCCCGGACACATTTTCAACCTCGGCCACGGTGTCACACCGCAGTGCGACCCCGAGGTTCTCCTGGCCGTTGTGCAACACGTTCACGAAAGGACCCGCCGATGATTTCCGTCATCCTTATGGCGTACGGCACCCCACGCAGTCGCGAGGAGATCCTCCCCTACTACACCGACATTCGCCGTGGCCGGCCACCGACCGACGAGCTGCTCGCCGAACTCACCGCGCGCTACGAGGCCATCGGCGGCCTGTCACCGTTGGCAGCAATGACCGAGGCGCAGCGCGACGCCATTCAAAGCGCCCTCGACGCTGTTGCACCGGGCGAGTTCCGCGTGTCACTCGGACTGAAGCACGCGCAGCCGATGATCGAAGAGGCAGTGTCCGCCGTCGCAACGACCGGGACAGAAAAGATCATCGGCCTCGTTCTCGCCCCGCACTATTCGACCTACAGCATCGGGCAGTACGTGGGCCGCGCGGCGGCGGCAGCCGAACCCCATGGGATCGGCGTCGTCGGCATCGACTCCTGGGCGACAGAACCCGCATTCATCGACTTCCTCGCCAACGACATGCGTGCCCGGCTGGCAAGGATGCCGGCGAACACCAAAGTGCTCTTCACCGCACATTCGCTTCCCCAACGCATCATCGATGCGGGCGACCCGTATCCACAGGAATTGCGCTCGACTGCCATGGCCGTTGCAAACGCCCTCGGCCTGCGTGAACACGAGCAGTGGGACATCGCCTGGCAATCGGCGGGTCGGACACCCGAGCCGTGGATCGGCCCCGACGTACTCGAGGCGATCGATGCGCTGGCTGCTTCCGACTCACCGCCGGCGGGCGTGCTCGTGTGCGCGTGCGGTTTCGTTGCCGACCACCTCGAGGTGCTCTACGACCTCGACATCGAGGCGAAGAAACATGCCGAGTCGCGTGGCCTCGTCTTTGATCGCGTCGCCTGCGTCAACGACGATCCCCGTGTGATGGCGGCGCTCGCGCGGCGCACGATCGAGGCTGCAAGTTGAGCACGGGGTCGATGCCGAAACGGGTCGTCATTGTCGGCGGCGGCATCACCGGGCTTGCCTGCGCACATCGCCTCCTCGCCCTCGATCCGCTGGTCGATGTGACGGTTCTCGAGGCCGACGCACGGGTTGGGGGCGTGATTCGCACCTCGCCCTTCGCCGGCCATGCAGCTGTCGACGAAGCCGCCGATGCCTTTCTCCTGCGCGTGCCCGCCGCACGGAATCTCGCCGAGGAAGTCGGCCTCGGGGGTTCACTGACATCCCCGGCCGTTGCACACGCATCGGTGTGGCGCGGTCGACTTCATCCCCTGCCCGAGAGTCTTTTGCTCGGCGTGCCGACGCGGCTGGGCCCCCTCGTGCGGTCCCGTCTCATCTCGACACGTGGCAAGTTGCGCGCCGGACTCGAGCCGTTCCTGCCTCGCACAGCGACCGACCTCGATTGTCTCGGGGCGTTCATGCGCAAACGCCTCGGCAACGAGGTCCAGGAAATATTGATCGACCCGCTTGTCGGGAGTATCTACGCCACCGACACCGACTCCTTCTCGCTGCGCGGTATGCCGCAGTTGCAGGAACTCGCATCCGAGGGCCGCAGCCTCATGATCTCGGCGCAAAAACGCCCGAGACCTGCACCTGGAGGCGCCGAGAATCCCGTGTTTGCTGCGCCGGCGGGTGGGATGCAGGCGCTCACCGATGCCGTGCACGCGTCGGTGCTTCGTGCGGGTGCGAAGGTGATGGTCAATTCGCGCGTCAGCGGTCTCGACCACGACGGAAAGGACCTCGTCGTTCGTGTCTCTGACGAGGAACACCGATGCGACCACGTCGTGCTCGCATCGCCCGCCCGACGGACCGGCGAATGGCTGGCCCACGCCGCACCGAACGCCGCACGCCTGCTGGCGGCATGGGAGCACGCGTCGGTCGTTATGGTCACACTCGCGGTGCCGCGACACGCGATGCCCCGCTCCGCCACCGGCAGCGGCTACCTCGTGCCCAAGACGGTGCAGCGTTTCGTCACCGCGGTTTCCTTCGCGTCACAGAAATGGGCGCACCTCGACGACGGTACGAACATGGTTCTGCGTGTCTCGCTCGGACGTGATGGAATGCCGCTTCATCACCATTCGAACGACGAACTGCTCTCCTTCGTGCTGGCGGATCTCAAGTGGCACCTCGGTGTCGACTTCGATTCCCATGTGGGCAACGACCATGTGAGGCTCACGCGATGGGTCGAAAGCTTTCCGCAGTACCGGCCGCGTCACTTCGAGCGCGTCGACCGCGTCGAGGCCCACCTCGCGACGGAATTGCCCAACGTCCATCTCGCCGGGGCGAGCTACCGGGGAATCGGTATTCCGGCCTGCATCGAACAGGCGAACGAGACGGCGCGGCGGATCATCGAACGGGTCTCCGTGCGCTGAACAGCGGTTTTTTGCCAGAATTGCCACATGCGCGCGACGCGTCGTTTCCTTCGCAACACCGTCGTCGCCGTGCGCATCCCGGCATTCGGCGTGGAGGCGAACCTCCCCTACGGCATCCGCGCTGACGTGCTCCAACGTGGCCTGGTTTGTGGCCCGGAAGCGGCCTTGCCGGCAAGCAGGGGAACGCAGTCGTTGTGGGTCACCGAACAAGCCACGGCGTACCGACGAAGGCCTCGACTTTGACCATCCTCTCCTGCCATCCACCGCATTCGATTGCCTACCGCCACGTGATCTTCACCAAGTTGGTCAGCCGTCCAGCAGCCGGTGACACGTGACAGTGCGCGTCTCGCGTGGGGGAACCAAGTCGCTTCTCGCGGGTGTCCTGGTTGCCGGGTCGATGCCGCCGTGGGGTTGGTGGCCACTGGCTTTCCTGGGCATCGCCTGGTTCCACGTCACCAGCCGTGAAGCGGGGTCGCGCCACGGGGCGTTCGGGCACGGTGCCGCTTTCACCCTCGGCTGGTTCCTGCCCGCCACGGCATGGATGTGGTTCATTTCCGCCCCGGGTTGGATCGTCGCCTGCATCCTCTTTGCGGTCCTCCACGGTCTGGCCGAGAGCATCGTCTGGCGCGCCGAGCGACACGTCGTGTTGCAACCGCTTGCACATGCATCCGTCGAGGCGTTGCGGTTCTCCTGGCCTTTTGGCGGTGTTCCGCTTGCCTCGCTCGGGATTTCGCAGGCTCAAAGTCCGGTCGTTTCGCTCGTCCGTGTCGTCGGCGTCATCGGGATCACCTGGTTCGTGTGGCAAGCCGCGACATATCTGGCCGCGCGAAAGCGCCGCTTCGTCGCAATGTCACTCGCCGCTCTGCTCGTGGTTGCCGTTGCACCAACGGGCGCCGTCATCGACGCTTCACCCGAGGTTCGAATCGCGGTGGTGCAAGGTGGCGGGCCCCAGGGCACGCGCGCGATCAACACCTCCCCACGTGTCGTGCACTTGCGCCATCTCGAGATGATGCAAACCATCACTCCCGCGGACAAGGTCGACATCGTGGTCTGGCCGGAGAACGTTGTCGACGTGGCCGACTTCGCCGCGTCGAGCGAATTCGCTGAAATATCCGACGAGGCGAAACGTCTCGGCGTTCCGGTGCTCGTCGGTGTGACCGAGGACGCCGGGCCCGGTCGGTTCACCAACAAACAGATCGTCATACGTGCCGATGGCTCACTTGGTGATGGTTATGACAAGGTACGGCTGGTTCCGTTTGGTGAGTACATCCCGATGCGCGGCGTGCTGCGCGCGATCGGCGCACCGGTCGACCAGGTGCCAACCGACGCCGTTGCGGGCACGTCGAAGGCATTGCTCGAGGTCCCACTCGGCAGCGCGACCATCAGTGGGGACGACGTCGGGGTCGTTCGTGTTGCCACGGCAATCTCGTGGGAAGTGTTCTTCGCTGGTCGTGTGAACGAGGGCGTCGAAGAAGGCGCGACCCTCGTCATCAACCCGACGAACGGCTCGTCGTATCGCGGCACGATCCTCCAGACTCAACAACTCGCATCGTCACGTCTGCGCGCCATCGAGTCGGCGCGGTACGTCGTGCAGGCCGCCCCCACGGGCTTCTCGGGTTTCATCAGCGACAGGGGCGACTTGGTGTCGCGCACGCGAATCGGCCAGGCTGCGGTGATAGTTGCCGACGTGCCATTGCGCACGGGCCGCACGTGGTATTCGCGACTCGGTGATGCGCCCGTGATCGTTGCGCTTCTGCTCGCATTCGCACTCGTCTCGTACCGTTCACGCAGGCGGAGCGGTGAACCCACTCGGCGGTAGCCTTTCGGTTCTATGACTGGGGGGGCAGACCCGAACGGGCCGTTGCGCATCGCGTACCTCACCTACCGGGGCAAACCCCACGTCGGCGGCCAGGGCGTGTACACCCGCCATCTCACCAAGGCGCTCGTTGACCTCGGTCACCACGTCGAGGTGTACGGGGGCCAGCCCTATCCGGTGCTGGACCCGCGCGTGCCGATGCACCAGCTGCCCAGCCTCGACATCTTCAACGACCTCTACCCCGGTCGATTTCCCGCGTATTGGGAACTCAAGAACCTGCCGAACATCGTCGAAGCAGCCCTGTTCCTGAAGGGCACTTTCGGCGAGCCGAAGGCGTTCAGCATGCGCGCCTACCGCGCGCTCAAGGCCCGCGTCGGCGACTTCGACATCGTCCACGACAATCAGTGCCTCGGTGACGACATCCTAAAGATCGAAAAGATGATCCCGACGATCGTGACGCTTCACCACCCGATCACGCGCGACCGCGCACTCGAACTCAGCCACACGAAGAGCCGCTACAAGCGCTTGGGCATCGGCCGCTGGTATTCGTTCGTCAAGATGCAGGGCAGGGTCGCCTCGAAAATGCCGCGCATCGTCGTCGTCAGCGAGAACTCGATCAAGGACATCCACAACGACATGGGGGTGCCCCTCGACCGCATGCGCCTCGTTCCCGTCGGCGTCGACCCCGATCTCTTCAAGCCGATCGATGGTGTGGTGCGCCGGCCGGGACGACTCATCACGACGGCATCGGCCGACGTTGCCCTCAAAGGTTTGTCATACCTGCTCGAGGCAATGGCGAAACTGCGCACGGAACGCGACGTGCACCTGACGATCATCGGCAAACCCAAGCCCGGCAAGAGCGCCGACCTCATCGACTCACTTGGCCTGCGCGACGCGATCGACTTCGTGTCGGGCGTTCCCGACGAACGCATCGTCGAACTGTACGCACAGGCCGAACTTGCCGTCGTTCCCAGCCTCTACGAAGGCTTCAGCCTTCCCGCCATCGAGGCGATGTGTACCGGTATCTGTCTGGTTGCCACCGACGGTGGGGCACTTCCCGAGGTCACCGGCACCAACGGTGACACCGTCGTGCAGTGCAAAGCCGGTGACGTCGACTCGTTGGTGGCGGCCCTGCGCCTCGGTCTCGCCGACGCCGACCTGCGCACACGCATCGGTGCCAACGGCCGTCGACGCGTCGTGGAACGTTGGAGCTGGCGCCATTGTGCGGAACTCACCGTCGAGCAGTACCGCGAGGTTCTCGACATGCAGCACAACCGCGCACGGAGACGCTGATGCTCACCGTTCGTTTCGACAAATTGGGACTCGCTCCCGGCGAACTGTTCCTCGACGCGGGTGCGGGTTTTGGCCGCCACGCCTACGAGGCCGCACGACTCGGCGCCCACGTCGTCGCGCTCGACCGGGCCGACGACGAAGTGGTCACCACGCGCAACACTTTCGCCGCGATGGCCGCTGCGGGTGAAATCACGACCCACAGCTTCGTGGCATGTCTGCGCGGCGACACAACCGGGCTTCCGTTTGCCGATGCGACGTTCGATCGTGTCGTCACCTCCGAGGTGCTTGAGCACATCGACGCCGACAACGCAGCCATGGCCGAACTGCATCGGGTGCTAAAGCCGGGCGGCGTGCTGGCGGCGACGGTTCCCACGTGGTTGCCGGAGAAAATCAACTGGATGCTCTCCGACGAGTACCACGCCCCGAAATCACCGGGCGGCCACGTGCGCATCTACTCGGCAACCGAGCTGAAGGCGAAGCTGCGCACCGCTGGTTTCGAGATCGTCGGCCAGCACCACGCACATGCACTGCACAGCCCCTACTGGTGGTTGAAGTGTGCGGTCGGTCCGTCGAACAACGACCATCGGGTGGTCGCCGCCTACCGACGGTTCCTCGAATGGGACATCGTGAACCGACCGCGCGGCATGAAGGTCGTCGAGCGAGTGCTCAGTCCCGTGCTCGGCAAGAGCTACGTCGTCTATGCACGCCGCGGCGAACCCATCGGGGCATCGCGATGAAACACGACCTGACGATCAGCGGTGTCATCACCCATGGGGAACTGCACTCGACCGCGGTTTCGATCGCCCGCCTGCAACTGCCGAACGGAATGATTCCCTGGTTCGACGGCGGGCACTGCGACCCGTGGAACCATGTCGAAACGGCGATGGCACTCGACACGATGGGTATGCGCCACGAGGCCCGCCGCGCCTACGAGTGGCTGGCGAACACGCAGCGGGACGACGGTGCATGGCACAACTACTACCTGCCCGACGGCTCGATCGAGGATGCAAAGCTCGACACCAACGTCTGTGCCTACGTGGCGGCCGGGCTGTGGCATCACTGGCTGTGCACCGGTGATCTCGCAACGGTGAAAAATCTGTGGCCGGTCGTTAGTTCCGCACTCGAATGGGTGCTCGCCCACCGTCGGGCCGATGGCACCCTGTTGTGGGCCCGCGAAACCGACGGCACGCCGTGGGACTACGCGCTCCTCACGGGTTCGTCGTCGATCAGGCACTCGCTGCGTTGCGGAGCGATGCTCGCCGCCCTCGTCGACGACCGTCCCGACCACCTGTTGCGCGCCGCCGATGCGATCGACCGTGTCGTGCGAACCGACCTCGCCGCCTTCGAACCCAAGGACCGCTGGGCGATGGACTGGTACTACCCGGTGATGACCGGCACCATGGAAGGCGCGCAGGCAAAGGACCGCCTGGCCTCGTTGTGGGACACGTTCGCAATGGACGGCCTCGGCATCCGCTGCGTCAGCGATGAAGCGTGGATCACCGCCGCCGAGACCGCCGAGTGTTCACTGGCCCACTCCGCCCTGGGCGACATCGACACCGCGGAGAAACTGCTCGCATGGACACGACCGCACCGTTGTAACGATGGTTCTTATCTCACCGGCCTCGCCTACCCCGATCGCATCGCCTTTCCGGCCGACGAGCGCACCGCCTACACGGGAGCGGCGATCATCCTTGCCGCCGATGCGATCACCGGCGCGTCACCGGGTTCGCGCTTGTTCCGCCACGGCTTTCTCGACCGCTGATCCTCAGCGCACGCGGCGCAGCACGCGCAGACTGCCCGTCGCCGACACCTCTTCGAAACGCCCGCCGGCGAGAGCGGGGAGATAGATGTCCTCGTAGGGAGGTCGGCCACCGTCGGTCGGGTCGGGAAACACGTCGTGGATCGCCAGCAGACCGCCGATCATCACGTGCGGCGTCCAATTCGCGTAGTCGGCTCGGGCCGGTTCGACCCCGTGGCCACCATCGATGAACAGAAACCCGATGGGTGCGTTCCAGCACGCGGCAAAGACAGGTGACTCCCCCACGACCGCCACCACGACGTCCTCGAGGCCCGCCCCGGCGATCGTCGAACGAAAGAACGGCAACGTGTCGATACGACCCGTCGCCGCGTCGAGGAGTGTCGGGTCGTGCCACTCCCAACCCGGCTGGTTCTCCTCGCTGCCGCGATGATGGTCGACAGCCAAGACCACCGTGCCCTGCTGGCGTGCCGCTGCACCGAGCCAAACCGTCGAGCGCCCGCACCACGAGCCGATTTCCACGAACGGCGCGCGGGCCGCATCCCCGCGCAACGAACAGGCCGCATCGAAAAGGGCGTCACCCTCGACTTCGGGCATGAAACCACGCGCCGCCAGGGCATGGCGGCGCAGTTCGGGATCGATCACCAACCGTCCCAGTGGATGATCGAGTCGACCGGTGGACGTGCCGCAGGCTTGAAGTCGGTTCCCTTGGTGTAGGCGAGCGGCGACAGGCACACTTGCTGCACGGTTTCGAATGGAATACCGAGAATGTCGGCGACCTGCTGTTCCATCATCAGGTGCACGGTGGTCCACGCGGTACCCAGACCGCGCGCGCGTGCCGCCAGCATGAACGACCACATGCCCGGGAGAATGTTGCCCAGCATCGACGCCGACATCATCGCCGGTGCACCATCCAAGCGCGCGCCTTGCGTGCAACCGAGGACGAGCACCGGTGCGTCACCCATGTGCTCGCCGAGGAAGTCGGCGGAGTCGGCGGAACGCTTCTGCTGCTGATTGGCCGCGTCGTCACCCTTGTCGATCGAACCGATGTACACACCGTCCATCGACTTGTACATGCCGTAACAGTTCTTGTAGACCTCGCCGATCGCCCTGCGCTTGGCCTCGTCACGCACGACGACGAAGCTCATCGTCATCATGTTGCTGCCCGAGGGCGACTGCATGGCCACCGACACGCATTCGCGCACGACGTCATCGGGGACCGGCTTCGAAAAATCCAGGCGCTTGCGCACCGCACGGGTGGTGGACAGGAGTTGATCGGGGTTGAGAGGTAGTAATGCCACGGGTGCGATGGTACCCCTCCCCCGCGTTGTGCGCGGTCCCCTGCCCCTGCCAACATGTGAGCAATGAAATCGGCGCTCGACGACCTCATCGATCTACTCGACCTCGAAGCCATCGAGGTCAACGTCTTCCGAGGAAAGTCACCCGACGAGAACCGCCAGCGCGTCTTTGGCGGCCAGGTGGCCGGACAGGCCCTCGTTGCCGCCGCCCGCACCGTCGAGGCCGATCGCCACGTGCACTCGCTGCATGCCTACTTCCTGCGGCCGGGCGACCCTTGGGTGCCGATTCTCTACAACGTCGACCGCATCCGTGACGGACGTAGTTTCACCACACGGCGTGTCGTGGCCATCCAGCACGGCCAGGCCATCTTCAACCTGCAGGCTTCGTTCCACCTCAGCGAACCCGGACTCGACCACCAGATCAACGGTCCCGCGAAGCTCGCCGACCCCGACACGCTGCCCGACTTCAAAACACGCATGGCCCCGTACAAACACATCATCGGCGAGTGGTACGACCGTCCGCGACCCATAGACCTGCGTTACGTCGACGCCGATCCGTTCTCGCGCGAGGGTGTTCCGACCCTGGGTCAGCGCGTGTGGATGCGCGCCGACGGCAGGTTGCCCGATGACCCCGTGTTGCACACGTGCATCGCCACCTACGCGAGCGACTTCACCCTGCTCGACACCACACTCCTCCCGCACGGCCTGTCGTGGAATTCCAAGGGTGTGCAGATGGCCAGCCTCGATCACGCGATGTGGTTCCACCGTGCTTTCCGCGCCGACGAGTGGATGCTCTACGACCAGTACTCGATTTCAACGTCGAATGCCCGTGGCCTCGCCGGTGGTTCGATCTACACCAAGGACGGCCAGTTGGCGATCACCGTCGTGCAGGAGGGCCTCGCCCGTGTGAACGTCGATGCGTGACATCCGCGCTTTTTTCCTGTTTGGCACCTCTCTCGTCATCGCCGTCGCCGTACCGACCGGCGCCACCGCGAGCGTCGACCCGAAAGCACGTCTCACAGCGGTCACGACCGTTGCCAAACCCACCGACATCGCTTCGCGCACCTCCGACACGGGTCTCTACATCGCCGAACAGGACGGCAGGGTCGTGCGCTTCGACACCAAAACAAAAGTGAAGTCGACGGCACTCGACGTCACCGGACTCACCGGGGCGTCGGGAGAACGAGGGCTCCTCGGTCTCGCCTTCCATCCGAACGGCCGCTTCGTCTACGTCAACTACACCGACGACGCCGGCAACACCGTCGTTGCGCGCTACCGCATGCGCGCCGACAACACCGCAGAGCCCACCTCGCGGACCGTGCTCTTCACCCTCGACCAGCCCTACGCGAACCATAACGGGGGTGGCCTTGCATTCGGCCCCGGTGGGCGTCTCTACATCGGCACCGGTGATGGTGGCTCGCGTGACGACCCCCTACGTGCGGGGCTCGACAAATCGTCGATGCTCGGAAAGATCATCGGCATCGACCCACTTGCACGCAACGAGAGGTCCGCCGCCGCACGCATCTGGTCCGTGGGCCTGCGCAATCCGTGGCGATTCGAGTTCGACGAGGAGATGAACCTCTGGGTCGCCGACGTCGGCCAGGACAAATGGGAAGAGGTCAATCTCGCGCGCGCCTCCTCTGGGTCGGGACGCAACGCGAATTTCGGATGGAGTGCGTACGAAGGTCTCATGCGTTTCAACAACGACCAAGTCGCTCGGAAACACCTTGCCCCTGTCCATGTCTACCAACACGGCCAAGAAGGCTGCTCCATTTCCGGTGGGACGAAGATTCGCTCGGCGAAGCTTCCCGCACTCTCGGGTTGGTACGTCTATGGCGACTTCTGCAGTGGCCGCATCACCGCCATCAAGGTTTCCGGGAAAACGGTGTCACGCGCCGTGCGCCTCGTCGACAACGCCGGGTCAGTGACTGCGGTTCGCACCGTCGCATCGGGTGACGTCTATGTCCTCACCCTGGCGGGCGACGTCAGTCGATTGGTGGCGGTGCCGTGAGTGCAGTCAGGCCCCACCGTTTTCGTCGTTGTCTGGTTGCTGTGGTCGTGGCCGGCGCGGTGCTGGTGGTCCCAGCCATGGAGTCGACCGCCGGGTCGGGTGGGGGAACGAAAGTCGCACTTGTCAAGGTGACCGGCGCGAAGCTTCCCGTCGACATCGCTTCACGCGACGGAGACACGGGTCTCTACATCGCAGAGCAGGACGGTCTCGTCGTGCGTTACGACCCCACGACCAACGCACGCACGATTGCGCTCAACCTTCGGAGGTTCACGAGCGCCGACGTGGAACGTGGTCTTCTCGGTCTGATTTTCCACCCCGACGGCTCTCATCTCTACGTCAACTACACCGACTCCCGTTTCGGGACCGTCGTGGCCCGCTATGTCATGCGCGCCGACAACACCGCAGATACGGCAACTCGGACGGTGATCTTCCAACTCCCGAGAAACCGTCCATCGGTGCACAACGGTGGCAGTCTCGCTTTCGGTCCGGGCAACCGCCTTTTTGTCAGCACGGGAGACAGCGGTTTCGGCAATGACCCCGCACGACTCGCGCTCGATCCGACGTCGTTCTTCGGCAAGATCCTGAGCCTCGAACCACTCGCGCGCGATGCAAAGTCGGCGGCTCCGAAGGTGTGGTCAATCGGACTGCGTAATCCGTGGCGATTCGAATTCGACGATGAAATGAACCTGTGGGTACCCGATGTCGGCCAGAACAGATGGGAAGAAGTGAACGTCGTCTGGGCGAAGGATGGATCGGGCCGTGACGCCAACTTCGGTTGGAGTGCGTTCGAGGGACGCGTTCGCAACAACAAAGACCAGACCGCCTACGGACACAACCAACCCGTCTTCGTGTACCCGCACGGCGAGCAGGGGTGCTCGGTGATCGGCGGCACACGCGTGCGCGACAATTCTCTGCCCAGTCTGCGTGGCTGGTACGTCTTTGGCGACTACTGCACCGGTCGCATCACCGCGATCAAGGTGTCTAACCAGAAGGTGAAGTCGACACGAACAATCGCAAAGGGTGCAGGGTTCATCACGGCGATCCGCACCGTTGCATCAGGCGGGGTGTACGTGCTCTCACGCGGCGGCGGCATTCGCACCTTCCGTGTGGTCGGCTGACCCCGTACGTAGTGTGCGTCGGGCGCTCGCCTAGCGCCGTGCGCCCATGAACATGCTGCGCAGAACCTGGTAATTCTCGACACAGTGTCCGGCGCCCAGCACCACCGCCTCGAGGGGCATCGGCGACATGCGCACCGGCACGTCGGTTTCACGTTCGATGCGCTGAGACAGACCCCGTAGCAGGCCTCCACCTCCGACGAGATACATGCCTCGCTGCAGGAAATCCTGCGCCATTTCGGGTGGCACTTTCGACAGGCAGCGGGTCACCGACTGCACGATCTGCGAAACGACCTCGTCGATCGCAAAGCGCACCTCTTCGGCGCTGAGGTCGATGTTCTTCGGCAGGCCGGTGACGAGGTCACGACCGCGCACCTGCGCGCCGCGCTCGTTGGGCATCGGTGCCGCGGTACCGATCTGGATCTTGATCTCCTCTGCGGTGCGCTCACCGATTGCAATGCCATGTTCACGCCGCACGTAGGTCTGGATCGCCGCGTCGATGTCGAAACTGCCGACGCGAATCGCCTCGAGCGCAACGACTCCACCCAGACTGATGACCGCCGTCTCGCTGGTGCCACCACCGATGTCGATCACCATGTTGCCGACAGGTTCGTCGATGGGAAGCTCGGCGCCGATGGCGGCCGCCATCGGCTGTTCGATCAACTGCGCATCGGAGGCACCCGCACGACGTGTCGCGTCGGTGACCGCACGGCGCTCGACCTCGGTGATCGCCGAGGGCACGCAGATGACGACCTTGGGTCGGGTGAAACGCGAGACACCGACGCGCTGCAGCAAAAGGCGGATCATGCGCTCGGTTATGTCGAAGTCGGTGATGGCGCCGCCACGCAGCGGCCGGACGGCCACGATGTACCCCGGGGTGCGCCCGATCATGTTCCAGGCCTCGTGCCCCGTCGCAAGAACCTCGCTGGTTTTGCGGTTCACGGCGATGACCGACGGCTCGTTGAGTACGATTCCACGGCCCTTCATGTAGACGAGCGTGTTCGCCGTCCCGAGGTCGATCGCAAGGTCACGGGCCATTTAGGACCAGTTTAGGTCGCTGCCGCCTACGGACGTGGTTCGCCGCGGTCACCACCACGCATTTGTGTCTGTTTGCTGACGACGTTGCGTCGTGCCTCGGGTGACAATGCATCGATGTGTCGACGGAAGTTCTCGATGCCGTCATAGATGCCGGTCTGTCGTTGCTGACGAAAGAGGATCGTCGCCAACGCCGCACCACAGCCGAGCGCGAGCAAGGCAAAGATCACCACGGCAGTCTGTGCAGGAATCACGGCCGCGGGACACTTCCGATGTCATGCGCGCCCGTACCCCAGTCGGTGCCATCGGACCATTCCTCGCGTTTCCAGATCGGCACGGCGACCTTGAGGGTGTCGATGCAGAAGCGCCCCGCCTCGAATGCTTCGGGGCGGTGGGGTGACGACACCACGACGAGAACCGACGACTCGAGGAGCGACAGTCTCCCGACGCGGTGCAGCATCGCGACACGTCCGATCGTCGGCCACGCACGACGGGCCTCGGCGACGATCTCCCCCATCCGTGCAACGGCTTTGTCTTCGTACGCCTCATAGGTGAGGTGGCTCACATTGTTGCGACCATCGGCTTGGTCGCGCACCGTGCCGGAGAAAACAACGACTGCTCCACAAGAGGGTTGCAGGGCCCACGCGTAGGCGACACCGACGTCGAGCGAGCGGTCGGTCAACGCCACCCAGTCGTTCGACGAACCATCGGAGGGAAGCAGGTGACCCGTCACCCTTCGAATCGTACCCACGCATGACGATTTCGGGCCCGACGACCAATTCGGCCAGCGGGAAATTACCGTCCACGATCATGGCTGACCACGACGAGCGCCTGACGACGGCTCCCGCGCCTCTGCCCCGGCACGAACGTGCGTGGCGTCATCCAAGCGAGATAGGTCAACAACGCCGCGCGAATGCCCGACGGTCGGCACCGCCTCTCACTCCGTTCGTAACCCTCCTCGTCGGGGTGCTCGGCCTGGGTGTGATGGCCGCTCTCATTGCGCTCGTGCTACCCCGCGAAGCACCACGAGAGGTTCGCCCGGTGGTGCGAAACGCCGTCGTCGCCACACGCTCGAGGCCGACGCCTGATGTCGCCACCGGCCCGGCGTTCCCCACCATCGGCGGGGACCGCGTGGTTCTCGCGGTGGATGACGGAGTCCACGTCTCGTTCGTCACCACCGGCAAGGGTGATGCGACCGTCGCCGACATCGACGGGCGCTCGGTTCCACTTCGCGTCGTGGGCTTCGACGGGGATTTCGGCATCAGCATTCTTCGTGCCGACTCACCAGTCGACGTTCGCAACGGATTCGAAACTTCGGCGACGACACCCGCGGTTGGATCACGCGTCACGATCGGCCGAGACGGGACAGTCGGTGCATCGGTCGGCATCCCGGTTGCATTCGACGCCTCGACTTTCGTCCCGCTCACGGGCATGGTTGCCGCGCTCGGCGTTCCCGACTCGTCACCCGTCCGGGACACCGAGGGACGACTGGTGGGCCTCTACACGATTCGCAGTGGTGTGACGGGCTTCGTGCCGATTGCAGCGGTCAGCGAGTTGTTGTCCCGTTTGCGCTGACGACGAGACGTTTGCGGCGGCACCCTCCTATCATCACGACATGGCCGACGACGACACACCATCGGGGAACTTTCCGTTCGGCTCGTTCGGTGACAACAATCCATTCGGTGCGATGCCGTTTCTCGGCGACATCATGAAGTCGCTCGCCGGCCAGGGCCCCCTCAACTGGGACATTGCCCGCCAAGTGGCGTACGTCGGGCTGGGTCAGGGGGGCTCCAACGTCGACCCGGCAGCGCGAATCGCCTGCGAAAACCTGGCCCCGCTGGCGCACCGCCACATCGTCGACTTTCTCGCCGGTGCCGATGCCGGCGAGCCCCGCATCGAGTGCGTGACCCCGGCCCAGTGGTGTCACTCCACCCTCGACGCCTACCGGCCCGTTTTCGACAATCTGGCGGCGGCCCTCTCCCAGCGGCCCGCCGGCGAGACCTTGCCCGATGCGGCGGCCGACCCGATGACGTCGTTGATGAGCGGCCTCATGTCGGCGATGGCGCCGATGATGCTCGGCATGACCGTCGGCTCGATGGTCGGCCAACTCGCCGCGCGGGCCTTCGGACAGTACGACTTGCTCCTGCCCCGTGGCAGGGAAGAGCCGTTGCTCATCGTCCCGGGGAACATCGACTCGTTCGCCGGCGAATGGGACCTGCCACTTGCCGACATTCGCATGTGGGTTCTCGTCCACGAATTCGCCGCACACGCGGTGTTGCGCAGCGCCCACCTGCGTACCGCATTGTTCGACACGGTGAATGCTTACGTTTCGGCGTTCTCTCCCGATCCCGATGCGGTGATCGAAAAACTGTCCGGCACCGAGTTCGATGCTTCGAACCCGATAATGGCGTTCCAACAGACGATGTCCGACCCCGCGCTGTTGCTCGGCGCAGTGATCTCGCCCGAACAGGAGGCCCTGCGCCCCGGGCTCGACGCACTCCTGGCGTGCACGGTCGGCCTCGTCGACTGGATCGTCGACGGCGTGACACAGCGCCTACTCGGCGGCGCTCCGGCCGTCACCGAAGCGTTGCGCCGTCGACGCATCGAATCGTCCCCATCCGACAAGTTCGTCGAACATCTGCTCGGTATCCACCACACGCGCGAAACGGTCGAGCGGGGACGCAACTTCATCCGCGGCATCATCGAACGGTCATCAGCCGCGCGGGCACTCGATCTGTTGAATCGTGACGATGCGTTGCCTACGCCCGCCGAGGTTGACGCGCCCGGTCTCTGGCTCGCACGCCTCGAGATTGCCTAGCGGCGCGCATCCGCAACACGAACAACAACATTCCGACGCAACCAACCAGACCGACGACGAAGAATCCGAGTTCGCCCGGCAGGCGCAGGACGACAGGGATGAGGCCCGCACCGACCCATGCGAGTTGGAACTGGGTCTCGAAGGACGCGAACGCGCGGGCACGGTTTGCGTCGGGTGCATCGGACTGCACGACCGCTTCGTAGGCCAACTTGCACGTGGCAGCAAAGGCATTGACCGTCGCTGCGAGAATGACGCCACCCGTCACACCACCGACCCAGGTGCAGACGAATCCGCCCACACCGACGGCCCCGAGAGCAACAATGATCATCGTCTCCTCGCGCAGACGGCGCCGCACGATCGGTGCGGCCGCGTTGGCCACCATCGTTGCGATCGAGGCGAGCGACACGGCGAATCCGAACCAGACCGTGCCCGCCTTCTGGTCACGTAACCAGAAGGCGAGGTGGAAGAACATCAGGCCCACGAGGCCTCGCATCAAACGCATTGCGGCCACTGCACGACGCACGCGACGCGACCGCAGTTCCTCGATCTCCACCCGACTCCGCGGGGAGGTGGCGATTCGCACGTCGCGGGGTAGATGCCAGGCCGACAACACGGCAGCGACGAAGACAACGACCGATATCACCAGCGTGACGTGCGGCGAAACGAGTTGCACGAGTGCGGCGGGCAGGACGGCAGCGAACCCGACCACCCCCGACAACAGACCGAGCTTGCTGTTCGCATCGACGAGTTCACGCTCCGCGGGTACCACGGTCGGCACGAGCGCGGACTTCGACACCGCATAGGTCTTTGACAACACCAAAGCCGCGAATGCGAGCGGGAAGAGCGTCAATGAGTCGATGCGGCCGATCATCAGGAAAGAAACCAAGGCGCGCAGGGCCGCAGCGAGTATGACCACGAGGCGACGGCCACCCTTCATCCGATCCACCAGCGGACCGATGAACGGTGCCACCACCGCAAAGGGAGTGAGGCTGAGTGCAAGGAAAAGGATGACTTTGCCGCGTGCGGCATCGGGGCTGATCGACAAGAACAGCGAATCAGCGAGCGCAACGGTCATGACCGCCTCTCCGGCGACCATCAGTGCGTGCGTGCGTGCCAGTACGAAGAAGGCAGGTCGTGGCGGAAGATCCGCCCGCTTCGTTCGCTTCAGCACGTACCGATGGTAGGTCGGCGCGGCCCGCTCAGTCGGTGAAACCGGGTTGTTGGGAGTTCGAGCGCTCGTATTTGTAACCGAGGCCGCGGATCGTGACGATCTTGTGCGGTGTCCCCGGGTCGTCTTCGATCTTTGCCCGCAGACGCTTGATGTGAACGTCGAGCGTTTTCGTGTCACCGACGTAGTCGTTGCCCCACACCCTGCCGATCAACGTCTCACGGGGCAGCACCCGTCCCGCGTTCGCAAGCAGAATGTGCAACAATTCGAACTCCTTCAGCGGCAACGACACCCGCTCGCCGCGGATGCTGACCTCGTGCCGGTCGGGGTCGAGTTGCACATCGCCGACTGCGAGCACGCCTTCGGTCAGTTCACCGGCTCGATCGAGCGGCGCGCGACGCATGACTGCTCGCATGCGGGCCACAACTTCACGCAACCGATAGGGCTTGGTGATGTAGTCATCGGCACCAACCTCCAAACCGACCACGGTGTCGATCTCGGCAGCCTTGGCGGTCACCATGATGATCGGTACCTGCGATCGCTTCCGCAGTTGTCGGCAGACGTCGATACCCGACACCTTGGGTAACATCACATCAAGCAGGACCAGGTCCGGGCGGACGATGTCGAACAACTCGAGAGCCTGCATACCGTCGCGGGCAACCTCGACGCGGAAACCCTCGCGCTTGAGACCGACCTGCAGGGCCTCGACGAAGGACTCCTCGTCTTCGACGATGAGAATGGTCTGGTGGGCGGTGGCGGCTGCGGCATTCATGCGGATATCACCGAGTATCACCGATCTGCACTGGCAGGACGAGCCTGAAGGACGACCCTTCACCCTCCTGTGACCTGACGTTCACCTCGCCACCATGATTCGCCACGATGTGCCGCACGATCGACAAGCCGAGTCCGGTACCGCCCGTACTGCGACCCCGTGCCCTGTCGACCCTGTAGAAGCGTTCGAAGATCCGGTCAATGTCGGGCTGTGGAATGCCGATGCCTTCGTCCTCGACCACGATCACGATCAGGCCCGGTTCGCGGGAGAGACGCACGGTTACGGTGTCCCCCCCCTCGCTGTATTTGACAGCGTTGTCGATGAGGTTCGAGATTGCTGACAACAACTGGGTGTGGTCTCCGGTCACGACGAATTGTCCATCAGGCACGTCGGTTTCGATGCGAACATCGGCTGCCAATGCGGACCGGGCATGCCGCTCGGCGGCCTCACGAACGAGCGCCACGAGGTCGATGTCGTTGTGTCGCAGTGGCGCATCGAGTTCGATTTTCGACAGCTCGAGAAGATCGTCAATCGTCTCCGACATACGATGCGCCTCCTTCATTATCTGCAAAGCCAGGTGCTTGATGACCGAGGCGTCCGTTTCGTCCTGCATCGCCTCGGCAAGGATCGAAAGCGCACCCACAGGGGTCTTGAGTTCGTGACTGATGTTTGCCACGAAGTCCGTTCGCACCGCGTCAATACGGGACCGCTCGCTGATGTCCTCTATCACGACAAGGTAGACGCCATCGACCATTTCAACGCTCGACAGGACAAGAACGCGCGGCGGCGGTCCGAACAGTTCCATGGTCTCGGTTCTGGCTGCCCCCCCTTCGATCGTCTGGCGGATCAACCGGTCGACCGCTGCCTCGACGAGGAGGTCGACGTGTCGCAAACCAACGACGGCCGTTGCCGCCCGGTTGCGGAACACGACGACCGTATCCCGCCTCGCGAGCACCACCCCCAATGGCAACGCATTGAGCACCGCCTCAAAATCGGGCATCGATTGCTCTGCCTGTCGCGCAATGACGGAGCGTTGTTCGACTGTCGGCGGGGCCGGCGCTTTGCTCCGTGTCCCTGGTCTGAGCAGTCGAACGCCAGCGATCGCGACAAGGATCCCAAGAACGAAAGCGACGGCGATTTCGATGGTCAGGCCTCCGGCACGCCTTCGGGCAACGGGATCCCGTCGGTGTCCTCTCCCGCGAGCCGAGCCTTGTGGCGCGCGGCGCCCCTCAACTCCGGACGCCAGCCACTCACCGCGTACAGAACTCGCTCACCGATGTTCACGGCATGATCACCGATGCGCTCGTAGAAACGCGCCACGACGGCCAACTGTATGGCAACCTGCAGATCGATCGTTCCGGCAAGATTGCATTCGAAGATCGCCTGAACGAACTGCCTCTGCAGTCCGTCGAGGTACGAATCCATGTCGTCGAGAGCACTGGCCTTGGCCACGTCCTCGGTCTCGAAGGCGTCGAGTGCTGCGGCGAAGAGTTGTTGCGCCTGTTCACCCATCTTGCTGATGATGCCGCGCAACTTCGGGTCGAGCGCATGTCCGTAGATCCGGCGTGCGGCTTTGGCAATGTTGACCGTGAGGTCGGCACTGCGCTCGATCTCACCGATCATCTTGAGGATGGCGACGAGTTGACGCAGTTCACCCGCGACGGGCGCCTGCAACGCGAGGAGGCGGTAACACCGGTCCTCGAGCTCGAGTGACCGGGCATCGATCTCATCGTCGGTGAGGATCAGATATTCGGCACCTTCCAGATCGCCCGCGAGCAGCACGGTCGTTGCGCGCGGGATCGCCTCGATGACCGACGCCGCGAGAGTCGCCAGAGCCAGCCGCACCTCGTTGATCTCACCGTGAAAACCCTTACGAAGCTCTTCCATCGCCTCCGCCATTCCGCTCAGCCAAGGCTATCCGAGCCAGTTCGAGGGTTCCCTTCATTGACACGTCTCGCCTGTTGATCCTTCGCCCAGCGGTACATGCGCTCTTGGGCATCGTCGACGAACTCGACCCGACCACGACGACTCCACGAACCGTCGGCCGCGAGCGTGAAGTGCGGGGTGTCGTCATCGTTCAAGTACCCGAGCGCGTGTTCCAGCCATAGACGGTGTCTCTCGAGAAGCACGGGCGTCAAGACCTCGACACGGTGGTCGAGGTTGCGTGTCATCAAGTCGGCCGAGCCGACATACCACGCCGGCGCTCCCGGTCCCCCGGCGTTGGCGAAGTGGTAGATGCGCGAGTGCTCGAGGTAGCGACCGAGGATGGAGCGGACCGCAACGTTTTCCGACAGACCCGGCACACCGGGGCGCAGCATGCAAATACCGCGCACGAGGATCTCGATTCGCACCCCGGCACGCGACGCTTCGTACAACTCGGCGATCATGTCGGCGTCGGCGAGTGAATTGATCTTCAGGCGGATGAAGCCGTTTGTCCCCGTGTCGCGCTCACGACGAATGAGATCGACGATCCCACGACGCAGAAAATGGGGGGCGACGAGCAGGTGGCGGTACCAATTGGTCCTGCTGAACCCCGTGAGATGATTGAAGAGGCGGGTCGTGTCGTCGGCAATTTCGGGATTGCACGTGAAGATGCCGATGTCTTCGTACATCCCCGCAGTTTCCGCGTTGTAGTTGCCGGTTCCGAAGTGCACATAGCGACGCAGGCCGTCGGGCTCGTCACGTACGACCATCGCCACCTTCGCATGCGTCTTGAGTCCGACGATGCCGTACATCACGTGCACACCCGCCCTCTCGAGCTGCCTCGCCCAGCTCAAATTGATCGCCTCGTCGAAACGGGCCTTCAATTCGACCAGGACCACAACCTGCACGCCTCGTTCGGCTGCCATGATGAGGTTTCGCATGATCGCGCTGTCTGCAGACGTTCGATAGAGCGTCATCTTGATCGATTGCACACGCGGGTCACGCGAAGCCTCTTCGATGAATGCCTCGGTCGACGACTGGAATGACTCGTAGGGATGGTGGACGACAAGATCACGTCGCCGGATGAGGTTGAAAATCGGTTCGTCGGCCTCGCGTGCGGCGAGGATTCGCCCTGCGGTCACCGACGGCCAGGGTTCATCGCGTAGCTCGCCCCGGGGCAGACCGGCAATGTGCTGCAGGCACGTGAGGTCGAGAGGGAGACGACTCTCGAAATGATCGGCGGCCCGGAGTTCGAGTTCCTCGAGCAACAGCGCAACGACGTCATCGGGCACGCCGGCGACTGTTTCCAACCGCACCGCACGGCCGAAGCGGCGGCGACGCAGTTCCTCTTCGATTACCTGGCGCAGATCGTCGGCATCTTCGTCGTCGACTTCAATGTCGGCATCTCGCGTGACACGAAAGACGAAAGGATCACGTACGTCCATTCCCTCGTACAACTCGGTCAGGTGGGCAATGATGACGTCTTCAACAGTGATGAAAGTTCCCCCGGCATCGACCTCGATGAGTCGCGGCAGGAGCGGTGGCACCTTGAGGCGCGTGAACCTCTCGTCACCGGTTGCCGAGTCGACGACGGTCGCACCGATGCTCAGGGCGAGGCCCGAGATGTAAGGGAAAGGATGTGCGGGGTCGACGACGAGCGGTGTCAGCACGGGAAAGATCCGCTGACGGAATTCTTTCGTCAGGCGTTCGCATGTGGGTTCGTCGAGGTCACTCCACGCCACAAGCCGAATGCCGTGGCCGGCGAGCGCGGGCAGGATGATCGTCGTCAACAACTCTTCTTGTTCGACGACGAGGTGTCGCACCGTGGCCGACACCTCGGCCAGCACCTGCTCGGGGCTGCGTCCGTCAACACCGTGGAACAGGATGCCGTCGTCGATCTGGTTCTTTAGGCCCGCGACACGCACCTGGAAGAACTCGTCAAGGTTCGAGGAGAAGATTGCACAAAACTTGACCCGCTCGAGGAGAGGAATCGCGGTCTCGCGGGCGAGAGAGAGCACCCGCTCGTTGAAAGCGAGCCAACTCAGGTCACGGTTGAAGAAGCGCTCTTCGATTCCCGAAGGGTACGGCGGGCGGGTGAGCATCCGGGGAGCGTCGGAGGTCGTGGAAGTGAACGGACGGTGATGCCCCAGCGAACCGTCAGGCGCCCGTGGTGCCGAGGTCCCATTCGATCGATATCAGTTCACGCTCTGCATCGCGAGCCACACGCTCGCTGTTGCGGCGGAACTGCGGGTCGTCACGGGTGATGAGCACGAGGCGCGCAAGTACCCGGGTACGGAACTCCTCGAGCAGGACCCGGTCGCCGTAGTCGCCATAGACCTCCCAGTGGGGCGCCACGGAGCCCAGGTACACGATGCGGGCATGGGCGCGGGGTGGCTCGTTGGCGTTGATATCGGACACGGAGGACCTCCTTGCCGCCTCAGGCTATCCGCGTGGGGCCCCGGCGGCCTCGGGAACTTTTCCCCCGCCCCCATCGTCAAAAGGGACATGAGCCGCACAGCAGGACACATGACCAAGTCGCGCACCAGGGTCGAGACGCCCTTGCTCCCGATAATCGGGAACTTTCGCACCACGCAGTGGATGGACCTTGGTCTGTGCCGCGACAACGCCCCCGAGGTCTTCTTTCCATCCGATGGTGCCGGGGTCGAAAAGGCCCGCAAGATCTGCGGCGGCTGCGAGGTGAAGGATTTGTGTCTCGAATACGCACTCGTCGAGGAAATCGAGCACGGTGTGTGGGGCGGTGCGAGCGAGCGTGAGCGCCGCCGCATCAAGAAGCGCCGCCGCGACGGCGCGTTCTGACGCGGCTGGTTGTTGTCTACTTCTTGTCGGTGTCGTCGGCCTGGCCGTCAGCAAGACCCTTTTTGAATTCTTTCTGGGCCTGACCGAGGTTTTTCGCCAGCTTCGGCAACTGCGAGCCACCGAACAAAACGAGGACGATCACCGCGACGATGATCAATTCGGGTCCGTCGAGAAATGCGAACATGACGAGAACCTACCACCACCTTTGCCCGAGTAGAAAAGGGTCGTGTTGGAATGCGTGGTCAACGTCAGCGAAGGCAGGGATGCCCGTCTTGTGTCCCGTATCGCGGCATCCGTGACCGATTCCCCCGTACGGAGTCTGCTCGACATCCACTCCGATGTCGATCACAACCGCAGCGTGTTCACCCTGGTCGGGGTTGATGCGCCCCGGGCCTTGACGCAACGCTGCGTCGAGCTGCTCGATATCTCCCAGCACTCCGGCGTTCATCCGCGACTCGGCGTGGTCGATGTCGTCCCGTTCGTCGCACTCGACGGTTCTTCACGCCATGACGCACTCGCGGCTCGCGACGAATTCGTATCGTGGGCAGCAACAGAACTGCGCCTACCCGTCTTTCTCTACGGACCCGAACGCACCCTGCCCGACATCCGTCGCAGTGCCTGGACGACATTGCCTCCCGACCACGGTCCCAATGTGCCGCATCCAACCGCGGGCGCGGTGTGCGTCGGTGTGAGGCCCGCGTTGATCGCCTACAACGTGCTCCTTGCCTCGTCTGATCTGTCACTCGCCAAAGGCATCGCCGCACGCATCCGCCAACCGGGCCTGCGCACACTCGCCTTCATGGCGGGGGGCGCGGCCCAGGTCAGCATGAACATCGTGGATGCCGACAATGTCAGGGTTTCCGACGCCTACGACGCCGTCGCGAGCGAGGCTTCGGGGGCGGGAACCCACGTTGCCAAGGCAGAACTGGTCGGCCTGCTCACCGAACGGCACCTTCGCATGAACGACCCCGACCGCTGGGCGCAACTCGACATCGGACCCGAACGTACGGTCGAGTCGCGTCTTAGATGATCTTCTTGTTCGCCTGAGCGCGCGCCCGACGCAAACGACGACGCTCGCGCTCGGAGAGTCCACCCCAAATGCCGAACTTCTCGCCATTTACCAACGCGTACTCGAGACAGTCACCGCGCACGATGCAACCCCGGCATACTTCCTTGGCCTCGCGGGTTGATGCACCCCGTTCGGGAAAGAAAAGATCGGGATCTACGCCGAGGCAGTTTGCCTCGTCCTGCCAGCCCCGCTCGGTGCTCAGCTCTGGATCGTCCGCAGATTCGTGTTCTGGGAACTGCATGGATTGCCTCCCGTCCCGCACTCACCGACATCCACCGTCGCCCTCCGGCTCGTGTTGACCGGACGCTGTCCCCCAACTTGTGGCATGCCCATGACGGCAGGCTTGTAATTACAACGCGGTTATTGTGCCAAATCCTTGCAAAATAAGCAAGTGCGGAGCCTGCGCCACCAACGAGGCCGAAAAAATCGGGTCTTTTGCGCCCTGTACCTGCTGAAACCCTTGTGGCACACGGGTTTTACGGGTCAGCGGGCGCGCGAGAGTCGTCGTTTGTGTTCGATGAAGTCGACGAGCACGTAGTCACCCAGGGTCTCGGGTGTCGTGAAGAATGCCCTGCCGTGGTTCATCTCGGTGATCCGTTCGATGAAGGAACGCAGACCGCTCGTGGCATCGAGCATGAACGTGTTGATGACGATTTTCTCGCGCGTGCAGCGCATCACTTCGGCGAGTGTTGCTTCGATGGTTTCGCGCACCGGCGGGTAGTTGAAGTACACGTCACCGTTCCGGTTGATGTGCGCGGTCGGCTCTCCGTCGGTGATCATGATGATCTGCTTCGTCCCGTGCTGCTTGGCCAACAGTTGCCGTGCGAGCATGAAACCGTGCTGCATGTTCGTGCCGTAGACGAAATCCCATGACACCGAGGGAATCTGCGCAGCGGTGAGAATACGGGCGGATTCACTGAAACCGACGAGGCCGATGTAGTCGCGTGGATACTGCGAGGTGATCAACGAATGCAGTGCCATTGCGACCTTCTTGGCAGGCAGGAAGTTGTCACGCATCGGCATCGACATCGACAGGTCGATCATCAAGACGGTCGACGTGGTCGTGACGTGCTCGGTTCGTTCGATCTCAAAGTCGTCGGGCTCGAGGCGCACCGGCGTACCACCCCCCTGCCGACGCAGGGCATTGCGCAGGGTCTCCTGCAGGTCGAGGCGAAAGGGATCGCCGTATTCGTACTTCTTGGTTTCGTACTTCCGCTCGTGGCCGCCACCCGACTCGCGCATCTGGTGCTGGCCGATCTTGTCCTTCGCCAACTTGTTGAAGAGATCGCGCAGGGCGTTCTGGCCGATCTTGCGCAGGCCCTTCGGGGTCAGTTCGAGCCGGCCTTCGGTCTGGTTGATCAGGCCCTCATCCTCGAGCATTTTCGTCAGCTGTGCGAGGCGTTCGAGTGACTGCGCTGCATTTTCGCCGAGCAGTTCGCGCACCCTGTCCATATCGGCCTCGGCGAGCGCCCCCGGGTTCGTGGCGTTGCGCATGAAGTTCTCGAGTTCCTCGAGGCCCGACAACTCCTGCATCGCCTGCATGGCTTCGCCCATGCCCATCGGCTGTTCGCCACGAAAGTCGTAGCCGCGTTCCCAACCGGCCTGAGGGGCCATGTTCCGCAGGTGCTCACCCAGACGGTTGGCCTGCCATTGCATGTCCATGTCGCCGAGCAGTTGCTCGGACAGTTGCTGCAACTGAGCCCGCTGTTCGGGCGTCATCGAGTTCAGCATCGCCTGCATCTGGGCCATGCGCTCGGCCAGCAGTTCGATCAGTTCCTCGATGTTCTGCGGGTTCTCAGGAAAGAAATCGCCGAACTCCGACATGAACTCGTCGAAGCGGGGGTCTTGGCCGTTCGCGTGACGGTCGAGCATGTCGTTGAGCGCCGACATCATGTCCTTCATGCGCTGCATGTCCTGTGGGGTCATGTTCTGCATCGCACCCGACATCTGGTCGACGAACTGCTGCATCAATTGTTCACGTAACTTGTCCATCAGTTCTTCGAAACGCCGCTGTGCCTCGGCTGACTCGAAGTTGTAGTTCTGCAGACCACGCACCTTGCCGGCAAGATCCGCGGGCAGCATCTCGAGTTCCATGTGCTTCTCGGCGGCGGCATTGCGCGCGTTGTCCGCGCGACGCTCGTCGCCACTTGCCTCCGCGTCGGACACGTTGCGGTCGAGTTGGTGACGCTCTTCGTCGACGATGTCGTCGAGTGCGTCGGAGATCTCCTTGTAGACACCACCGAGATCGGACCGTTCGAGAACCTCCTCACGGCGTTGACGTACCTTGTCGAGCATCTCGCGCAATCCGGCGATGCGTTCACCGTTGCGGTCGGTCATACCCTGCTGCATCAGGCGGCGCAGGGCGCTGTTCACGTCACCGTGGTACAGCAGGTCGTCCGTGACCGCCTCGAGCAGCGAGTCTGCGTCGAGTTCGAAACCCTTTTGTGTCCCGTCCCAACGGGAATAGGTGAAACGGGTCGACATGCAAAAGAACCTACTTGGCGTAGCCTGAAGGTGCATGCGCGTGCCCCGTACCTTCGCCTTCGTGGACCTGTCGGAGTTCACCCAGTTCACGGAAATCCAGGGTGACGACGCCGCGGGCAAGCTTCTCGCCTCGTTCCGGGCCGTTGCTCGCGACGTCGCCTCCGAGCGAGGAGTGCGCATCGCCAAGTGGTTGGGGGACGGCCTCATGATCGTTGCCGTCGACCAGGCCGACGCCATCGTTTTCTCCCTCGACCTCCAACGCCGCGCAGCCACCGTTTGCGCGCCTCTCACCCTCCGCATCGGTCTGTCGACTGGTCGTGCGCTTCTCTTCGAGGGCGACGATTACATCGGCTCGGCAGTCAACACCGCCGCACGCCTCTGCGACGCCGCGGGTCCCTTCGAGGTCCTCATCCCCGTCGACCAGGTCGAGGACCTACCCGACGGTGTGCACACGATTCCGCATGCCCCGCTCGAACTGCACGGCTTCAGCGAGCCTGTCGCGGTGTGCACCCTGTCGGGCGATCCGCTCGTCGCCGATCGCAACGACACCGGCGAGTTGTGGACGCGGTCCCCCTTCGTGGTGTGACACGCATGACCCGGTTCGCCACCCGCGCGACCCTCCCCCCCACCCACGACACACGCGAACGTCAACTGGCCGACCTCGCACGTCTTGCTTCCGTGGGCTGTCGTGATGTGCGCATACGCATTCCATGGGAGGATTTCGTTCCCCGCCCCGGCCACGTCGACGAAGCCGCCCGCGAACGCCTGAGCGAGTTCGCCGGGGGTGCCGCGTCGCTCGGTCTCCGCCCGCATGCATCACTCTGCGGTCGCAGGTTGCCGGGTTGGTTCATCGATGAACGTGCCTTTTCCGACGAGCGCAGGGCCGACCGACACTGGTCGTTTTTCGTCGACGAAGTGGTGGCGAGCATCTCGGACTGCGTCGGCGGTGTGATCCCCTTCGAGAATCCCTTCGGGCTGCTGACCCGACTCGAAGAGGTCGCGCTCAACCCCGACAACCCCGACATGCGGCGCTTCTTCGGAGCGGTGGGCTGTGTCGCCCTGCTCCACCGGCGCACCGCAACCCTGTGCGAACCACTCCGTGTGACCTGCGTTCTTGATCGACCGGCCTTGCTCCCCGTCTCCCAGACGCCCGTCTTTGCCGCGCTCCCCATCGAGGCCGCGCGTGCGCTGATCGACATGATGCGGGACACCGACGGCACGTTCACGGCTGGAATCGACGTTTCGGCCCATCCCTTGCTCGCATCACGAAATGAAAGCGCCCGTTGGGCCGACCTCACATTTCGCGAAGCCCTCAACGTCGCCGGGGAGCTTCCGTCGTGTCGGATCTCGGTGATCGGGATTCCGGATCATGACGAGCCCGATGCAGTCGCCGACTTCGCACAGGCGGCCGTGGGGGTGGTGTCGGCACTCGACGAAGCTGGTGTCGAGGTCGACATGGTTTGGCTCGGAGATCATGTCCGTATGCCGAGCGAATTGTTCGGCTCGATCCTGCCGCCATCAACGGCGCACGACGACAACTAGCGTCGGGCAGAATGGCGAGGGTGTGGACACCACGGGTCGACGCAGTCGAGCACTCGAACATGCATCGGTTTCTCGAAACCATCGGTGCGGCCGATTCCGATGCGGCGCGGCGCTTCGCCCTGGCAGACACGGGTTCGTTTTGGAACCACGTCTGGACCTTTTGCGGCATGCAGGGTGAACGCGGAGGCCGGACGACCCTCGTCCACGAACCCGGTCCTCGTGGCACCGCTTTCTTTCCCGATGCGACCCTGAACGTCGTCGACACGCTTCTGCGCATCCGCGAGGGTGACGAGACGCGCGCTGCGATCATCGAAGTCGACGAAGAGGGGGGCCGCCGCACGGCGACCTGGGATGAACTCAGGCGCGAGGTCGGGCAGGTAGCGGCGGCTCTGACGAAGGACGGCGTCGGACCCGGTCATCGGGTGGCGGCATGGATGCCGAACGTTCGCGAAACGGTCGTTTTTTTTCTCGCCACGATGCACGTCGGCGCCACGTTCACCTCGACGTCGGCGGACTTCGGCGCGCACGGCGTCCTCGAGCGCTTCGGTCAGACCAAGCCGACGGTGCTTCTCGCCTCGAGTCACTACCGGTACGCGGGCAAGGACATCGATCTGGCGAACACTCTCGCGCGGGTCCGTGCCGGGCTCCCGGGTCTCGTTCGGAGCGTCGTCGTGGGCGACTGTCCGAATGGCGCCACACCCTGGTCCGACTACCGCGGCCCGGCCGACGATGGGCCCCGCCCCCAATTCGGTTTCGACCATCCGGGGACGATCCTCTACACGTCGGGAACCACGGGAAAGCCCAAGTGCATCGTCCACCGCGCTGCCGGTGTTCTGCTGATGCATCTCAAGGAACAACAGCTGCACTGCGACGTACGTCCGGGTGATCGCGTTTTTTACTTCACGACGTGTGGCTGGATGATGTGGAACTGGTTGGTGTCGATGCTCGCATCGGGCGCCACAATCGTCTTGTATGACGGCAGCCCGACGCACCCGCGGGTCGACCGACTCTGGGACACCTGCGAAGAGGAGCGGTTGACATTGTTTGGTACCTCTGCGAAGTACATCGACGCGATGCGCAAGAGCGACGTCGCACCACTCGCAGCGCGCGACCTTTCCGCACTGCGGACGGTGTGCTCGACCGGATCACCCCTCGCCCCCGACGGCTTCGACTGGGTTCGGCACCGCCTGGGAGAGGTCCATCTCGCCTCGATATCGGGCGGTACCGATCTGTGTGGCTGTTTCGTTGGCGGAGACCCCACGAAACCCGTCGTGCGGGGAGAAATTCAAGGGACGATGCTCGGCATGGACGTGCGCGTCGTCGACGACGACGGACAAGGGGTGGTCGACCAGGTGGGCGAACTCGTCTGTGCCAATGCGTTCCCCTCCGTTCCCTTGGGTTTCTGGGAGGATGACGGCTCGCGCTTCGAGAGCGCATATTTCACGCGCTTTCCCGGACTCTGGAGGCACGGGGACTTTGCGACGCAAACGTCGTCGGGGGGCTTCGTCATCCACGGCCGGTCCGACGCGACGCTGAATGTCGCCGGGGTGAGAATCGGCACGGCCGAGCTCTATGCAGTCGTCGAACAAGACGCCGATGTCGTCGAATGCCTTGCAGTCGGCCAATCGTGGGAGAACGACACACGAATCGTGCTCTTCGTGGTACCTGCCGTCGGCAAACAACTCGACGATGAGTTGCGCGAGCGCATAAGACACCTCATCCGGTCCCGTTTGACGCCTCGACACGTTCCGTCGCTCGTGGTCGAAGTACCCGAGCTGCCCCGCACGCGATCCGGCAAATTGAGCGAACTGGCCGTGGCCGACGTCGTGAACGGTCGCGCGGTGCGAAATACCGAGGCACTCACCAACCCGGAGTGTCTCGTCAATTTCACTCTCTAGACTACCCACATGGTCGCGATACTTCTGCGCAACGGGGACGTCATCGACGGTACGGGCTCTGACCCGAAGCGCTCCACCTCGGTCCTCACCGATGGAGACCTCATCGTGGCGCTGGGTCGCGACGCCGAATCGCGGGCCGCCGAACGCGGCGGCGACGTGAAGATCATCGATGCGACCGGGCTCACCGTCATGCCGGGACTCATTGATGCCCACGTTCACGTAACCCTCGGAGAACCGGCGAGCAACGACGAACTCTTCAACAGACGCGAGCCGATTTCGGCGGCTCTGCTCGCGGCACACAATGCGCGCAAGATCCTGCGCGCAGGCGTGACGAGCTTTCTCGATGTCGATGGTCTGTTCAACATCGGACCCGCACTGCGCGATGCCATCGACGCTGGAGTCACCGAGGGTCCCCGGATGAAGTCGGGCAGCTATGCGCTGATGACCGCGGTCGGCGGCACGGCGGGCCGAATGATCCCCAACGAGGGCACCGCGGGTTATGCCGAAGTGGTCCGCAGCAAGGACGAGATGGTCCGCGTCGTGCGACGCCAGGTCAAAGACGGTGCCGACATCATCAAGATCCACGTCACCGGCCTCATTCCCGCACACAAGGGAGAGATCCAAGTCTGGACACGCGAGGAGTTGAAGGTCGTGTGCGACACCGCACACGACCTCGGTGTTCGGGTCACTGCCCACAGCCGTGGTGACCAGGCAACGCTCGATTGTGCCTTGGCGGGTGTCGACATCATCTGGCACGCCTCGTACCTCGGCGAGCGCGCACTGGAGGCGATCATCGAGCGCAAGATCACCGTCGGCCCCGTCTTCACCTTCCTCGCCAATCTTGCCGAGTACGGCGCGAAAGCCGGCGCAACAGCCAGTGCACAGGCGGTGTTCGCCGGTGAGATGGAGGAGACCGGGGCGCGCCTTCGTCGTGCCTACGACGCGGGGGTACCGCTCCTTTGTGGTTCGGAGAGCGGATTCTCCATCACACCGTACGGTCACTGGCACGCGCGAGAGATGGAAGTGTTCGTCAACCAACTCGGCCTCAGCCCACTCCAGGCCATAGCCTGTGGCACGTCCACCAATGCAATCGCCCTTGACCTCGCGGGGGAAATAGGTGTCATTGCCCCCGGCGCCAAGGCCGACGTTCTCGTCGTCGATGGGCACCCCGAGGTCGACATCACCGTTCTCGGCGACAAATCCCGCTTCCGCCACCTCCTCTCCCGCGGAAAGGAAGTGGATCTCACCCCGATTCCCGACCGATCGCCCCTGCGCGGCGAGCGAGTCGAGGCGTGGTCAGCCGTGCCCCTGACGTGGGAACTCGTCCACCCCTAACATCATGAGGCGCCGTGGGGGCGCGGAACGGGTGGGGCGAACACAATGAAGACCGCGATCGTGACGGGAGCCGCAGGGGGCATCGGCAACTCGATCTGCCAGCGACTCGGCCTCGAGGGATTTCGGGTGGTGCGCGTCGACGTCGCCGGGCCCGACATCGACCTCCCCCTCGATATCACCGATGCATCGGCCGTTGACACCGCGATCGCGGCACTCGACCACGCGCCGGATGTCGTGGTGAACAACGCCGGCATCGTTCGCTTTGGACCGCTCCTGAGCATGTCGCACGCTGACTTTCGCGCGGTCGTCGACGTCAATCTCATCGGAACCTTCAACGTTGCCCGTGCTGCTGCCGTGCGGATGATCGCCGACGGCATCGCCGGAACGATCATCAACATCACGTCGATGAACGGCGTCGTACCCGGACCGAACGGCGGGTCGTACGGAGCCACCAAGTCGGCAGTCGCGCTCCTCACCCAACAGATGGCGATCGAATGGGGTTCCCATGGAATCCGGGTCAACGCCATCGCCCCGGGGCTCATCAATGCCGGCATGGGAGCCCCCATTTACGCAGACCCAAAGGCGCGTGCGGCGCGCGAGGGTGCGGTCCCGCTCGGCCGACTCGGCTCGGGTGACGACATCGCAAATGTCGTCGCATTCCTCTGCTCATCGGATGCCTCCTACATCACCGGGCAGAACCTGCTCGTCGATGGTGGCGTCACGATGTCGGTCATCAGCCGCCTTCCGCGGCCCCAGTCGGTCGACTCCGTCGGCACCGGGCTCACGCGCTGATGCGACCCGTGGAGGACCTCTCCGTTGTCGTCACGGGCGGCGGGTCCGGCATCGGCGAGGCCATCGCCCGACGATTCGCCCGTGGTGGTGCACGCGTCACGATCTGCGGACGTCGGGAGGAAAAGTTGCGCGCCGTTGCCGAGGACCTCGGCTCGGCATGCGCCTGGCTCACAGCCGACGTCACCTCGACGACCGACCGTGTCGCCATCGTCGACACCGCCATGCGGCACGGCGGTGCCATCGACGTTCTCGTCTCCAACGCCGGCAACATGTGGCGCCGTTCCGTCGAAGAGTGGACGGATGAAGGCCTGGCCGGGATTCTCGCCAACAACGTGATCGGGGGGATGATGCTCACCCAGGCCGCCCTGCCTCATCTCGTCGCCGCACGCGGAGCGGTGATTTTCGTCGGCAGCATCTACACGAAACGTGCCTATCCGGGGGCCGCCCCGTACGCCATCAGCAAGGGTGCGGTCGAGACGCTGACCCGCGTCCTGGCCGCCGAACTGGGCCCGCGCGGAGTCCGCGTGAACGCGGTCCGGCCCGGTGCGGTGCCGACCGAGATCAACGTCAGATCCGGCGATTTCACGCCCGACGAGGCGACGGCGCGACTTGAGTCGATGGCAGCGCACCATGCCCTGGGCCGCATCGGGACCACGGAAGAAGTCGCCGAGTGCGTCGAATACCTTGCCCGCGCCGACTGGACCACCGGGGCCGTTGTGAGTGTCGACGGCGGACTGAGTCTGGGCATCATCACCGATGAAGCGAAGGAGATCTGATGGAAACCTTCACCGTGACCTCCTACGAAGATGCACGCGACGTGTACCGACAGAAGGATCTTCGCCAGGCACTCTACGACGCGGGCGAAATCGTGATGGGTGGGGTTCTCGTCAACCTCCACGGTGACGAACACCGCGCGCGGCGCCGTCTCGAGAACAGGTTGTTTCGTCGCGAGACCCTCGTGCGTTACGAGCGTGACTACTTCCCCGGCATCATCGACGACACACTTGCGCCGCACGTCAGCCACGGCTCGGTCGAGCTCGTCCATCTGTCCCACCAACTGATGATGAACCTCGCCGCGCTCAACGCCGGGGTCGACCGACCACTTGGCACCCCCGAGGAAACCAACAGGTTGTATTCCTACATGATGAAGTTCATCGAGGGGGCTACCCTGGCCCACACGCTCCGCGACCCCGACGCGGTGAAGTCGGAAGTCCGTGACTCGATGGGCCGTTTCGAGGCCGAGTTTCTCGCACCATCGATCGCCAGGCGGCATGAGTTGATCCGCGGATGGCGGGCGGGCGAAATAGGCGAGGACGCACTTCCACTCGACATTCTCACGGTGCTGCTGCGCAACGAAGACTCGCTCCACATCGACCAGCAGACGTTGGTTCGGGAGATTGCCTTCTTTCTCCTGGCGGGGGCCCACACATCGGCGACCGCGTTCGTGCGCACGATCGACAACCTCTTTTCATGGCTCGCCAAACACCCCGAGGATGCCGAACTCGTGCGAACGAATCGTGAATTCGTTCAACACGCCGTCTACGAGACGATCCGGCTCAATCCCTCCAGTCCAACCGGAATGCGACGGGCCCTGGCTGACGTGGTGCTGCGGAACGGCACCGTGGTGCCCGCCGGCTCGAGCGTCGTCATCGACCTCATGTCGGTCAACCGGGACAAGTCGGTATTCGGTGCTGATGCCGCCGAGTTCAATCCTCACCGTGGCGAACAGGCTTCGGGTGTGAGCCGCTGGGGTCTGTCGTTCGGATCCGGCATGCATGCGTGCATCGGACAAGAACTCGCCGCCGGCCTCAACGAACGGTCCGCGGACACCGCCGACTACGAATACGGCCTCTCGACCGTGGCGGTCCAGGCGATGTTCGACCGCGGCGTGAGACCCGACGCGACCCGGCCCGCGGCAATCGATACCGCGACGAGTCGGCCCTATTGGTCGTCCTACCACGTGCTGTTCGGTCCCTCCGCCGCAGGGATGCGTGGCTGAGACCTTGCGCCTCGGGTCGTGGGCCGCGGCTCGCGAAGCGCTGCGCCACCGCGATCTACGCCAGGGTCTCTACGACGAGGGTCGGGCGCTCATGGACGGCGTCGTCGTGAACCTCCATGGCGGACCCCACACCGAGCGGCGGCGGCTCGAAAACCGCCTCTTTCGGCGCGACACCTTCGCCTACTGGGAGGCCGAGCTGATTCCGGTGCTCCTTCGTGAAACCCTCGCAACCCATCGGGCGGACCACCCCGACGTCGACATCGTGCCCGTCGTGCGCCACGCCATGTTGCGCCTCGCGGCCTGCGTCGCCGGCCTCGACATCGGTGCCGATACAGCCGACTTCCTCCGCCTTGCCGGGCTGATGACACGACTTGCCTCGGCCTCGACGGTCGTCCACGCAACCGGGGACAAGACGACCATCGTCGCCGACGGACTCGCCGCACTCGATGAGTTCAAGTCGGCGTTTCTCGCGCCGGCTTGGGCCCGTCGTGAGACGTTGATCCAGGACGTCCGTGCCGGCAAGCGACAAGAGAGCGACCTGCCGCGCGACGTTCTCACCTTGCTCCTTGCGGCCCGCGCGGACCACGACCTGTCGAGCGGTGACATCGAACGTGAGGTTGCCTACTTTCCGTGGGTTGGTTCGCATTCCACATCGATCGCGCTCGTTCACGCTCTGCACCATTGCTTCGAAGCCGATGCCCGGGGACCGGGACTGATCGACGCCCTCGTCGCGACACCCGAACTTCTCCAACGCTTCGTCCATGAATCGCTGCGACTCCATCCAGCCAGTCCCGAGGCGGTGCGGCGCGCGGTGTCCGACGGGCAACTGCCAACCGGCGAACGTTTCGCGGCCGGGGACACCGTCGTCGTCGACATGTTCGCCGCGAACACCGACAAGGCCGTGTTCGGTGACGACGCCGATCGGTTCGACCCCACGCGGACCATCCCGGTCGGCGTGACGCCGTGGGGTCTCACCTTTGGGTCGGGTTTTCATGCCTGCCTCGGCCAGGAACTCGCGGGCGGACTGCCGCCCGGTCAGTCCGATGGTGATCGGCTGTTCGGGGCCATCACCGTGATGATCTCCACCCTTCTCACAGCGGGTGCTCAACGTTCCACACGACATCCTCCGGTACGCGACGAACGCACCACTCGACCGGTTTGGCGCTCCTACCACGTCGTCTTCGAAGACCACGTCGCGCGCGAAAGGAACCCCTCATGAGCACACCTTTTGATGTCGTCGACGTTCACGCCCACATCCTGCTGCCCGGGGTGATGGGTACTTGTGGGCACGCCGGACCCGAAATGGGCGTCCGTCCGGACGGTACCCAATTCTTCCGCGCCGGTGACTACGTCCTTGAAAACGTGAAGTTCATCGACAGTCCGTTTTCCGATGCCCAAAAACGGATCGAGCACATGGACCAGATGGGAATACGGCAACAACTCGTGTCGCCGAACCCGATCACGTTCTTCTACCACCAGCCCGCAACCGAAGCGATCCGCTTCAACCAGCGTACGAACGACGAGATCGCGGAGATCTGCCGCCACAATCCACGACTCGTCGGCGCAGCCGGCCTGCCCATGCAGGATCCGGAGGCCGCGTGCGCAGAACTGCACCGCGCCGTGACCGAACTGGGTCTCAAGAGTTCGTACATCGGCGCCGACGTCACCGGCGTGCCGCTCTCCGACCGACGTTGGAGCGACCTCTGGGCCGAACACGAGACGCTCGGCGTGCCGCTCGTCGTTCATCCCGAACCTCGCACCGTCTCACGGGCACCGGATCCCATCTTTGGTCCGTGGGACATGGACATCATCCTCGGTTTCGCCGTCGATGAAACACTCGCCGTTGCCCACCTGCTCTTTGGCGGGGTGCTCGACCGACATCCCCGACTGCACGTGCACGTCGCCCACGGCGGTGGATTTGCTCCATTCCAGAAGGGTCGACTCGAGGCGGCCCTAGAACGTCGTCCGTGGGGCAAGGGCCTCTTGCAGCGTGGCTTCGACGAACAATGGGCACAAATGTCGTTCGACACGGCGGTTCACCGCACCGACGCGCTCGACTTCCTCGTACGCACCGAAGGCGCGGATCGCGTGCTTCTCGGCAGCAACTTCGCGGGTTGGGACCTCGAGGAGAAGTACCTCGAAAAGATCACTTCACTCGGCCTGTCGCAAGTGGACACAGCGAAAATCCTCGGGGGCAACGCCCGACGTATCTTTGCCATCACCGCCGTTTAGTGCAGTGACAGCGGCACACCGTCGGTGCCGTACACGATGATCGCCTCACCGGGACAGTCCCGCGCGATGCGCAACAGTTTCGTCTCTGCAACTTCACTCACTGCAACGCCAACCGTGGCGAGTTCATCGTCATCGAAGACGAATGCGCCGGGGGCGTCGCCCACGCAGCGCCCCGAACTAATGCACGTTTCGCGATTGATGACGACGCGGTAACCGTGTCCGGTCACCGGTACCCCGCGGCCAGCAGCGCACGCTTGGTCAAAACCGAGGCGAGGTGCCGTCGGTAGTCGGCATTCGCATTGAGGTCCTCGGGTGGGTTTGTGCCATCGGCGGCGAGCGCCGCAACCGCGTCGACACCCGCTCCGCTCGCCAAGGCCCGCGAGGCGGCATCGGCACGACGCGGCGCGCTGCCCATGTTGACCAGTGCTATGCCGGGCTGGTCGCCGGCCTGCACCGCGACACCGACGATCGCATAGTCCATCGAACGTCGCACGAACTTCTCGTAGCCGAAGCCCGCACCAGTTCGCTTCGGAAACTCGATTGCGGTGAGGATTTCATCCGGCCCGACCGCGGTTTCGAGGAAGTCGACGAAGAAGTCCCCGGCCGCGACACGCCGTTCGCCGCCCGCACCGGTGACAACCATCGTTGCCCCCGTTGCCAGGGCCACCGACGGCAGATCGGCCGCGGGGTCCCCGTGGACGAGTGAACCACCGATCGTTCCACGGTTGCGTACCTGCGGGTCGCCGACAAGAGCGGCAACGTGTGCGAGAAGCGGAACGTGTTGCGCCACGACCTTGGAGCGTTCAACGACACGGTGACGTGTCAGCGCACCGATACGCAGCACGGGGCCCGTGTCGGTGATTTCCTGCAACTCGGCGATGCCACTGATGTCGATGAGAGTGGATGGGGACACGAGGCGCAGCTTCATCAGCGGGACGAGCGAATGGCCCCCCGCGAGAAGCTTCGCATCGTCACAAGACGCCAGGAGCTGGAGGGCTTCTGCCACCGAACCCGCCTGCTTGTAGTCGAAACGTGCCGGGATCATGCCCACTCACCCGCCCCTCCGTTGGTCGATGCCCACTGCACGGCACGGACAATCGTCTCGTATCCGGTGCAACGGCACAGATTGCCTTCGAGGGCTTCGCGGATCTCGTGCTCGTTGGGTTTCGGGTTCTCGACGAGCAATGCGGTGCTCGCCATGATCATGCCCGGCGTGCAGTAACCGCACTGCAGGCCGTGCTCCTGGCGAAACCCCTCCTGGACCGGGCTAAAGCCACCACTCCCGTTGCCGACCCCTTCGACCGTCGTGACCTTGTGACCGTTGGCCTGAACCGCGAGTACCGTGCAGGATTTTGCGGCCTCGTTGTCGATGAGCACCGTGCAAGCCCCGCAATTCGAACTGTCACAGCCGACGTGTGTACCCGTCAGACGGGCTTGTTCACGAAGGAAGTGCACGAGCAGTGTGCGGGGCTCGACCTCGTCGCTTACTTGGCGACCATTCACGGTGACGGTGACGTGGGTTGTATGCGTTTCGATCGTGCTCACTTCGACCCCCTCAGGATTGACCAGATTTTTTGCGGTGTTGCCGGCATGTCGATGTGCTTGACGCCGAGATGACTCAGGGCATCGACAACCGCGTTGATGACGGCCGGCGGCGCCCCAACCGACCCCGACTCGCCGACGCCCTTCGCGCCGAGCGTGTTGCTGGGATTCAAAGTGACGGTGCGTCCACTCACGTAGCCGGGAAGGTCGGAGGCAGCAGGCACCAGATAGTCGATGAGGGTCGCGGTTCGCGGCACCCCGGACTCGTCGTACTGCATGTGTTCGTAGAGGGCCTGGGCGATTCCCTGGGCGACCCCACCGTGCACCTGGCCTTCGACGAGCATCGGGTTGATCACCGTTCCGCAATCGTCGACGAGGTACATGTTGCGAATCTCGACTCGGCCAGTTTCGCGGTCGATTTCAACGACGCAGCAGTACGCACCAGAAGGAAAACTGAAGTTGGGCACCTGCTGGAAGACGGTTGCGTCGAGCGACCCGGGCTCCATACCGGCGGGCAACTCGAGCGGTTGAAAGCTCTTCCACGCGACCTGTGACCACGGCACCGACTTCGACGGGGTTCCACGAACGTGGAACTCCTCGTTCTCGACGACTATGTCGTCTTCGGTCGCCTCGAGAAGGTGCGCCGCGATTTTCTTTGCGCGCTCGAACACCCGGGTGCTCGCCGTCTTGACACCCTCGCCCCCGACGGCAACGGCACGCGAGCCCATCGTCCCGATGCCCTGCGGTATGACGGCCGTGTCGCCATGGCGAACGCTGATCCGGTCGAAGTCGATACCGAGTTGGTCGGCGGCGATCTGGGCGAACGTGGTGACGGTGCCCTGGCCGTGCGGCGAGGCGCCGGTGTAGATGATCGCGCTTCCGTCGGGCTGCACGCGCACCTGTGCGGACTCCCAGGATGCCAGGTGTCCGAACGCCTCGAGTGATCCGGGGGGGCCGAAGCCCGCGATCTCGAGCCACGACGAGAAGCCGACACCGAGCAGTTTTGCGGTCGGATCAGCCAGTCGTGCCGCCTGCTCGGCCTTGAGTGCCGCGTAGTCGACGTGGCGCAGCAACTCGTCGAGGGCACCCGCGAAGTTTCCGCTGTCGTACACCGCGAGGGGACTGTGCGTCTGGTACGGGAAGCCGTCGGCGGGAATGAAGTTCGTCTTGCGCACGTCGATCGGGTCGACGCCTGTTTCGTCGGCGACAAGGTCGATGACGCGCTCGATCATGTACGAAGCTTCCGGTCGACCCGCACCGCGGTATGCCGCGACAGGAGTTGTGTTCGTGACGACGTTGCGCCACGACACCGCGACTTTCGGAATCTTGTAGCAGCCCGCCGACATTGCCGTGGTGAGAACCGGCAAGCCCATTCCGGTCGCATCGGGATACGCGCCCTGGTCCTGGGTGACCTGCACCTGCAGGGCGAGAATCCTGCCCGAGTCGTCGAACGCGACGTCGACCTTGTGTTCCTGGGCACGGCCGTGGAACATCGCAACCATGCACTCACTGCGTGTCTGGGTGTACTTGACGGGGCGGCCGAGTGCACGCGACAACGCCGCCGCGAGGAAGATCTCCGATGCAAAGTTGATCTTGGCTCCGAAACCGCCGCCGACATCGGGTGCGATCACACGCGTCGTGTCCTGGGAGATCCCGAAGAACGCGGCGATCGTGTTGCGAAGATGGTGGGGGGCCTGGAACGCCGCCCAGACGGTGAGTCCCGCCGGTCCCCAATCGGCAAGAACCACGTTTGGCTCGATGGGCACCGGCGCACAGCGGTTGTTGACCAGTGAGAGGCTCGCGGTGTGGGGGGCGGCGGCGAACTCCGCCGACAGGTCCTGCGTGTAGTCCTGGAAAAAAACGGTGTTGCCCTGGAGAACCGGGTGGATCATCGGTGCATCGGGGGCGAGCGCCTGGGCAAGTGACGCCACCGCGGGCAGCGACTCGTAGTCGACGATGACCGCCTCGGCAGCGTCGGCGGCGGTGTAACGATCGGCCGCCACGACAACCGCGATGACGTCACCGACGAAACGGGCGACGTCGCCGGTGATGAGAGGCATGTCCATACCGGGCAGGCTCGACGGACGGGCCGGCAAAGTGGCGATGTCGGCAGCGGTCCAGACTGCAAGGACACCCTCCATCGCCCGCGCACCCGAGGTGTCGACTGCAACGATGCGCGCATGAGGTTCGGTGCTCCGCACCACCGCCATGAAGGCACAAGCCGCCGGCGCCAGGTCATCCACGTACTGTCCCTGCCCGGTTATCAGATTCGGGTCTTCCTTGCGCAGAACCCTGGCACCAATCAGCGACATGTTGTTCCCTCCCCCGAGTTCGGCGATACGCCTGCGACTGCTGCCGTCATGCTAGGCGTGAGACCGTCGCCGCGTCGCCCCCGCCCGCCCAGGCCACCAAGCGACGCACGAGGCGCGCGTGGGTTGGTTCTCCCAGCGAGACGCCGTCGTGCCCGAGCGAGCTGTAGGCGCGGCGGCCGCCGTGCGAATCGCAAACCCAGACCGTCGGAAACTCTCCCTCGGGGCCGTCGGACGACATGAGCACCTCGGAGCCCGGTCGCGCAACGATCTCGCAATAGCGCTCGTCTATGACCTCGAGTGTGTCGATCCCGGCGACGACGGGGTGGTTTCCCGCCTGCGGGCGGCGGTCGACGCGCATGGCCGCAGGGGCCGGATGCCAACTGCGGCCCCATGTCCAGTCACCGCCGATGACGCCCGGCCACCCCTCCCAGTCGGTGAAGCACAAGAGGCCGGTATGCAGCGCGCACAGGCCGCGACCGGCGTCGAGGTGGCGCGCGACGGCATCACGCAGGTCCCCCGGTGTGGTGCGGGCCCACTCCGCACGCTGCTCATCGGTGTACCTCGCATCGGTCATGGTGAACCAACAGGCATAGACCGTGAGGACGTCGAATTGACCGGAGTTCAACTGACGCGCGGCATCGCCCAGGTCGTCGACAATGGCGCTGGTGGCCACGGGTGAGAGCACACCGGCGAGTACTGCCGACGACGACGGGAAGTTGTGCGCCCATCCACCCGTGAGGATGAGATTCCGGAGCACTGCGGGCGCTCCCGTCAGGCCTTTGATCTGTAGGTTGCGCTCGTCCCCGTCGAGTCCTTGTTCAGGCGCTTCGACAGGTGCAGCCCCTCGAGCACGAACTCCACGGCGCTCGCGACAACCGCGGGAGATTCGTCGCCACCCGTGAAGACGTTGACGATCGGTCGCAACGCAGCCACCGATTCGAGCAGTCCGACGAGCTGGGCCGAGGTCACGTCTTCACCCGTGTGGACGATGACGCCGCCCTCGAACGCCGCGAGAACCTCGTTCACGTTTTCAACACTCACCGTGGCCGGTGTCGCGAGGCGCTTGTAGACCTGCAGCACCGCGCTCTTGGCGAGGTGGTCGAGGATCGCACCTTCCCGGCCGTCTTCGAGCACCTCGACTTCGACCTTTCCCGACGTCGACGCGGCGAGGGCCTCGAGGTCGCTGACACGCGGCGACACGACCAGATCACCGGCACGCAACGCGCGACGCACCGCATTGGCCACCATGATTTCGTGGTTGCTGACCGACAGACGCACCGACACGCCGCTGCGCTGGCTGATGTTGTTGCTCGCACGGGCGAGGTGGCTGAACGTTGCAATGACCTCGTCCATGAAGGCGGGCATGTGCACCTCGACGCCGCCACTTGCCGCAGGACGCGCCTCTTGGCGGATGATCTCCACCTCCGTGGAGATTTCCAGCGGATAGTGGGTACGGATCTGGCTGCCGAAACGATCCTTCAGCGGGGTGATGATGCGTCCGCGATTCGTGTAGTCGTCGGGGTTGGCCGAAGCCACGAGCACGACGTCGAGCGGCAGACGAATCTTGTAGCCACGAATCTGCACGTCGCGTTCCTCGAGGACGTTCAGCAAACCGACCTGGATGCGCTCGGCGAGGTCGGGCAACTCGTTGATTGCAAAGATGCCGCGGTTGGTGCGCGGCACGAGGCCGTAGTGCAGTGTCAATTCGTCCGACAGGTAACGCCCTTCGGCGACTTTGATCGGGTCGACTTCGCCGATGAGGTCAGCGATCGAGGTGTCGGGCGTTGCCAATTTCTCGCCGTAGCGCTCGGAGCGGTGCACCCACACGATCGGTGTGTCATCGCCCATCTGGGCCACCATGTCGCGCGCGTGACGCGACACCGGGTCGTACGGGTCGTCGTTGATCTCGCTGCCTGCGATGATCGGCATCCACTCATCCAAGAGACCCGTGAGCGAGCGGATCATGCGGGTCTTCGCCTGACCGCGCTCGCCTAAGAAGACGATGTCGTGACCTGCCAGGAGTGCGTTCTCCAACTGCGGCATGACCGTGTTCTCGTAGCCCAAGACCCCCGCGAACAATGGTTCACCGGCGCGGATCTTTGCGATCGCATTGCGACGCATCTCGTCTTTCACCGGCACCGACTGCCAACCCGACGCGCGTAGTGCACC
>VGAC01000014.1 GCA_016870865.1 Actinomycetota bacterium
TTACCGGCAGCCGGTGACCCGTGCTGGTGCGGCAGCGGGCGCAAGTACAAGCGCTGCCACAAGCCCCTCGAGGGCCGGATCATCCCCGGAATCGTCAGTCCGATGCGGTCGGTGCCAGAGGGAATCGCAAAGCCGTCGTACGCAGACTCGGGAGAAGTGGCGCGCTGGGACGAACCGAAGATCAAGGCACCCGAGGTGATCGAGCGCATGCGTTACGCGTGCAGTATGGCCACCGAGATTCTGCGCATGGCAGGTGAGATCGTGCGTCCGGGATTGACGACCGACGACATCGATGTGTTCGTGCACGACGAAACGATTCGTCGTGGTGCATACCCGAGCCCGCTGAACTACCACGGCTATCCGAAAAGCGTGTGCACGAGTCTGAATGAGGTGATCTGTCACGGTATTCCCGACTCCACCGTGCTGCGAGACGGCGACATCATCAACCTCGACGTCACGTGCTTCGTGAATGGTGTGCATGGCGATACGAACGCAACTTTTTTTGTTGGTGATGTCGATGAAGAAGACAGTTTGCTCGTACGGGTAGCCGAAGAGTGCATGTGGAAAGGTATCGAAGCGGTGGTTCCCGGAAAGCCTCTCAGTGACATCGGAAAGGCCATCGAGAACCACGCGAAGAACAACCGCATGGGTGTCGTCCGAGCCTTCATCGGCCACGGCATCGGCGAGCAATTCCACTCCGACATCCAGGTGCTGCACTACTACGACCCGCGCAATTCGATGATCATGCGCCCCGGGATGACGTTCACCATCGAGCCGATGATCAGCCTCGGCACGTGGCAGCACAAAATGTGGGATGACAACTGGACCGCCGTCACCGCCGATGGCAAGCGCACCGCCCAGTTCGAACACACGGTCCTTGTCACCGAGACCGGAGTCGATGTTCTCACCGCCACCGGTGCCGTTTCGCCCTCGGCACCGTGGAAGCGGTAGACATTCCTCCGGGGACACAATGCTCGATCTCGACCGCCACATACCCTTTTCGCGAGACGAATGGGCCGATTTGCGTGCCGCGACGCCGCTCACGATTCGCGAAAAGGATCTCGAGGCGTTGCGCGGAATCAACGAACAGATCGACCTCGAGGAGGTCACTGCCGTCTACCTACCCCTCACCCGTCTACTGAATCTCTACGTCAGCGCGACGCAGAACCTGCACAAAGTGTCGGCCACTTTCCTGGGCACCATGGCTCCCAAGGTCCCCTATGTGATCGGTATTGCCGGCAGTGTGGCCGTGGGCAAGAGCACCTTCGCCCGCATTCTCCAGGCTCTACTCGCACGCTGGCCCGAACACCCCAAGGTCGACCTCGTCACAACCGATGGATTTCTGTTCCCGAATGCGGTGCTCGAAGGGCGCGGCATCATGAACCGCAAAGGATTCCCCGAGAGTTACGACACGAAGGCGCTCTTGCAATTCTTGCGTGGTCTCAAGTCGGGTCAACCCGAAGTTCTCGCTCCGATGTACAGCCACATCGTCTACGACATCGTCGAAGGCCAAGAGGTCGCCGTTCGACAGCCCGACATTCTCATTCTCGAAGGACTAAACGTCTTGCAGGTCGGGACCGACTCGAACGAATTCGTGTCCGATTACTTCGATTTTTCCATCTACATCGACGCCGAGGAATCGGTCATCCGGGACTGGTACATCGAGCGCTTCCACACCCTGCGGCGCACCGTCTTCCAAGACCCACAGAGCTTCTTTCGGCACTTCGCCGAACTCAATGACGACGAGGCAACCGAGGTCGCGCGCGGGATCTGGACGGAAATCAACGGGCGCAACCTCACCGACAACATTGCACCGACGAAGTCGCGTGCGTCACTTGTGATCAACAAGGGCTCGAACCACAGGGTGACGGACGTTCAACTGCGCAAGCTGTAGTTCAGCGGTGAATCGCGTTGAGGTAGTTGTAGACCGTGATGCGCGACACCGCCATCGCATCGGCGACGTCTTCCACCGCACGGCGCAACATGAATGCCCCCCGCTCGTCGAGTAGGCGTATCGCACGTTGTTTGTCGTTGCGCGAGAGTTCCTTGAGGCTTGCGCCGAGTTCCTTCTCGACACCTTCGATCAGACGATCGAGTGCACCGTGCAGCGCCAGCATCCGGACCGCACCCACCACTTGACCGTCCCAAGAGAGCGGAATGTCGCTTGCTGCCATTTCGGACGCCGACACGATAGTTGCGCCGACAGCATCGAGAATCGGAGCAACCGCCCGCAGGAGGGGATGTTCAGGCTGACTCATTCGCCGTCCGGACCGATGTGGATGCTGACATGGGTGGCGCCGTTGGCGTACGCCACGTCGAGAAGTGCGGCCACGACACGACCGGCTTCACCCGCGGTGGCGCGAAGGGTCGTCCCGAACGGCCCGAATTCGACCGTCACTCCGAGCGCTTCGACCGCGGCAACCGCCGCGGTGACGTGCGGGCCGGGGGCGCCCTCGACGAAGGGTTCGATCGTGAATTCGACCATGACCGCTGCGTTGGGGAGCATGCCCACAGGGTACCGATCTGCGTTCAGGCCCCGAAAAGATGCGGGCCAAGCAGCGCAAGGCTGTCGGGCAGGAACCGTTCTTTGGCGACCATACGCCGCAATTCCTCGGACGCGACCCACCGGAATTCAGCGACTTCCCCATCGCGGGCCTCGACCTCGCCGTCGTGACGCACCTCGTAGCAGCGCCCGATCAGGCTGACCTCGGTGTCGCAGTATGGCCCGCCCGAGACCGGCATGGGCTCGGCCCTGATGCCCGCCTCTTCCCACAATTCGCGTCTCGCCGCATCGTCGTAGGACTCTCCGGCGGCAACCACCCCACCGAGGGCGATGTCCCACCAGCCGGCCCAGATGTCCTTGTGTTCGCTGCGTCGGTGGACGAGCACCCGGTGCGCGGAGTCACGCACGAGGATGAACACCGCGCGATGCCGCAACACGTCGCGGCGCATCACCGACCGCGGAACCGTGTCGATCACCCGATCGTCGATGTCGATGATGTCGACAAGTTCTGTGTCACCGCCCTCGGCCACGGAAAAAGTGTGGCACGATGGCGCCATGTCGGCTGAAGCGCTGATCGAAGAGCACGGTCCCAGCAGGGAACTGCGCGATCAGGCCCGCGGATTACGGGACGCAGCGGTGACGCTGCGCCGCTCGTTGCACGAGCATCCCGAGGTGGGCAACGACCTGCCGGTGACGCGTGAGCAGGTGCTACAGGCACTCGACGGGCTACCTCTCGACATCACCCTGCACAAGACAACGAGTGGCATCGCTGCCCTCCTCACCGGTGACAAACCCGGTCCGACGGTTCTGCTGCGTGGCGACATGGACGCGCTTCCGATGCCCGAGGACACGGGCCTTGAATTTGCGTCGAAAAATGCCAACGTGATGCACGCATGCGGTCACGACACCCATACGAGCATGCTCGTGCAGACCGCACACCTGTTGTCGGACCGGAGGGGTGAGATACCCGGACGAGTGCTGTTCATGTTCCAACCGGGCGAAGAGGGTTTCCACGGAGCGCAGTACATGCTCGAAGAAGGCCTCGTCGACCTACCCCCACACAGGGATGGAAGCGAGTCGCCGATCACCGGTGCGTTCGCACTTCATATTTCGACGGCTTTGCCGGTCGGGATGGTGGGTATCAAGGGCGGGCCGATCATGGCCTCGAGTGATCGTATGACGATCACCGTGACGGGCGCAGGTGGACATGCCTCCGAGCCGCACCGCACCGGTGACCCCGTACCTGTTGCGTGTGAGATCGTGCAGGCACTGCAGACGATGGTGACGCGGCGCATCGACGCATTCGACCCGGCGATCGTGACCGTGACGAAGATCAACGCCGGTACCGCATACAACGTCATTCCCGAGACAGCGGTCCTGGAGGGCACCATTCGTGCGGTCAGCGCCAGAACCCGCAGCAAGGTGCACGAGATGATCGCACAGGTCGCTTCGGGCATTGCGGCCGCACACGGCATGTCCGCCGAAGTCGATATTCCCCTCGGCTACCCCGTCACGGTCAACGACCCCGGGTTCGCCGGCTTTTCGAGTGGTGTCGCCACATCGATCCTCGGCGATCGCAAGGTGGTACAACTTTCCCATCCCGTCATGGGTGCCGAGGATTTCAGTTACGTGCTCGAGCGCCTGCCGGGTGCGATGATGTTCCTCGGTGGCACGCCCGCCGACAAGAACCCGGCGACAGCCGCCCCGAATCACTCGAACCGCGTGATGTTCGACGAAGACGCGATGGAAATCGGTGTCTCGTTGTATGCCGCGATGGCGCTGCGCCATCTCGGCGTCAGGCTGTCCTGAACGTCACTTCAAGACGAGTGCGTTTGGTGGCGATGCAACGCCCGAGGGCAGGTTCAAGGGCGCCGACGTGAAGAGGCCGGTGTAGCGACCGTCGGCCGCGCAATCGTCGGCGAGGTGGTCGAGGACGAACATCTCGCCGAGTGGCAGACCGAGCATCGGTAGGAAAAGTGTGTGCGTGAAGATCTCGTGCATGCGGCGACGGTCGGCGCGAATCTCGGCGTTTTCCTCCGCGGATCGCAACGCCCCGGGAGGCCACACTTCGACGGCAGGGTTGTCGGCTGCGATGGCAGCAATGTGCATGTTCCACAAAACTTCAGCCGTGCGTTCGTCGGACCGCAGACCCGGTGTGCGCAGTTCGCTGACGACGGCCATGCGCTCGCGCACATCGCTTGGTTGACGTTCGTACCAGCCGATCCACCCCGTGCGCACGAGGAGTATGTCACCCTCCTCCAACTCCGTTCCCTGATGTGCGAGACACTCGAGTAGTTCGTCGGCCTCGATCGGATCGGACTTGTCGTGCTGTATCGGCCGACCGACCGTCTCGCGCCAACGCGCGACGTCACACAGCACGGCGCGGCCCACGATGCCGCGTTGCGCCCAGTGGTGCACGCCATGCGCATCGTCGGCGACTCCGCCGAAGTGTCCGGTTCCGCCCTCGTCATTTTGAGCCGCGAAGTTGCGGATGTGACGGAACCCGTCCCATTGACTCGACGACTGGGTGTTCCACCCGTGGAGAACGTCGTCATGGCTGACTGCGCGCTCGTCACCCGTGACCTCGTGGTCGAAGGGACTGCGCCCGAACAGCGGCGGGTCGGGCTTGCGCATGTCCCAATTCATCGAAAACACCCGACCACCGGTCACCAAACTCGCTGCGGCAGCGACACGCTCGGGCGTCAGCAGGTTCAGACAGCCGAAGTACCGGGCATCGCCCTCCCACACGTCCCACGCGGCGGGTAGACCGCCCCGACGGGGCAGATCGCGGTAGGCGGGCAGGTCGCTTTTCGTCACGCCCGAGACCGTACCCGCCCTGTACGGTGGCGATTTCATGGGCAACACGGGGGGCGGCGGAACGGGCGAACGACCGATCAGCGGGCTGCGTGTCTTGGACTTCAGCCGTGTTCTCACCGGCCCCCATGCGACGCGCATGCTCTGCGACCTCGGCGCCGACGTCATCAAACTCGAACCGCCCGAGGGCGACCTCACCCGTTTCACGAATCCACGGGTCAACTCGCTCTCGACGTATTTCGTCCAGCAGAACGTGGGGAAAAAGAACATCTGCCTCGACTTGTCGAAGCCCGAGGCCGTCGCCCTTGTCCACCGCCTGATCGAACACGTCGATGTCGTCGTCGAGAATTTTCGTCCCGGAGTGATGAAGCGTCTGCGGCTCGACTACGACACGTTGAGCGTGATCAATCCGCGGCTCATCTATGCATCCATCACGGGTTACGGCAACACGGGTCCGTGGGTGCACCGTCGCGCGTACGCACCTGTCATAAGCGCCGAGACGGGCATCACGAAGTATCAGGGTGATGTACGCGGCGGTGATTACGCGAACGACCCGTTCTCACATGCCGACGTGTACACGGCGATGGAGACATGCACCGCGATTCTTGCGGCCGTCATTCAACGGGGTCGTACCGGTCGCGGGCAGTGGATCGACGTCGCGATGGCACAGACGATGCTCTACGTCAACGAACACGCCCACGACGAGCTGTGGACCGACCCCGTCCCGCCCGAGCAAATTCGATCCTTTCAGCCGGCGAACTACCCCGTTCTCACCGCGGCGAACGGCGACAAGGTGGTTGTCAGCGGGCACCCCGCCGAACGTGGCACGTTCGACAATTTCATGAATGGCGCCGGACGTGGTGACGTGATCAGTGATCCACGCTTCGCCGACGTGCCGGGTCGTCTCGCCCATCTCGACGAGATCCAGGAGATTCTCCGCGTGTGGGCGGCAACGATGCCCGATGCGACGGCCATCGAAGAAGCACTTTCCCACCAACAACTCGCATCGGGCAAGATCCGTTCACCGCACGAGGTCGCCGACACCACTTGGGGCCGCGAACGCAACGTGACGGTCGAGGTGAGCAACCGGGGCGGTGGGACCGTTCGCATTCCGAACGCACCGTGGCGTTTTTCCGATGCCGACACGACGACATCGGGGGAACCGCGCTATCCGGGTGAAGACAACGAAGCCGTGTTCTCCCAACTCCTCGGCCTCTCCCCGAGCGACATCGCCTCTTTGACCGAGCGTGGAATACTCTTGAGCCGCAAGCCGCGGTCCCGCTGACGAACGGACCGCCAACCAACACATCCGGGGGGATGACATGGCCGGACTGGCCCGACCAACGACACCGCGACAGGTGACTGCTTCATGGCTGACACGGGCCCTGCAATCCTCGGGGGTCATCGAACCCCACATCGAGGTTGGCTCGGTCCGCCACGAGCCCCTCGGCGGCGGAACCGGGGTGTTCGGCACGCTCGTGAGACTCATCGTTGATTACACCGAACCGAACTCGGGTCCGACCTCGATGGTGCTCAAGATCCCCACAGCCGCGCCCGAGAACAAAGTCATTGGACTCGCGCTCGGTCTCTACGTGCGCGAGGGCCAGTTCTTCCGACAGATGGCCGGCCGCACACCTGTCGACATCGTTGGTTGCTACTACAACGACATGGACGTCGACGCGGGTGAGTTCGTTCTGGTTCTCGAAGAAATCCGTGACCTGCAGGTCGGCCAACAGACCACCGGGGCGACCGTCGCACAGCTCGAGATCGCCCTGCGTGAGCTCGCGAAATTCCACGCCGCATGGTGGAACCACCCCGACCTCGACAAGATGGATTGGTTGCCGCGCAACGACTCACCGGCGAATCTCGCCGTTGTTCCCGACATCATGCGCAACGCGATGACGGTCATCGAAAAGGACTGGGTGAATGTCATCGGCCGTGATGCCGTCGATCTCGGCAACGAACTTGCCGCGCAATTCGATTCGATCATCAAGAGAACGGGTGAGATCGCCCACACGATGTGCCATGGTGATGCTCGACTCGAAAACATGTTCTTCGATGCGGGTGCATCACGCATGAAGTTCATCGACTTCCAGCTCGTCATCAAGGCGACACCCGCACAGGACGTGGCGTACCTCATGAGTTCGTCGGCGGACAAGGCAATCTGGGACGAACACGGCATGCGTCTGTTGAGGATGTACCACGAGGCGCTCGGCGCGACCGGCGTGTCCGACTACGGCTGGGACCAGTTCTGGTACGAGTTCAGACTGCAGGCCTTGTGGAGCGTCGTGGCGCCGGGATCGCTGGTGGCGAGTTTCGACGTCGGCGACGAGAACGGGAAATTGCTGTCGCGACGATGGATGGAGCGTGGGTGGCACATTCCGATGGCCACGAACGCCCGCGAGGTCCTCTAGCAGCCCGAGAGGCCCCGTGCGTCAACGCCCTGAATGACCGAATCCGCCACCACGGTCGAAGCCCTCGAGTGAATCAACCACCTGCCAGGCGACTTCTTCGATGCGCTGGATGACGAGCTGGGCGATGCGATCACCGCGCTTGACTTCGTAGTCGTTGGTCGGGTCGGTGTTCAGCATCACGCACTTCAATTCGCCCCGATATCCCGCGTCGATGAGGCCGGGAGTGTTGACGAGGCTGATGCCGTGTGTGAGCGCGAGACCACTCCGCGGGATGACGAAACCCGCATAGCCCTCGGGAATCGCGACGGCGATGCCGGTCGGCACCAACACGCGACCGCCCGCACGGGAAACGAGCGCATCGTTGCGCGCGTGAAGATCGACACCTGCATCACCACGGTGTGCAACGCTCGGCAAGGGCAGGCCGGGGTCGAGTTGCTGAATCGCGACCTTGAGCACACGGTGAATCTAGAACAACGGTAGTTTTGGGGTCGTGATGGCGTGGATGGACCTCGAGATGACAGGTCTCGATCCGGTACTTGACCGCATCGTGGAGATTGCAACGATCATCACCGACGACGAACTCAACATCGTCGCCGAGGGCCCCGACATCGTGATTCACCAGCCCGACGACGTCCTGGCCAAGATGGTGCCCGTCGTGGTCGACATGCACACCAAGTCCGGCCTGCTCGAAGAGATCCGTACCTCGACAATCAGCATCGAAGAAGCAGGCCGCGAAACTCTCGCATTCCTCAAAACCCACATCGACACACCGAGGTCGGTGCCTTTGTGCGGCAGCAGCATCGGCACCGACCGACGTTTCCTGGCCGCGCATCTCGGCGAGGTCGAGAATTATCTGCACTACCGCAGCATCGACGTCTCGAGCGTGAAGGAACTCGTCAAGCGCTGGTATCCGCAGGTCGCCGCGGGTCGGCCCGCAAAGACGGGGAACCACAGGGCGCTCGAGGACATTCGTGACAGCATTCACGAACTTGCCTACTACCGCGCCAACGCGTTCAAGTAGTTTTCCACCCGTGAATTCGTCGGCCGAAGTTCCTCGCCCCGTGCGCCAAGAGGCCTTGTACGCCACCGACGAAATCACCGAACTTGCCCCCGGCGTCCTGCGCACGCAACTCCCCATCGACCTGCCGGGTCTTGGTCACGTCAACATGTACGTGCTCGAAGACGAGCGTGGCGTCACCGTCGTCGACCCCGGAATGCCCGGCCACGAATCATTCGTCGCGCTCAAGGCACGCTTGCGCGCAATCGGGGTACCACTGAAGCGAGTTCACTCGGTTCTCGTCACCCACAGTCATCCCGATCACTACGGCGGGGCCGGCCGCTTGCGCAAAGAGGTGGGTGCCGAGATCATCGCCCATCGGCGGTTCCGACTGTGGTGGGACCCGTGCGAACCCCCGGACATCGACGTCGAGGACGTGCCGTTGGTCAAAAGTCCGATGCGCGTGGATGGCAAGACGCCCTGGGGTGGTCGTGGCTACGACATTCCCTGGTCACGGCGCACCCGCATGCGCATGCACGCCAGGTTTCCGAAAGTGTTCGGTGTACCCCACCCCAGTCGTCGCATCGACGAGGGCGACCGCGTGATGATGGGTGGTCGTGAGTGGCTCGCCTACCACACCCCGGGACACACCGAAGACCATCTCTGTTTGCTCGACCCCGACTCGGGTCTGCTCATCAGCGGTGACCATGTGTTGCCGACGATCACGCCGCACATCTCGGGCATGTCGTATGCAGCGGACCCGTTGCACGGATTTTTCGCTTCACTCGACAAGGTCGCCGATCTCGGTACGCAACTCAAGCTCGCGCTGCCCGCTCACGGAGCGCCGTTCACCAACGTGGTGGAACGCGTCGAGCACATCAAGTTGCACCACATCGAGCGCCTCGACAAGTTGCGCCAGATCGGTGCCGACTTCGACCGTCCGGCGACGGTGATGGACATCGCCAAACATCTCTTTTCTGCACGCGCCCAGGGCCCCATGGCCGACAGCGAAACCTTTGCACACCTCGAGCACCTGCGGCTCGCGGGTGAGTTCGACCGCCGCGAGCGCGACGGCTATCTCGAATACGTCCGCGTCAGCTGACGGACGACCGACGCACCTGCGTCGCGGCAACCACGTCACCTGCGGATTCGTGCCAGATCAGCGTGTGATCGCCCGTTTCGCGCACCACCGTCGCCACCTCGTGTTCGGGGTTCACCGGGGCGAGATGCTCCAGCACCACCTCGAGCGGCGCGCGCATCTCGCGGTGTGCACCGAGCCACTCTTCAACGGCCTCCCAGTAGGCGGCATTATTCATGTGGCCGAGCGCGTCCATGTCGGAGAACCGCAGCGGCCACGGATGACGTGGTTCACCCGGCGTTGGTCGATCGCGCAGCAGTACGCGTGCACCAACTTTTCGGCCCACGGCTGATGCGCTTGCAACGGCGAGGAAGTCGGCGGCGAGTTTCGCCGGCGCCATGGTGGCCAGGTCGACGTGCACCCACACCGCCGCGGCTTCGATGCGGCCCCCACGCTCGCCCTCGATGAGCGTCGAACGCTCCGCCCAGTGCGAGCCCAATCCACCGCACCATGTCTGGAGACTGAGGGACTCTTGGAAGACAGGAAACTTCTCGACGCGAAGCGCGGTGCGGCGCACGACCCAGCCGTCACGGTCGGCGTAGGCGGCCTCCCGGGCGTCGTCGTGGGCGATGTCCTGGAGATAGCGCACGGCGGCATCCAGGCGCAGACGACCGCGTGGTGTGACGTCGCCCAGCCGCACCCGGCGCGTGGCCCCGAACACCCGCCCCACCCCGGGAACCGCCGGAAATTCGAGCGTGATGGGGGCCGGCGGGGTCACGGCAAAACCCTAATTCACGGGGTTTGACGGGGGTCTGCGCTAAATCGGTTGACGTTTGCGGCGGGACGTGGTTTCCTTGGCGACGCATGTTGTTCGTAGTCCGCACCCAGGCTTCGGCCCGCCACGCAGCCGCCATGGCTGCTTATTGGCACGCCACCCAGCCGGTGTTTGCAGCCTCGTTCACGAATAAGCGACCCACCCAGCGCCCCGACAGGAGCCCGACGTAACGAAAAAACGTCGGAAGTCGAGGCCGCTGGGTTCAAAAACCCGGCGGCCTTTTTTGTTTTCCGGCGTGCCTCACTTCGACGAGAAAGACATCACCATGCTTGCACCAAACACCCTCATCCCCTTCGAACAGCCGATCCTGCTCACGGCCAAGCGCTGCGCCGATGGCAACGGCACCCTCACGTATCTCTTCTTCTCCGAGGAGTACGTCGACGTCTGTCGGGCCAAGGCCATCTGTGCCAAGTGCACCTCGCGTGAGGCCTGTTTGAACGACGCACTCCAACGCCAAGAGCCTTGGGGTGTCTGGGGCGGTGAGCTCCTCGAGAACGGCCGCGTGGTCGCCACCAAGCGACCACGCGGACGGCCAGCCGTACACATCCGCCGCCCGGTGGTCGTGGACGAAGTACCGATTCCGCGCCACTTGGCAGCGTCGGTAGCCTGACCCGCGTGACCGGACGCCGCCGTTTCCCCCTCTCGGCGGCGGCAATCCTGGTCGTCAGCGTCGCGGGCGGATGGCTGTTGAGCCGGGCGGGTGATGACCCTTCCTCCAACGAGGGAGTGGTCGTCCTCTCGCCCGGCTCAACCAGCCAGGACCCCACCATCGGAACCAATGCCCTGAACACGGGAAAGGCCTTCCCCGTCGTCGAGGTCGAATCGCTCGATGGCGCCGCCATCACCTTGGGCGAACCGACGGGCAAACCGTTTCTGGTCAATTTCTGGTACTCGACCTGCGAACCCTGCAAGCGGGAGATGCCTGCCCTCGTTGCCGCACGGGACAGGTACGACATCGACATCGTCGGTGTGAATCCCCGCGACAGCGCCGAGGTCGCCCGTGACTTCGCCGATGACTACGGCATCACCTATTCGCTGCTGCGCGACCCGAACGGTGCCTCGCTGGTCGCCCTCGGTGTCGGAACGTTTCCGATGACCTACCTCGTGGGTGGTGACGGCACCATCCTCGAACAGCACGCCGGCGAAATCACCGCGGGGAAGCTCGACCGCATGCTCACAGCAATCACAGGATCCCAATGATTGCGCTCGAAGGAAATTTTGCCTACAGCTTCGTGCTCGGCGTTCTCGCCGCGGTCAACCCGTGCGGTTTCGTTCTCTTGCCCACCTACCTGATGTTCTTCCTGGGTCTCGAAGGGTCGCGGCCCGCCGACTCGCAGCGCACATCGCTCACCCGCGCATTGCGTGTCGGTTTGGCAACATCGTCGGGTTTCATCGCCGTCTTCATTGTTGTCGGATCCATCTCGCGTTTGTTCACCAATGCGATCGAACGCAACGCGAAGTACGTGTCGATCGTCATTGGTGCCGCTCTCGTCGTCATGGGCATCGCGATGCTGGCCGGCTGGAAGCCACGCATCGTCACTCCCAACATCGCGACAGGTAAAACCCGCACGTTTGGTTCGATGTTTCTCTTCGGCATCGCCTACGCGGTCGCCTCGATCGGCTGCACGATCGGATTTCTCACATCGGTGATTCTCGGGTCGATCAACGTGCACGGGTTCTTTTCGGGCATCTTGAGCATCGTCCTCTACGGCTTGGGCATGGGTGCCATCGTGACGGCGCTCACCGTTTCACTCGCCTTCGCCAAGGGCGGTCTCCTGCGCCTCCTGCGCAGTGGTATGCGATACCTCGACCGAGTGTCGGCCGCACTCGTACTCCTCACCGGTCTTTATCTCACCTGGTACTGGTACGCAGCCATCGCGGAGCGCGACTACGGGTCGTTCGTCGGTCGCGTCGAGAGTTGGCAGAGCGACCTCACAACTTTCCTCCAGCGACAGGGTGCGTGGAAACTGGCACTCGTCTTCGGTGCGGTCATCATGGTTGCGGGTGTCGTCATTCGTATCGGTGAGCAACGCAAGGACGAAGAGCCCCGTGTTTGACGAACTTCTCGCCCGCGAAGGTGTCGAAGAGGTCCTCGAGCTGCGAGGAAGATTCGGGTTCATGGCGTACCACGGGGGCGGTCTGGAGGAAATGACCGACGTCATCGCGCGCGCGGCGGCTGAGTTGTCGGACGCCTCCTACTACGGCGTGCACCAGCCCGCGGGGATGGAGTGGCACATACCGTCGACAAAGGTGGCGCCCGAGCATTCGCAGAAACTCACCGAGTTCCTGGCCAACGTCGACATCGTCGTCACCGTGCACGGCTACGGGCGCATGGGTATGTGGGCATCACTGCTCCTGGGCGGGTCGAACCGCGACCTTGCCCACCATGTCGGTGCGCACATCCGCCAACGCCTCCCCGCCTACGACGTGCGCACCGACCTCGAAACCATCCCGCAGGAGCTGCGCGGTCTGCATCCCAAGAACCCGGTCAATCTGCCGCGGCTCGGTGGGGCGCAGTTGGAACTTCCTCCACGCGTTCGCGGCACGAGCCCCCTGTTCTGGGACTGGGAGGGCCCGGGCCTGAATCCGCACTCGCAGTGCCTCGTCGAAGCCTTGGCGACCGCTGCGCGCACCTTTCCGCTCGGGTCTTGAGGCCGCTACGGGGCGAGACGTTCGATCGTCCAGCCGGTGGGCCCATCGCTCCGGGAGTAACGGAAGCGATCGTGGAGACGATTGGGTCGACCCTGCCAGAACTCGACACTGACGGGGCGCAGCCGGAAACCACCCCAGTGAGGGGGGCGCGGAACGATGAGCCCCTCGAATCGTGTCGTCGCCTCCTCGACGCGCGCCATCAGCACCTGACGGTCGGCGATGGGTTGCGACTGCGGTGATGCCCAGGCCCCGATCTGCGAATCACGGGGCCGCGACGCGAAATACTCGTCGCTTTCACGATCACCGACACGCTCGACGGTGCCGCGTACGCGTACTTGGCGATGCAGGTCGAGCCATGCGAAGGTCCCGGCGGCAACGGGGTCGTCGTCGATTTGCCGCCCCTTTGTGCTGTCGTAGTTGGTGAAAAAGACGAAACCGCGTTCGTCGGCGGCGCGCACGAGAACCACACGCGCGTCGGGTGCACCGTCGTCGCCAATCGTCGACACGGTCATCGCATTCGGCTCGGCAACCTCTGCCTCGGCGGCCTGGTCGTACCAACGCTGCCACTGCACGACGGGCGACGCATCGAGATCCGCCGTGTCGAGACCCGCAGTCTCGTACTGCACACGCCGGTCACGCAGGCTCATGGTCGTGTGATGCGCTCGGCACCGCGCATGTAGGGTCGCAGAACGCTCGGCACGGTCACCGAGCCGTCCTCTTCGCGGAAGTTCTCGAGAATCGCCGCCCACACGCGCGGCACCGCCAACGCCGAGCCGTTCAAGGTGTGGGCGAAATCCGTTCCCTTCTGCATGCCGCGCTTCACGCGGATATCGGCGCGACGCGCCTGGTAGTCGGAGAACCAACTCACCGAACTGACCTCGAGCCACGTATCGCAACCCGGTGCATAGACCTCGAGATCGAAACTGCGGTGGTGGCTCTGGCCGAAATCACCCGTGCAGATTTCGATGATTCGATACGGCAGGCCGAGGGCCGAGATGAGTCGTTCGGCGCGGTCACGCAACTCCACCAACAACTCGGGTGCCTGCTCGGGAAGGGCAAGGGCGAAAATTTCGACCTTGTCGAACTCGTGTCCGCGCAGCATCCCACGCGTGTCACGACCAGCCGACCCCGCTTCGCGGCGGTAGCACGGGGAGTACGCCATGAGTCGCTTTGGCAACTCGTCTTCACGAAGGACTTCACCCGCATAGATCGAGGTGAGGGGAACTTCAGCCGTGGGGATGCACCACAGGTCGTCGCGTTCGATCGAATATGCATCGTCGGCGAATTTCGGCAACTGGCCGGTTGCCGTCAGCGTGGCGGTTGTGACGAGGGACGGCGGCCGGATCTCTTCGAATGCGTCGACGTTCGCGTCGAGGGCGTACTGACACAATGCCCGTGCCAGGGTTGCGCCGAGGCCGCGCTGCATCGTGAACATGGCGCCGGAAATCTTCACGGCGCGCTCGTTGTCGAGAATGCCCAATTGTTCGGCGGTTTCCCAGTGGGGCACGCGCCGGTGCGTGGGAAACGACGTCGGCAGGTTGTTCGGGCCCACAACAACCCGATTGTCGCGATCGCTCGTGCCGTCGGGTGCGTCGGCGTGGGGCAAATTCGGGATGCACAACATCACCTCGCGCAGGGCCGATTCGACTTCCACGGACTCGGCCGCGAGACCCGCTGCACGAGTCCCAAGGTCGCGACTCTGGGCCATCAGCACCTCGGCACCTGTCGTGTCGCCGGCCTCGCGCAGGGAACCCACCTGCTTGGAAATGTTGTTGACTTGGTGACGCACTTCATCACGTTCGACGACGATGTCGCGCAGTCGGGCGTCGAGACGCAGCGCGTGGTCGAGTTGTGCAATCAGGTCGGGCTTCGCGCGACGATCCATTGCGGCCCGCACGACTTCGGGGGCGTTGCGCAGCAGGCGGATGTCGATCACAGGATGAGAAGGCTACCTGCCCTCTCCCCGTACGCTGGAGGCAATGGCAGCCGTGGAAGTCGAGAACCTCAGCGTTCACTACGGCCCGCTGCGGGCAGTCGACGAGGTGTCGTTCACCGCCGAGTCCGGCGAGATCACGGCCGTGCTCGGTCCGAACGGCGCGGGCAAGACGAGCACCATCGAAACCTGCGAGGGATTTCGACGGCCGACGTCGGGTGCGGTGCGGGTGCTCGATCTCGACCCGTGGGCACAGCGCACGGCCTTGCATCGTGAAGTGGGTGTGATGCTCCAGGACGGCGGTGTCTACCCGAGCGCGCGTGTCGGCGAGACAGTGGCCCAGTTCTGCAGGTTGTACGACCGCGGTGCAATGGCTGGCGAGTTGGTGGCCCGTGTCGGCCTGGTCGAACGCACAACCACGACGTGGCGGCGACTCTCGGGTGGTGAAAAGCAACGCCTGTGTCTCGCACTCGCCCTTGCTGCCCGTCCCCGAGTCGCTTTCCTCGACGAGCCGACGGCCGGCATCGACGTGAACGGCCGTGACGACGTGCGTGGGATCATCCGTGATCTCGCCGGACAGGGCTGTGCCGTGGTGCTGGCCACCCACGAACTCGACGAGGCAGAACGGCTGGCCGACAGGGTCGTGCTCTTCAACCGCGGACGCATCGTCGCCAACAGCACGCTTGCCAACCTGCGTTCCTCCCGCACGACCGTTCGCTTCCGCTCGTCGCCGTCACTCGATGCCCAAAGGCTCGCGCAGCACATCGGCCTCGAAGTGGTTGCCAACGGCGACGAGTTCATCATCAGTTTTTCCTCCCCCGATTCATCGATGGCAAGTGACTTGGTTTCGCGCATCTCGGTGTGGCTGGGATCGAACTCCTTTCCGCTCCACGACCTGAACGTTGGTGGCGAGCGCCTCGAGGACGTCTTCCGCATGCTCACAAAGGAGCAAGGACCATGAGCCCATTGGCTGCGCAGATCGGTGCCGAGTTGTCACTCGTGCGGCGCAACGGCGAACAACTCCTCATAACACTCGGGATTCCTCTTGTCTTGTTGGGCTTCTTCGGCAGTGTCGACATCCTTCCCACCGACACCGACGAACCCATCGACTTTCTGGTGCCCGGCATCCTCGCCCTCGCCGTCATGAGCACCTCGATGGTCAGCCTCGGTATCGCCACCGGTTTCGAACGCTCGTATCTTGTGCTCAAACGACTCGCGGCCACGCCACTGGGCACCGGGCGACTCATCACAGCCAAGACCGTGGCGGTTGTATGTATCGAAGCGGTGCAGATGGCACTGCTCGTTGCTCTCGGGTTCGCGCTCGGATGGACGCCCGTGTCGGCGAATTGGTTGCTCGCACTGGCTGCGGTCGTCGTCGGAACGTTCGCTTTCGCGGGAATCGGTCTTGCACTTGCGGGCAACCTCCGTGGCGAGGTGAACCTTGCCGCGGTGAACGGCCTCTATCTCGTCTTGCTGCTGCTCGGAGGTGTGCTCTTCCCGCTCGACCGCCTGCCCCCGTTCCTCCGCGCAATCGGACGGGCAACACCGACACACGCGCTGGCCGATGTTCTGGCTGACTCGCTGATGAAGGCGGGCGGGCACACAGCCACGTCGTGGGTGGTGCTCATCGCCTGGGCGGTGGTCATGCCGGCGGTGGCCGCGCGCACCTTCCGCTGGGCGTAGTCAGCGCTGTGGTTCGGGTGCGGGCGGGGTCTTCTCGAAGGCCTGTTCGACTTCCTCGAACGTCAGCGTCGTGTCACGCACATAGGTCTGCTCGGCGTTGAAATTGCCGGCGAAGCGTTTGAAGAACATGAAGATGACGAGCGACCAGAGGAAGATGCTGCCACCAAGTTTCATGATCGCCCCGGCGAGTTGCTGATCCGTCGAAACCGAAAGACCCCACACGCGCACCGGCGTGTCGTAATGCTTGTACACCGTTCCCTCGGCGAAGGTCAGCCAGCCTGCGGGCACGGTCGGCACGATCGACATGAGGAAGAGGTAGATCATCTTGCCGCCGTAACCGATACGGAACTCCGTTGCCGGGCCGCAGATGGGTATCCACATCAACAGCGCCGAGGTGACGACCAGAACGTGCAACGAATAGTGCACCGCGCTACCCGAGGCACTCCGGTTGACCAGACCCGGAATGTGGGTGACCATGACCACCACGTTGAATATCACGCCCGCGATGACCGGCTTGGAGAACCACCGCACGACGCGGTATCCCCCTCCGTCGCCGATGAGGGCGCGGAACATCCATTCCGGCAATGCGAGTAGCGCCAGGGGCGGAACGAAGTACGACAACGCCATGTGCTGGAGCATGTGCATCGAGTAGAGGTACTCCTCGGCGAGATCGTGCATGGGCCAGTCCGATGCAATCCACAGCAGGATCATCGCCGCTGCAAATGCGACGATGTTCCGCCGCGTGACGATGGGCCCCGATGGCACGGCTTGTGGACCGATTACGCGCACTGCGTAGATGTAGGCGCCGATCAGGAACCCCACGAGGAGCCACAATTCCGGGTGCGCCTGAAAGCGCCACGGATCGAGAAGTGGATTGGCTGCTTCGGCAATCATTGCGCCTCCCCGCGGGGACGTGTCACGCGGTGAAAAACTTGAAGGTGGCTAGGAAGGTTGCATAAACGCCAATGGCGAGGAACAACCCCGTGTAGAACATGAAACTGAAGATCTTGCTGTCGAACTTCAGATGCATGAAGTAGGACACGACGATGAAGAACTTCACGCACATCAGTATCAAGAGAAGGGGCATGAAGAACGGTCCGAAATCCACGAAATACGTGGCCACTTCCAGGGCCGTCAGGGCCGCGAGCACCAGGGCAACCTTGATGTAGCCGATCGTGGTCATGCCGTGCTCGGCGTGCTCACCATGTGCTTCGTGTTCCATGTGTTCGGTGTGTCCTGCGGTGGTTGTCATGCTTGAAACCTCGTGTACTTGCGGGGCCGTGTCAGGTCGGGATGAGATAGACGAGTGTGAAAATGATGATCCACACGATGTCAACGAAGTGCCAATAGAGACCCACCAGCTCGACAACCTCTGCCTTGTCGCCGGGCACTCTGCTGCGCTTGATGATGCCGACCAGTGACAACAACATGATGACACCGACGGTGACGTGGACGCCGTGGAACCCGGTGAGCGTGTAGAACGCCGAGCCGAACAGGCTCGTTGTGAAACCAAGGCCCTCGTTGTACATCGCGGTGAACTCGTATACCTGGCCGCCGACGAACGTTGCCCCGAGCAAGCCCGTGACGGTGAGCCACAAGGTTGTGCCGCGATCATCACGCTTTTGCGCGGCGGCGACGGCCAGAACCATTGTGAGCGAACTCATCAACAGCACGAAACTGCTCACCGAGGTGAACGGGATGTCGAACACGTTGCCGGGTCGCGGGCCCTCGCCCACCCGACCCCGATAGATCATGTAGGTGCTGATGAGGCCACCGAACAGGAGGCACTCCGAACCGAGGAAGAGCCACATCCCCAACTTGTTGTTGGACAACCCCGTCGAGGTGTGGTGGCCGTATTCGGCGTGGTGAACTGCAGTGTCAACCAAGGGGCGCCAACTCCTTTGTGCCATCCTCCGAGGCAGGAGGATCGAAATCGGTTTCGGGTGCCGTGGACGGTTCGAGCGACCAGCCGAACAACGCCAAGACGACGATCACGGCACCCACGATTGCCACGGGAATCGCGTAGATGACGCCGAGGGCAATCACCGGCAGACCGCTCGCGAGGATGATCGGCCAGTACGACGGCGACGGCATGTGGATGTGCTTGTCGGCATTCGCCTCTTGATCACGCACGATGTCTTCCGCGGTCGAAACTTGCTTGATCTCGTGCGTCACCGAATCCTGGGCGTACTTGCGGTGGAAGAATTCGTCGAGGTGTCGAACCGTTGGTATGGCATCGAAGTTGTGCTCCTTGGGTGGGCTGGTCGTCATCCACTCGAGCGTGCGCGCATCCCATGGATCGAGTGGAGCCACCTGCTTGCTGCGTGCGGTCTTCCAGACATTGATGAGGAACAGCAGAACGCCAACCGTGAGGATCAAGGAACCGATCGACGCAACCCGATTCCAGAATCCGAGGTTAAAGAGGCCCTCACCGGCGCGTGCCTCGGTCCATATGTACATCCGGCGGGGCTGACCCTGCAAACCGATCATGTGCATCGGGCCGAAGGTCAGGTTCATACCGATCACCATCAACCAGAAGTTGGCCTTGCCGAGACGCTCGTTCAACTGCTTGCCGAACACCTTCGGCCACCAGTAATAGAAGCCGGCAAAAAGACCGAAGATCGCCCCACCGAAGAGCACGTAGTGGAAGTGCGCGACGATGTAGTACGTGTCTGTTTGCTGCGTGTCCGACGGGGCGACGGCATGCGTGACACCCGACAGACCACCGATCGTGAACAGGACAACGAGACCGATTGCGAAGTGCATGGCGGCCGTGAAGTTCAACTTGCCGCCCCAGATCGTCATCGTCCAGTTGATGATCTTGACGCCGGTCGGTACGGCAATGGCCATCGTTGCGATCGAGAACACCGCCACCGACACCGGACCGAGACCTGATGCGAACATGTGGTGAGCCCACACACCCCAGCCGACGAACCCGATGGCCGCGCCCGAGAAGACCACGAACGGATAGCCGAAGAGAGGCTTCTTAGAGAACACCGGCAGCACCTCGGAGATGATGCCGAAGCTGGGGAGAACGAGGATGTACACCTCGGGGTGACCGAAAATCCAGAACAAGTGCTGCCATAGCAACGGGTCGGCACCCGCGGAGACGTCGAAAAACGTGGCACCGAAACTGCGCTGGAAACTCAGCAGGAACAGCGCAACGGTGATGACCGGGATGGCGAACAGCAGCAGGAACTGAACGACGAGCTGGAGCCAGGTGAAGACGGGCATCTTCATCAGGCTCATGCCCGGCGCGCGCATGTTGAGCACGGTGACGATCAGGTTCACCGCACCCGTCAAGGAGGCGATACCCGTGATCTGCAGACCGAGGGCCCAAAAGTCGACGCCGTTGGAGGGCGAGAAGACGGGGCCCGAGTTCGGTGCGTACATGAACCACCCACCGTCGGCCGCACCGCCCAGGAACCACGACAGGTTGACGATGATTCCGCCGCCCACGAGGGTCCAGAAACCAAACGCGTTGATGCGCGGGAATGCAACGTCGCGCGCGCCAATCTGCAGGGGAACGAAATAGTTCGCGAATGCCGCGGCCATTGGCATGACGAAGAGGAACACCATCGTCGTCGCGTGCATCGTGAACATCTGGTTGTAGACATCGGCAGTCAGCACCTTGTTGTCGGGGGCCGCCAACTGGAGACGTATCAAGACGGCCTCGATGCCACCAACGATGAAGAAGAACATCGCCACTGCGCCGTACATGATGCCGAGCTTCTTGTGGTCGACGGTGAAGACCCATGACTTCCACCCGGTGGTGGCGACGGGCCGCCGCAGCGCACCATAGGTGCGTGTCGGCGTGACCGGGGCGGGTAGGGCGGGGGCTCCGACCGGGGCGGGACGTTCAATAATTGCCATGGCTTTTGTCTCCGATCACTTCAGAGTGGCGAGGTAGGCGACGAGTTTGTCGATGTCGTCCTCGGACAGGCCGAGGTTGGGCATTCCACGGTACTTGCCGCCCGACTTTTCGAGCTTTGTCGGGTCGGCGTACATTGCCTTCATTGCGGGGGCATTGCGCAGCCAGCGACGCAGGTCGTTCTGGTTCAAACAGTCCTCTGTGACGCCGGCCAGGTATTTCTCCCCGAATTCTTGGCTGGGGGAACCCCAGACGTCCTTGCGGCATCCCTTGGTCAGGAGGTCCCACGAGGCGCCGGCGAAGGTGTTGCGCGACATGAGGTGGGTGAGATTGGGCGCGGCGCCCGACCACACGTTGTCTTCCGGTGCCGCGATCGCAGGCGATCCGTCGGCCCTCTTGAGGCCGTTGACCTGGTGGCAACGAATGCACTGGTTCAAAAAGACTGCCTCACCCTCTTTGGCGAGCGTGCCATCGGCGGGTGATGCGGCAAGCGAGAGTTGGCCCTTGACCCACGCGGCAAAGTCATCCCGGTCGAGCGCAACGGCTTCCATGCGCATCGCGGCATGCGACAGGCCGCAGAACTCCGTGCATTGACCGGCGTAAATACCGGGCTCGTCGGCCTCGAGGCGCAGGGTGTGCACGCGACCGGGGACCGCGTCACGCTTGCCGTTCAAAGCGGGAATCCAGTACGAGTGGATGACGTCGCGGCTGGTTTCGCGCAACAACACCTTGGTGCCGGCCGGAATGACCAACTGACCCGAGGTGATGATCGGGTCGGTGATGCCGTACTGCTCTTGGACCGGATAGTCGTACTCCCACCACCACTGCTGGCCCGTCACGTTGATCACCATTTCGGTGTCGTCGGTCTTGGCGAGGTCAAAGATCGTCTGGAAGGTGAAGACACCGATGGCCGCGAGGATGATCGCGGGAAGGACGGTCATACTGATTTCAAGCACGGGCTTGCCATGGGACTGCTCGGGAATCGGCTGACCGCGATCCCTGTACTTGAAGACCGCGTAGCCGATGGCGGCGAAAACAATGACGCCAACGATGCCGGCAATGGCAAATACCGGTCGTTGCAGATCGTCGATCTTCTCTGCATTCGGACCCTTTGGCTGCCAGGTGTCTTGTGGGGCGTTGCTGGCACAGCCGGACAGAAACGCGACACCCGCAAGGCCTGCCGCAGCCGCGACGAGACGACGCGCCGTTTTCGATGTTGGTACGGAATACCACTTGCTCATGGGACGAACACCTCAATGCTCTGGTCCTCGACTCCCGGGACGGAGAACGTGTAGGGCTTCTTGGATGCAATCGATGATTTGTCGATGCGGAACGTGAGGAGTTGCTCCTCACCCTCTTCGATCATTTGGGTGCAGGTGTGCAATTCCTCAACGACGCCTTCCTGCACCTTCTTCTCGCCGTAGTGAAGGGTCAGACGATACTCGCCCTCGGTCTGGTTGCGGAAGATGATCGAGGTGTTGCTCGACTTCTGGATCGTGATCTTCGATGTCGGGGAGTCGAGGCCAAGCTCGCGCGCCTGCAATTTTCCGCCGACGAATTCGATCGTGGCCGTGGGGTTAGACCGCATCGAGACCTTGGCCTCGGAGTTGAAGTCGAAGTATTTGCTCTTCTCTTCACCGCACTCTTTGTGGGCGAAATGGTCTTCCTCGTTTGCCTCGACAAGCTGGTCGCGTTTGCCGGCGCTTGCACCGGCGATGCCACCGGCCACGATGCCAACCGCACCAGCAGCGCACAGTCCGACGACGATGGTCTTTTTCAGGTTCGGCCGCAGTGCAAACACGATGCCACCGACCAGAACGATGCAGCCCACGAGGATGAACACGATCGCGCCCGTCGTTTTCGAAACCGCCAACATGATGCGGGAGAACGGTACGACGACAACTGCCGCGCCAATGGCAGCGAGCACGGGGAATTCGAGCGGGTGAATCAAGCGACCACGTACGGAGGCGTTGAACTTCCGGTCCGAGGATGCTGTTTCCGACCAGCCTTGGATGACCCACTCGACGAAGCCCGCGACCAGCGCGGAGAGTCCGAGGAGGAAAACGATCTCGTGGGTGATCAGACCTACGCCCATCACAACGATGCCGACGGTGGTGACGAGCGGCCAGAGGCTCGAGCCAATCGGCTCGGCATTGGCCGGCGCGGCTGTATCGCCCACCTCCACGTCCCCATCGCGGTTGAACAATGCAAGTCCAGCGAGTAGCCCCACCGCAAGCATGATCGAGGCGAGGGCAACCGCACCACCCACCGCACCGTCGACGAGTGCGATGTAGACAACGAGAACGACGGCCGAGAAGCCGGTCACGCCTATCAGGTATTTGGAGCCGTTGGTGAACATCCCGCGCCTATTTCTGAACGAAAACCACGAACCACACGGCCGTGTATGCAGCGGACAGGAAATACCAATAGAGAGCGTGCGCATTCATGAGATCGGTGTTGCCTGCACGACCACCGGTGCTCTTGAACAATGCGGCGAGCGTGAAAGCCACCCCTGCAAGGACGAAGGTGATCAACGTGCCGGTGATTGCGTAGAACATCGTCTGATACGGGCCGTCGGCAAGAACAATTTCCATGTTGGGGTACACCGCAACAAGACCGTTCAGCAGGGCGAGGCTCATCAACAACGTCATGCCGAGCGCCATGCTGGTGTGGCGTGAATCTTTTCGTCGCGACGAATAGACGGCCCACTGGGCCATGATGCAGGCGACGCCCACGGTGACCAGACCCACATTGGTGAGGACCTCGGCCATCTTCAGGTCCTCGGGCAACCAGTCCTTGATTTGCTTGAGGCCGTCGGACGACTCGCGCAACGGTGCGGCGTCACGGAAGCGCAGCCAGATCGAAAGCATGCCGCCGATCAGCAGCGCACCTGCTGCTGAGACGACGCCGGTGCCAACGAGCAACTGGCGCCGCGGTGCGGGCTGGGGACCGGCCGGCAGGACGTGCGTCATTTCACACTCCCCGTCGGCTTGAGGTCGAAGAGTGGTTCGGGGCTCGACACGGCGGGCACCGATGCGAAGTTGTCGGCCGGGGCGGGTGACGACACCGACCATTCGAGAGTCTGTGCATCCCACGGATCGTCACCGGCAGGTTCGCCGTTGCGGAACGCACGCGCTGCGGTGAGAGCAAAAAGCACGATCGTCACGGCGAGGATCGCCGATCCCGCGGCAGCGAGTCCGTTCCAGAGTTCCTGCGGTCCTCCGTAGGCGAAGCCATCGACCACACCCGCGGGCTGGTCGGCGAAACCAGCGACATAGAGCGGCAGCGACGACAACACCGTGCCGAGGAAACCCAACGTGCCGAGGCCAAACACCGCCGACCGGGGAAGCGAGCGGCCCCACAACTTGGGACCCCAGAATGAAATCGCTCCGATGCCCATGAGCACCGTGCCATAGATGACGTAGTTGAACTCGCCCTCCTCGAACACGGTGCCGGCCAGTCCGGCGGGGCCGAACTGTGCGACCAAGTGACCCGCCATACCCGCGAGGACCATGCCAAGACCAAGGACGGCGGGCACGAGCGGAGCTATCACGCGCGGCTTGCCCTGCGCGAGACCGAGAACACAACCACCCAGGACGACGAGCGCACCAAGGACCGGGAGGCCGTTGAAGATGAGGAACGGAAGGAGTTCCTTCACCTTGTCGCTGCCCGAGGTGTCGGTCCACGTCAGCGCGTGCTGGACCTGGGTGGCACCACCGAACGCAGCCACACTGAGCACACCCGCACCGACGAGGAGGATCGCTCGCAGCGGATGACGACGTCCACTTGCAACCGTTGCGATTTCGGCGACGACCCCGACACCTATTGCCGCGAACACGTAGGTCTGGGGTTGCGTCATCGACCAGCCGAGCCAATCGTTGACACCCTTGTTGCCGCCGAAGGCGAGTCGCCCGTAGTGATGGTCGACGTAGAGGTAAATGGCCGTGCCGACGACGACGGGAAGCGTGAGGAGCAGCGACACCCCGCCCGTCAGCGCCGCCCATGTCAGCATGGGCACGCGGGCCAAAGACATGCCCGGCGCGCGGTTCGTGAGAACGGTGGTGACCAGTGAAACCGTCGCGGCCAGAGCGCCGGCGGCCGTTATGGCCACACCAACCAAGAAGAGGTCGACCATCTTTGCCTCACCGCCACCAGGACCGCCGTTTGCGGCGATCGACGAGATGCATAGGAGGAGGCCGGCGAGCCACATCCAAAAGCCGAACAGGGCAAGACGACCAAAGGCGATCGCCTTGGAGCCGATCTGCAGGGGCACGATTGCGATTGCGATACCAAGCATCAGAGGCAACGCAACGCCAAAGGACAGCACGACGCGGTAGAGCGATGACAGTTGCACCACGGAGTCGAGATCGAGGATCAGATATCCGCCGGCGCCGATGCGCTCGAATCCGAGGAGCGCCCCGATGACGGCGGACGCCGCACCGCCGAGCAGTGCCGTCACTGCGAAGAGACGGCCGATCTTCTTGTGGTCGGTTGTGGTTGCCCATGACCCAACACCAACGACCAGCGCCCCGAGGGCGCCAGCGCCGGAAGAGGACGCTGCGGCGGGCGCCGCAGCATGCGTGTCGAAGGTGGTCATGGAGGGCTAACTCTTTCTTGAAACGTGCTCTCGAGACTACCCATCGACCGCGCCCGTAAAGGAAACCAGGCTTGTGTCACTTGGCTTTGTGGGCTTGTGACGCGCGAGGCGCTAGGACACGCCGTGGCGCACGAGCACGTCGAGAGCGATCGCCCCGAACACGAGGGTGATGTAGGAGATCGAATACGAAAACAACCGCATCGAGGTGGCCGGCGTCGGGCGGCGGCGCAGGAAGTCGACCCCGACCAAGAAACCCGTTCCCAGAACCGCCGCCACCACCCAATAAACGGGTCCGAGATCAGCGACGGGAGCGAGAATGAGGCTCGACGTGACCAACGTCACCGTGTAGAGGAACATGCTGCGGATCGTCCGCTCCATCGACACAACCGTCGGCAGCATTGGCACCTTTGCCGCCCGGTAATCATCGGCGTGGCGAATAGCGAGAGCCCAGAAATGGGGCGGGGTCCAGAGGAAAATGAGGAGAAAGAGTACGACGGCGGACCACGAGACACTGTTGGTCACCGCCGACCAGCCAACGAGAACCGGAACCGCGCCCGCCGCGCCACCGATCACGATGTTCTGGCGGCTCGTGCGCTTTAGCCACAGAGAGTAAACAACGACATAAAAGAGGGTCGCGCTGAAGGTGAGAACAGCCGACAACAGGTTTGCCCCGATCCACAACACCGTGAATGCGGCGGCTTCCAGGGTCCAGGCAAAGACGATGGCCTGCCGCGGCGACACCAGCCCGGTGACGAGCGGGCGGTGCTTCGTGCGTTCCATCAGTCCGTCGATGTCGCGGTCGATGACCATGTTGAGGGCGTTCGCGCCGCCCGCGGCGAGCGACCCGCCGATGAGGGTCACGACCACAAGGGCCGTGGAGGGCCAACCGCGACGGGCGAGGACCATCGTCGGGACGGTCGTCACGAGGAGCAATTCGATGATTCGGGGCTTGGTGAGGGCGACAAAACCGCCGGCCAGGGAACGCGGTCTGCGCTGAGCACCATGCGAAAACGCCTTGCGGGCAATTCGCGAGGGGACGATCGGGCGTGCGCTGACAGCCATGGAGTCGTAATGGTACGGGCAGAATGGTGCCGTGCCATCAACGGTGCCCTCTACTCGCGAAGAACTCGACCTCGACCAGAGCCTCGACACGACGACCGATTCGCCGTGGGTCGTCATCGTGTGGAACGACCCGATCAACCTCATGTCGTACGTCACGCTCGTCCTCCGCAAAGTGTTCGGCTACAGCCTCGAAAAAGCGACACAGTTGATGCTCGACGTGCACCACAAGGGTCGTGCGGTTGTCTCGAGCGGCCCGCGTGAACGTGCAGAGCTCGATGTCTACCGACTGCATGAACACGGCTTGTGGGCGACGATGCAAAAGGACGGCAACGACAAGTGATGCGGCGCCGGGCGTCGGGCCCCTTCCAGTTGCAGGCCGACGGTTCGTTTCGCGTCAATCTGCCACCCGACGTGCGTGAATTGCTGGTGCATCTCTTCGGTGAGTTGCGTGACGTCCTGACACAGGGAAACACATCTGATCCCGCGTTGCGACGCCTCTTCCCCGTCGCCTACCACGACGATGCCGAGCGTGACGCCGAGTATCAGGATCTGATGCGTTCCGAGCTCGTGGCCTCGCGGCTCACCGCGATCTCACGGGTCACCGAGGCCATTGGGGGTGGCGACCGACTCGAGCCGGGCGACATGGATCTTCTCCTCCAGTCGCTCAATGCCGTACGTCTCCTCCTCGGCACGATGCTCAACGTGTCGGAGGCCGACGAGACCGAGTCGGGCACCGACGACCCCGATGACCCCGTCGCGGCCCAGGCCCACCTGTATTCGTATCTCGGCTGGCTTCTCGAGGCCGCGGTTGGCGCGGCGATAGCCGCCGTACCCGACGGGGGAAACCCGCCAAAACTCCGATAGTTTTCACTCGCTCTCCAGCGGAGTCGAGCTAGCCCCCATCGTCTAGTGGCCTAGGACACCACCCTTTCAAGGTGGCGGCACGGGTTCGAATCCCGTTGGGGGTGCGAAAACTGAATATTGAAATAGCCGAAACATTGCAAGGCCAGTCTCTGGTCCCGTGGTGAAGTTGGAGTTCACGCCGGCCTGTCAAGCCGGAGGTCGCGGGTTCGAGTCCCGTCGGGACCGCGTTTCGGACATCATGTCCGACACGGTCGAGTAGCTCAGTCGGCAGAGCGTCCGCCTGAAAAGCGGAAGGTCACCGGATCGACGCCGGTCTCGACCACCAGGGTTTCGTCGTTGTCGGCGATTAGACATTTCCCATGGCCACCGAAATTCGTCGCGACATCGAGGGCCTGCGCGCCGTCGCGGTTGGCGTCGTAATCTTGTACCACGCGCACTTGCTTGGACTGCGCGGTGGATTCATCGGCGTCGATGTCTTTTTCGTCGTCTCGGGCTTTCTCATCACGAGCCTGTTGCTGCGCGAACACTCGGCCACGGCACGTATCTCGCTGCCCCGTTTCTACGGCCGCCGCGTGCGGCGTCTCCTGCCCGCGTCGTGTCTCGTCGTCGTCGGCACGGTCGTCGCCGGCAATATCTGGCTCGAGCCACTGCGCTTGCGCGACCTCGGCACCGACGCGATCGCAAGTGGTGGCTTCGTGGCGAACATCGTCTTTGCACAACGTGGAACCGACTATCTGCAATCGGCATTGCCGCCTTCGGCCTTGCAGCACTACTGGTCACTCGCCGTCGAGGAGCAGTTCTACCTCGTATGGCCGGCACTGCTCGCTTTGTTGTTGTGGCGCGGTGCGCGGTCGACATCACGCGCCGCCATCGGTATTGCAGTTGTGTCAGTGGCGTCTTTCATCGTATGTATCCGCCAGACCTCGGTGTCCCAGCCGTGGGCATTTTTTGGTTTGCACGCCCGCGCCTGGGAACTCGGTGCCGGTGCACTCCTCGCCGTTGCATGGCCCCGTGTGGTGGCTTTGTCACCACGACTCCGCGGTATCGGTGGGTGGGTCGGTGTTGCCGTGATCATCACCGCATGCTTCGCGATCACCGAGGCGATGGCGTTCCCCGGCGTTCTCGCACTCGCCCCGGTCATCGGCACGGTTCTTGTTCTTGCCGCGGGTGACGATTCGACACGTGGCCCCGTGATCGCGCTCCGCAACGGCACCATGCAGTGGATCGGTGCACGTTCGTACTCCATCTACCTGTGGCACTGGCCGGCGCTGGTCATCGGTGAGGCAGCTTTGAATGGTCCGCTGTCGGTCGCCGAGCGCATCGCGCTCATCGCTGGTTCCATCGTGGCTGCGGGCCTTTCGTACCGCCTGGTCGAGAACCCCGTCCGTCGGTCGCCAACCCTCGCCACACGCAACAATCTGACGCTGTGTGTCGGTGCACTGCTCGTTGTCGTCAGCATCGGAGCAGGTGCGGTGTTGCGCAACAAACCGGTCGATTTGTCCACCGACGTCGTTGCCACGAGACCGACCCTGATCACCGCTCCGACGTCGATCGCGTCGCCATCCACGACAGACACGACGAGCGACACGGCACCGGGCACCACGGTGCCCGTGGATCCGCCGTCGGTTGTCAGCCCGACCGAACCACTCGCCGCCGTCATCGAGGGCATCGCGACGGAAAAGGTGCCAAAGAACCTCGAACCATCGTTGGCGGGGGCGACGGGCGACAAGCCGGTCATATACGACGACGGCTGCCATCTCGACGCGGGATCGACCACGACGAGCGAGTGCGTCTTTGGTGACACATCGTCGCAGTTCACCGTGGCGCTTTTCGGCGACTCGCATGCCGCACAATGGTTCAACGCGCTCGATTGGATCGCAAAGCAGCGTGGCTGGCGGTTGTTGGCACTGACCAAATTGGGGTGTGCACCGATCGAACGGATCACCTACAACGCCACCATCGGTGCGACGTATCCGCAGTGCAAGCCATGGCGTGCGAGCGTCAAGAAGCGTCTCGCAGCGGAGCGAGCCGCCGTGGTCTTCATCTCGTACTCGAATCGTCTGCAGCAGGTCGGTGTGCAGCAACCGTTCCCCGATCAGGTATGGCTCGACGGTTTCGCCGAATTGATCCCCGAGCTGCGGGTGGCGGGCACCGAAGCGGTTCTCATCACCGACACGCCCTATCCGGGCCGTGACGTGCCGATTTGTCTGTCAAGCAACGTGTCGAGGGTCGGCAACTGTGCGTTCTCCCGCGAGAAGGGCATCCGCCAGTCCCGACTCGACACGAACATCGCCGCGGCCCTCGACAACGGTGCACAGGTTCTCGACGTGACCAACTGGCTGTGTACCAAGGAGGCATGTCCCGTCATCGTCGGCAATCTTCTCGTGTACCGCGACTCGAATCACATCACGACGAAGTACGCAGAGTGGCTGATCCCGCTCATCGACGCGGCGATCAGCCCCTACGTCGAGGGTGTTCGCCAGCGCACCAAGGTTTCCTGAGCAATCGAGGCGACGTGCGTGCCGTCGGCAGCGAAGACGTGACCGAATGTGAGCCCTCGACCGCCAACGAACGCCGCGCACGACATCTCGTAGAAGTGCCAGTCGTTCGAGCGATGTGGACGGTGAAACCAGATTTGGTGGTCGAGACTTGCACTGAAGCATCGGCCGGCGTCGCCGGCTTCGCGTGCCTCGGGTAGTGCGACGAACACCGCATCGGTGGGAAGGTCGTCGGAGATGTAGGCAAGAGCACACTGGTGCTCGAACTGTGCGTCGGAAACGTCGGTCGTCACCCGCATCCACGCGCCACACCAACCCGTCACGTTGCGACGTGACTCGGGCACGTTGTCACCGTCGACCCGCCGTCGGTCAAAGACATCACTCCACGACTCGGATGTGAGTCGATCGGGGCCGACCAGGCCGTCGGGGATAGATACTGCGTCCAGTTCAGCCGTCGATTCGGGCACCTGGAACGACGACTCGAGGTTGAGAATCGCTCCTTTCTCCTGACCTGCGACGGCACGCCGCGTCGCAAAGCTGCGCCCGTCGCGAATCCGGTCGACTTCGTAACGAACGATCTGCGAGTTGTCGCCGCGCTGGATGAAATAGGCACGCATGGAGTGCACCATGAAAGCAGGGTCGACCGTGGCGGCCGCTGCCGCCAGTGCCTGGGCGACGATGTGACCTCCGTACAGCCCACCCCACGGGTAGGGATGCCCGATACCTACGAATGTGTCGGGGCCGTGCGCTTGCAGGGCGACGAGATCGTGGAGGTTCACACCCCCATTGTGGCCCGATCAGGACACGCGAATGACAACGAGCACGTCGCCCGTCACGTGACTCTCGACTTCGTAGTCACCGGCTTCGGATGCGGTGAAGGCGAACACCTTCTCGTCACCTGCGGGTGTTTCGTCCCCACCCAGGTCGAAGCCGTGGACATGGAATTCGTCATCCTCGTCGGGATTGACCAGAGTCAATTCGATCGCATCACCGACCGACACCTCTTCGATGCGATCGGGGCCGGAGTCGACACCGACGCTCACGGTGATCCGAATCGTGTCGTCTTCGACCGTTGTCAGGGACACGGTATCGAGAGATGCGATGGTGGTTCCGTCCATCATTGTCGTGGTCGGAGATGTCGTACCGGTTCCCGGATCACCCTCTCCGCCGCAAGCCGACGACACGAACAACCCCAGGACGAGGACCGCCAACTTCGTTTTCATCAGTGACATCCGATCAACTATTGAAGTCGAAACCAAGATCCGGCGCGGTGAGCATCGGCTGGTAGGCGATGCCGGCCTCGGCGGCCATTGCTGCACAAGTGCCGCCACGGTCGACGATGACCGTGATGAAAACAGGTTCGGCGCCGTACGCCCTCACCACCCCGATCGCTTCGAACAACGAGGTTCCACGGGTCACGGTGTCCTCGGTGATGACGACCTTGTCACCGGGTTGTAGCGCACCGGCGAGACGACCGGTCACGCCGTGATCCTTTGCCTCTTTCCTGACACTGAAACTTCTCAAGTTGAAGCCGCGCGTCGCACCGACTGCGGCGATGCCGAATGCAACCGGGTCGGCGCCCATCGTCAATCCGCCGATCGCCGTTGCCGAATCGGGGATCATCGACAGTGCAACGTCGGCAACCAAAAGAATTCCATCCGCGCGGCACGCGGTTTGTTTGGTGTCGAGAAACCACGTGCTCTGGCGCCCCGACTTCAAGGTGAAACTGCCGCGCTTGACGGCGTGGGCAAGGACGTGGTCGCGCAACTTGGTTCGGGCCGGGTCGAGCGGTGGCAGGTTGCCGACATCGGTCATGGTCGCCACGGTACCCACCAGGTCGATTTCGGGACACGACCGGAGCAAAAGGTCGGGCTTCTCTCAGGAGGCCCGCCCCACCAAGAAGACCGCCCGTATGCGATCCGAAGGATGGACCCGGGCGAGCGCCGGGATGGTGAGTCCGGATCGCAGTTCGCGATGGTTCCCCGTGGCCCCCTCCCCACGGCATCATCCACACCCGGCGGCGCGAAGTCGGAGTCAGTGCCCGCGTATTTCGGGGGCCGGGTGTCTGGGCCGGTGCCTAACCATCGATCACCGGATCATCGATTGCATCGATGGCACGCGCGGCGTTGGCAACGACCCGCGACTCATCGAAAATGGCGACGATTGCCCCTTTCGTCAGATCGATGTCGAGGCTCGCAATCAGAACCTCGCGAAAGTGTTGACCGGTTTCCAGCGATCGCCGCGACAACTCCTGCACGATGCGATAGGCATCATCTCGGGACTTGCCGTTCTCGACGAGAGCCAGCAGGACGGACTGCGAATAAGTGACACCGTTCAACAAGTCGAGGTTGCGTCGCATTTGTGCGGCATCGACCTCCAGGTTGGCCAGGAGGTTTCGCAGACGACGTGCGACGTAGAAAGCGAGTGCTGCCGAGTCGGGCAGAATGATGCGCTCGGTCGAGGAGTGCGAGATGTCACGCTCGTGCCACAGAGCGACGTCCTGGAGACCCGCCTGCAGGTTGCCGCGCAGCACGCGCGACAAGCCGGTGATGGTTTCCGCCGAGATGGGATTGCGCTTGTGGGGCATCGCACTGCTGCCCTTTTGACCCTTTGTGAAACCTTCGCGCACTTCGTTCACTTCGGTGCGCTGCAGGTGGCGCAGTTCGACCGCGATCGATTCGGCGGTCGTGCCGACCGATGCGCACGCCCACAGGAACTCGGCGTGGCGGTCGCGGCCGATGACCTGTGTCGCGGGCACCGGCACGAGACCGAGTGATTCGCCGACGAAACGCTCGACGGCCGGATCGACGTTCGAATAGGTCCCGACGGCCCCCGAAAGTTTGCACACCGACACCACGTCGCGGGCCGACTGCCAACGCACGAGATCGCGGCGCAGCTGCAGCACCCAAAGAGCCGCTTTGGCTCCGAACGTCGTGGGTTCTGCGTGGATACCGTGCGTACGGCCGATCATCAGCGTCGAACGGTGGGCCCGTGCGAGGTCGGTCGCCACGTCGATCAGCTTCTCGAGTTCTTCGATGATGATGCTGCCCGCATCGCGAAGTGCCCAACACCATGCGGTGTCGACGACGTCGGTACTTGTGAGTCCGTGATGGATGTAGGCGCCGGCAGGCATGCCGATGTGCTGTTGCAACACGTCGACGAATGCGGCCACATCATGGTTGGTGACCGTCTCGCGGTCGGCCACCGCTGCCACGAAGCTCGAATCGACCACGGGCGCAGCCGCGCGACAGGCGACGGCGGTGCCGGCTGGAACCACACCGAGCCGCTCTTGTGCATCGGTGGCGAGAAGTTCGATGTCGACCCAGCGCTGCATGCGCGCGGTATCGGTGAAGAGGTTCGCAATTTCGGGAAGCGCGTAGCGATCGATCATCCGCGCACCACGCAATCGCCGCGTTCGGGTCCCGTTCCGACCATCGTCACCGGCACGCCGACGTTCCTCTCGACGAGGTCGACGAGCGCGCGCGCATTCGGGGCCAGGGCGGAAAATGTGCCCGCTCCCCGCAGGCTCGACTTCCAACCGGGCAGGGTCGCATACACCGGCTCGACTGCGGCCAACACCTCACTGCGGTCGGGGTAGCCCCGCAGGATGTTTCCGTCGAGTCGGTAGTCGGTGCACACCTTCACCTCGTCGAACGTATCGAGCACGTCGAGTTTCGTGAGCGCGATCTCGGTGAGCGAGTTCACTCGTGCCGCATGGCGCAACATGACGAGATCGAGCCAGCCCGTGCGGCGTCGGCGGCCGGTCACCGTGCCGTATTCGTGGCCGATGTCGATGAGCGCCCGGCCGAGCATGTCGGGTTCGCCGTCGGCACCGACGAGTTCGGTCGGCAACGGACCCGATCCGACGCGCGTCGTGTAAGCCTTTGCGATACCGACCACGCGGGTGATGTCACGCGGTCCGAGCCCCGTTCCCGCACAGGCTCCTCCCGAAACGGGGTTCGACGACGTCACGTACGGATAGGTGCCGTGGTCGATGTCGAGAAACGTTGCCTGCGCACCTTCGAGGAGAATGTCGGCGCCGTCCTCGAGTGCGTCGTGGAGTTCATTCACGGTGTCGGCGACGTACGGCGCGATGCGGCGGGCCAGATCGTTGAACTGTGCAGCGATCGCTTCGACGTCGAGCGGCGCACCGCCGAGTGCGGCCAGCGTCGAGTTCTCTTCTTTCGCGCGACGCCGCACGGTGTCGGCAAAGACCACCGCATCGTGAACTTCACCGACGCGGATTCCCACACGTCGTGCCTTGTCGGCGTAGGCGGGGCCGATGCCCTTGAGCGTCGTTCCGATCTTGTCGTCACCGCGCCCGGCTTCGGTGAGCGCGTCGTGGGCCTGGTGCCACGGGAAGATGAGGTGTGCACGGCTCGACACCCGCAGCCGCGCGCACGACACGCCGCGCGACTCGAGGGCCTCGACCTCTCGGAACAACGTCGGCAGGTCGACAACCACACCATTACCGATGATGGGGGTGACGTGGTCGTAGAGAACCCCGCTCGGCACCAGTTGAAGGGCGTATTTTTCGTCGCCGACGACGACGGTGTGACCCGCGTTGTGACCGCCCTGATAACGAACGACATGGGAGTGCTCACGCGAGAGGAGATCGATGATTTTTGCCTTGCCCTCATCCCCCCACTGGGTACCTACGACAACCGTGACGGGCATTCGGCGCTCCTGACCGCGTGCATGTGGGGAACGTGGAGAAATCCTAGCGGCCTGGCGGTCCAGCACCGCTAGGTTTCCCCTTCGTGAGCGTGTTGCGCACCATGACTTGGGGATCGATGTCGGAGGCCGATCGCGCACGCCTCTGCTCCCGTGGGCTTGCCGACATCTTCGACCCCGGCCTTCGCGCGTCCATCGCCGATCTGGTCGAAGACGTCCGCGTGAATGGTGACGATGCGGTGTGCCGGGCACTGGCAAAGTTCGACGGGGTCACCCTGCGGGCCGACCAACTCGCGATCACCCCCGAGGCAATCGCGACAGCCACGGTGTCCGCCGACCTCGAGGCGGCGCTCGCCAAGGCGACCAGCAACCTGCGCACCTTCAACGAAAAGGTCGTCGAGCGCTCATCCAACTGGACCACCGAGATTCAGCCCGGGCTCAGCGCCGGCGAGCGGGTCACCCCGATCTCGTCCGCGGGTCTGTTCGTTCCCAGCGGCAAGGCCTCGTATCCGTCGGTCGCCTACCAACTCGGCGTGCCCGCAGTCGTTGCGGGTGTGCCAGACATTGCGCTTCTCGTGCCACCCGAACCCGGCACGAACGGCGGTGTCGACCCCGCGATCCTCGTCGTGTGTCGCATGCTCGGCATCTCGCGCGTCTACCGCGCGAACGGTCCGGCCGGTATCGCCGCACTCGGATTCGGCACGGCGACGATCGCACCCGTGCGCAAGATCGTGGGACCCGGGAGCCCTGCGGTCACCTGCGCGCAGGTCGAGATGCAACGACACGGGGTCGCCACGATGATGCTGCTCGGGCCCACCGAGAGTCTCGTGATCGCCGACGACTCGGCGGATCCCGTGCGGCTCGCCGCCGACCTGTTGATCGAGGCCGAACACGGCACCGACTCGTCCGTCGTGTTGGTCACCACGTCAGCGTCCCTCGTAGATGCCGTGGATGTCGAACTTGAACGCCAACTCGCTGCGCTGCCCGCCCATCGCGCGGGCGCTGCCCGCGCGTCGCTGGGTCCGAACGGCGGCGCGGTTCTCGTCTCCACGCTGGATGAGGCCGCTGCTGTCGCCAATCGCTACGCGCCCGAACACCTGCAGGTCGCAGTAGACGAATCGTCCGTCGACCGCGTCGTCGACATGTTGATGAATGCAGGTGAGATTCTCGTCGGCCAACACACACCTTTCAGTGCGGGAAATTTCCTCATCGGTTGTCCCGCATCGCTGCCCACGAGTGGTTTCGCCCACGTGTCGTCGGGCATCACAGCCGAAACGTTCCTGAAGCGCACCGCGGTGGCACGCGCAACCGAGTCGGCACTGCGCGACATGTCGAGGTCAATCGTCACGCTCGCGACCCACGAGGGTTTTCCCGCGCACGCCAACGCCATCACCAAACGATTCGAGACGAAGGACAAGTCATGACGCTCAAGGCAACCATCAAGGCCGACCTCACGACAGCGATGAAGGCGCGCGACGACCTGACGACGTCGACCCTGCGCATGGTGCTCTCGGCCATCACGAACGCCGAGGTGGCCGGCGATCAGGCCGTGACCCTCGACGACAACCAGACGATCGCCGTGTTGCAGAGCGAGGCAAAAAAGCGTGCCGAGGCCGCACAGATATACGCCGATGCCGGACGTGGGGAGGCCGCAGCAAAGGAAAAAGCCGAACTCGTGGTGATCGAGCGTTATCTGCCGGCGGCGATGAGCGACGACGAGATGAACGCGATCATCGCCGAGGAAGTCGCCAAGGCGAAGTCCGCCGGGGCCGAAGGCGGCAAGGCCATGGGTGCGGTGGTCAAGGCCGTCCGCGAGCGGGTGGGCAGCGGTGCCGACGGTTCCCGCATCGCCGCAGCGGTCAGAGCCGCACTCGGCTGAGGGTCAAACCGACACGAGCAGTTCCCCGTCGCGCGCAGTGACGTGGATCGTGGAATCTTCACCGGCCTTGCCTTCGAGAATGAGTACCGCGGCGCGGTCGGCGATTTCCCGCTGAATCAAGCGCTTCAGCGGTCGCACGCCGAAGTCGGGGTCGAAGCCACGGTCGGCGAGCACCTCCTTTGCCTCGACCGAAACATCGAGTGTGACGCGCCGGTCGGCCATACGAGCGACGAGATGCTTCAACTGAATGTCGACGATCGCACCGAGGTCCTCGCGGTCGAGGGTGCGGAAACTCACGATTTCATCGATGCGGTTCACGAACTCGGGCCGGAAGTACTCGACGGGGTCGACGGGCAGATTGCTGGTCATGATGAGTACGACGTTCGAGAAATCGACGGTGCGACCCTGCCCGTCGGTCAGACGCCCGTCGTCGAGGAGCTGCAACAACACGTTGAACACCTCAGGGTGGGCCTTTTCGATTTCGTCCAGCAACACCACGCCGTAGGGTCGACGTCGCACGGCCTCGGTCAGCTGGCCACCTTCGTCGTAGCCCACGTAGCCGGGAGGGGCACCGATCAGGCGGCTGACTGAGAACTTCTCCATGTATTCGGCCATGTCGATGCGCACCATCGCGCGCTCGTCGTCGAACAGGAACTCGGCCAGTGCCCGGGCGAGTTCGGTCTTGCCGACACCGGTCGGACCAAGGAACATGAACGAACCGATCGGACGGTTCGGGTCCGACAGACCGGCACGACTCCTACGCACCGCGTTGGCGACCGCCGCAACCGCACCTTCCTGGCCGATCACACGCTGGTGCAAAAGTTCCTCGAGGCGCACGAGTTTTTGCATCTCGCCCTCCATCAGGCGACTGACCGGAACACCCGTCCACTTCGACACCACTTCGGCGATGTCCTCAGCATCGACTTCTTCCTTCAACATTCTCTTCGAGGACTGCAGTTCGTCGAGGTGTGCCGTCGCAGCCGAGATACGCCGTTCAAGCTCCGGAATGCGGCCGTAGCGAATCTCGGCGGCCTTTTCCAGATCGGTCTCCCGATCGACCGCACTGCGCAACGCTTCGAGTTCCTCTTTCAGGGTGCGGATTGCGGCGATCGCGGCACGTTCGGCTTCCCAGTGTTCCTTCATGACCGCCGTCTGTGCCTGCAGCGAGGAAAGTTCCTCGTTCAACGATTCGAGTCGTTCGCGCGAAACAGCGTCTGTTTCCTTTTCCAAGGCCACCTTTTCGATCTCCAACTGGAGAATGCGACGTTCGACGACGTCGATTTCGGTCGGCAACGAGTCGATCTCGATGCGCAACTTGCTTGCCGACTCGTCAACGAGATCGATCGCCTTGTCGGGAAGGAAACGGTTCGTGAGATAGCGGTTCGACAGTACGGCCGCGCTGACCAGTGCGCTGTCCTGGATGCGCACGCCGTGGTGCACCTCGTAGCGTTCTTTGAGGCCGCGAAGAATCGCGATCGTGTCCTGCACCGTCGGCTCTCCTACGTACACCTGCTGGAACCGTCGCTCGAGTGCGGCGTCCCGCTCCACATACTTGCGGTACTCATCGAGCGTCGTTGCCCCGATCATCCGCAGTTCTCCGCGGGCCAGCATCGGTTTGATCATGTTGCCCGCGTCCATCGCACCTTCGGCACCACCGGCGCCGACCAGCGTGTGCATTTCATCGACGAAGGTGATGACATCCCCGCGTGCATCGGTGACTTCCCTCAACACCGCCTTCAGACGCTCTTCGAACTCACCGCGGTACTTCGCCCCGGCGAGCATCGAGCCGATGTCGAGCGCCACGAGGCGCTTGTTCTTCAAACCCTCCGGGACGTCGCCGTCGGCGATACGTCGAGCAAGACCCTCGACGATTGCCGTCTTGCCGACCCCGGGTTCACCGATCAACACCGGATTGTTCTTCGTGCGCCGCGACAGCACCTGAATGACCCGGCGAATCTCGTCGTCGCGGCCGATCACCGGGTCGATCTTGCCTTCGCGTGCCCGCGCGGTGAGATCCTGACCGTACTTGTCCAGTGCCTGGAACTGCTCCTCGGGGTTCGGGGACGTGACGCGGTGTGATCCGCGAACACGACGAATCGCGTCGAGCAATTCATCGCTGCTGATTCCCACCCGCTGGTTCATCGAATGGAGAAGGTGCTCGACCGACAGATAGTCGTCGCGCAGGTCTTTGCGCGTCTTGTCGGCGTTGGCGAAGATGTTGTTCAACTCGCGGTTCATCCGCGGCTCTTCACCGCCGTACGCGTTGGGCAATTTTGCGACGGCCTCATCGGTCTTGCTGCGCAACATCAGCGGCGCGACACCGACGATCTGCAACACGGCGGGGACGATCGTGCCTTCCTGGCGCAGCAGCGCAGCCATGACATGGTCGGGGGTCAGTTCCGGATTGCTACGGCCACCCGCGTCTTGCATCGCGGCGGTGACTGCCTCCTGCGTCTTTTGTGTCCACTTCTTCGGGTCGATTGCCATGTCGTCGCCGTCCTTTGGGTGATCCCGGTAGTTGTTCTCAGTAGCGATCGCGGTCAAAGATGCTGGGCCTCTGGCCGAACACAACGACGGCCTGACGCAGGGGAACGATCTCCCCGCGGGTCGCGTCACCGTTGATGCGTACCCGCAGTTCCGCAACGTGACGTCGAAGTTCGGCGATCTCGTCTTCCAACTGCATCACCATGCGGATACCCTCGAGGTTGAGGCCCGCGGCGGCCAACTGCGCGATGCGACGCAGGCGTGCAATGTCGGCGTCGGTGTAGCGGCGGTTGCCGCCCGTGGTGCGACCGGGATTGACCAGGCCGCGTCGCTCGTAGATGCGCAGGGTCTGGGGGTGCATGCCCGCCAACTCGGCTGCAACGGAGATGACGTAGACCGTCTCTTGTCGTGATCGCTTCTCTGTCATGAACGCTCCTCTCAACGTCCCCGTGGGTTGGCGGTCACCTTCGCCAGGTCTTCGATGGCTGACCGCTCGTCATCGCTCAACTTCGCGGGCACAGCCACATCGACTGTGACGATGAGGTCGCCCGACTTGCCGTCGGTGACGATGCCGCGACCCTTGACACGGTGCTTGCTGCCCGATTGGGTTCCGGCTTTCACCTTCAAAGTCACGCCCGGTCCGTCGAGTGTCGGAACCTCGATGTCAGCGCCCAGCGCCGCTTCATGAAACGCAACGGGAACGCGAACGAGAAGGTTCAGTCCGTCGCGCGTGAACGTCGGGTGCGTCGTGACCTTGCACTCGACGAACAAGTCACCGGGCGGACCGCCGTTGCGTCCGGGCGCCCCACGGCCCTTGAGTCGGATGCGTTGACCGTTGTCGACACCCGCGGGGATGCGCACCTTGACCTCGCGCGCGCGATGCTCGACACCCGATCCCCTGCACGACACGCACGGGTACTCGATGATCACGCCACGGCCCTGGCAGCGCTGGCACGGTGAGGAGAAGGAGAAAAATCCCTGGTTGCTGTCGACGGCGCCGCGGCCACCACATTGTGGACACGACTGTGGTGTGGTGCCTGCGCGAGCTCCGCTGCCGTTGCATCCGGTGCACGACGCCTCGGAGGTGAGATGCAACGACGTAGTGATGCCGTGCGCGGCATCGGCGAAGTCGAGCGTCAAAACCGCTTCGATGTCGCCACCGCGCTGTGGTCCGGTGCCACGCGCACCGCCACGTCCGCGGCCGCCGAACATCTGGCCGAGCAGGTCGCCCAGACCGTCCCCCACGTCGAACCGAAATCCCCCCGGTCCGCCGTCACCGGCGAAACCCATCGGCCCCATCGTGCGAACCTGGTCGTATTCCTTGCGCTTGTCCTCGTCTCCGAGAACGTCGTAGGCAGCCGACACCTCCTTGAACCGTTCCTCGGCTGCCGCGTTGCCGGGGTTCGCGTCGGGGTGCAGTTCACGGGCCAGTTTGCGGTACGCCTTGGTGATCTCCTTCGCGGTTGCCGACTGCGACACGCCGAGCACCGCGTAGTAGTCCTTTTCGAACCACTCGCGTTGCGGTGCCATCGGTCTAGCCCTTCACCTTGACCATCGCGGCGCGCAACACGCGACCCTTCCAGCGGTACCCCGTACGCAGTACCTCGACCACCGTCGTCTCGCCGTTGGAGTCACCGTCCACTGGCTCGTGCAGCACCGCCTCGGCACAGCCGGGATCAAAGACCTTCCCCTGCAGGTCGAGTGCCTCGAGGCCCTGCTTTTGCAGTGCACCGATGAGCGCCGACCAAATCGGTTCGACCCCCTCGACACCGTGTGCGAAAGCGGCCTCGCATGCATCGAGCACCGGCAACAAGGCCTCGGCGATCTTTCCCGTGGAGCGGTCGATCTCGTCGACGGTCTGTGCTGCGGCTCGTTTGCGGTAGTTCTCGAAGTCGGCCTGCAATCGCAGCGCGATGTCCTTGTATTCATCGCGTTGCTCGAGGGCAGCGTCGCGTTCCGCGACCAGGGGATCGATTGGCTCGGTGATCGAAACGGCGTCGTTTTCAACCGCCGACGGGCTGCCGGCTTCCTCGCTCGACTGGTTCGTGGTGTGTTCCGACATGGCGTCGAGCGGTCACTTTTCGTCGACGATTTCGGCGTCAACGATGTCGTCCTCGCCGGGCGTCTGGCCGCTTGCCGACGTTCCCGCCGCGTTGGTGTCGCGCGCGGCCGCCTCGTAGAGCTTCTGGCTGAAGGCCTGGCTCGCCGACATCAACTTCTCGGTCGCATTCTTGATCGTGTCGACGTCGTTGCCCGCCAGGGCGGTCTTCAGATCGGCCAGCGGTGTTTCGACCGCGGCCTTCTCGTCGGCGCTGACCTTGTCGCCCTGATCACGCAGGACCTTCTCGGTTTGGTAGACGAGCGAGTCGGCATTGTTGCGCACTTCAGCCTCGGCACGGCGCTTGCGGTCCTCGTCGGCGTGTGCCTCGGCATCCTTGACCATCTGGTTGATCGCGTCCTTGTCGAGCGACGACTGGCCGGTGATGGTCATCGACTGTTCCTTGTTGGTCGCACGGTCCTTTGCCGACACGTGCACGATGCCATTCGCATCGATGTCGAAAGTGACCTCGATCTGCGGCACACCACGCGGTGCGGGCGGCAGGTCGACGAGCTGGAACTTGCCGAGCGTCTTGTTGTAGGCCGCCATTTCGCGTTCACCCTGCAGCACGTGGATTTCAACCGACGGTTGCATGTCTTCGGCCGTGGTGAACACTTCGGTGCGGCGCGTCGGGATGGTGGTGTTGCGCTCGATGAGCCTGGTCATCACACCGCCCTTGGTCTCGATGCCGAGCGACAGCGGTGTGACGTCGAGAAGCAGAACGTCCTTCACGTCACCCTTCAGCACGCCGGCCTGGATGGCGGCACCGACGGCGACGACTTCGTCGGGGTTGACCGACTTGTTCGGCTCCTTGCCCGTGAGCGACTGCACGAGGTCCTGGACCGCGGGCATGCGGGTGGAACCGCCGACGAGGATGATGTGATTGATCTGACCCTTCGACAGACCCGCATCCTTGATCGCCTGCTCGAACGGAATACGGCAACGCTCGATGAGGTCACTCGTCATTTCCTGGAACTTGGCACGCGTCAACGTTTCGTCGAGGTGCAAGGGACCTTCGGGGGTTGCGGTGATGAACGGCAGATTGATCTGCGTCTGCTGAACCTGCGACAACTCGATCTTCGCCTTTTCAGCGGCCTCCTTGAGGCGCTGGGCTGCCATACGGTCGTTACCGAGATCAATGTTGTGGGCGGCCTTGAACTGCTGCACCAACCAGTCGATGACCCGCTGGTCCCAGTCGTCGCCGCCGAGGCTGGTGTCGCCGTGTGTGCTCTTCACTTCGAACACGCCATCGCCGATTTCGAGCACCGACACGTCAAAGGTGCCGCCACCGAGGTCGAACACGAGAACGGTCTCGTCTTCGCTGCCTTTTTCCAGGCCGTAGGCAAGTGCAGCGGCGGTGGGTTCGTTGATGATGCGCAACACTTCGAGACCCGCGATCTGCCCCGCCTCTTTTGTGGCTGTGCGCTGGGCGTCGTCGAAGTACGCGGGTACCGTGATGACGGCCTGCGTGACGGTGTCGCCAAGGTAGGCCTCGGCATCGCGCTTCAACTTCATCAGGGTGCGGGCACTGATCTCTTGGGGTGAGTAGCGCTTGCCGTCGATGTCATCGGATTTCCATGCCTCGCCCATGTGTCGCTTGACCGAGCGGAACGTACGGTCGGGGTTGGTGATCGCCTGACGCTTGGCAACCTCGCCCACGAGGACCTCGCCGGTCTTGGAAAAGGCCACGACCGAAGGGGTGGTGCGGGCACCTTCGGAGTTGGGGATTACGACGGGGTCGCCTGCTTCGAGAACCGCGACAACGGAGTTGGTGGTTCCGAGGTCAATACCGACTGCCTTTGCCATGGGGGCCTCCTGACTGTGTGGGACACAAAGTTGAGTGATACCGACTCAACTTTAGGGGGAGGCGGGGCGGTTTCCAACCCTCGGGACAAAACTTGAGCCGTCATGACTCAAGTCTCTGTTGCCCTTTCGCTTTCAGGGTCGGGCGGCAAAGATGGCGGGATGCACGATCTCGTGGTTCGCAACGCTCACCTCGTGGATGGCACCGGCACCCCGGCGAGACCCGCCGACATTGCCATGTCGGACGGCGTGATCACCGACGTGGCCCCCCATGTGGATGGTCGAGCCCGCCGCACCGTGGATGCGGGCGGCATGGTCGTGACCCCAGGTTTTGTCGACATCCACACGCATTTCGACGGACAGGCCACGTGGGACCCGATTCTCGCCCCGTCCTCACAGCACGGCGTGACCTCGATCGTGATGGGCAACTGCGGCGTCGGTTTCGCCCCCGCCAGGCCGAACCCCACCGACCATGCATGGCTGATCGGTTTGCTCGAGGGCGTGGAAGACATTCCTGGCACCGCACTCGCCGAAGGACTGACCTGGGATTGGGAAACCTTCCCCGACTACATCGCTTCGCTGCAGCGCCGCGAATGGACGATCGACGTGGGAACACAGGTGGCCCACGCGCCGTTGCGTGCCTACGTAATGGGTGAACGTGGTGCCGACCCGCACGAGGAACCAACCGTGGATGAACTCGGTGCGATGGTCCGCCACGTGCGCGAGGGCTTGCGTGCCGGAGCCCTCGGCTTCACGACCAGTCGTACCTACATTCACCGCACGAGCTCGGGCCAACCCCTCGGTACGCGCTTCGCCAGCACCGACGAGTTGGTTGCGCTCGCCTCGGCGCTCACCGACGAGGGTACGGGTGTCATTCAGTTGATCTCCGACGCATATCTCAGCCACGACGAGGATCTCGCGACACGCGAGATGACATTGATGGAGGAGATGGCGCGCGCCTGCGGCCGCCCGATGTCGATGACCGTGCAACAGCCCATCGATGCGCCCGAGAGATGGAAGCGCATGGTGTCCTGGACCATCGACGCCGCGTCGCGCGGTATCGACCTGAAAACCCAGATTGCGCCACGCCCCATTGGTGTCCTGCACGGTCTCGACGCGTCGATCACACCGTTCATCCTGTGCCCCACGTGGGCGCTCGTCATGCAACTTCCCCGCGAGCGACGCGTCGCCGAACTGTCGAAGCCCGAGGTGCGCGACCGTGTGCTGCGCGAGCACCCCGAACAACTTCTGCGCGCTACGGGGGTGTTGCACAACCTGTGCGCAGAATTCGGGTCGCTGTTCCCGATGAGCGACCCCGTCGACTACGAACCCAGTCCCGACTCGTCGATCGCCGGCATTGCCACCCGCGAAAACAGAACACCCGCCGAGGTCGCCTACGAGATGTTGTTGCACAACGGCGGGCGTCAACTGTTGTACATGCCGCTCTTCAATTACGTTTCGGGGAATCTCGATGCGGTACGTGAGATGCTGCTGTCACCGCGTTCTGTCATCGGTCTCTCCGATGCCGGCGCGCACTGTGGTGCAATTTGCGACGGATCCTTCACGACAACCGCGGTCGCGCACTGGTCACAGAAGCGCAGCCGTGGTGAACGTCTGCCGCTCGAATTCATGGTCCACCACGTCACGCAGCGCACCGCACAGCACGTTGGTTGGTTCGATCGCGGCGTCGTTGCGCCGGGCATGGTCGCGGACCTGAACGTGCTCGACATCGACCGTCTGGGTGCCGCACCCCCGAGGCTCGTGAACGACCTTCCCGCAGGCGGCCGCCGGTTGGTTCAAGATGCCCATGGATATGTCGCCACCGTGAAGTGCGGGGCGGTGACCTTCGAGCACGGTGAACACACCGGCGTGCTGCCCGGTCGTTTCGTTGCGGGCACGCGTGGTACCCCTTCTACGATTCCCGTATGACCGGCACGCTCGTTCTTCTTCGCCACGGCCAAAGCACGTGGAACGAACTCAACCTGTTCACGGGTTGGCACGACGTCGAACTCACCACACGGGGTGAACACGAGGCGGTCGCGGCCGGTGCGCTGATGCGCAGTGAGGGTCTGTGCTTCGACTTCGCCCACACCAGCGTGCTCACCCGCGCGGTGATGACCTGCCATCTGGCACTGCGCGAAATGGGTCAGGTGTGGCTGCCGATGCAGCGTCACTGGCGGCTCAACGAACGGCACTACGGCGCCCTGCAGGGCCTCGACAAGAAGGAAACGACCGCCCGGCACGGCGCGGAGCAGACCCACCTGTGGCGCCGCAGTTTTGACGTTCCACCCCCGGCTGTCGAGGCGTCGAGCCCCGAGCACCCCTCCAACGACCCGCGCTACCGGTTCATCGACCGCACAGACCTACCCGCAACCGAATGCCTCAAGGACGTCGTCGCTCGTGTTCTTCCCTACTGGACCACCGAAGTTGTCCCGCAATTGCAAGCCAACATGAACGTCCTCGTCACCGCACACGGAAACAGTCTTCGCGCACTTCTCATGCATCTCGAGGGCATCAGCGAGGCCGACATCGCCGAACTGAACATTCCAACGGGTGTGCCACGCCGCTATGCCTTCGACGCTTCGATGAAGGTGACCGACCTCGCGTATCTCGGTGATCAGGCCGCGATCACCGCCGCCACCGCGGCTGTCGCAAACCAGTCGAAGTAAAGATTTTTCCCGGTGCGACGCGCCATGCGTCACGCGTGACGCTTGGCGCATTCGAGCAAACTCGATTCGAAGTCGGCTTAGCCTGAAGGCATGTCATTGAGAAAAAGCCCCCGTCAACATCTCGCCAACGTCCCACTCTTTTCTTCTTGCAATTCCCGTGACCTCGACAAAATCGCCAAGGCATCCGAGCGCCTCACGCTCAAGGCAGGCACCACGATGATCACGCAGGGCACGGCCGGCAAGCAGGCCTACGTCATCCTCGCGGGAACCGCGACCCTGAAGCGCAACGGCAAGAAGATCGCATCGGCCGAGGCCGGCGCCATGGTCGGCGAACTCTCGCTCCTCGACCAGGGCTCGCGCACCGCGACCGTCGTGTGCGACTCGGACTGCGACGTGCTCGTCCTCGAACAACGCAAGTTGCTCGCAGTCATCGACGAGGTTCCCGCCGTCGGTCACAAGCTGCTCGCGGCCCTCGCCACCCGCATTCGCGACCTCGATCGCGCGCACTACGGCTGAGCCGAACTGTTCCCACCGTGGGACAAGCCAACCTTGAGGCAAGTAGGGTTGGCGGTGCCATGAGCAGCCCGAGTACCCCCGTACCGACTGACGGTGCCCCGCGTCGCTTCAAGCCCCATCAGTTGTCGATCGCCATCGGCGTTGGTGTCGGTTCCTTCACATTGGTCTCGGGCATCATGCCCCAGATCACCCATTGGCACAGCGACTCCGCTGTGACGCGCAAGGTATTCGATGGCATCCCGGGTCCCTTGCAGGCGGCCTTCTACACCGTGATCCCGATGCTCGTCGTGTGGGGTTCGCTGCGTTTTGCCGATCGTGTGCGCAACTGGGAACGTGGAGCGCCCGACCGTCGCCGCACCACACCGAAGAACGTCAAGCGCCGCCTCGCCGACTACCGCGCGGGCGTCTACATGCGCACTCTGCTGCGCGACTCGGCTGCTGGTCTCATGCACTCGATGATCTACTTCGGCTTCCTCGTCCTGCTCGGCGTGACCACGGTTCTCGAAATCGACCACCAAATGCCCGAAAGCCTGAAGTTCCTGCACGGTCGCGTGTACCAGGCGTACGCGATGATCGGCGACCTCGCCGGGGTCGTGTTCACGGCCGGCGTCACATGGGCGATTCTGCGACGCTACGTGCAACGCCCCTACCGCATTCGCATCAAGACCAGGCCCGAGCACGCGGCAATTCTCGGCGTGCTGCTGGGTATCGGCGTCACGGGTTTCGGCGCCGAGGCGTTCCGCATCGCACAGTCGTCGGCTGCCGGTGAGAACATGGACTTCGAAAAGTGGAGCTTCGTCGGTTATCCACTCGCCCAGATATTCGCCGGTGCGTCGGCTGGAACTCTCGGGAATTGGCACCAGATCTGGTGGGTTGCCCACGTTCTCACTTTCATTGCGTTCCTGCTGTTGCTGCCGATCACGATGCTGCGCCACATCTTCACGTCGCCGCTGAACATGTACCTCAAGGACCGCGAGCGCCCGAAGGGCGCCATGAAGGCGATGCCGAATCTCACCGAGACCTCGCTCGAATCGTTCGGTGCGGCCGTGGTCGAGGACTTCACGTGGAAGCAGTTGCTCGACACCGACGCCTGCACCATGTGCGGCCGGTGCACCAGTGTGTGTCCGGCGCATGCCACGGGCAAACCGCTCGACCCGCGTGAAATCGTGTTGAAAACCGGTGAGGTCATGGCAGCCACCGCTGCACACGCCGAGGGTGGCCGCGTGTCACCCCCGATCGGTACGGATGCAGAGATCACGATCAGCACCAACTCACTTTTCGAGCGCATCACCGCCGAAGAGGTGTGGGCCTGCACGTCGTGCAAGGCCTGTGACGAAATCTGCCCGGTCAACATCGAAATCCTGGACAAGATCCTCGACATGCGCCGCTACCTGTCGCTGATGGAGTCGAACTTCCCGGCGGAGTTGGGCAACGCGTACCGCGCGATGGAGAACCAGGGCAACCCATGGGGCATGAACCAGGGTGACCGCGCCGACTGGGCGAAGAACCTCGAGGTGGAGGTCGTCGACCCGGGCTCACCGCTGCAGACCGAATACCTCTACTGGGTCGGTTGTGCGGGCAGCTTCGACGACAAGAACAAGAAGGTCACGCAGTCGATGGCCAAATTGTTGAAGCGCGCCGGCATCGACGTGGCCATTCTCGGCCCCAGCGAAATGTGCACGGGTGACTCGGCTCGCCGCAGCGGGAACGAGTACCTGTTCCAGATGCTCGCGATGCCGAACGTGGAAATGCTCAACGGCATGGGCGTGAAGAAAATAATCACCCAGTGCCCACACTGCTTCAACACCCTGAAGAACGAGTACCCGCAGCTTGGTGGCAACTACGAAGTCATTCACCATAGCGAACTGCTCGAGCAACTCATCGCGAGTGGCCAGCTCGACATGAGCGGTGCAACGCTCGACGACCGCATCACGTACCACGACTCGTGCTACCTCGGCCGCCACAACGACGTCTACATGGCGCCGCGCAGAGTGGTCGGCAGCATCAAGGGTCTGCAGATCGTCGAAATGCCGCGCAACGGCACCAAGGGCATGTGCTGTGGCGCCGGTGGCGCACGCATGTGGATGGAAGAGTCGATCGGCACCAAGGTGAACGACGAGCGTGCTCGCGAGGCCCTGAGCACCGGCGCAACCCGCGTCGCCACCGCCTGTCCGTTCTGCTACATCATGCTCGACGACGGCGTGAAGGCTGCGGGAGCCGAAGAGGGTCAGGTCAAGGTTGCCGACATTGCAATCCACGTTCTCGACGCGCTCGAAAACGGCGAACGCAACGGCGCGGCCTCTGCGCCGCTGGCGGCGCCCGTCGCCGGCGAATAGCCGACCTCAATCGATCAGTTTCGCGACTGACTTCTTCTGGACCTTTCCAAGGGCGTTCCTCGGAAGTTCGTCGACGAAGACGACCCGCCGCGGACGTTTGTGCGCCGCGAGAGTCGAGGCGACATGATCGATGACCGTGTTGGCCGCTATGGGTGCGTTGACGACAACGACGGCCGTGATCGATTCGCCGAGGTCGTCATCGGGTACACCAATCACGGCAGCCTCAACGACACCTTCCACTTCCATGATTGCTGCCTCGACTTCGCCGGCACCGACCTTGAAGCCACCACACTTGATGATGTCAACGGAGGTTCTTCCGACGATGCGGTACATACCTGATTGGTCGACAACCGTGGAGTCGCCCGTGATGAACCAGCCATCGGACGTCATCGATGCGGCCGTCGCCTCGGGAAGGCCGAGGTAACCACGGCCGAGCGTTGCACCACGAATTTCGAGCGTTCCGATCGTCGAACCATCGGGCACGACAATTGATCCGTCATCGTTGCGGACCCTGGCTTCGACGCCCCGTATCGGAAGACCCACCCAACCGGGACGACGATCGCCGTCGAAGCGGGTCGAGATGGTGATGAGGGTTTCGGTCATGCCGTAGCGCTCGAGGGGAA
>VGAC01000015.1 GCA_016870865.1 Actinomycetota bacterium
GTGGAGCTGAGGGGAATTGAACCCCTGACCTCTTCATTGCGAACGAAGCGCTCTGCCAACTGAGCTACAGCCCCTAATCGGGAGGAAGGTTATCGGCGCACGCGTGAAATGGACGCGGTCGTACTTAGGCGGCGCGGTAGTACGGACCCGCGTAGCCGTAGTTGGCACGCTGGGCGCGGATCTGCGCGAGCATGTAGCAGTAGCCGATGAAAGAGAGGAACGCGACCGCAAAGACCCAGATCATGAGGGTCGAGCCGGTGGTGAAGGCGAGGAAGAGCGAGCCGAGGTTGATCCCGAGCAGGGCGTTGAAGATGTTGCGGCGACGGCGGCGGACAAGTTCGCGTTGCGGGATTCCGTAGAGGTTGGTGGCGGGGCGCGGAATGCCATGCGAGGTGGTGTGGTGCGTGCGCATGCCGGGCTGGGGCACGATGGGTGCGCGGCGCTGGGCCGAGGTGGCGGGTGCGAAGGGGCGGGCCATTTGGCGCATCGGGTAGCCGGCCTGCACGGGGCGGCGGTAGTTGGGGGTGGCGGGGCGATAGCCGGGCTGCGGGCGGGGTGCGTAGGCGCCTTGCTGCAGGGTGGTGAGTTGGCGACGGAAGACGTCAACCGACGACTGTGGCCGGTCGAACTTGGCGCGGAAGAGAGGCGGCAGCAGAACCGCACACCACATCGCTCCCACGAGGAGAAGAATGACTTTGCTCACGTCTGTAACTGTCCCGTCACTTGGGTGTTGCGTTCGGGGGTTCGAACAACCTTGACAAGTCTAAAAGGGGCTTTGGGGGATGGGAACAACCATTTCGGGCCGCTCGTGGCGGGTGCCACAGCGGGGCAGACACCCCTTTCAGCCTGTTTTGGGCGTTTTGGGGCCCGGTTAGATGCTGTCGCGGCGGTAGGTGCCGTCGCGTCCGCCGCTCTTTTCCCACAGGGCGACCTCACCGATGACCATGCCCTTGTCGGCCGACTTGCACATGTCGTAGATGGTGAGGGCAGCCACGGTGCAGGCGTGGAGGGCTTCCATTTCGACACCGGTGCGGTCGATGGTGTCGACCTGAACCTCGATCGCCACGTGGTCGTCGCCGATTTCGAAGTTGATGTACACCGCACCGATGAGGAGGGGGTGGCAGAGCGGGATCATGTCGCTGGTGCGCTTGGCCGCCTGGATGCCGGCCACGCGGGCGACGGCGAGAACGTCGCCCTTCTTCACCTCACGGTTGGCGATGGCGGTGGTGGTTTCGGGCTTCATGAATACCTTGGCACGGGCGACGGCGCGGCGGGCGGAGGGGTCCTTCTGCGTGACGTCGACCATGCGGGCGCGGCCGAGCGGGTCGAGATGGCTGAAGGTGAGATCGGACATGAGCCCAAGCGTACTGTCCGCATCGGTGCAGGTTTCGGGGGTATTTCCCCCTCGGGTATGTCGATGGGAGGTCACCACACTGAATCTGAACGCCGCCGACGACATTGGCTGCGTTCAGTCCGTCGTTGCCCCGAGGTCTATGCCGGTCGGCGTGCGCCAGCCCGATGACGTGCCGCTTAGCCGCCGATTTGGCTCATCGTGCGGGCGGGGCGCACGAAGGTGACCTGGCCGATTTGGTGGCCGGCCCATTTGGTGCCGACGGCGGCACGGATTTCGTTGGCGATGTCGTCGTCACTGGCCCCGTTGCGCAGCAGTACACGCATGTCGAATTCGCGCGTTGCGAAAAGGCACGTACGGAACTGGCCCTCGGCGGTGAGACGCACGCGGTCACAGTCGCCGCAGAAAGGCTTGGTGACGGTGGGAATGACGCCGACGGTTGCTCCGGGCGTGCCGAGTTCCCGGTCGAGGTAGCGCCAGCGGTCGGCGGGTGCTGCGCCGCGCTGGGGAACCGGTTCGAGGGGGAACACTTCGGCGATGCGGGCGACGATCTCGTCCTGACTGACGACTTTTGATGTGCTCCAACCCTGTTCGGCATCGAGGGGCATGAATTCGATGAAGCGCATTTCGATACCGCTGTCGCGGCCGAAGCGGGCCAGGTCGACGATCTCATCGTCATTGGTTCCACGTTCGACGACGGCATTGATCTTCACCGGGGTGAAGCCGGCGGCCTTGGCTGCTTCGATACCGGAGAGAACGTTGTCGAGCTCGTCACGGCGCGTCATGGCAAGGAACTTGTCGCGTTGCAGGGTGTCGAGGCTGATGTTGATGCGCTTGATACCGGCCGCGAACAATTCATCGGCGACGTTGCGCAGTGTCGAGCCGTTGGTGGTGATGGCGATGTCGGGTGTGTGGCCGTTGGCGCGCTTGAGCTGTGCGAGTTTGTCGACGAGAACGGGCAGATGCGCACGGACGGTGGGCTCTCCCCCGGTGAGGCGAATACCATCGACGTCGAAACGCTCCACGCAGATGCGTGCGAATCGCTGGATTTCCTCGAAGGTGAGCACGTCGACGCGGTCGAGCCACTTCATTCCCTCTTCGGGCATGCAATAGGTACAGCGGAAGTTGCAGCGGTCGGTGACGGAGATGCGCAGGTCGCGCACGGTGCGACCGAACGGGTCGATCAACGCCTCCGGTGCGGACATGTCAGAAGGATAGGAGCAGCGCCTGCACGCTGTCACCGGGCGCGACAGGGTTTCCGTCGGGGAGGATGACAAGCGCATTGGCAAGTGCGGTGGCTGCCAGTTGATGGCTGCCCTGGGCGCTCACGGGTGTGGCGGAGAGGACGCCGTTGTTGGCGGTGACGATGGCACGGGCGAAGTGTTCCTTGCCGTCAGGCTTGCGATTGAACGCGGCTTGCGCGGTGACGTTGAGGGCCGGGCGTTGGGGCTGCGTGTGGCCGGCCATTTTCCGCAGCGCGGGGCGGGCGAATAATTCGAAACTGACGAACGACGACACGGGATTGCCGGGCAGGCCGAAGATCGGAGTCCCGTCGAGCTCTCCGAAGGCGAAGGGTTTCGCAGGCTTGATTGCAATCTGCATCCACTGCATGTCGGCGATGCGGCCGAGTACGGCCTTGACCACGTCGTAGTCGCCCATGCTGACGCCGCCGCTGGTGACGATTGCGTCGCAGTGCTGCGCCGCGTGGCGCAGCACTTCTTCCAGTTTTCCTTCGTCGTCGCGCACGATGCCGTAGTCGACAACGTCGCACCCGGCCTCGGCGACGAGCCGCACGAGCATCGTCTTGTTGCTCTCACGGATTTGTCCGGGGCCAAGCCGACTGCCGTCGTCGACGAGTTCGTCGCCCGTGGACAACACGGCAACGGTGGGTCGGCGTGTGACGTCCACGTGTTCCACATTCATGCTGGCGAGCATCCCGATGACGGCGGCGTTCACTTCGTCACCGCTGCGGAACACGGTGTCGCCTCGCTTCACGTCGTCACCCGCGGGGCGAATCGCCTGGTCGGGTTGCACCCTGGCGGTCAGCTTGACGTGGTCGTCGCCGACGCGCTGTGAATCCTCGACCATCACGATTGCCTCGGCACCGGCGGGCACAGGCGCACCCGTCATGATGCGCACGGCGTGTCCGGGAGTGACGGCGGGTTCGGGTGCGCCGCCTGCCGCGATGGTCCCCGACACTTTGAGTTCGGCTGCTCCGTTGGCCATGTCGGCAAGGGTGACGGCGTAGCCATCGACGGCAGAGTTGGCAAAGGGTGGCACGTCCTCGGGCGACACCACGTCGGCGGCGAGTACACACTGATAGGCGTCATCCCTGGCCACCGTGACCGTGTCGAGGCGCGCGACGGCGTTGAGCACCGTGTTCTGGGCGGCGACGCGGGCGATCACGGCGTCAACGGTATAGGTGCGAAAGGACGCCTGTGCGAGGATGAACGCGCCATGATCTACCGCGCACTGCCAGCCGATGGTTTGGACGTGGTGTGGGGCACGCCAGCGGGCCAAACCAGCGCCGAGTTCCGATGGGAAAACGAGGGCTGGACGATCAATTGCATGCTCGGCCCGCAGCACTCACAGGTGGTGATGCGCGTCGGGGCGCAGTGGCACATTCAGCAGGTGATCCTGTTCCGCGACCTCGAACAGCCCGACCTGTGGCTGGCCACCGACGGCGCGGGGCGCTGGGGCGAAGTGAACGGTGCGCACCGCACCGACCTCGACGGCAGCCGGCTGGTGGCCGTTGTCGGTACGCCGATCACGCACTGCATCGCGATGCGACAACTGCCCCTGCAGGTGGGCCACGGTGCAAAGGTCAAAACGGTGGTCATCGACACCGAGACGCTGTCTGTGACGCCACGCACGTTGGTCTTCGAGCGGCTGGGCGAACGGTTCTGGCGCTACAACCCGTTGGATGCACCCGATTCCTTGGTGGAAGTGCGGGTCGACGAGTACGGCCTGGTGGAATCAGAAGAGGGCGGCTTCGAGAGGCGCTAGCGCACCGGTGGGCGATACCCTTTCGCCTCGTTATGCCGACCTACGTCTACAAGTTCATCCAGACCGGTGAAACCATTGAGATACAGCAGGCTTTCACCGACGACGCCCTGACCGAGGCCAAGCATCCGGCCGACGGCACCATGCGCCCCGTGAAAAAGGTGTTCCAGCCCGTCGGCGTGACCTTCAAGGGTGGCGGTTTCTACAAAACCGATTCCAAGGGTTCGGGCGGGGGTTCGGACTCGTCGACGTCTTCTTCCTCTACGTCTCCGGCGAGCGAATCGTCTTCTTCTCCCGCGGGCGAATCGTCGGGCTCGGCGTCGTCGGATTCGTCGAGTTCGGTGTCATCTCCTACGCCGGCAGCCCCCGCAGCCACGCCCGCCCCGTAAGCGGGCCCCGCAACGAGACGCTTGGCCTAGCTGCCGCTGAGGGTCACGTCGCGAATCACCAGGCTCACGCCCGCGGCCGACATGGGCAGCCACTCGGTGTCGCCGCCGATGGCCACGACGTCGAGGAGCATTTTTTGCAGCGTCGAGGCGATGGTGAACTCGCGCACCGGTGCGCCGACTTTGCCGTTGTCGATGACGAGGCCCGATGCACCGGTGGAGAAGTCGCCCGAGATGGGGTTGACACCGCTGTGCAGGCCCTGCACCATTTGGATCAGTACGCCATCGTCGACGTTGGCGATGAGCTCGTCTTGTGTGGCGGTGCCGGGGGCGAGTTGCATCGCGAGGCAGCTGACGCCGGGGGTTCCACCCGATCGCACGGCGTTGCCGGTGCTCTTGGTGTTGCCTCGGCGCGCGCTGTACGAGGAATGCAGGAACGTCGCCAGCACACCGTTTTCGATGAGCACGTTGCGACGTGCGGCAAGGCCTTCGCCGTCGAGCTCTGTCGCACTGTAGGCAAGCGGGTTCGTGGGGTCGTCGATGAGGGTGATGATGGGGTTGGCGACGGCTTCGCCCATGCGCTCGGCGAAGAAACTCCGTCCCTTCTGCACGTTCTCGCCGCTGAAGCTGCCTGACAGGACTCGCAGGAACTGTGCAGTGACGTACGGATCGAGCACGACAGTGGTGCGCTTGGATTGCGGCTTGGTGGCACCGAGGAGTCGTGTTGCGCGGTCGGCTGCTTCACGTGCGGCGCGCGGCAGGTCGAACTCGGCGGGTGAACGCCCGACGGAGAAACCAAAACCGGTTTGTGTTTCATCGCCGTCGTCGGCGAGGGTGCCGACGCTGACGTAGCAACCGTTTTCTCGGCCGTATGCGCTGACGCCGCTGGTGGTGGCGAATGCGGTTTCACCGTAGGCGTCGTCGTAGTTGGAGTCGTCGCAGCGTACGCGCGAGTCGGCGGCAAGGGTGAGGGCTTCGAGTTCCTTGGCGAGTGCGATCTTCTGCTCGGTGGGGAATGCGGCGAGCGCATCGTTCCACAGCTCTTGTTTGATCACCGGCACGCCGTCTGGTTCGGCAAGACCGGCGAATTCGTCGGACGTTCCGAACTGCACGTTGTCGCGCGCGTCGGCCAGAACCTCGTGCAGCACGCTTTCCTCTAGCGTTCCGGCGTAGGCATAACCGGTGCGTCCGTCACGGATGACGCGAATGCCGACGCTCTGCGATTGTGCCGAGACGAAGTGTTCGACCTCGCCTTCATAAACGCGGATCGAGGTCTCTCCCCCACGCGAAACGTAGGCCTCGATCTGTTCGCCCGACTTGGCCTGGGCGACGATGCGATCGGCAAGTGCCTGCAATTCGTTGGTGCTCATGCCGCGGTGCCACCGATGGTCATCGCGGTGACGCGCAGCGTCGGCTGGCCGTCGCCCACGGGCACGCCCTGACCGTCCTTGCCGCACGTCCCGGGGTTGCCCATCGCGAAGTCGTTTCCAAGCAGGTCGATGTCACGCAGCACCTGCGGGCCGTTGCCGATGAGGTTTCCCTCGCGCAATGGTTCGGTGATCTCACCGTTCTCGATGAGGTAGGCCTCGGTCATGCCGAATACGAAGTCACCCGTTGCGGTGTTGACGCTGCCGCCACCCAACTTGGCGATGTACACGCCGTTCTTGGTGGCGCGCACGATGTCGTCGGGGTCGGTCTCGCCGTTGATGACGAAGGTGTTGGTCATGCGCACCATCGGCAGGTGCATGTAACTCTGGCGACGACCGTTGCCGCTTTGCGGGCGGCCCTCCTTGCGGGCGCGAAGGTAGTCCCACATGTAGTCGCTGAGCACACCGTCCTTGATGAGTGTGTTCGACTGACTGCGGTGGCCCTCATCGTCGATGCCGATACAGCCCCACTCGGTTGTCATCGTGCCGTCGTCGATGAGAGTGACGAGCGGAGAAGCGACGAGTTCGCCCACCTTGCCGCGGTACACGCTGGCGCCTTTGCCGACGAGGTCGGCCTCAAGACCGTGGCCACAGGCTTCGTGAAACAACACGCCACCACTACCGCGCTTGATGACGACGGGCATCGAACCCGATGGTGCGGGACGTGCACGCAACTTGGTCACGGCCTGGCGGGCAGCGCCGACTGCCAGTGCCTCGACGTCTTCAGTGTCGAAGAGTTCGAACCCGATGGTGCGGCCCATCGAGTCGTAGCCCGTTTGCATGCCGGCGTCGCCTGTGGCCACCGCGCTGACACGAAAGAGCGTGCGCACCTGCTGGTCGGAGGCGAGGATGCCGTCGCTGTTGGCAACCAGGATGTGGCGCACGCTGTCGCCGTATCCCGCCGACACCTGCGCGATCGATCCGTCGACACTGCGTGCAGCATCGTTGGCACGCTGGAGGAGTTGCACCTTGCGCGACTTGGCGACGGTGTCGGGAAACTCGGCGATGTTGTTGACCCGCTGGATGGTCTCGGCACCAAGGGCCACCTTGACGACGCCACCCTTGCCCTGGCGGGCCGCGACGGCCGCGGCCTCGGCGGCAGCGAGAAGACCCGCTTCTGACAGGTCGGCTGTGTGGGCAAAGCCCGTGGTTTCACCGTGCACGACGCGGATGCCCGCGCCCCGGTCGCGACCCGAGGTGACCTGTTCAACCTTGCCGTCGTCAAACGCGGCCGAAGTCGAACGTTTGTCCTCGATGAAAATTTCTGCAAACCCGGCCCCGGTGCTGCGTCCTTTGGCGAGCACCCGCTGGATGGTCTCGGTGCCGATCTGGTCAAGAAAAGGGCTGCTCATGGGTGCTGACGTTACTTGCCCCATTGCCAAGTCCTCCACGGAGCAGACCTAACCTTTGGTGTCGTGGGGCAGGGCGACGACATCACGCGGGAGGTCGATCTCAGCCCCGTGGGCCGTATGCATCGACGCCGCTGGTGGAAAGAGGCGCTGATCATCGGCTTCTTTTATTCCATCTACACATTCACCCGCAATCAGTTCGGTTCGGACGTGGTGGACGGCCAGGACGTTCCGGTTCACGCCTTCACCAACGCAATGCGCGTCATCCGATTCGAACGCTGGATCGGCACGTTCCACGAAGAAACGGTGCAGGACGTCTTTCTCTCGCATCGCTGGTTCCTCCAGCTGATGAACACGTACTACGGCACCGCGCACTTCTTCGTCACGATCGGTGTGTTCATCGTCCTGTACCTCAAACGACCCGACGTCTTTCCTCAATGGCGCAACACCCTGGCCATAACAACGGGTCTCGCGCTCATCGGCTTTGCGCTGTTTCCGCTGATGCCACCGCGACTCTTGGATGCGCCGTGTCCACCCGCGGGTCACGGTGGTATGTGCATCGAGGCGCCGGAACGTGGCACCGACAGGGGTAAAGAAAACTTCGGCTTCGTCGACACCCTCGATGTGTACGGCGGTCCGTGGGACTTCAGTTCCGGGGCGGCGGCGAAGGTGTCGAATCAGTACGCGGCGATGCCGAGCCTGCACATCGCCTGGGCCAGTTGGTGTGCGTTCGGAATTTGGCCACTCGCACGCCGACGATGGGTGAAAGCAGCGGTGCTGCTGTATCCCGCGCTCACGCTGTTCTGTACCGTCGTGACCGGGAACCACTACTGGATCGACGGTGTCGGTGGTCTGGTTTTCCTACTCGCCGGGTTCGGTCTCGGTACGTGGTTGCACCGCTGGAACCAACGACGCCTCGACACCAGATACGAACGCCTACTTGCCACGTCGTAGCCCTCAGAACGAGTGGTACGCACCGTCGATGGTTATGCAGTCACCCGAGTGGTACGCAGACAGGTCGCTGGCGAGGTAAACGGCAATGCCGCTGAAGTCACTTGCGTCACCCCAGCGACGCATCGGTACGCGTGGCAAAACCTTGGCCTTGAAGGCATCTGATTCGAGTTGCCGGTGGGTCATGTCGCTTTCGATCCAGCCTGGGAGAACGCAGTTGCTGCGGATGCCGTAGCGCGCGAACTCGACGGCGATCGCCTTGGAGATCGAGAGCAACGCGGCCTTCGAGCCGCCGTAGTGCTGCGACCGCGCGGCGCCGTAGAGCGCGGAACCCGACGTGGTGAAAACGATCGAACCACCGCCTTTGTCCATCATGTGGCGGCACGCCTCCTGGGCGGTGAAGAACGCGCCGTCGAGGTTGACGCGCATGACACGATGCCACTCGTCAGCCGACATTTCGTGGAACGGGATTCCCCGCCCGGCGATCCCGGCGTTGACGAACACCGAATCGATGCGACCGAACCGTTTGGCCGCATCGTCAAAACCAGCAGCGACTTCACCCTGGTCACCGACGTCACACACACGGGCTGCAACCGCACCACCCCCCGTCTCGGTCGACAGGACCGTGAGTTCAGCCGTGGCTGCGGCGTTCTTCTCAGCATTTGTGCCCCAGATCAGGACGTTTGCGCCATGGGCGACGAGCCCACGGGCGAAACCCAGCCCAATGCCGCCATTGCCACCCGTCACAAGCGCGGTCTTGCCGGAGAGTGAGAAGTTGGGCACCTGCATGGGGTCACAGTACCCCTCGTGCTGCGTGTCGGCGGTAGCGTCAAGCCGGCATGAAACTTGCTGATCTCACGGCGCCAAGCGACCTGCGCGGACTCTCCTACGGGCAATTGAACGAGCTCGCCGGCGAGATTCGTGACTTCATCGTGCAGGCCGTTTCCGAGACCGGTGGCCATCTTGGCTCGAACCTCGGTGCGGTGGAACTCACGATCGCGTTGCATCGGGTGTTCGACAGTCCCACCGATGCGATTCTGTGGGACACCGGCCATCAGGCGTACGTGCACAAGTTGGTGACCGGTCGCGCTTCTGAATTCACGCGGTTGCGTCAGGCACAGGGTTTGTCGGGTTACCCCAGCCGCAGCGAAAGTACCCACGACTTCATCGAGAACAGCCATGCATCGACGGTGCTGTCGTATGCGTACGGCATGGCGGTTGCGCGCGACCACGCAGTGCACCACGACATCACCCCCGAGCACAGGCACATCGTTGCCGTTATCGGTGACGGGTCGATGACCGGCGGACTCGCCTACGAGGCGTTGAACAATCTCGGTCACTCGGGCCGCAGGGTCATCATCGTCCTCAACGACAACGGTCGCAGTTATGCACCGACGATTTCGCAGCTCACCGTCTCATCGACCGCGCCGTCGCTCGGTGAAGACATCGACGAGGACGATCCGAACTTCGCCGACAAGATCGCCGACCGGTTGGCGACGACACTCACCAACATACGCCTGAACCCCACCTACGTGCGCCGCCAGCGCCGCATAGAACAGTTCCTCCGTGACCTGCCTGCGGTCGGTCGCCAAGCAGGTCGCAGTATGGAGGCGGTCAAGGCTGCAGTGCGTGAGTTCTTGCAACCGCCGGGGTTCTTCGAGGCCCTCGGTGTGCGCTACATCGGCCCGATCGACGGCCACGACATCGAAGCCGTCGAACGCGCATTGCGATCCGCCGAACAACGCTCCGACGAGGGTCCCGTGTTGCTGCACGTCGTGACACAAAAAGGTCGGGGCTATTCGCCCGCCGAGGACGACGATGAAAAGCACCTGCACGACGCACCCGTTTTCGACCCACAGAGCGGCCCGCCCAAGGCGATCCTCACCGGTTACACGCAGGCCTTTGCCGACACGTTGCTGAAGGAAGCCGATTCCGACTCGCGTATCGTCGCCATCACGGCGGCGATGCCCGGCCCAACCGGATTGTTGCCCTTCGAGCGTCGTTTCCCCGACCGCTTTTTTGACGTCGGCATTGCAGAACAGCACGCGGTAACGGCCGCCGCCGGCATGGCCATGTCGGGTCTTCGTCCCGTGGTCGCCGTCTACAGCACGTTCCTCTCGCGCGCATGGGACCAGGTGGTCTACGACGTCGCACTCCACAAGTTGCCCGTCGTGTTCTGCCTCGACCGCTCGGGAATCACCGGCGACGACGGCCCCAGCCACCACGGTGTGTACGACATGACGCTTCTCTGCAAGGTGCCCGGCATGCGAGTGCTTGCCCCTTCTTCGGCGCAGGAACTCCAGCAGATGCTCCACGACGCAATGACACTTGCCGACGATGGCCCCGTCGCGATTCGCTACCCGAAAGGCACGGCGCGCCACGTGGACGACACCGATGTCGGAGCGGGCCTTGCGGCCCGACGTTTGGTGTCGCAGTCGGCGCCGGGTACCAAAGTTGCCGTTCTCGCCATCGGCAAACTGGTCGGCAATGCCCTCAAGGCCGTCGAATCAATGGGGACGGACACGAATATCGAGTTGTGGGACGTCCGCTCGTGCCAGCCGCTCGACCCAGAGATGATCACATCGGCGGCAGCGGCCGACGTCGTGATCACCCTCGAGGACGGCATCGTCGAAGGCGGCGTGGGTGCCGCCATCGCACAACACATCGAGGCACGCGTCGCAGCAACGGGTGGCGCGATGCCACGCGTGCACACGATGGGCGTCCCGACGCGTTTCATCCCACAGGCAAAGCCCGACGTGATTCTCGCCGAACTCAGCCTCGATGCCGCGGGCATCATGGGCGCAATCCGCGCCGCCACCGGCCGCTGAATCGCCTAGCGTCATCTGCGTGACAACGCCCGATCTCGCCCGTTACTCGGCGTACAGCAGCCTCTCCTTCGAGGCCCACGACGATGGCGTTCTGCTGATCACGCTGTCGAACCCCGAGAAGTTGAATGCCACGGATGCCGACATGCACCGTGAACTCTCCCGCATATTTCGAGACATCGACGACGACCCGACCATCCGGGCGGTCGTCGTCACGGGTGCCGGCAAGGCGTTCAGTGCGGGCGGTGACCTGCAGTGGATAAAGGAACAAGTCGGTGACTACACGCAGACGATGAAGGTGATGCGCGAGGCAGGCGACATCGTGCGCACGATGATCGATTGCGACACCCCGATCATCTCCGCGATCAACGGCGTGGCCGTGGGGGCAGGTCTTGCCGTGGCTCTGCTGGCCGACATCAGCATCATCAACGAAGACGCCCGCATCACCGACGGACACATCCGACTCGGTGTCGCCGCGGGTGATCACGCCGTGGCGATCTGGCCGCTGTTGTGCGGCATGGCCCAGGCGAAGTGGTACCTGATGACCGCGGACTTCCTTGATGGTCGCGAGGCGGCGCGAATCGGTCTCGTCACGCGTGCGGTGCCGGCGCCCGAGGTGCTGCCAACCGCACTCGCCGCGGCACGAAAGGTCGCGGCCGGGCCCCGCGATGCGGTGCGATTCACGAAGCGTTCGTTGAACCACTGGTTGCGGCAGTCGCTGCCGAACTTCGAGGCCAGCCTCGCCTATGAGATGCTCAACTTCCTCGGCCCCGATGCCAGCGAGGGCCTGACCGCCCTCGTCGAGAAGCGTCCGCCGGACTTCCTGCGCGGCGATTCATGACACTCCGCGACGTCGACTTGTCGTCCGAGCTGGAGTTTGCCCTCAGCCTCGCCGACCTCGCCGACGCCACAACGCTCCAGCCATTCCACGACCGCGGGTTCACCGTCGACTGGAAGGCGAACCGCACCGAGGTGACGGAACTCGACCGCCGCACCGAAGAGGTACTGGCCGACGCGATCGCGCATTTCCGCCCCGATGATGCCGTGTTCGGTGAGGAGTTCGGGGAACGTGGCGCGGTGGGCGGTTCCCGATGGACATGGGTACTCGACCCCATCGACGGCACCAGCAACTACGCACGTGGAGTACCCGTGTGGGCGACGCTCATCGCGCTCCTCGACCCGACCGATGTGCCTGTGCTCGGTGTCGTCAGCGCGCCCGCCATCGATGCGCGCTGGCACGGCGCAATCGGCGAGGGTGCGTACAACCGCCGTGGACCGCTGCGCGTGAGTACCGTCGCACGACTCGACGAGGCACAGATCAGCACCACACCCAATGCGGGGTGGGAGGCCGTCGGTGGCTACCAGTGCGTCGTCGACCTCGGGCGCCGCGCGTACCGTGCCCGCGGATTCGGCGACTTCTGGCAGCACATGCTCGTCGCCGAAGGGGCCATCGATGCAGCCGTGGATGCAATCGGTCTCGAGCCCTACGACACCGCTGCACTGTGGCCGATCGTCGCCGAAGCGGGTGGCCGCATCACCGACAGACTGGGAGGAAACTCCTTCCGCAACGGCTCGGCCGTCTCGACGAACGGCCTCCTCCACGACACCGTGCTCGGTGCCATCGCCGTCTGAGCACAGACGGTGTGGGCGCGCCCCCGGGGCCGCGTCGAAGTGCAGATCTCGACATCATCGGTTTCGCCTCGCTCACCTTCATTGGCGGCAAACTGCGGTACCGTCACCGTCATGGCGCGCTGGAGACACGCGGTTGCGATCGGCTTTGCCGCTTTTGGTGCATTGCTGGCCGTCGCCGCGGGCGGCGACCCCGCAGCGCTCAGTATCGCGATGGGTAGCGGCCTGAGCGCCGCACTCGGCTACTGGGTCGGTGCGTTGCTCGACCGTACACGTCGTTCGCGATAGACCGTCTGTGCGGCCACCGCCAACAACAGGCTGGCGAAGAGGGCATTCGACAACGACTCCGACATCTTGGCAGCCAGCAATCCGCCGACCACCGCCGATACGACACCGGACAGGCCAACCACGACTGCGGCCTTGATGTCGACGTTTGCCGTCTTGCGGTTGCGGATCGTTCCGGTGACAGACGTCGGGATGATCACGGCAAGCGAAGTGCCCTTGGCCATCACATTCGTCTCTCCGAGCAACAACACCATCGCCGGGATCATGATGACTCCACCACCCACGCCGAGCAGCCCCGCCAACGTTCCCGTGACGACACCGATCACGATGAGTGCGACCGCCGTAACCACGGTGAGGTCGGTGCGGCCGTCGCTGCTCGTCGTCCAGTAGAGACGAATCGCCGAGACGAGTAGCACCGTCGCAAAGCCGTAGCCCAACACGTCGTGGCGCACGATCCTCAACAACTTTGTTCCGAGAAGTGCCCCACCGACCGCGCCGATTGCCAACCAGAGTGCGACGGACCAGTCGACATGCTCATGCGACCAGTAGGTGATGAGGCTGGCGAGCGAGATCGGCAGTACCGCGGCGAGCGACGTTCCATGGGCGCGACGTTGGTCGATCTTCGCAAAGAACACGAGGGCGGGAACGATGAGAATGCCGCCCCCGACCCCGAATACTCCCGAGAGGAACCCCGCTCCCAGACCACCCAGGAGGATGCTCACGCAGCCGACCCGAAAACCGGTCCGAACAGGTCGGCATACCGGTGGATGTCTTTTGCCGACAAGGGTCTGGGCAGGCTGACGAGGCCGAGACCAACCCCCGCATCGGCATATGCCAGGGCGGTCTGTACCGCCTGGGCATCGCTCATCTGGGCCACCCACAACTGTGTGCTGATGCGGATTTCGGACATGTCGCGGCCCACCTCGTCGCAACATTCGCCCAGCCGCGCAAGCGACTTGTTCAAGTCGCCCAACGGGTCTTCGCTGTTGCCCGGAAAGTTCCAATGATCGGCGTACCGCGCCACGAGTGGCAGCGTGCGCTTGTGGCCGCCGCCGCCGATGAGAACGGGCGGCATCGGAGACTGCAACGGCTTTGGCTCGCAGTACGCATCGCTGAGCGTGTAGTACTTGCCGGAAAATGAACTCTGCTTCTGCGTCAACAATTGTTTCAACACTTCGAGTCCTTCGGCAAAGCGATCGAAGCGTTCGGTCAACGATCCGAGTTCGATACCGTATGCATTGCACTCGTCCTCGTTCCACGCCGCACCAACTCCGAGTTCGAGTCGCCCGCCGGAGGTGTGGTCGAGTGTCGCGGCCATGTTCGCCAGCACCGCCGGGTGGCGGTACACCATTCCCGTCACCATGACGCCACCACGCAGCCGCTTCGTTGCCTGCAGCAATGCGGTGAGTGTGATCCAACCCTCCATGCACGGACCGGAACGGTCGCCGGTGAAGATGGGTTCGAAGTGGTCGAAGGTCCATCCGCTCTCCCAGAACGGTACGTCGTCTGCGGCACGCCACACGTCGAGAACCTCTTGCCATGTGCACACCTGTGGTGCGGTGGCGAATGCGAACTTCATGTCGACTCCCTCTTCGATTGCGCGCGTGTCTCAGGGTAGTTTCACCACGTGATAGAGAAGGTTCGCGCCATCCTCGAGCGGGCAAACCATCCGAACACGCCCCAGGCCGAAGCCGAAACCGCACTCGCACTCGCGTATCGCTTGATGCAAAAGCACGGGTTGGAGGAGTCGGATGTGGCCCGCACAAGCAACAAACGCTCTCCTGATGCGCGGATCATCACCAAAACCGTCACAATCACGGGCCCGTACCGCGTACGGCGTGGAACGCTGTTCCACATACTGGCAACGAGCCTGTCGTGTGCCGACTATCGCGACATGGAAACCGAATCGCGCGATGCGGTCACGATGGTCGCGTTCGGCGCCCCCGACGACTTGTTCGCACTCGAAACGCTGTTCACCGCGGCCGATCTGCTTGCCCTGCGATCGATGCCGAAGGGCGACCGTCGCTGGCGCACGTCGTGGTGGCACGGCTTCTGCGCGGGGGTCGAAGAGAAACTGCGCGCCGAACACCGTGGTATCGTCCGCGACTCCCCCGGCGCGGGTTTGGTCCTCGTCGAGCGCACCGAACGTGCGCAGCGCATCATGCGCGACTCGACACCGCACCTGCATTCCAGCCGCGGCAGTTTCGTGTCCGACCGCGATGCCTACGGGGTGGGCCGCTCGGCAGGTTCGACATTCTCTGCATCGCGACGCTCGGTACCCGGCGCACGACGCGAACTCGGCCGCGGCTAGTCGTAGCCACCCGGGACCGTGGTGCGGCGTTTCACCCCTGGCAGCATCTCCCGTTACCGTGAGGCCGATGTCACCGACGGAGGCAACATTGACCTACGAGGCGGAGTCCACCTTCGAGGCGGCGATGCCCACGCGCGAACTCACACTCGCCGAGGCCCGGGCATGGCTCGAGGAACTGTGCCGCGCCGAGGACCTCGACACCCCCGATCTGCACGTGGCGCGCCTGCGACCAACCTCCGAGGCCGCGGCGGTACCCGATGAGTGGTGCCTGCTGGTGGCCGACGTCGCGCCGACCCAGCACACCCTGTTGCACGAACTGGCCCATCTCTCCTGCGCGAACCGGGGGCACGGACGCGAGTTCCGCACGCAACTCGTGCGCTATCTGCGACGCTGGGTGTCGATCGAACACGCAGCCGACCTGCATGCCCGTTTCGTTGCGGTGGGCCTGGGTGTCGACCCGTTCGCTGCGACGCGCTAGTCGAGTTCGGTCCCAACTACCGAGACGAAACTGACGCACGCGCCCGGAGCTCCGCCGAGGTTGTGGGTCAGCGCCCTCGTCTTGCCGTCTGCGATGCTCTTGATCTGACGCGCACCGGCCTCGCCGCGCAACTGCGTCCAACATTCGAACAACATCCGCAGGCCCGATGCTCCGATCGGATGCCCGAACGACTTCAACCCGCCGTCGGGATTGACCGGCAGTTCACCATCGAGGTCGTAGGTGCCCGACAGCACCTCTTTCCACGCGGTGCCGCGCTCGGCGAAGCCGAGGTCTTCCATCAACACCAACTCCGTGGGCGTGAAGCAGTCGTGCACCTCGGCCATCGCGAGTTCCGCGCGCGGGTCGGTGATGCCGGCCTGGCTGTAGGCGTCGTCCGCACTGTGCACGACTTCGTCGAACGTCGTGTAGTCGTAGGCAGGATCGATGGGGCCGGCCGCGGGGCCCGCCACGAAGGAGAGCGCCTTCACGTACAGCGGCCTGTCGGTGTACTTGTGGGCGTCTTCCGCACGCACGATGATCGCGGCGGCCGAACCGTCGCTGACACCGCTGCAATCGAAGATGCCGAGCGGGCCGGCCACGAGCGGGGAGCACGCGATGGTCTCCATCGGTACTTCCTTCTTGAACTGCGCCCGCGGGTTCAACGCACCGTTGCGGTGGTTCTTCCAGGCGATACGCGTCAGTACCTGCTTGAGTTCCGACTCGTCGACGCCGTACTTCTTCGCATAGGCGGGAGCAAGCAGCGAGAAACTCGCGGGTGCGGTGACGGTGGCCTTCGTACCGTCGTCGGCGGGAGCCGACACGACGAGACCCGAATAGCCCGAGTCCTTCAACTTCTCCACACCGATCGCCATGACGACGTCGTAGGCGCCCGACGCAACCGCGTAGCACGCATTGCGGAAGGCTTCGCTGCCCGTAGCGCAGTAGTTCTCGACGTGGGTCACCGGCTTGTGCTGAATCTTGAGCGGGCGGCTGAGCGTGAGTCCCGACAAACCCGAGCCCATCGTGCCCAACCAAAAGGCATCGATGTCATCGAGGTTGACGCCGGCATTTTTCAGCGCCGCATCAGACGACTCGATCAACATATCGTCGGTGCTCTTGTCCCAGTGCTCGCCGAAGTTGGTGCAGCCCATACCGATGATTGCAACCTTGTCGCGGATTCCATGACTTGCCATCGTTCACTCCCTGCTTTGGTGCCACGCCCTGACGGGCTTCGCCAGACTCATGCGCTAGACCCTCACGGGCTTCGCTTTCCAGAAATAGTTGTGGATGCCGTCGACGGTGTAGAGGCGACGGAACGTCATCTCCACGCGGTCGCCGATCTTCACCGACGCCGGGTCGACATCGGTAAGTTCGCATTGGAACCGGCCGCCGCCATCAAAATCGATGACCGCCGCCACGACCGGCGGGCTCATGCTGTAGGCCAAACGGTCGACGGTGTAGGTGGCGATCGTGGCCTGGACGTCGGCCATCCGCACCATTTCCATCTGGTCGATACTGCCCGACTTCATGCTGATCCGCGCCGGGGGCAGATACACGAAACCGCTTTCATCACGGCTGCCGTACAAGCCGTACTTCCACGCCTGCGAGCGCAGGCTCGGCGGGCCGGCCGGGCGATCAGGCTCGGGACGACGCGGCGGTTCACGGTGCAGGAACCCGCGCCACGTGAGGAACTGTGCATAGGTCAGGTCGTTGCGACCCGCAGCAATTTGTCCGCGAACGGTCAGTTCGGCGACTTGGCGGGCACGATATTTGGTGATTGCATCGGTGGTGCGCAACAGCCACACGTTCACGCCATCGGCGAGTAGCACCACCGCGATGATCTGGCCGGGCTCGGCACGGTCGAGAACGTCGGCCAGCATCACACCCCATTGCGCCGTACCCGCATTGCCGATCGCTGCCGACAAGTCGTCGGCCACCGATTCGCCTGCGACACCACATGCCTTGACTGCTGTCTTGACCGCACGCGTGTGCAGACCTGAGAAGATTGCGTGTCCGACGTCGCCGGGCGCCAGATTCGCACTCTTGAGCGCGTCGCTGAATGCATTGTCGACCAGTGGCGCGTAAGCATGTTCACCGAAACGCTCTTCCCATTGTTTGCTTGCCGTTTCACCCGGCTGACGCCACCGGTCCGTGAACTCGACGGTCGCACTTGCCCCACCGATGACTTCGGCAATGACGCCTTCATCGCCGAAACAGAACGCGGCGGCGGCGTCGCCACCGTTTGATTCATCCGAGCCACCCGGAAGGCCCGTGCGAATGTCGGACAGGATCGCGATCGCATTGCCGTTGCCGGCGCCCATCATCGCAGCGACGCCGCTGCGTACCGAGCCGATCGTATCGAAGGCGATTGTCGAGGCGGGAAGGCTCAGCGCTGCATGAATCGTGTTTGCGTTCGTCTTGTCGAGGTACGCAGGGTTGGTCGTGGCGAACCACAGCGAAGCGGGCACCCAGTTTGCCGACGCGTTGCGCAGTGCGACACGCCCGGCCTCCACGGCCATCGATGTCGTGTCCTGGTCGAAACTCGCTACCGCACGCTCACCTTTTCCGCCTCCTGCGCCGAGCGAAGTCGTGATGGCACCGCGCTGCAGACGCCAATAAGGGATGTGGGTCCCGTAGGCGACGATTCCGGTCATGTGGGGACAATAACCCACCGAGCCAGCCGCCAATCCAGTGAAGGAAACTTGAATCCAGTGAGGAAAATTACGAGTAGAAGGGGTTCTCGCCACTGGTGTGGTCGGTGAGGTCACGGACCTTCAGCACACCCGGCACTTTTTCGACCAGCGTCGTCTGGACCCCTTCGAGCATCGTCATGCGGCTCATCGAGCAACCGTGGCAGCCCCCACCCATCGTGAGGTACGCGGTTCCTTCGCCGTCGTGGCCGACGAAGGTGACAAAGCCACCGTGCGCGGCGAGTGCCGGGTTGACGTCGTCGCGCAGGACATCGTTGATCGACACAGACATTGCATCGTCGCTGACCAGACCCTCGACCGACGGGACGAGCGGCTTGTTCGGGTTGCGGATGATGAGACCCTGCGTGTCGTTGTAGTCGAGGATCGAACCGGTGAGCAGTTCGATGCTGTTTGCGGGGATGATGATCTTGAGACCTTCGATCGTGCGCACCTCGTCGGTGAAGGCCGCAGTGGTCACCTTTTCGAAGGAGAGGTCGTAGCGGAAGTCCTCGCCCGGGGCGCTGATGATTTCGACGCGCAAACCCAGCTGCGTGGTTTCGGGTTCCATGTCGCGCAGTTCCTTCAACTTCGCGACACCGTCGGCCGTGACGTCGACGATCGGGTTGTCGGCGGTGGTACCGCCTTCTGCGAAGGGGCTGGTGGGGACTGTCGAACCTGCGAGTGGACTGGGGGGTGTCGTCACGACCGTCAGGGTATCGGCGTCGTCAAGCGCACGCCGTCAATAACTCGAGATGGCACCGCCACCGTCACATTCGATGCGCTGGCCGGTCACGTAACCCGCGCCCGCGGAGCAGAACCACAAGATGACTTCGGCCACATCGTTCGGCTGGCACACCCGCCCGAAGGGCGATTTCGCATCGAGTTCGCGCAGATCTTCCATCTCACGCTTGCCGTGCATCGAACGCGCGAGGCGCACCCCCATGTCGGTCTCCACCAGTCCGGGCGCGGCGATGTTCACGTGGATGCCGTTGTGGCGCTCTTCCTTGGCCAGGGTGTAGGCCAACGCTTCCATCGCGGCCTTGCCCATGTTGTACGGCGCACCCTTCGCGGAATAGTGGGAAGTGGCGACCGACGACACAAAGACGATGTCGCCGCGACCCCGCGTGCGCATCGAGGGCAGTACCGCGGCAGCGAGTTGGTGTCCACCGATCGCATGGACGGCGAGCAACTTCTCGACCTCGGCCGCGTCGGTGTCGGCGACCACCCTGCCCGTCGAGGCGATACCTGCGTTGTTGACGAGGATGTCGATGAATCCAAAGTCGGCGATGACATCTCGGACCATCACACGGGTTGCCGCGTAGTCGGCGACCGATGCCTGGTACGTCCGCGCGCGGCCACCCGCCGCGACTATGTCGCTGCGCACGGCCTCGGCCCCGTCGGCGCCTCGCGAATAGTTGATCGCCACGGTCGCACCCTCGGACGCGAGCCTGCGACTGATGCCCGCCCCGATACCTCGACCACCACCCGTGACGAGGGCAACACGTCCTTCGAGAAGTCCCATGTGTGCAAACATAATCAAGTGCAGGACGGCAGTCGGAAAGCGATCCTTGCGGCGTTCTTCGCCAACTTCGGTATCGCCATTGCGAAGTTTGTCGGCTTCCTGATAACCGCTTCGGCGTCGTTGTTGGCCGAGGTGGCGCACTCGCTGGCCGACACCGGCAACCAAGCCTAGTTGTTGCTCGGTGGCAGTCGCGCCAAGCGTCGGCCCAGTGCATCACGCCAGTTCGGCCACGGGCGCGAGCGCTACTTTTGGGCCTTCGTCGTTGCCCTTGTTCTCTTCAGCATGGGCGGCCTCTTCGCGCTCTACGAGGGAATCAAGAAATTGATCCACCCGCACGAAACCGAAAACTTCGGTGTCGCGGTCGTGATTCTCGTTGTCGCGATCTGTCTTGAGACGGTTTCCCTCATAACAGCCATCCGTGAAGCGCGCCACGTGAAGTCGGCATCGATGTCGTGGTGGCGGTTCATCCGCACCTCGAAGCAGCCCGAACTTCCCGTCGTCCTGCTCGAGGACATCGGCGCTGAAGTTGGTCTCTTTCTCGCACTCTTTGGTGTCGTCTTGGGCCACTACACGCACAACGCCCGATGGGACGCAATCGGGTCGGGGTCGATCGGCATCCTCTTGATCGTCATTGCGGCCGTGTTGGCGGCAGAGATGAAGAGCCTTCTCATCGGCGAGTCGGCCTCGACCGACGACGAAGCAACGATCCTCTCTGCGTTGCGTGCACACGCCGCGGTTGTCACGGTACTCAACCTGCGCACCCAACATCTTGGGCCCGATGAATTGCTGGTTGCCGTGAAGCTCGAGTTCCGCGGCGACCTTGCCGTTGCCGAAGTGTCGGCCGCGATCAACGAAGTCGAGGCCGGGGTGCGCGGGGCGTGCCCGGCGGCGCGGTTCATCTTCATCGAGCCCGACATTGCTCGTGAGGAAACAGCGCGCTAGCATCTGTGCTCTAAACCACGGGGAGCTCGTCGGATCGGCGGGCTGAGAGGGTGGCCGCCGCCACCGACCCGAGAACCTGATCCGGGTAATGCCGGCGGAGGGAAGAGATGAGCGGCCAGCGGAACGAAAAACGGGTACTCGTGGTCACCGGTGGTTCGATTCTGCGCTCCGTCCCGGTGCTGGATTCGTTCGACATGGTGATTGCGGCCGATTCGGGTGTCGACTCGGCATTCGCCCTCGGCCTCACCCCGAACGTCGTCATCGGCGACCTCGACTCGGTGTCGGATGCGGGTCTGGCGCGTGTACGAGCATCGGGCATCACCGTCCTCTCGTCCCCGACCGACAAGGACTTCACCGACACCGAGCTCGCACTCTCCCACCTGCTTGATGCCGACGCCACGCACGCCACGCTGCTCAGCCCCGGCGGTGGTCGTCTCGACCACGCCCACGGGGTTCTTTGTGCTCTGGCAAATCCGCTCCTCGCATCCGTGTCGATCGAGGCGGTCATCGACACCGCACACGTGACGATTCTCCACGGCCGGACGTCGCGTCGATTACCCCGGCGCTCGCCGATCACCTCGTTGCACGCGATGAACGGTGTCGCGCGCGGCATCACCACCACAGGATTCCGCTGGAATCTCTCCGGAGAGGATCTCGCACCCTGGGCAGGCCGCGGGGTGAGCAACGAGATGATCGCGGTTGAGGCCGACATCGTCGTCGACGGGGGAACCCTCGTCGTCATCCAACCTTTTTCCCACTCAGCACTGATCGGAGCAGCCCCATGAAAAAAATCACTCTCGCCCTTGCAGCCTCGGCAATGAGCCTCGCGGCGTGCGGTGGAGACGAGGCGTCAGCGCCGAAGTCACTCACACTGCTCGCCTATGACTCATTCACGCCTTCCGAGGGAATCTTCGAGGCATTCACACAGGAGACGGGAATTGCTGTCGATGTGGTGACAGGCGGCGATGCCGGAGAATTGGTTGCCAAGGCGGTCCTCACGAGCGGCGAGCCCGAAGGTGACGTCCTCTGGGGTGTCGACAACACGTTGATGTCCCGGGCCCTTGCCGCAGACGTTTTCGTGGCGCATACTTCGGTGCACCGCGACGACCTCGACTCGCGGGCTCTGGCGCTCGTGGAGGACAACCTCCTCACACCCGTCGACACCGGCGACGTGTGCGTGAACTACGACAAGACATGGTTCGCCGAGAGAGGAATCAAACCACCTGCGTCGCTTGCCGATCTCGCCACACCTGCCTACAAGGGTCTGCTCGTGGTGCAGAATCCGAACACTTCGTCACCCGGTCTTGCGTTCCTGCTTGCCACCATCGCTCAATTCGGCGAGAACGACTGGCAGGACTACTGGTCGTCACTGCGCGAGAACAACGTGAAGATCGTCGACGGCTGGACCGAGGCCTATACCGTGGAGTTCTCGGGTTCGTCGGGAAAGGGCAGTCGCCCACTCGTCGTCAGCTACGCATCGAGCCCACCCGCTGAAGTCGTCTTCGCCGATCCTCCCGTTGCCGAACCGCCGACCGCAGTCATCGAGTCGACCTGCTTCCGGCAGGTCGAGTTCGCAGGTGTTCTGCGCGGGACCAAGAGTGCCGAGGCAGCCGGGAAGTTGGTCGACTATCTGTCGGGGCCCACGTTCCAAGCCGATCTTCCGCTGACCTTGTTCGTCAACCCGGCGAACACGACGGTCGACCTGCCACAAGTCTTCACCGATTTTGCAGCAATCCCCGTCGCACCGCTGACGATGGACCCGGCCGCAATCGAACAAAACCGAATCAAGTGGCTCGAAGCCTGGCGGGTCGCCGCATTGTGACGGCGGCGGACGCGCACGGGCCCTACGGGCGGGTGGCACGCCGTCTGGTCATCGTGCCCGGTGTCTTTGTTGCCCTCTTCACCGTTTGGCCTGCATTTGCGACGTTGCGACGCGGGTTCGACATCACGGCAGCGATAACTGAAACGGGCTTGCGCAACACGGTGTTGTTCACGGTATGGCAGGCGACGGTCAGCGCGGCGCTGACGTTGATCGTCGGACTGCCCGTCACGTGGATCGTCAGTCGTCACGAATTCGTCGGCCGACGCATCGTGCGTGCGCTCACCCTCGTGCCGTTTGTCCTCCCCACGCTCGTCGTCGGCCTGGCTTTCCGTGCGGTTCTGCCCGCCGACCTGCGCTCCGGCGTGCTTCCACTCGTCGTGGCACATGTTTTTCTCAACGTCGCCGTCGTCGTGCGCGTCGTCGGTGCACGCTGGGAGTCACAACCCCGTTCCTTTGACGAAGCGGCCGCGACACTCGGGGCGGGAGCCATCACTCGTTTTCGCACCGTCACATTGCCGATGCTGCGCGGCAGCATCGCCGGTGCGGCCGGCCTGGTGTTCATGTACTGCTTCACCACCTACGGTGCGGCACGGGTTCTTGCGGGTCCTTCACGGCCCGTGACCGAAACCGAGATCTACAGGTTCGCTGTCCTCGCGGGTGACATGCGCGCGGCCTCGGCGCTGGCCGTCACCCAGGTCGTAATCGTCGGAGCCGTGCTTGCACTAACAGCGCGGGGCGCCTCCCATACTTCGGTGCCGCAACGACCCTTGGCGCTGCGTACCGCCGCACCTCTACGGCGTTTCGGCGTGGCCATCGGCGCCGTGTTGATCACCGTGGCCTTCGTGCTTCCGATCATCGGCTTGGTTTCCCGATCGATACGGGTCGGTGACGGTTTCTCCCCCGCCGCGTGGCGCCACGCATTCGGTGGGGCGGGTGCGCTCGACGTGGTCTCGTCGTTGACGGCTTCACTCACGACGGCAGCCGCCGCCGCGACGTTGTCGATCATGATCGGCTCGCTCATTGCGTTCGCCCAGGTGCATGCCGCATCGCGAGCGGCACATGGTGTCGCAACCGCCTGCGAGGTGATCCCCGTGGTGGTGTCGGCTGTGGTCGTTGGCCTGGGCTTTCTGCTTGCTTTCCGCACCAGCCCGTTCGACTGGCGCGGGCAGTGGTGGTTGCTGCCCGTGTCGCACGCCGTCGTCGCACTTCCACTCGTCTCACGCACGGTGGTCGCCTCCATGCGTCAGATCCCCGCAGATTTGCGCAGTGCCGCGTCGACCCTCGGTGCCAGCCCGCTTCGCGTACTGGCCTCGATCGATGCATCACTGCTGCGTCGACCGATCGGGGCTGCCACCGCTCTGGCAGCGCTCGTTTCCCTCGGCGAGTTCGGCGCATCGAGTCTCCTGAGTCGACGCGGCAATGAAACCCTGACGATGGCCGTGGGTCGTCTGCTCGGACGGCCGGGCGACGTCGTCCAGGCCCAGGCGTTCGTTGCAGCGGTCGTTCTCGCCGCACTGTGTCTCGCGCTCGTCACCGTGGTCGATCTCGCCACAACCTTGGGGCAACGATGACGACCCCCGGCCTCGAGATCTGTGGCGTGACCGTGAGCTTCAACGGCTCACGGGTACTGACCGACGTGTCACTGCGCGTCGAGCGCGGCGAGATCGTGGCCGTTCTCGGCCCCAGCGGGTCGGGTAAGTCGACGTTGTTGCGCGTGATCGCCGGACTCGTTCCCGCATCGAGCGGCTCGGTTCACGTCGACGGCAACGACATGTCGGGCATCCCGACACACCGTCGGGGAGTCGGACTGGTGTTCCAGAACAACCAGTTGTTTCCCCACCTCGATGTCGCCGACAACGTCGCCTACGGGCTGCGCATCGCACGAATCACGGCTGGGCAACGTCGCGCCCGGGTCGCGGCGTTGTTGGCATTGATCGGGATGTCGGACCACGCCACTCGCGATGTCGCAACTTTGTCGGGTGGTGAAGCCGCGCGTGTGGCTCTCGCCAGATCGCTCGCCACCACCCCGCGTATCTTGTTGCTTGACGAACCACTCTCGGGCCTCGACCATGACCTGCGCTACTCGCTCGCCCAGGAGCTGCGTCGCGTCATCCACGCGGCGGGGTCGACGGCTCTCCTCGTCACCCATGATCCGCTGGAAGCCGAACGCATCGCCGACAGGGTCGTGCGACTCACCGAACTATCTTCGGGCACGTCATGAACGACCACGTCTACGACATCGGTACCGCGACGACCGCCGAGGTCCTACCGCTGCGCATGTCGGTCTTGCGTAGAGGCACCCCGTCGCGTGATCCTCGCTACGCCGAGGACGACGACGACAGGACGATCCACCTCGTTGCGCGCCGGGCCGACGGTGTCATTGTCGCCACCTCATCGTGGTTACCGCGGCCGTTCCCACCCGAACCCGACTCAGCGGGCGTTCAGTTGCGCGGGATGGCGGTCGACGAATCACTGCAAAGCCGGGGGGTGGGCGCCTCGTTGTTGGCGGCGGGAATCGAATGGGCACGAGACGTCGGGGCGACCAACGTGTGGGCGCGTGCCCGCGACACGGCGCTTTCGTTCTACGAACGCAACGGGATGACAACCGTCGGCGGGGCATTCACCGACGATGCGACGGGCATGTCACATCACCTGGTCGTCCTGCGTCTGGGCTAGAGATGCGCCCCAAAGAGGGTGTCACCGACGCACGTCGACCGGCGTGGTGAACAGAGACTCGCGTTTGTCGGATTCGACGAGGATGACGTCAATCTTCCATTTTCCTTCGAAGGGAATCTGGACGGTCGCGACGAAATGATTCGGTCCGACTTCGGCGGGTCCGACGGCTATCGGTGGTACGTCGCGCTCCGACGACGAAAAGCGCACCTTCACGCCGGCGATGGGCTCGAGTGAACCACCCGGTTTGGCGATGATCACGTGCATCTCGACCGTTCCGACACGTGCCGGCGACACGGTGACGTTGACGATGGTCTCGCCCTGCACGAGATTCGTCACGAACGGTGCCGCCGACACGGTGGCACGGGGGGTTTGCGTGACGAGACCCAAGGTCACCGCGAGCACGAGCAGACCCACGACGGCCTCGGCGACGAGAACCGGACGCAAACGGGCGGTTCCCGATTCGATGAACCGCTTGCGCACGACGGCGGCCACCAGCAACATCACCCCGACGAAGGTGAGTTTTGCGATGAGCACCTTGCCGTACGTGAGGTCGAGCACACTGCGAAGATCGTCGACGATCACCAGCGACTGCACCACGCCCGTGACGACGGAAATACCGACCAGTGCAGCTGCGCGCTGAGAAAACCACTTGACGACACCGGGCTCACGCAACGTAGACGACCAACCCAACAAGACGAGTCCGCCGAACCAGGTACCGACCGCAGCGATGTGACACACGGAGGTGGCAACTGCAACCACCGGTGGATTCGCCGCTCCCGGGTGACCGGCGAAAGCGTACGACGACGGTACGACAACGAACGCCGCAACGACGACGAAACGCACCATCTCACCGTCGCCGAGTCGTCGGACGACGCGTGTCGCAACGACGAACGCCAGCATTCCCATCGCGACACGGACGAGAAGTGCGTGGCCCACACGCGTGTCGGCAACGCCGGAGAGTGTCGACCAGCGCAAGGCCGTCCCGACTCCGCCACCCTCGAGCGACGCGCCCTGCAGGCCGAGGAGGGCCACCGCCGCGGCCGCGGTTCCACCGCCGGCGAAAGAAAAAACGCGAGAGAGTCGCGCACTCGACTCCCTTGCGACACCGCCGAGGAGAAAAAAGCCCGATGCAAGCAGGAGGGCAAGTGCGAGATAGCCCACCAGGCGCACGAGGCCGGACAAGATGTCGACGACACCGTCCGACACATCATCGGCCAACGCGCCGGCCACGACATCGCTGACGTCGACGCGTGCGCCCTCACCCACCTGGAAGGTGATTGCGCCCTCGACGGGATGACCGTCGACCGACACCACGCGGTAGGTGACGACGTACGTATCATCGTCGAGACGCGGTACGTCGACACTCACGATCGAAGGATCGGATGCGTCGCGTGAGAGGGTGGGCAGGCCGACACGTGAAGCCTCACTGGAGAAGAGCCGCACGAAGCCGAGCGTCGTTTCGACTGGTTCATCAAAGTCGAGCACGATCCGGGGCGGCGACGCCACCAGCGTCGCACCCGACGTAGGAGTCGACTTGTCGAGCACCGCGTGTGCCCAGACCGTCCTCGCCGGGGCGAAGAGGACGATGGCTGCCGCGAGCACCGCGGGCAGGGTCTGACGAAAACGGCCCACGCGCGTCAGGGACCCTGCAGTGCCTCGAGGCCCTCGGGTGCGTGCCGACCGAGCAACCACGCAAGCCGCTCGGATTCGGTGAGCCGCAAGGCCGCATCGGGCAGTCTCGACATTCCCATCGGCCTGCGGCTGGTCTGCATCATCGTCATACGGGGCAGGTCGTAGCGAACGTAGAGGGGGTGCCAGTCGTGGAACGTCGCACCCGCGTCGAGGTCGGTCGTGTGCACCTCCACCTCCCTCCAACGCAGCATCGGCAGGTCACGGGTCTTGATGTGCACTCCCAACGTGTTGCGTCCCGCACCGTCCCATGCGGTGGCGGATGATCCTGCCCACACTGCTTCGAGAGCGTAGATGGCGGCTCGGTTCAGGGTGGCCAGTGTCGGGGCATCGAGTGCCAGGTACGACTCGATACCCGCCGTACGGGCCCTTGCTCCACCGGGATATTGATCGCCCTGGCGACCCGCCTCGGCCTCGGCGAAGAGGTGCACGTGGCTTTCTGCATTGCGCACCAGGTGTGCAATCACGTGACGCCGCGACCAGTCGGGCAGTGTCGACGGCGCCGAGAACCACGCCTCGGGATCGTCGAGTTCCAGCACTTCGTCCACCAACACGAGCAGTCGCTGGTGGCTTCGCGCGCATCCCTCAACGCAATTGTCGAGATACAACGGGTCGTTGCTCGCGGACATGACCAAGCCAACCTAACCGCACCTCAGCCCAATCGTGCGAGGGCATCGAAGAGGCGTTCGGATCTGCTCGGTCGTATCCCCTCTGACAGCGCCACGTAGACCGTGCCACTCTTTGTCACCGCCGCCGCGGTGCGCACCGCGTACAGGGACCCGGTATGACCCCATGCAGCGCCGCGGTAACGCAGACCGTTGCGGTACTCGGCCGCGTACGCCACGGAGTGGAGTCGTGCCAGCCACTTCGGTGGAAGAAGTTTCGTTCCGGGGCTGTCGGGGTTCAATGCTGCGAACAGAACCGCAACGTCATGTGCGGACGCTACCCAGGCTCCCGCACCACCGAGCACCTGGGTCGCCCGTGTCGTCACGTCAAGTCGACCACCATCGACCCCGAGCGGCTCCCACACGAGGTCCCTGACCGCAACGCTGAACGATTTGTCGCTCACCTCGACGACCAACTTTGTGAGAAGGACATAATTGTCGTTGGAGTACAGGTATCGGCCGGGCGTTGCCTTGACACGACCGGCGGCGGCCTGTGCTGCATACATCTGCCATGTCGTGAGCCCGCTGCTCACGGCACGTAGGTTGTTCGACCGCAGACCTGTCGCGTGGTTGAGAAAGGCCGACACCGGCTGCGACGCGATTTTCGGGTCTCGGTCTGCGAAGAACCGGGCGAGATATTTCCCGATTGGCGCGTTCAGATCAATGTCTCCACGCTCGGCGAGCCGCATCACGGCGGCGGCGGTCACGGTTTTCGAGACCGAGGCCAAGTGCAGTGGCGTGTAGAGGTCGGCATCACGACCGGCCGAGCCGATGACGCGCCCCCGGTACAGCGCGACGACGGCACTGCGACCCGACAATGACTCGAGGATCTTCTCCAGACGTCCGTCAAGGTTGCCTCGGGCGTGCGTTGTGGGGGCGGCGGGGAAGACCATCGCACATGAAATGGCGAATACAAGGACGAATCGCCGCATCGTCCAAGCCTAGTGATGGTGCATTGGTCGGTGCCGTTCGTCGCCGCGAAACGGGACCGCAACGGTGCAGTCGGTTTCGTGGTGCACACGGGCCGACACCCCGTGGAACTCGGCGAACCTCTCGGGTCACGAGGACCATCGGACACATCCGGGTAACCAGCACCCGACAACGTGAGTGGTACACGATCGGTGAGCACCGTGACGTTTCTCCTAACCCTTCGCCGAGGCAACGAACTCCGTGACGGCTTGAGCGACGACCTTGACCAGTTCAACAATTCGTGGCCCCCAGCGCAAGGTGACATCCTCATCGAGTTCCACGATGTTGCCCTTGGCGACGGCGTCAATGACATCCCATCCTGCACGTGTCGCAACCGTCTCGGCCGTCTGCCCGCAACATCTCAAGTCGGCGAGGAAAATCACCTGTGGATTCGACGAGATGATCGATTCCTCCGACAGCTGCGGATAGTCGCTGTCCGACTCGGCGGTGTCGGCGATGTTCCGCAGCATGAAGCGCGACATCAATTGACCGATGAGCGTGTTCGATGTGATCGAGTGGAAGGTGTCGTCTGTCTCGTAGTAGTACGACACAGGTGCATCAGGCAGCTCGGTACCGGTGATCGTTGCCTCGATTTCACTCTTCATCGACTCGATGAGTGCGGCGGCGGCCTCGGCCTTCCCGGTCAGGTCGCCGAGTTCCGTGATCTGTCTGTAGGTGTCGTCGAGGGTTCCGGCGGCCGCACCGATCCAGACTTTGACACCCAAGGTCTCGAGGCGTGCCTGCAGGTCACCCGCGTCACCGGTCAGGAGAACCACCGTCGGATCGAGTTTGGTGATCGCCGCCATGTCCGGCTCGGCGGTGTCAATCTTCGTGGCCATGTCGGCTGCCGCTCGGGGGTAGTTGCTCAGGTTGTCGACCGCCACGATCTGGCCCTGCGCGCCAAGCGCGTAGAGCATCTCCGTCGCGGTTGCCGACAGCGACACAATGCGCTCACCGACCGTCTCGTTTGCATCCGCCGTGTCTCGGGCGACTGCGGTCACCGATTCAGCGGTGGTCTCGGCTACGGCAGGCTCGGGCGTTGCCGGCTTGGTGTTGTCGGGGTCAGCCCCGCAGGCGGCGAACAACAATGTTCCGGCCAGCAGGCGCGGGAGGTACCGCGCTCTCAGCGGGCCGTGCTGTGTTTTGCGCCGACCGACTGTTGCCGTTTTGCTGCGATGCCCGTCGGTGTTATTTGGCACAGAGTGAGGTGAAGCGCGTGATGCCCTCCACGATGTCGTCATCGCCAAGCGCGAAGGAGAAGCGTGCGTAACCCGGTGCGCCGAACGCCTCGCCGGGCACGAATGCAACCTTGGCGTGCTCGAGGACAAGGTCGGCAAGTTCGAGGGTCGACGATGCAACGTGCCCGCTGAGCGAACGACCGAGCAGACCCTGCACCCGCGGGAAGCAATAAAACGCCCCCTGCGGTTCGATGCATGTGACACCCGGAATGTCGGAGAGCATCTTGTGCATCGTCCGACCACGGCGCTCGAACGCGTTGCGCATCATCTTCACTGCTTCGAGGTCGCCGCTGACCGCCGCAAGCGCGGCAATCTGCGCAATGTTCGAAACATTCGACGTTGAGTGCGACTGGAAGTTGATCGCCGCCTTCATCACGTCGTCGGGGCCGATCATCCAACCGACACGCCAACCGGTCATCGCGTATGTTTTCGCCACCCCGTTCACGATGACGCACTGGTTCGCGACTTCCGGAACGAGCGTCGGCATTGACGCAAAAGTGTGCGTGCCGTAGGTGAGGTGCTCGTAAATCTCATCGGTGATCACCCAAATCCCGTTGTCGGCCGCCCACTTGCCGATGGCGGCGATCTCTGCGGGCGGGTACACGGCACCACTGGGGTTGTCGGGCGATACGAACAACAACACCTTCGTGCGCGGTGTCTTTGCGCGCTCGAGCTGTTCGACGGTCACACGGAAGCCCATCTCCTCGGTTGTGTCGATGACGACGGGAACACCACCGGCCAACGTGATCGCCTCGGGGTACGTGGTCCAGTACGGCGCGGGACAGATGACTTCATCACCCGGATCGCACAGGGCGGCGAAGGCCACGAAGACGGCGTACTTTCCACCGGTGGTCACCAGTACCTGGCTTGCCTTGCAGTCGAAACCACTGTCGCGCTTGGTCTTGACCGCAATGGCTTCGCGGAGCTCGGGCAAGCCGGCGGCGGGCGTGTAGCGATGGTTCTTTTCGTCGTGGCATGCCTTTGCAGCCGCTTCAACGATGTGGGCGGGCGTCGGGAAATCGGGTTCACCCGCGCCGAAGCCGATGACATTCTCACCTTTTGCCTTCAGGGCCTTCGCCTTGGAGTCGACGGCCAGGGTTGCGGACTCTGCAATGGCAGCCAGACGCACCGAGGCCCGCGCTTTCGTTGGGGAAGCCATGGGTGAAATAATGACACGGTGAACGCGAAATCGCCCCAAGAAATTCGCATCCCACCAGAACTTCTCCCCCGCGACGGCCGATTCGGATGCGGCCCGTCGAAGATCCGGCCCGAACAATTGGCGACCTTGTCGGGTCGCGGTGGGGCCCTGATGGGCACATCGCACCGACAGGCCCCGGTCAAGAGCCTCGTCGGGTCGGTGCGCTCGGGCCTCTCGCAATTCTTCGGGCTTCCCGACGGGTGGGAGATCGTCCTCGGCAACGGTGGGTCGACGGTGTTCTGGGATGTCGCCACTTTCGGTCTCATCGGGTCGCGCAGCGAGCACCTGGTGTTCGGCGAGTTCTCCTCGAAGTTCGCCGAGGCGGCGGCCGCTGCTCCGCACCTGGGTGACCCCGTCGTGGTGTCAAGTGAGCCCGGCGCACACCCCGCGCCGTTGCAGGCCGAGGTCGATGTGTACGCATTCACCCACAATGAAACCTCGACGGGTGTCGCGATGCATTTGGCCCGTCCCTCGTTCTCCGGTGACGCCTTGATTGTCGTCGACGCCACGTCGGCCGCGGGCGGTCTGTTGTGGGATCCTGCCGACGTCGACGTCTACTACTTCGCACCGCAGAAGTGCTTCGCTTCCGACGGCGGACTGTGGCTCGCCGCATGCGCACCCGCCGCGGTGGAACGCGTGAACAAGATCGCTGCATCGAAGCGTTGGTGCCCCGCCGCACTCGACATGAAGATCGCCCTCGACAACAGCGTGGCCAACCAGACCTACAACACACCGGCACTCGCCACCCTGATTCTCCTCGACGAACAGGTGCGCTGGATGCTCGACAACGGTGGCCTGCCGTGGTGCGCCGCCCGCTCGAGGGAGTCCTCCGACCACCTTTATTCGTGGGCCGATTCGCGGTCATGGGCGTCGCCCTTCGTCGCCGACCCCGCTCACCGTTCGGCGGTCGTCGGCACGGTCGACCTCGATGGTGTCGATGCCGGCGACATCAACGCCGCACTGAGGGCGAACGGCGTCGTCGACACCGACTCGTACCGCAAACTGGGTCGCAACCAGTTGCGGGTGGGCATGTTCCCCGCAATCGACCCTGACGACGTCCGCCAACTCACACGCTGCATCGATTTCGTGGTCGAGCGCTTGGGGGCGTGAAAACGCTGCTTGAATTCGGGGTGTGAAGTCGAGCGACGTCCTCACCACCAGTTGGGGTGACGTCGCGCCGCTGCGCGACCCCGTCTTTCTGATCGCCCTGCGCGGTTGGTTCGACGTCTCGGGTGCCGCGACGCAGGCCATCGAATGGTGCGTGCGCGACCGCGTGGTGACCATCGTCGGAAGCATCGATCCCGATCCGTTCTTCGACTTCACGCAGGAACGCCCCGAGGTGTTTCTCGACGATGACGAGCAACGCCAGATTCGATGGCCCGAAAACGACATCTACATCGCACGTTTTCCCGAGGGCAGTCGCGACCTTGTGCTCCTCGCCGGTGTCGAGCCGCACATTCACTGGTCGACTTTCATCGATGCGATCGTCGAGGTTGCCCAGGGCCTGAAGTGTTCCGCCGTCGTCACGCTCGGTGCACTCGCCGACCAGGTGCCCCACACACGCCTGCCACCCGTCGTTGGCAGCACCACGAACCCCGATCTCGCGCGTCGTCTCGGCCTGCAACAACCGCAGTACCAGGGTCCCACCGGTGTCATCGGCGTGATGCAGGAGCGCTTCGACCGCACGGGCCTGCCGGCGGTTTCGCTGCGTGTCGGCGTTCCGCACTACCTCACCAACGCACAACACCCCCGCTCCACGGCGGCACTACTGCGCCATCTCGAACACGTTCTCGGTGTTCCAACGGGCCATGCGAACATGGACGGCGAAGTACGGCGCTGGGCCGTGCTGCATGAAGAAGCCGTCGAGGACGACACGAAGGCACTCGCCTACGTTCGCATGCTCGAGCAACAGTTCGACCAACGCTCAGAGGCCTCAATGCCAAGCGGTGACGACCTTGCCGCCGAATTTGAGAAGTTCCTCCGCGACCAAAACCCCGACTGAGACTTCCCGGCGTGCCGGGACACCTTTGGAGATGGGTAGTGGGTGAGCCGAGCGAGGCCATCGTCGCCCATCGCGAAAAATGTGGCGGCCAACGCGTCGGCCCACATCTGGTGTGGAGCGTTGACGGCACCCGTGTCGATGGCGAAGGGCTGAAACTGGACGTCGCCCGGCAGCGTCGGGGGGCTCGCAGTCGTCGTGCCCCGCACGATGCCCTGCCCGGGTGTTGGCTCGCTCCCTATCGGCCGTGATCCCCCCTCGAGACATCTCCGACCACCAAAACCGGGGCTAGGTGCGGGAGACCTCGACGAACGTGTCGTGGTATGCCACACCACCACCCATGTCGGTCGGGGCATCCGACGTCAGGTCGTTGGCCGACACGGCGCCGTCGTGGGCTGCATCCCACCAACCAAACGGCACCGCCACGACACCCCGACCCAAGCGGTCGCTCACCCGAACGGGCAGCCTCAGTTCACCCCGATCATTCGCAACGCGCGCCACATCACCGTCGAGGAGTCCACGTTCGGCTGCGTCATCGGCCGTCATCTCGACGAAGGGTCCGCCTTCACGCGGACCGTGCGCGGGCAGATGCGAATAACTCGAATTCAGGAACCGTGAGTGCTGCTTCGGAGTCAACATGACGAGTGGCCGGCTCTCGTCGCGCGCGACCGGCTGATACACGATTCCCGACACGTCACAACGCCCGTCCGCATGACCGAACCGACCGTCGGCAAAAAGGCGACGATCCGCGTTCGGCAACCGCACGAAACCATCGCGACGCAGCACCGTGGCATCGATGTCACGCAGCGCCATGTCGACCAACTCGTCGTCGGTCAACGAAAACAGTCGGTCGGTGATTCCAAAAGCACCGGCAAGACGACGGAAAAGTTCGGTATTAGGCACCGATTCCCCCACCGGCTCGATTGCCTTGCCGTTCCACCCAAGATTGAGATGGCCCCACGCGGGAACCACATCGACGTGCTCGATCTGGGTCGTAGCGGGTAGCACGACATCGGCATACTTCGCCGTATCGGTGAGGAACTGTTCGCTGACCACGGTGAACAAGTCCTCGCGCACCAAACCCCGTCGAGTCAATGCGGCGTTCGGACACGTGATCACCGGATTGCCGTTCCACACGAAGAGCGCTGTCACGGGCGGAGTCTGTGGGTCGGTCAACACCCGACCAAGCTGGGTGAAGGGCAGAGATCGCACCCGCGGCGCTTTGACCGGGTTGAACACTGAGTCGTCGACGTAGTCACCAAACCATGAGCCGACGCTGCGTGACAGGCCGCCCCCCAAGTGCCGCCACTGGCCTGTGACCGTCGGCAGACACGCGAGCGTACGGAAGATCATGCCGCCGTTCGCGCGATGCTCGGCACCGATCAACGTGCGAATGAACGCCGGACGGGTTGTCGCGTATTCGCGTGCCAGCGTGGTGATATCGGCGGCATCGATGCCGCACTCCTCGGCCGCTCTCGCAGGCGACCACTCGCCCGTGGTGCTGACGAGATCGGCGTAGCCCGAGACGTGTGCCTCCACGTAATCACGATCGACGAGGCCCTCGCCAATGATCACGTGGAGCATCGCAAGGGCCAGCGGCGTATCGGTTCCCGGACGAGGCTGAATGAACCAGTCGGCCGAGTCGGCCGTGATCGTTCGTACGGGATCGATCACAACCAACTTGGCGCCAGCGGCGCGAGCACGCTCGACGAAGGGCCACAGGTGCCTGTTCGTGAGACGCGTGTTGGTGCCCCACAGAATGATGTACCGCGAATGCTCGACCGTCGTCGGGTCCGAACTCATGCCGGTGCCGGTGGTGGCGGCATGACCCGTTTTTGCCACGCTGCCGCACAGTGCACCGTGCGTCGTCGAGGCGCCCAATGCGGCGAAGAATCGGCGGTCGAGCGACGACATCTGCAACAAGCCCTGGTTCCCCGCCGACGACCAGGGCAGAACCGTCTCCCCACCGTGCAGCGTCACACGCTCACGCACCGCATCGACGATCAACGCGAGCGCTTCGTCCCACGACGTGCGCCGGAACCGACCCGAGCCCTTCGCGCCGTCCCGGATGAGCGGAGTCGTCACACGGTCGGGGCTGTAGACGCGCTCGAGAAAATGGTTCACCTTCGGACACAGTTCACCCTGCGAAAAGGGATGCTCTGCGTGACCACGCATTTTCGTCGCAACGCCTTCGTCGACCGTGACCTCCCAACCGCACGAATCAGGACAGTCGTGGTGGCAGGTACCGAGAACGATGCGCACGGGCTCATCCTGTCATGTCGTTATGCTGACCCACAGATGCTTTTGATCGTTGCCGCCGAACGCACCACGGGCGCGTGGAACTGGATCAAAGACGAAGGTCTCATCATCGTCACCATCACCTCGGGGGCGTTCTTCCTCACCCGCATCATCGGTCTCATCGCCCGCTACCAGGCCCGCCGGATCGAGCGCCTGCGCGCCAAGGTCGACCCCCTCGGCCACAACCCCATCGGCGCCTATCAGGGGGCACTGGTCGGTGCGGCACGGTGGGGCCTCAACTTCACGATCGCCACCGTCGCCTTCGTGTGGGTGTTACTGCTCCTCAACCTCCCGGCAAGTGCCGTGGTGCCCATGGTGTCGGTCATCGGCGCGGGGCTCGGCTTTGGCGCACAACAAATCGTCGGCGACGTTCTTGCCGGCATCTTCATCATCTCCGAGCGCCAATTCGGCGTCGGTGACGTGGTGAACGTCGGCCCACTCGTTCCCGTCGGTTGGGTCGAGGGTCGCGTGGAGGAGGTCACCCTGCGCGTGACCAAGGTACGCACCTTCGACGGCGACCTTTTCACCATCGCCAACGGGCAGTTACGTCAAACGATGAACCTCTCGCGCGACTGGTCGCGTGTCCTCATCACCGTGCCCGTGTCGCGGGACGCCGACCTCGACGCGACTATCGATCAGTTGAACCGCATCGGCGCCGAAATCGCCCGCGACCCCGAATGGGCACCACTCATTCTCGAGGCACCCAGCGTGCTGGGAGTCGATGACATCGCGACAGAAACGTTCGACCTGCGTTTCTCGGGTCGCACCCTCGCCGCCCAACAGTGGAAGGTCGCCCGCGAGATTCGCCGCCGCATCGCGGTGGAGGGCGCACCATGATGCGCGAGACGCGGGTCAGGCGCATCGGCCGCGCCACCATCGGTTCGGCGATCGTGTTCGGCGCTTCACTCACCTTGTGGCTCAGCCAACGCCCCGAGGACCAACTGCAACAGACTCCCGAAACCATTCCGTGGCCAGCGGTCAGTTGGGTGATCGTCACCACCACCTCGACCACCACCACGGTGCTCGAGACAACAACGACGAAGCCCAAGCGAACGACCACAACCGCTGCTGAGACCACGACCTCGGTCGACACTTCGTCGACGACGATCGACCCCAACGGCACAACGACAGCGGTCGAGGTGGATGGATCCACCTCGACCGTGTCGGGCACTTCAACCACGACGACTCTGTCGTCGTGAAACCTTGATCAGCCGGCGTTGATCGTCTTCGCCAGTGACTCGGCGGCCTTCAGCAACGCTCCGGCAACCGGTGCGTAGTAGAGCGACTCCGCCAACTGCGGACCACACTCATCGAGCAGGAACGTTGCGAAGTCAGAGACGATCGCGTTCTTGGCACTAGGTGCTGTCTTGCCCAGCAGATATGTCACGGCCGCGATCGGGTACGCATTCGCATCCTTGTTGTCGTACTTGAACGAAATCGTTCCCTTGGCTCCCGGCGCGTAGTCACTGAGGAAGGCCGACACGTTCGCCGACGACGGGTACACGTACTTGCCGGCGGCGTTCTTGATGTACGCAGCCTTCATGCCCTTCGCCTCGCGCTCGATCACGAACGACACTTCGGTGTAACCAACGGTGCCGTTGTTGTCGGCGACGTAGTTCGAGAGTGCCGTCGAACCGCTTTGACCCTGGAAGCTGCCCGGAACTGCGCTTGCGCCACCCGGGAACGCGCCGGTGAATGCATCGGCAACGGTCCAAGTGTTGGCCGTGTCGGTGTTCTTCAGGTAGTTGACGAAGTTGTTCGTCGTACCCGAGCCGTCACTGCGGTACACCACCGTGATGTTCTTGTCGGGCAGGGTCACCTTCGTGGCCTTGAATGCGGCGAGCTTCTTACCGTTTGCATTCACGACGTACTCGGCATTTGCAACCGTCTTCACCGCGATTGACACCGCGCCGACCTTCGTCGCAACCGACTTGAGGACCGTCTTCTTGCCCTTCAGCTCCTGCACGACCTCAATCTTCTTGCCTTTGGTCGCCTTTGCGGCGGCGGATGTCATGTTGACCGAGACGGTTGCTGCGGCGGTCGAATCTGCCTTCATCGTGACGACGGCACCCTTGTAGTAGCTCTTCTTCACCGAGTTCGCGAAGACCGGGTTGGCCTTCACGTCGGCGGCAATCGCCGGGTCGTTCCACTTGGTGATCTTGCCCGAGAAGATTCCACCAACGGTGGCCGAGCCGAGCGACAAGTCTGCGCCCTTCAACTCATCGAGGCGGAACACCACGCCGATGCCCCCCAGCACGTACGGCACGTAAGTCCAGCCGAACGACGGGTTGTCCTTCGTGGCGACGAGCGAGTCGGTACCGGCGAAATCGGTGAGACCGTTCTTGAAGTCGGTCTTGCCACCGCCCGAACCCTTCGCGTTGTACGAGAGCGTGTGCCCGGACTTCTGGTTGAAGAGGGGGATGCAGGCATCGAGGAAGGTCTTCGGGAAAGTTGCACCCGAGCCCGACACCGACTCTGCCTTCGCGACACCCGAAAATCCGAGGCTCGCAACGAGACCCGCGATCGTTCCGGCGACTGCCATTTTTCCTACTGCACGGCGGCGAAATGCCATTTTGTTGGTCCTCCGTAGTGGTGTGAATCGTCAGTTCTCTGACGAAAGAAACGGTAGAAGACCGAGTTCAACCGAAAGGGTTGAGGGGGTGAACGAAACGGTTCACCAATGTGAACAATGGCTGAACGAAATCAGCCGAAGCGACCCTGGACGTAGTCCTCGGTGCGCTTGTCGGTCGGCGTGGTGAACATCTGCGACGTCAGTCCCGATTCAACGAGGTGGCCCGGACCGCCGTCGGCCAGGAAAAAAGCGCAGTAGTCGGACACGCGTGCCGCCTGCTGCATGTTGTGCGTGACGATGATGATGGTCATCGTCTTCGACAACTCGCCAATGGTTTCCTCGATGCGCAGCGTGCTACCCGGGTCGAGCGCGGAACACGGCTCGTCCATCAACAGAACTTCGGGGTTCACGGCCAGTGCTCGAGCGATGCACAAACGCTGCTGCTGGCCACCCGAAAGCGACCCACCCTTTGCGCCGAGGCGATCTTTGACTTCCTTCCACAAACCCGCACGCGTCAGGCACTCTTCAATCACTTCATCGCGGCTTGCAACCTTGAGCTTCGCCAACTTCACTCCGGCGACGACGTTCTCGGCAATGGTCATGGCCGGGAACGGGTTCGGCTTCTGGAACACCATGCCGATCTTCAGACGGATTTCGGCGGGGTTGACTGACGGGTCGTAAATATCGCCGTCATGAAGCAAGACTTCACCGGCCATCGCGGCCTTCGGGATGAACTCGTGCATGCGGTTGAGAATGCGAAGAAACGTCGACTTGCCACACCCCGACGGACCAATGAGACCGGTGACGGTGTTTTCCGGGAAGAACAGGTTGACGTCTTCGAGCGCATGATGCTTGTCGAACCAGGCATGAATTCCTCGGGCCTCGAGTCCGGCCTTCTGTCGCGACGAGACGGCAACCGCCTCTTGAGTTTCGACCATTTTCGTGACCTCGTGCCCTTTCACATCCGTCATCGCTTGTCTCTCCCGCTCAATGCGCGCGCAATCGTGAACAATACAAATACCGCCAAGAGAAGCAGCAATGAGCAGGCCCACGCGCGTGCAAACGAGTACTCAGTGCCGCTCTGCAAGAGACCGAACGTGAACATCGGCAACGATGCCACCGGGCCCTCGGTCGGCGAGAACGTCGTTGCAGTGAAGTAGCTGGCGGTCAACAACAACGGCGCCGTCTCCCCTGCAATACGCGCAACACCGAGAATCCCCGATGTCACGATGCCGCTGCGAACCGTGGGCAGTACAACGAACAACGTGGTGCGCCACTGTGGTGCACCCAATGCGTAGCTCGCCGAACGCAGATCGTCAGGAACCAACTTCAAAACTTCCTCGGCCGTACGTGCGACCGTCGGCAGCATGAGAATCGCAAGTGCAAGACCACCAGCCAAACCGCTGAATTTGTTCATTCCCATCACAACCGTGGAATAGATGAACAATCCCGCAACGATCGAAGGCACACCGCTCATCGACTGGATGATGAAGCGCACCAAGGTGCGCAATTTGCCGCGCACTTCCGTGACGTACACGGCTGTCAGCACACCGAGCGGCAACGTGATCACGGCAGCGATCGACACCATCATCAAGGTTCCAACGAGAGCGTGCAGCGCACCGCCCATGTTCAATTCGTCGTCGGGACCCGAAATGCGCATGTCCGAGGAAACAAAATTCCAGTTGAGCAACGCGTCGAGACCCTGCGAGATGACGGTCCACAAGAGCGAAACAATCGGGTAGAACGAAATCCCGGCGACCGTAACGATTCCGTTGCCCACAATGGCGTCGACCGATGCGACTGCGCCCTTGCTGCGCGAGAGCAGCAGCGTGCCGATGATCGAGATCGGAACGAACACCACGAGCCAGCCGTCGAACCCCGCAAGGCCCGTGGCCAAGACCACCGCCATCGCCGCAACTGCTCCCCCGAATGCAAGGCCCAGCTGCGGCGCCACCATGCGCGGCGTGACCTTCCACGGGCGAATCGGTGCAGGTGTCGGGGCAAGTGCGGTGTCGCTCATGATTCCAGTGGTGATTTCTTCTGGACGATGTACGTAGCCGCCATGTTGACGACCATCGTCAACACGAAGAGAACAAAGCCCGCCGCAAGCAACGCTTTGATTTCGTATTGGCTTGCTTCGCCGAACTTGGTGGCAATCAATGAAGCGACGTTGCCGCCCTGCGATTCGAGAATCCGGAAATTCGGCTTGAACACGAGGTTCAACACCAGGTACACGGCAACCGTCTCACCGAGTGCCCGACCGAGGCCCAGCATGGTGCCACCGACGACACCACTCGAGCCGTACGGCAACACGACGTTGCGAATCGCACCCCAGCGACTGCCACCGAGGGCATACGAGGCATTGACCAAGTCGGGAGGCGTGCGGGAGAACACTTCACGCGACACCGACGTGATGATCGGCGTGATCATGATGGCAAGCACCAAACCCGCCACGAACGGGCTGCGGTCATACTGCTCGTTCTCGACTCCGAACAGTGGGAACCAGCCGGCGAACTTGTGCAGCAGCTCTCCCCACGACGAGGCGGCGCCGGAGAAGATCGAAACTGCCCAAAGGCCGTAGACAACCGA
>VGAC01000016.1 GCA_016870865.1 Actinomycetota bacterium
GGCGGCACGCCTCCGATTGCAAAGCCGGTGGTCTGGCGAACGATGTCCGCGTCGACACGGGCACATTTCAAACCACCCGCCGAGAGGGCGAGTTTCTTTTCGTCGAGTTGATTTGAGCCGCTGACGAGTGCAAGGACAACTTCACCGTCGACGGCGAAGACGAGGCTCTTCACGATTTGTCCGAGAGTGACGCCGATAGCGTCGGCCGCGTCCTGTGCGGTCTTGGTACCTTCGGGAAAACGCCGCACCTTGATGGTGAGGCCGGCCGCCTCGGCGGCAGCACGAACCTTGGCAACGTTGGGGTGGGTGCTTTCGGAGCCCGACACGGGGCTCAGCCTAGAGATGGCACAGAGGCGGGACACCGCCCTATTTTTTCCACGAAGAGGCACGTTTCGTCGGGCAATCAACAGGTTCGGTTTCGCCCGTACGGCAGAAATGCCCTGCGGTCGCCTGCGAAAGTGGGGAGACGTTACCGGTCACGTTGCGTTCGGTACCACGGAGTCAACCAAAGCAACCCATCAATGCCCGTTCGAAGTCGACTGCTTCGTCGTTTTTCGATCATGCTTTGGGGCGCAGCTTGCGCGCGAGGACCACGTCGAAATAGTCGGAGTCGAGCGTGAACTTGCCGTCGCGGACGTTGTGCAGTGTCCACCCGGGGAAAGAACCACCGGGAACGTTGCATGTCCACTGCGACCAGCCGACGGTTTCGTCACCGGCACAGTCAACGAGGTCGAAAGTGACGCCACCGTCGGGCATTTCCACGTCCATACGCTTCATGTAGTTGCGGATCGCTTCGATTCCTTCGAAGCGGCCGTACACCTGGTCAGTGAAAACGCCGTCGTCGGTGAACAGTTCGGCAAGTTGTGTGTACTGGCGCGTGTCCTGCATCTTCCAGAACGTGCGGATGAGACCGTGCCCCGTGCCCTGAACATCGGTTCCCTTGGGAAGCTTTGCGGGAGTGGTCATGTCGGGCACACGGTCGCGGGAAAGTTTGCCGTAGGCATACGAATCGACGTAGTCGGCGACGAAACACACCTTGAGGCCATCACCGTCGTCGCGCAGGCGATAGATGCTCTGACCGGGAACGCCGACTTCGCCGTTGGCACCACGCGCATACATCGTCCACTTTGCCCAGGCGACGGTGGTGCCTGCCGAGATGTCCCAGGCGTCGAAACGCGCACCTGCGGCCGGGACGAGTTCCTCCATGTGGCCCATGAAGGTGCGGATCTTTTCCTTGCCTCGCTGCGGGCCCATGAACGGGTCGTAATAGATGGCATCGTCGGTGAAAAGTTCCACGAGGCGCGTGTAACGCTGGTCGTCTTCGACCGCTCCGAATTTGGCGATGATGTCGGCTGCTGCGACCATTCTTTCCCCCTTGGTCTTTCACATAAAGTAGAGCAATTACAAGGGGGACGTGAACGTGAGCACAAGCAACGTCGAGGTCAATTTTTTCGATCCTGCAACAAATGACTGTCCGTACCACGCCTACAAGACATTGCGTGATGAGGCACCCGTGTGGCTCGACCCGCGGACGGGTATGTACGTGATCACCCGCTACGAGGACGTGCGTGCGGTGGTCATGGACACCACGAACTTCGTGAATCAGCGTCAAGCCTCCCGTGTCGCGACACCCGAGATGATCGAACGCCAAAAGAAGATCATCGACCTCTACAAAGAAAAGGGCTGGGTGCCCGCCCCCACCCTCGCGGGCCGCGACGACCCGAACCACAAGGAGATGCGCGGACTCTTCGACCACGCGTTCCGGCCAAGCCGCATCAAGCAACTCGATCCCGTTGTCGAGGGTGTCGCACGGGAGTTGTTCGCAAAGTTCGTCGACGAAGGCCAGTGCGACTGGGTACGCGCTTTTGCCGTACCGCTGCCCTTGATCGTCATCGGTGTGCAGATGGGTGCGAACCAGGAGGACATCTGGCAGATCAAGGCGTGGACCGATGCATGGGTGCAGCGTCTCGGCATGATGCAGACAGAGGAAGAAGCGTTGTGGTCGACTGAGATGGAGATCGAGGCGCAGCACTACTTCCAACCGATCTTCGAGCGTCTGCGTGTCGAGCCCAACGACACCTTGTTGTCGGACCTGGTGAACACCGTGATTCCCGAATGGGGTCGCACGTTGACCGACGAGGAACTGCACGCCGAGATGATGGCCGACACGTTCGTGGGAGGTTCGGAGACGAGCACCAATGCACTGTCGGGCGGCATCATGCTCTTGACGCAACACCCCGACCAGTGGGCGAAGCTCAAGAGCAACCCCGACAAGTACGTGCCGCAACTGGTGGAGGAAGCCGTACGTCTCGAGGGGCCGGTGCAGGGTTTGTTCCGCACCGCTGCAGCCGACGTGGAAATGCACGGGGTGACGATTCCGAAAGGCGCCATCGTGAACATCCGCTACGCAGCAGCAAACCGCGACGAGCGGCACTTCGAAAACCCTGATGCGCTCGACCTCGACCGCTCGAATTCGCGTTCCCAGATCGGTTTTGGTGCCGGTGTGCATTTCTGCCTCGGAGCACCATTGGCGCGCCGTGAGTTGGCGATCGGCTTCCGCGCTTTCGTCGACAACATCGATGACTTCGAACTGATCGACCCGAACATGTCGTTCGAATACCAGAAGAACTTTGCGCTGCGTGCGCTGACCTCGTTGCCTATCCGCTTCACAAAGGCGACGTAGCCGGTGCCACGTCTGTTGTCGCTGGCCGCGGGGGTTCACCCCGCGTTGCCGCCGGGGCGAATGGTCGAGGTTGCAGCGGAGGCGGGTTGGCCCGCGTGCGGCGTCTGGTTCGACGCTGCGACGTGGACCGATGCAACGACGAGCGAGGTGCGCAAGCGTCTCGATGACACGGGCATCATCGCACTCGACCTCGAACCGATCATTCCCGCCGAAGGTGTCGATGATCACGCCGAACGTTTGGTGGCGGCGGCGGCGGGGATTGGTGCACGGAACGTCTTGTTCACCAGTCGTGTCCAAGACCAGGCCTTCAACACCGCGCGCTACGGCGAGTGCTGCGACATGGCGGCACCGCACGGTATTCGCGTGGTGTGTGAGTTCCTGCCGATCTTTCCCCTCAACACCTTGACGATGGCGGCGCAGGTCGTGGTGGATGCGGCGCGGCCCAATGGTGGGGTGTTGGTCGACAACCTGCACTTCTCACGTTCCGGTGCGACATTCGACCAGTTGTCCGGGTTCGACCGTTCGTTGTTTCCGTACATCCAGATTGCAGATGCACCGGCGACCGTGCCAACGACGCTCGAGGCCCTGCTCGACGATGCGGTCAATGGTCGCATGTGCCCCGGTGAGGGTGGGTTGCCGATCACACAGATGTGCGCCGCGATCCCCGAGGTGCCGATTTCCTTCGAGGTGCGGTCGAGAGCATTGCGCGAGGGGTTCAACGACGACGTCGAACGCGCACGTCACTTGTTGAAGTTCTGCACTTCTCTTTCCTAGCGCTACTCGCCTAGTTCATACGGGCATAGACGGCGTCTTTCATCGCCGCCCATTCATCGAGCAGCGGCAAGATGACCTCGGATCCCTCGGGTGGCAGTGTGAGGATGGCGCGTGTGACGCCTTCTTCGAAGAGGTTGCAGAGTCCATCGACGGTGGTGTTCGCACCAAAGACACTGACGTCGAGCGTGCGCCAGTCACGGCCGACTCGGTCGCAGACTTCTTCGAGCATCTTCAAGCGGTTCGCCAGTGAAGGTCGCGCGGAGATGGGCATCCACCCGTCGGCCCACTTCGCCACTTCACCCAGGAGTCGCGGGCCGGTACCACCGCCGAGGTGAATCTTGGGGCCCCCGGGTTGCAGGGGTTTCGGCCACTGCCAAGTGGGCGGGACGCTGACGATGTTGCCGTTGTATTCGGCCACTTCGTTGCGCCACATCGCCCGCATCGCCTCGGCCACCTCGCGGGTCTTGTCCCAACGTTCGCGAAACACTGCACCGTGGCTCTCCATCTCGTCCTGGTTCCAGCCAACACCGACACCGATTTCGACGCGACCGTTGCTCAGAAAGTCGAGCGACGAGATCTGCTTCGAGGTCCAGATGGCATCGCGCTGTGCGGCCAGCATCACGCCGGTCCCGAGGCGCAGGTCCTTGGTCACCGCGGCCGCCATCGACAGCGCGACGAAGGCATCGAGCATGTGCGAGTACTCCTTCGGAAGTGGTTCACCGCTGAGGCTCCCGGGCCATGGCGACTTTCTGCTGGTCGGGATGTTGCTGTGTTCGGGCACCCAGAAACTCTCGAACCCACGGGCTTCGATTTCGCGGGCGAGGTCGTCGGGGCGCATCGTGTAGTCGACCGAGTAGATAGTGACACCGATCCTCGCGCGCATCTTCGTCTCAGCGAATCGCTCGTGCGGTCTTTGGAAAGTCGGCGAACTGAATCTTCAGTTCACGTTTGAGGATCTTGCCCGACATGTTGCGTGGGAGCGGCGTTTGGGTGACGTGCAAGTAACGCGGCAACTTGAAATCGGCGAGATTGTCACGACACACGTCCAGAATGTCGCTTGCTTCGATCTTTGCCCCGTTCGTGAACACGATGACGAGCGGGGTCTCTCCCCAGTGGTCGTCGGGAACGCCGACCACGGCTACTTCGACGACGCCGGGAACGTTTGCGATCAAACGCTCGAGTTCCGCCGGGTACACGTTGAGGCCGCCAGAGATGAGCATGTCCTTCTTGCGGTCGACGACGTAGAGATAGCCCTCGTCATCGACGTATCCGAGATCACCCGTGTGCAGCCAGCCGCCGCGCAACGCCGCAGCGGTTGCTTCGGGGTTGTTCCAATAGCCCTTCATCACCTGCGGGCCCCTCAAGAGAATCTCCCCCACTTCGCCGGTGGCGATTTCGTTGTCGTCGTCGTCGGCGATTTTCAGCGAGCCGTGGTTGATGGGGATACCTGCCGAGCCCACCTTGCGGAACGCGTCGTGCGAGGGCAGCACGGTGCCCGCGGCCGACGACTCGGTGAGGCTGAACATCTGCAGCATCGGTATGTCGCGCGCCTGCACTGCTTTCAAGAGTGACGGCGGCACGACGGCACCACCCGAGCAGGCCTTCTTCCAAGCCGACAGGTCGGCCGTCTTCCAGCGCGGGTGATCGACGATCATCTGGAAGATCGTCGGCACAGCCATGAAGCCCGTGGCGCGTTCCTTCTCGAAGTTGTCGTAGATACGGTCGATGTTCACCTCGTTGTCGAGAAGCAGGCTCGCCCCCGACCAGTAGGTGTAGAGCCACAGCGCGAGGCCGCCGGTGAAGGCCAACGGGAACGGCAACTGCAGTTTGTCGCCCGGCCACAGGTCGAGTGCCTGTGCCCATGACTGTGAACCGGCGTTGAACGAGCCGTGGGTCAGCACGGCGCCCTTCGGGTCGCCGGTCGTGCCGCTGGTGTAACAGATGAATGCGGCGTCGTCGGGCACCGTGTCGGCGGTGAGGATCGTTGAGCCGTCGGCGTACAGCGGCGCGATGTGTTCGACGCGTATGACTTCGCAACCCTCGACCGTTTTCGCCGAGTCTGCGAGGCCGTCGTTGGTGAAGAGAAGTTTTGCGCCGGCGTTGGCCGTGACGAACTTGACCTCGGCCGGGGTGAAGCGGGTGTTGATCGGCACGATGAGTGCGCCGAGTTTCCAGGCCGCAATCGTGAGTTCGATCCACTCCATGCAATTGGTCAACAAGAGACCGATCCGGTCCCCCTTGGCAATGCCCCTGCCGGCGAGACCGGCAGCGAGGTGGCTGGTGCGCACGTCCAGTTCGCGCCATGTAGTTTCGACACCCGCGTACTTGATGGACAGTTCCTCGGGCCGCCAGCGCGCCCAAAATTCGCCGATGCGTGCGAGATTCATCGTCAACCCCCTCCCACGAAAATTTAGTCGGTCGGGTGCCGCGTTCTAACGTGGCGGAATGTCGCAGCGCAACACGCCGATCTACTCGCTCTCAGACCGTTTCATCGACGAGATGGCGGCACTCGATCCGCTGGCGGCGACTTATCTGGGTGTCGCGGGTTACGACGACAAGATGACCGACTTTTCCCCCGCCGGCCACGACGCGCGCGCCACACATGCCGCGCAGACACTCACCGCCCTGGATGCGCTGTCACCCTCTGATGATGCGGATCGTCTTGCTGCGGGCGTGCTGCGCAACGACCTGGAACTCGCCGTCGCCGAGCACACAGCGGGTGAACACCTGCGCGGCATTCGCGTGATTGCAGGCGACCTCGACGGTGCACGCAGTGTCTTTGACCTCATGCCGACCGGCTCGGAGGGTGACTGGGAAAACATCGCCGCCCGCATGGAGGCGTTTCCGACCACGCTCGCCGGCATGCGCGCATCCTGGCAGGAGGGCCTGGCGCGGGGTGTTGCAGCACCGGTCCGGCAGGCGTTGGCCGTGGCCGGCCAGGCCGCCGCATGGGCTGGGTCATCCGATGACGGCTTCTTCGCAGGCTTCGCGGCAACAGCGCAGGTTTCCGAGGTGCTCTCGCGCCGCTTGCAATCGGCCGCCCGGGATTGCTCGGCGGCATTGTCCGAGACCGCGGCTTTTCTGCGTGGTGAATACGCGCGCCGTGCCGACCCGAACGACGGCGTCGGTGAGGAGCGCCATTCATTCGCCCGTCGTCGCTATCTCGGCATGTCGGTCGATGCGAAGGATGCCTACGACTGGGGTTGGGACGAAGTCGCCCGTCTCGATGCAGAAATCCTTCGGGTGGGAGAAGAGATTCTTCCCGGGGCGTCGGCAGCCGAAGTCCGCCATCTCCTCGACACGGATCCACTTCGTGCGGTGCACGGAGAAACGAACCTGCGCAATTGGTTGCAGGAACTCATGGATGAGGCGATGGTCTTCCTCATCGACAACCATCATTTCGACATTCCGCAGTCGATTCGTCGGTGCGAGGCAATGATCTCACCCCCAGGTGGTGCCGCCGCGATGTACTACACGGGACCGAGCGAAGACCTGGCCCGTCCGGGTCGCACGTGGTATCCGCTGAACGGTCGCACGTCGGTTCCCCGATGGGGCGAACCAACGACCGCGTACCACGAGGGTGTCCCGGGCCATCACCTCCAGGTCGCGATGGCGACGGTGAACGCCGATCAACTCTCGCGCTATCAGCGCAATACGTTCGTTTCGGGTCATGGCGAGGGCTGGGCGCTGTATGCCGAACGGCTGATGGATGAATTCGGGTTCTTCACGAACCCCGACTACCGCCTCGGCTATCTCTACGGCCAGGCGATGCGCGCAGCCCGTGTGGTCATCGACATCGGCCTGCACTGCGGGTTTGAAATTCCCTCGTCGTGGCCGTGGCACCCAGGTGAGGCATGGACGCCTGGTCTCGCGCTCGAGTTCCTCACCGAGCGATCGTCGAGTGACGACGAGTTCAACCGTTCGGAAATCGACCGCTATCTGGGCTGGCCGGCGCAGGCCATTTCCTACAAGCTCGGCGAACGTGTCTGGCTCGACCTGCGCGATGATGCCAAGCGACGCCTCGGTGCGCAGTTCAACCTGCGTGATTGGCACGCCTACGCTCTCAATCTCGGAAACCTCGGTCTTGACCTTCTGAAGTCGGAGATGGCGCGCTACGCGGCGTGACTACTTGAGGACCAGCACCCGCGTGCCGACCTCGACGAATTCGTAGAGGAACTCGGCGTCGGTGTCGAGCATACGAATGCAGCCTCCGCTCTGAAAAGTGCCCAACTGTTCGACGGTTTGCATCGGACCAACGGGACTGCAGTGTCCGCCCTCCCACGCACACGTGGGAATCGAGTGGAACGAGATGGTGTTCTTTCCGTTCGGGCTGACGGCAAAGCGGACCGACCACTTCATCTTGATTTCGGGGAAGAAGATGCTCTGCGAGGACTCGCTCTTCGACATCACGCGGTACTTGCCGGACTTGGGAACACCTTCACGGCCCGAGACGGGCACCGATCGGAGCACTTCATCGTTTTCGTTCACGATCCACACCCAGTTGAGGCTGTTGTGGAGTACGACGCGCCTGCCCTTGCCCGTCTTGTCCGGCAGAGGGCGTGGATTGGCATGATTCCAGACGACCGTCGTGGTCGTCTCGGGTGGCGGTGTCGTGGTCGTCTCGGGTGGCGGTGTCGTGGTTGTCTCGGGTGGCAGTGTCGTGGTCGTCTCGGGAACGGTCGAGGTCGACGTCTGCGGGGATGCCTCGGCGTCGCTACCCGATCGGCCGACGGCAAGAGCAACACCGGCAACCAGCATGACGCCAGCAGCAGCGGGTGCCAGCCACAACTTGGCGAGTCGGCGAACCTCGGGGGGGGTCACAGGGAGAAATTTACCTGGACCCCTTCCCGCGACCGAGGGATGCCCCCATATGCCTATCTGTCGACTACCGACCAGATACAGCGCATCGACGGCGGCGCATCGACGGCGGTCGTCACCACACCGTCGTCGTAGAGCTTGAGTAGATGCGACATCACGCTGCGTCTCGCGGGCTTGTGAAGTTCGCGGCGTACATCGGCATAAAGCACCTCGACCATGGCGCGGATCGTCGACGGACCCCGCCGCAGCAACTCGATGATCTGGTTTTCGCGCTCGACCCGGTGTGCGAGATACGCCGCGAGGAACGGTGCAGGGTTCCGCACGGGGTTGCCATGCGTCGGATAGAGCACCGCATCACTGCGCGCGATCAACTTGCGAACCGAGGCCATGTAGTCGGCCATGTTGCCGTCGGGTGGCGAGACGACGGTCGTACTCCACCCCATGATGTGGTCACCGGTGAACAGTGCGTTTTCGGCATCGAGATGCACGCAGAGATGGTTCGATGTGTGGCCCGGGGTGTGGACTGCTGCCAGGGACCAATCATCAACGGTGAGGAACGTCTGCCCATCCCCCACCGCAACGTCGGGAACGAAATCGAAGTCGGTGTGTTCACGCTCCTCGCCATCGCCCGTGTTCTTCGATTCACCATCGTCGTCATCGTCGAGTGCATCGGTTCCGATGGGTCGCGGGTGCGGTCCGAAACCGTAGGTACGTGCTTGCGTAGATTCGGCCAACCAGTACGACAACGGCACGTGATCGGAATGACAGTGTGTGACGACGATCCCCCGCACCCGCCGCCCGTCAAGCGCGCGTTCGAGAGCCGTGCGGTGTGAATCGAGGTTCGGTCCCGGGTCCACGACCACCACGTCATCGCGACCGATGATGTAGGTGCCGGTGCCCTTGTATGTGAACTTGGACGGGTTCTCGGCCACGACACGTGCGACGAGGGGCGACAATCGGTCGACCGCCCCATAGACGAGGCCCTCGAGCGGCTCGACGAAGGGAATTCCCGCCACGGCCGTCAACCGGCCGCCTGGCGGCGGCGTTTCCTCTTCCGGCGGGGCTGCTGCGACGTTGTCAGCGGGCTGTCGACCACATCATGTCGCGAGCCGCGCTGGCTGGCGATCGCCTGGACCATCGCCGCGCCGGGCAGGGCCAAAAGCGCGCCCAGTGCCCCGAGCAGCGCGGCCCCCGCAATCGCCGAACCAAAGGCGAGAGCAGGGTGCAGGTCCATCGTGCGCGCAGTGATCCGCGGCGAAACGAAATAGTTCTCGATCTGTTGGTAGACGATGATGAATACAACGACGAAGATCGCCGACGAGGGCTCCTCGATGAAGCTCAGGACGAGGGGCAAAACACCCGCAACATAGGTACCGACGACGGGCATGAACTGCGACACCAAACCAACCCAGATCGCCATCGCGATGGGTGCCGGCGTGCCGATCGCTTGAAATGCGATCCAATGGAAGAAGCTCGATGCGAGTGCCAGCAATGCACGCGAGTAGAGGTAGCCGCCCGTCTTGGTGACGGCGATCTCCCAGACCTCCAGTACCCGGACCTGTCGTTCAGCCGGCAAACGCGAGCAGATCGCCCGCCTCCACCTCGGCCCGTCGGCAACGAAATAAAAGGTGAACAACAACACCGAGAAGATCTGCAGAAGGACACCCAGCGCCTGCACCGAAACACTCACCACCTTGTCCTGCTGCGAATTGATGAACCGCTGCACGGGACCGTTCGGGTCGGTGATGCTGTTGTTCACCTCTTGCGGGTTGATGTTGGCGTTGAAGTTGCGGTTGATGAAGTCGACGGTTTCGTTGACGTACTCCTCGCTGTTGCGCAGCAGGTCGACGATCTGAGTCGCCACGAGTGTCACGAAGAGTGAAACGAGCGCGATCGCACCGACGATGACCGACAGCAGAATCGTGATCGTGGCCCGACCACGCCGCCAGCCACGTGCCTGGAGTTTGTTCACACCCGGTTCGATCGCAAGTGAGAGAAAGATGGAGATGAGCAGAAGAACGAGAAGGTTCGCGAGACGGTGAAACGAGTGTCGTGTGGCAACCATCACGAGGAAGCCACCCCAGAAAATGACGGCCACCTTCAACAACCAGCGGGTCGAGAGCAACTTTTCCTCGGCAGGAGACGGCATGAACGAAGCGTACGCTGGCACGATGGGTTCGTGGTGAAGTTGGAGATCCCCCCGGTGCTCGACGCTCAGTTGGCGGGTTTGCGCACGACGATCGGCGATGCCGTTCGTTCACGCATCGCCGGCCCCGATGGCAACACCCGCATGCTCGGCCTCATCAACGAAGAGGGCCCGCGCTGGTTCGCCCCCGACAGCCCGATCATCCGTGTCCACGGTGATGCGTCGATGTTCATCGGTGGCCTGCGTGCCCTGCTCTTGCAGTCGATGCACCCCCTCGCCATGGCAGGAGTCGCCACCCACTCCGACTACCGAAACGATCCATGGGGTCGCCTGCAGCGCACCGCGGACTTCCTCGCCGCAACCACTTTCGGCTCTGCACGCGCCGCCGAGGAGGCGGTTGCCCGCGTGCGGGCCGTGCACAACCGCGTCAAGGGCACTGCCTCGGACGGTCGAGCGTATTCGGCCAACGATCCGCACCTGTTGCGCTGGGTGCACGTCGCCGAAGTCGACAGTTTTCTCTTCGCCCACCAACGATTTGGTGAGCGCCCCCTCGACCGGGGCGAGCGTGATGCCTACGTGGCCGACACCGCGCGTGTCGCGCGCGCGCTCGGCGTACCGGCACCACCCACCAGCGAACGCGCACTGCGCGACCAGCTGCGCATGTTCCGACCCGAACTGTCCGCGTCGAAAGAGGCAAAAGAAGCCGCCCGCTACCTCGTGCTCACCCCACCGTTGCCGATACCTGCGCGCATCGGCTACTCGGCAATAGCAGCGGCCGCCATCTCGACCCTGCCGCGGTGGGTACGCGTCCCTTTGCGTCTTCCCTACGTACCGGTGGCCGACGCACTCGTGAGTCGCCCCCTCGGTGAGGCGGTGACACGCTTGTTCCGTTGGGTTCTCCTCAATCCCGAGTCGGAAACCTTCAGGCCCGACGCGACATCTGATTGAACAAACTCGCGGCACGCACGAAGGCGTTGTACAGCGACTGATGCGGTGGGTCTTCGTGTGCGGTGTCCTCGGGGTGCCACTGCACACCGAGTAGCCAGCGATCGAGATGCTCGACCGCTTCCACCAAACCATCCGAGGACCAGCCGACGGCAACCAGACCGTCACCGAGTGTGTCCAGGCCTTGGTGATGGAACGAAGCACCCGTGATCGTTGTCGTGCCGAGTGCCTTGTGCATTTTCGAGCCTTCGCGAACGTTCACGTCGTGCATGGCGAACTCGGCACCCGCAGGAAAGGCAGATGGACGGTGCTGTGGACCACCCGACTCGTCGATGTGCTGGATGAGGGTTCCACCCATCGCGACGTTGACGAGTTGAATGCCACGGCACACCGCGAGCACCGGCATGCCGACCTCGAGCACGGCGCGCAGGAGTCCGATCTCGAAATCATCCTGGAAACGATCGACTCCGTACGTGGTGGGATGCGGTTCCTGGCCGTACAACTCGGGGTCGACGTCGGGTCCACCCATCAACAAGAGGCCGTCGAAGCGAGAGGCGAGATCGAGTGCGACATCGTGCGTGATGTGCTGCGGTGTCACCACCACGGGTTCACCGCCACCGCGCAAGACCGACTCCATGTAGCGACGGCCGGCAAAGGCGACTGCGTCGCGCGACACTCGACCCGCCACGGCGGTGCGCCCGGCGACTGCGATCAGCGGCGACATGGACATCACGCTACCGACCGTCGAAGTTCCCGTGCGAGCGAAACCCGCTGCCCGACCGGGACCACACCATCCTTCGTCAGTCGGCGACGGTGATGGTGACCGAGTTGATGACGACGTCGGTCTTCGGGCGGTCACCAGCGGCGGTCGGCACGCTTTGCATCGCCTCGACGACTTCGAGGCCTTTCACAACCTGGCCGAACAGCGCATAGGCGGGGGGAAGGCGGCAGCCGTCGGGCCCGGAGATGATGAAGAACTGCGAACCATTCGTGTTCGGGCCGGCGTTGGCCATGGCGAACGAACCAACCTTGTATTCGCCGGCCTTCGGTAACTCATCATCGAAGCGGTAGCCCGGCCCACCGCGGCCGGTGCCGGTGGGATCCCCACCCTGGCACACGAAGCCGTTGATGATGCGGTGGAAGATGATGCCGTCGAAGTAGTGGTTCAATGCGAGGAACACGAAACTGTTGACGGTCTTTGGTGCCCGAATCGCGTCGAGGGCGATGACCATCGATCCCATCGAGGTGTCCATCGTCGCGGTGTAGCGCTTGGCCGGGTCGATGCCCATTTCGGGGTACTCGGAGAACTGCTGTTGCTTGGGTGCGGATCCATCGAAGGGCGGGAAGGGTATGGGCATGCGCGAGACGCTATCTGCCTATGCTGTCGACGTGACCAATCCCGAGTCAGCGGTACCGAACCTCGACCAGGTCGAACAAGATCTCGCCGACGTGGAAACCGCGCTCGCACGCTTGGAGGCGGGGACTTATTGGACGGACGAAGTGTCCGGCCAGCCGATTCCCGACCAAGTTCTCACACAACGCCCGACGGCGCGTCGCGCCAACTAGTTGCGATTCAGTTCCGTTCGCGAAGGTTGCCCAAGAGGCGCAACAGTTCGAGGTAGAGCCACACGAGGGTGACGAGAATGCCGAGCCCGGCGTACCACTCCATGTGCTTGGGAAGACCGTTGCGTTCACCCTGTTCGATGAAATCGAAGTCGAGAGCAAGGTTCATCGCCGCGAGTCCGGCCGCAAACAGGCTGATGCCGATGCCGAGCAGGCTGCCATTCGAGAGGAACGACACCTCGGCGCCGAAGAGGCGGAACAGCAGTGCGATGCCGTAGAAAACCATCAGACCGAGCGTTGCCCCAATGACCGTGCGGCGGAACTTGTCGTTGACTCGGATGATGCCGCTGCGGTAGAGCACCAGCATCATGACGAAAACACCCGCAGTCGCACCAACAGCCTGCAGAACGATGCCGTCGTATTCGATGTTGTAGGCGTGCGAGATCGCACCGATGGCTGCACCTTCGACAAGTGCGTAAACGGGTGCGAGGAACCGTGCGAGGTTCGGTTTGAACATCGAGACGATCGCACAGACGACTGCGACGAGCACCGCGGCAATGACCCATCCTGGGAACACGACTTGGCCGGGTGCGGGTTCACTGACCGTCGACCAGCCAAAAACCGCTGCTCCGAGGAGCAGCACCATCAGCACGAGAGTTGCGCTGACCGCACCACTTGCCGTCATCCGGGCGGCGCCCACCCAGGGGCTGACCGGGCCGTCGGTGGCAGGCGGCGCCCATGTCCCCGTGTTTCCAACGGAGTGTCCCGGCTTGCCGGCGTCGGCTTCGGCGGCGGCCCAACCCGGGCCTTGCGGGGCGTTTTTTTCGAGCACCTTGTTGTTCAACAGGGGGTTTGACATAGCCCCAATCTAGCGAATCTGTGGGCAAAATAAATGCCCCGGCGTCGGTTGTGGCGGTGGGGTGCGTCGGTATCGTAACCCGCGTATGGCGAAGGACCGGGTCGATCGTGACGAGGAAGACCTCGTCAGGCTCTATCTCACCGACATCGGCCAATACGCACTGCTCACCAAAGACGACGAGGTTCGTCTGGCCAAGGCGATCGAAGCCGGCAAGGAAGCTCAGCTTGAACTGGGCACCAACGACAAGTCGTTGACGCCGACCAGGAAGCGTGAACTTCGCCGCACCGCCAAGGAGGGCGAAACTGCCGAGCGCGCATTCGTGCAGTCGAACCTGCGTCTCGTCGTGTCGATCGCCAAGAAGTACCAGGCATCGGGTCTGCCGCTCCTCGACCTGATCCAAGAGGGCAACCTCGGCCTGATGCACGCCGTCGAGAAGTTCGACTGGCGCAAGGGCTTCAAGTTCTCGACCTATGCAACGTGGTGGATCCGCCAGGCGATCACCCGCGGCATCGCCAACACGGGTCGCACGATTCGCCTGCCGGTTCACGCCGGCGACACGCTCGCCCGTTTGCAAAAGGCCCGCTCGCGTCTCGAACTGAAGTACGGCCGTCCGGCCACACTGGCCGAACTGGCCAAGGAAGTCGAGATGCCCGAAGACAAGGTCACCGAGGCGTTGCGCTTTGCTGCCGAGCCACTGTCGTTGTCGGAACCGCTGCGCGAGGACGGCGATGCCGAACTCGGCGACGTCGTCGAGGACCGCTCGGCCGAGTCACCTTTCGAGGTGGCGGCCACCGCGTTGCTACCCGAGGAAATCCAGCGTCTGTTGGCACCGCTCGACGAACGCGAGCGCGAAATTCTCAAACTGCGCTTCGGCCTCGACCGCGGCGAACCCCGCACGCTCGAGGAAGTCGGCGAGCATTTCAACCTCACGCGTGAGCGCATCCGTCAAATCGAAGCGCGCGCGATGAGCAAGTTGCGTCACCCCTCCAGCGACACCGGCGCGCGAGACCTCCTCGCCGTCTGATTCGACCGCGTCACACCGACGCGATCGACACCGGCTTTGCAAACAGTCTCCTGAGTGCGCGGGCGCCCGTGCCGAGCGCCAAGCCCGCGACGATCGGCACTACGAGTCGCACAACGACGCAATCGCCGAGTCCCGGAACGAACCTGTTCGTCACGGTTCCTCGGTCGATGACAACGGCCACCAAGAGTGCAACGGCCGCAGACGTCACGAGCGCGTCGACGATCTCGCGGTGTTGCCGCAGAATGACCGCTACCACCGAGACGATCACGACGAGCAGACCGAGGGCAAGCATTCCCGGTGCAGTGCGCGCCTCGGACGGCAGCCCCCAATACATGAAGGCGCCGTTGACTGCGAAAAGCGCGCCTGCACCGGCGAATGTGCCCGGCGCAGCACGACGTGACAACACGAAGCCCACCGTGACCGCCGGAACGGCAAGCAGCCACCACCATGAACCAGGTGCATCGCGTTGATAGAGACTCCCCGAGACGAGCGTTGCCCGACCGTCGATCGTCATCGGAATCGTCCACCGCTGCACGAGGCCGCGGTCGTCGATCGGCTGCGGTGCGGCGGGACTCATCCAATGCACGCGGTGGTCGTGCCACAAGTACGTGCCGTTCCTCGCCGCGACGACCCATGACTCGTCGTTGGTTTTCGAGGCGCTGCCTTCCGGTTTCGTACCAGATCCGTAGCGCGACTTGCTGGTACGAAAGGTATCGGATGATTCGTTGACCACGACCGTTCCGTCATCGGCAATCCGAACGAACGGCTCGTCGTAGTAGCCGGACATTTCCAAGGTGTGACCGCGCCCCACGCGCACGCGCACGAACGCATCGCCACCGACGATGTCGACACGAACCACATCACTCGACGGCTCGACCGACTCGACGACGCTTTCGGTGTTTCCCGGCCTGGCAGCGTCGGCGAAGACCCCGGCGGGCGGCGCCAGGATGAGAAACCCGAGCGTGCAGGCGACGAGCGCCTGCACGCGGCGCGATACGAATTGGCGGAGGTGGACGGGAATCGAACCCGCCGGACGAGGTTCGCTCGTCCCAACCGCTTTGAAGGCGGCGGAGCCCACCAGGCGCACGGACACCTCCATGACGCCGAAACCGTAGCCCAAGAACTTCGCAATCAACCCGTCGTGAATGACCCCTCGTGTGCACACATGACGACAACAGAACACGACCCAGCGAAAGGGCGCGAAATGATCATTCTTTGCCGGTCGGCGAAAGGCGGAAGCGGGACCACCGTGACGGCTGGTGCTCTGGGGTTGTTGCTCGCCGCGCGCCACCGTGGGGGCGGATACGTGGTGGATCTCCTGGGAGACCTTCCCGCTGCCCTGGGTATCGCCGAGCCCGATGGCGCCGCGGTTGCCGAGGTCAACTCGGCACTGCGTCTGCTTCCCCGATGCATGACACCTGATGCAACACAAACGCAGTGGCTGTCGCTTGCCACCGAACTGCAGTCACTCCGCGGACCGGTTGTCGTCGACGTCGGCACGCTCATACCGGGCAAGGCACTCCTCGACGCAGCTTCGGCGTCGTACCTCGTCACACGGCCGTGTTATCTCGCCCTGCGACGTGCAACACACAGGATCCATCAGGGTGAGGTGGGCGTGGACGGCTGCATTCTCGTGAACGAACCGGGCCGCGCACTCACCCGAAGCGACGTCGCTTCGGTATTGCAAACCCCGGTGTGTGCCGACGTGCCCTTCGAGACCACGATCAGCAGGGCGGTTGATGCGGGCCTTCTTTCGCACCGCGTTCCCCGCGCACTCGATGAGGCCCTGGCCGGTCTCATTGCCGAACACACCGCGAAGTGACCAGAAAGGTGTGACGACGTCATGGCAACGGAACTCATCGCACTGCTCCACGATCCCGACATCCGGGAAATCGTGGTCAATAACGACACCGAGGTGTGGGTCGAACGCACCGCGGGTCTCTCCCGACTCGACGACATCGGTGCGGGCGAAGCAGCCGCGCTCATCGAACGTCTCTTGGCACCACTCGGACGCCGTGTCGATTTATCCTCACCGGTTGTCGACGCACGTCTGGGCGACGGATCGCGGTTGTGCGCGGCAATTCCCCCGGTCAGCCCGCACGGCCTGAACCTCGCAATTCGCCGCTTTGCCCGTGGGGCTCACACGCTTGCATCGTTCACCGACGCGCGTACCGCCGACCTCGTCGAGTCCGCGCTGCATCGTCGACTCAACATCGTCGTCGCCGGCGGCACGTCGACGGGCAAGACCACGCTCCTCGGCGCAATGGCCGAACTTCTGCCGTCATCCGAGCGGATCATCGTGCTGGAGGACACCAACGAGTTGCGCATACGACATCCCCACACCGTGTATCTGGAAACACGTCCGGCATCCACCGAGGGCGTGGCTGCAATAGAGCTCTGTGACCTGGTGCGCCACGCACTGCGTCTGCGCCCCGATCGACTCATTGTCGGCGAAGTGCGTGGCGGTGAGGCCTTCGACATGTTGCAGGCCATGAACACCGGACATTCGGGCTCACTGGCCACGTGTCACGCCAACTCCGCCGTCGACACCCTGCACCGCATCGAGTCGATGGTGTTGCGGGCGATCGCCAACTGGCCGCTTTCTGCCGTTCGGTCGTACCTCGCATCGGCCATCGACATCGTCGTGTACGTCGAACGCACGCCCGACGGCGCGCGACGCATCGCCGACATCGTGCGGGTCGACGAGACACTCGGATCCGACGGTGGCTTCATCACCTCCCCACTGCTCGACGACTAACGACCATGGAAATTGTCCGGATTCCAGTCCCCCTTTTCATCGTCCGTATCGTCGCACTGAGACGCCTCACAACGGCCGGGACGCCCAGGCCCACGCTCACCGCTCGCCTCCGCCGCAAGGACTCCGTCGAGCCCGCCCTGGTCGCGGCGGGTTTTCTCGACGTCGTCGATCGACACGTGCAACTCGGGTCCTCGCTGCGTGGTGCCATCGTGTCGGCATCCACTCAATGCGATCCTTCGTTGTCGGAGACCTTGCGCGTGATTCTGCTTTACTGCCGCACCGGTGCCTCCCTCGACGACGAAGAGGTTCTCGCCGACGCAGCGCGTCGTCGGGCCGATGACGCATTCCTCGTGCGTTCACTCGTTGCGGCCGGTGCGGGTGGTCCCGGCACGTCGTTCGCCCTGCAACGAGCCGCGTGGGTGTTGCGCGAGCGCCACGCCGTTGCCTCGGAACGACGGATGTTTGCGGCACAAGCCGTGTTCGCCGCCCGGATCCTGTCGTGGATGCCCGTCGTTTTCGGCATCTTGATGGTCGCCACCAACGGCTCGATTCGCTCGGCGTATTTCGGCGGTACCGCCGGTTTCGTCTGCGTGGTCGTGGGCGTCGTACTCAACATCGTCGGGCGCAGATGGATGAGGAGGATCGCATGCTCGTTCAGCTGATCCGAAACCTGTCGCCAACACCCCTGCGACAACGCAACCACGCGTCGGCGTCCCTCGTCGAGTTCGTCGACTTGTTGGTGGTCTTGCTGAGGAGCGGCCGCACGGCACACCAGGCGTTCGAGTGCATAGCGCGGTGGGGCGACGGAGACGTCGGGCGGGTTGCCGGGCGAGTGGTGCAGCGGTGTGAACGCGGCGAGCGTCTCGCCGATGCCACCGGGGAACTCATCACCACCTTTGGTTCGGCGGCCGTCGGAATTGCAAGCACCCTCGCCGCTGCCGAACGTGACGGCCTGCCGATCGCCCCGGTTCTCGACAGGCTCGCCGGAGAAGCGCACGCCGAACGTCGGCGTCAGGCCCAGATCGACGCGGCCAAGTTGCCGATCAAGCTCGCCTTTCCACTCGTCGCATGCGTCCTTCCCTCCTTCGTCGCCCTCACCGTCGTGCCCATCCTCATCGGGGCGCTTTCATCGCTGACCCTCGGCCCGCCAACCCGATGACGACGAAAGGCCTCCACACATGAAGAAAAGAACGATCGGTTTTCGCTCCCGCATCCGACAATCCATCCATCACCTCACCACCTGCGACGACGACGGCCAGGCAACGACGGAGTACGCCCTCATTCTCCTTGCGGCAGCGGTCATCGCGGTGCTCGTCATCACGTGGGCGACCGCAGGCGGCGGTGCGGGTCGCATCGGTGATCTGTTCGACTCGGTCTTCGACGGTGTTCTCAACAAGACCACGCAAACCTCGGTCGCGCCGTAGCGGTAGGGATGCGACCGGTCAGGCGGCGGTCGAACTCGCACTGGTACTGCCGCTACTCACCATCTTTGCGGTCGTCGTCGTTCAGTTCAGCGTGGTTGCGCGTGACCAACTGGCCCTGTGGCAATTGGCGCGTGAGACCACACGTGACGTTGCGCTTGCAACCGACCCCTTCGCCGAGGCCGAACGACGCCGATCCGGTGACACCACCATCAGCCTCGCCGACGGTGCCGTCACCGTCGTGGTCAAGCGTCGCACACGGCTCACACTCGCCGGCTTCGACTTCCTGGGACGCACGGTCACCTTGAGCGCACGGGTGAGCATGGCTCTCGAGCCGCCAGTAGCGTTCCCAGCGAATGTTGTCGGTGAACAGTTCCCTGCACGAGAGCCGTGACGGCAAGCAAGTTCTCGTCCTGCGTATCGAAGGCGAAATCACCCTTTCTTCACTGCCGCGACTCACCGATTCACTGAACCGCGAATCCAGCAGAACGGAGGCGAAGTTCGTGCTGCTCGACTTAGATGCCATCGACGTCATCGACGATGCGGGGCTGGGCACCCTGATGGGCTTCGCTGCGCGCACGCGCGCCGCTCGGCGTGGCGTTGCGGTCGTCGCATCCATGCCGCGGGTGCGTGACCGTCTCGTCGACACGCGATTCGACAAGGCGGTCGACATCGTCTCGTCGCTGGTTGATGCCGAACGGCTCGTCCGATGACGTCATCCCGCGCGATTCTCGTGTTCGGAGATCAGCTCAACCGTGCCATCGGTGCGCTGTCTTCGGCACGAAGCGGTATCGACCGTGTTCTTTTCATCGAATCCACGGAGAAGCTCGCTGCCCGGGAGTGGCATCCGCAGCGACTGCACTTCTACGTCTCGTCGATGCGACACTTTGCCGAGGAACTGCGGCATGAGGGCTTCACCGTCGACTACGAGAGGTCGTCCTCCTTTCGTACCGCGATCACCGAATACCGCAGGGCCCACCCGGGGACGGAAATCATTGCAACCGAACCCAACAGCTTCGGTGCACGCGAGCTTCTCGCCGATCTCGGGGTCGCAACAGTTGCCTCCAATCAGTTCCTCCTTCATCACGTCGGGTTTGCCGACTGGGTCGATGCCCGTCGCGCGAAGGGCTACAAGACGTTCAAGCTCGAGGACTTCTACCGGCACCAACGCACGATGCTCGGTGTGTTGATGGATGGCGACGAACCCGCGGGTGGACGATGGAACTTCGACGATGAGAACCGCGAACCGCCGCCCCGCGACGGCCACGACCGCTGGTCATCACCGCTCATCGACGACCTCGACGACCTCGACCGACAGGTCATCGACGACACCGCGGTCCACGCAGGTCGGGGCTCGTTGCCGGTGGGTTGGTGGGCAACCTCTCGCGAAGGTGCGTTGAAGCGTCTCGCCCACTTCATCGACAGCCTTCTGCCGCAATTCGGCCCGCACGAAGATGCGATGCTTGCCGACAACTGGCACCTTGCCCATTCGTTGCTGTCGCCGTATCTGAACAACGGTTTGTTGATGGCTGACGAAGTGGTTCGTGCCGCTGAACGCGCCTACCGAGAGGGTCGGGCCGACATCGCCTCGGTCGAGGGGTTCATACGCCAGATCATCGGATGGCGTGAATACGTGTGGGGTCTCTACTGGATGTGGATGCCCGCGTATCGCGACGAAAACGCCCTCGGGGCCGACCTCGACCTGCCTCCCGCATTCGCAACGGGGGAAACATCGATGAATTGCGTGGGCAAGGTCGTCGAGGGGATCAACGAGCGTTCGTGGGCACACCACATTCAGCGACTCATGATTCTCGGCAACCTTGCACTCACCGCAGGTGTCGAACCGCGACAGTTCACCGACTGGATGTCGCGGGTCTTCATAGACGCCGCCGAATGGGTGATGGTTCCCAACGTCGTCGGGATGGCCCTCTTTGCCGATGGTGGACGGATGGCAACCAAGCCCTATGCGTCGGGCGGCGCCTACATCGACAAGATGAGCGACTACTGCAAGGGCTGCCGCTACGACCGCAAGAAGCGCACCGGTGACGATGCATGTCCTTTCACCACTCTCTATTGGGACTTCCTCGACAGGCATGCGGCCACGTTCGGCCGCAACCCACGCATCGCCACACAGGTGCGTTCCGCGCAGAAACTCGCCGACATCGCAGAAGTTCGCGTCCGGGCGCGCGAGGTGAAGGGATTGTTGCGCGAGGGTCGCCTCTGATCCTGTTGCAGGTCGGTTGGCGAGGATCGGGGGAGAGTCCCGGGCACGCGCTCCGCTGGCACACGTCGTCGAACAGCCACAGATCGGGCTCGATCGTGACAACGCGTGGGTCGATCGGGACGAGTTTCTGACCAGGCCGCCGGTGTGGTGCGCCCCTCGGGTCGGTGAACGATGCACCCGTCAGGTCAACGGCGCGGCCTATTTTGCCCAGAGGTTTGCCGGATAGTCACCACGGGTGATGAGGCTGGCGATCGATGCCTGTACGAGTTCCTTGTCCTCGCGGTACGTCACGCCGAACCACGAGGAATCGGTGCGCAACACACGGCAAGTCGCTCGTCGTTCGTCGACTAGTTGGCCGATCGTCAATGGGATGAAGCACTCGCTCGCCAGTTCGTTCCCCGACACTGCAAGAAAGTCACCGAAGACCCGGTCGAGATGGTCGAAGAGACGCGGGGTGAAGCCCCAGGTGTTCATCGACACGGGCTCGTCCCCCGTCAATCGAACGACCGTTCCGTCCTCGCGGGTGTTGCGGGCGCCAACGCCGTCACGGTGGATCCCCGTCATCTCGTCGATGGACGTGAGAAACCCCTCTGCATCTGCGACACAAACGCCGCGTGCCACGCTGCCGTGGTCGGACAACGTGTTGCGCAGGGTGAAACCAACCATGGCGAAGTCGGTCGAAAGTGGATCGGCCTCCCGCAGATACTTCGACAGAACCGAATACGAATCGCGACCGTAAAAGTCGTCGGCATTGATGACGGCAAAGTTGCCCTGAATCTGTTCGCGGGCACAAAGAATTGCGTGTGTCGTACCCCACGGCTTCTCGCGGCCGGCGGGCACCGAAAAGCCCCTTGGTAGACGATCGAGCGTCTGGAAGGAAAAGTCGACTTCGACACGATCGCTGAATCGCGCAGCGACCCCCGAACGGAAGGCGTCTTCGAAGTCGGGGCGGATGATGAACACGACACGGCCGAAGCCGGCACGCACCGCGTCGTAGACCGAGTAGTCGAGAATCGTCTCACCGGCCGGGCCCATCGGATCGATCTGCTTGAGTCCGCCGTACCGCGAACCCAGCCCTGCGGCAAGAACGACGAGCGTTGGCGACATCGCCGACACGCTAGTTCCGGTCGGTCTCGGGACGCCGCCTGCGGAAACCGCGCCGGTCCTCGGTGCGCTCGCGCTCGCGTTGTTCGTCTTCGACCGCGGCCTCCTCTGCGACGAGGCGTTCCATGGCACGCAGTCGAACCGGCGACAAACCGCCACTCTCGATCGCGGCCCGCACCGCACAGTCGGGCTCTTCCTCGTGTTTGCAGTCACGGAAACGACAGTTCTCCGACAACGCAAAAATGTCGGAGAATGCGCGCTCGATGCCGTGGCCGCTCGTCCACAGAGTGACCGCACGCAGACCCGGTGTATCGATCAACCAGCCTCCGCTCGGCAACGCAACGAGTTCCGCGGCGACCGTGGTGTGCCGACCACGCTGGTCACCCTCACGCACTTCCCCCGTGCGTTGCACGTCGCTGCCGACAAGGGCGTTCACCAACGTTGACTTGCCGACACCGCTCGCACCGAGCAAGGCGATCGTTCCGGTGAGATACTGCGACAGCACTCCGAGACTCGCCCTGTTCCTTGCACTGACGGCGTGCACCGCGACGTCAGGGGCGACCGATGTGACAACCGAGATCGCCCGGTCGATCTGCGTGTCATCGACCGCATCGGACTTCGTCAACAACACCACGGGTTGAGCACCACTGTCGAAGGCAAGAACAAGTTCGCGCTCGAGTCGGCGCGGATTGACTCCCGATGGCGCAGCGTGAAGAAGAAAGACGACGTCGAGGTTCGCGGCAACGACGTGGGGAACCGCTCGTGCGCCCTCGAAGGACGCGCGGCGCACGAGTGCAGACGTGCGTGGCCCCACCTGCTCGACCCTTGCAATCTCTGTGTCGACAGTCACGTAGTCGCCCACCGCCACTTCTGCGCCGATGTTGCGGACCCGTGTTTCGTTGCCCGTCGAGTCAATGAGCGCGCTCCAGCCCCGGTCGAGGCGACGAACCCGCCATGGATAGGAAATTTCTGCGCTCACCCTCACGAACGCTAACGCCGACTGCCCTAGCCTGTCGGCTGGCCAAACCCCCGAAAGGTCGTCATGCTCTCCACCCTTGCCCGATTCTGCGTTCGCCGTCGCAGGTTCGTCGTCTTTGGTCTTTGGATTCCTCTTTTCCTCGTCGTGGGTGCACTCACCGGGGCCGCAGGCGGCAATTTCCGCACCGACTTCGTTCTCCCCGAATCAGAATCACGTGAAGTTCAGGAACTTCTCGAGGCTGTGAACCCCACGGCCGCGGGTTTCTCGGCTCAGATCGTGCTCAAGAGCGAACGTGCCCTCACCGACACCGACTACCGCACGTCAATCGAGGACCTCATCGCCGAAGTCGACACGGTCGAGGGTGTCAATGTCGTCAGCCCGTACGCCAACCCGCAACAGATCGCGCAGTCGGGCTTCATCGGATTCGCGCGCCTCGAAATCACCAACCGTAGCCAGACCGACATGATGAAGGTCGCCGATGTCATCAAAGGTATCGGCGACAAGTACCGGGTTCCGGGTTTGCAGATCGAATACGGCGGTGAGGCATTCGCCAAGTTCGAGATGCCCGAGAGCGAGGCACTCGGTCTTCTCGCAGCGATGGTGATCCTCGTGCTTGCTTTCGGCTCGATCCTCGCCATGGGCCTGCCGATCGGGACTGCGCTTCTCGGTCTCGGCCTCGCCTCGGGAGTCGTCACGCTGCTCAGCCACGTGGTCTCGATGCCCGACTTCACCACGTCGATGGTTGCCATGGTCGGCCTCGGTGTCGGCATCGACTACGCGCTGTTCATCGTCACCCGCTACCGCGAAGGACTCCACGAGGGCCTCGAGGTGGAGGATGCCATCGTCGACGCCATCGACACCAGTGGTCGCGCGGTGATTTTCGCCGGCATCACCGTCATCATCTCGCTGCTCGGCCTCTACTTGATGGGTCTTTCCTTCGTCCGTGGCCTCGCCACTGGCGCCGCGATCGGCGTCCTCGTGATGATGATCGCGTCGATCACGCTGCTTCCCGCCCTCCTCGGCATGGTGAAACACCGCATCGATACCACCTCGCGCGCGGCTGTCGTGTCGCTTGCACTCTTCATCGTGATGTCCCTTGCGGCGATTTTCACGCACTCACTGGGTGTGTTCTTCGCGGGTGTGCTCGCCTCGGGTGCGGTCGTTGCCGTGAGTTTCTTGGTCAAGCCTCTGCGCCGGCCACTCGCCGTGCGCACGCCGAAGGCCCGTGAGCTCACCTTCTGGTACCGCTGGAGTCGCGTGGTACAACGCCGGCCGTGGTTCTCGCTCGTCGCGTCCTCGGCCGTGCTCGTTCTCCTGGCGGTTCCGCTCTTCGACATCCGTCTGGGCTTCGGCGACACCGGCAACCAGCCCGAGCGCACGACGGTGCGCAAGGCCTACGACCTGCTCGCCGAGGGCTTCGGTCCCGGCGTCAATGGCCCGCTGTTCGTCACCGTCCAGGGTGACATCGCCGCATCGCCCGATCAGTTCAACGCATTCCTCGGAACGCTGTCGAAGGCGGAGAACGTGGCCTTTGCAGTGCCGAGTCCGCTCGGTCGGGACGCCCGGGTGAACGGTGAACCGGTTGCCCTTGGGATCGTGTACCCCAAGAGCGCTCCCCAGGAGGAAGCCACCACCGAACTTGTTCACACCCTGCGCGAGAGCGTCATTCCCGCAACGGGCGTCGTCGCAAAGGTGGGTGGCTTCACCGCCGCAAGCGTCGACTTTGCCGACTACCTCGGCGGTCGCCTGCCGTGGTTGATCGCTGCGGTCCTCATTCTCTCTTTCATCCTCTTGATGGCCGTCTTCCGCAGCCTGCTCGTGCCTCTCAAGGCAGTGATCATGAACCTGCTGTCGATCGGCGCCGCCTACGGCCTCATCGTGGCCATCTTCCAGTGGGGATGGGGCAAGGATTTGATCGGGGTGGGCAAGGCGGGCCCCATCGAATCGTGGGCGCCGATGATGCTCTTCGCCATCGTTTTCGGACTCTCGATGGACTACGAGGTATTTCTTCTCTCGCGCATCAAAGAGGAGTACGACCGCACGAAAGACAATGCCCGCGCCGTCGCCGACGGCCTTGCGGCCACCGCACGCGTCATCACCGCCGCCGCCCTCATCATGGTCTGTGTTTTTGCGGCATTCGTTCTCGGTGACGACCGCCAACTGAAGCTGTTCGGCCTCGGCATGGCATTCGCGGTGTTCATCGACGCGACGATCGTGCGCATGGTTCTCGTCCCGGCAACGATGGAACTCCTCGGCGATCGCAACTGGTGGATCCCGAAGTGGCTCGACCGCGCGCTACCCAAGATCGACGTCGAGGGACACCACCTCACCGTCGCCGAAATCACCGACTCCGAAGCCGTCTCGGCCCGGTCGAACTAAACCAAAGCCAAATGCGGCAAGTGTTCGAGCCTCATTGCTTGACAATTGCGATTCGTTTCGCCTAGCCCATAAAGCGCATGAGCAAGCCCCTCGTCATCGTCGAATCCCCCGCCAAGGCGAAAACCATCTCGCAGTTTCTCGGCAGTGAGTTCATCGTGCGTGCCTCAGTGGGCCACATCGCCGACCTTCCCAGCAAGGGTCTTGCAGTCGATGTCGACAACGATTTCAAGGCCGCCTACGAGCTGACCGAACGCGGTCGCCAGATCATCAGGGACCTGCGTGCCGACCTGAAGAACGCCAGCGTCGTCTACCTGGCAACCGACGAAGACCGCGAGGGCGAGGCTATTTCAGCCCACCTGTTCGAGTACCTCAATCCCAAGGTCGATGTGCACCGCATGGTGTTCCACGAGATCACAAAGTCGGCGATTGCCGAAGCCGTCGCCAATCCACGCACCATCGACAACAAGTTGGTCGACGCCGCCGAAGCACGTCGCGTACTCGACCGCCTCTACGGCTACGAGGTCTCGCCCGTCCTGTGGCGCCGTGTCAACCGGGGCCTCTCGGCGGGTCGCGTGCAGAGCCCCGCATTGCGCCTCATCGTCGAACGCGAGCGCGAGCGAATCGCCTTTCGTTCGGCCGCATACTTCGACATCGATGCGAAGACCGCCTCGACACCATCGTTCTCGGCGCGCCTCACCGCACTCGACGGGACGCGGGTCGCCACCGGCAAGGATTTCGACCAGCAGGGCAACCCGGCTGCAAACGTCGTCGTGGTCACCGAAGCCCGTGCCAACGAACTCGTCATTGCACTCACGGGCCGGTCACTGACGGTTGTCAGCGTCGAGGACAAGCCCTATCGCTCTTCGCCAAAGGCACCGTTCATGACGAGCACCCTGCAGCAGGAAGCCGGAAGGAAACTGCGATTGTCGGGTCGCCAAGTGATGAGCCTCGCCCAAAGTCTCTACGAGAACGGCTTCATCACATACATGCGGACCGATTCCGTCGTCCTCGCTGCCGAAGCCATGGGTGCAGTGCGCGACACGATCCGCAGGATCTACGGCGATGACATGCTCTCGCCACAACCGCGCATGTTTTCCTCCAAGGTGAAGAATGCCCAGGAAGCACACGAAGCCATCCGGCCGACGTTGCCGCTGCGCGCACCCGAACAGGTCGAAGGCCAACTGAAATCCAAACAGGAAGTCGCCCTCTATCGCCTCATCTGGCAGCGCACCCTCGCGTCGCAGATGGCCGACGCCACGGGCATCACGGTCAGCGTGAAGTTGGAGGCACCCGCGGGACCAACCGCCTGTGAGTTCTCGGCGAGTGGTACCACGATCACCAAGAAGGGTCACCGCCAGGCCTACGAAGACCTGCCCGACGAGGACACCGATGATGCAGAGGAATCCGGTGATTCGGTCCTGCTCCCGCCGCTCACCAAGGGCGACACCGTTCCCGTTGGCGAATGGGTGAACAACCCGCACGCCACGACTCCGCCTGCGCGCTACACGGAGGCGAGCCTCGTCAAACGACTGGAGGAAGAGGGCATCGGCCGGCCCTCGACCTGGGCGTCGATCATCTCCACGATGGTCGACCGTGGCGATTACGTGCACAAGAAAGGCACCGCCCTCGTGCCAACGTGGACGGCGTTCTCGGTCATTCGTCTGCTCGAGAACCATTTCACGAAACTCATCGACTACAAGTTCACCGCATCGGTCGAGGAGGACCTCGACGCGATCGCCCGGGGCGAACGCGAGAAGAACGACTGGCTGCACCACTTCTATTTCGGCGACCCCGCCAACCTCGACGGTGACCCGGGCCTGAAGAAAATCGTCGCCGACAACCTCGACGAAATCGACGCGGCTGAAATCAACACCTTCCCCCTCGGGAAGCACCCCGACTCGGGTCACGATGTCGTCGTGAAGCCCGGCAAATACGGTCCCTACGTGCGCTGTGGTGAGAACACCGTGGGCGTTCCCGAAACCCTCACACCCGAAGACCTCAGCCTCGACGTCGCGGTGCGGTTGCTTGCCGCGCCGAAGGGCGACGAGCCGATCGGCCAGAAAGATGGCCTGGACGTGTTCGTCAAGTCGGGCCGCTACGGCGCATACGTGCAGTGGGGCACACCCGAGAACCCACCACCCGGCATGGACAAGCCGAAGATGGTCTCACTCTTTGCCACCATGAACATCGACCGCTTCTCGATGAAGGATGCAGAAGACCTCCTGTCGCTGCCCCGCACGCTCGGCAACGACCCCGCCGATGGTGAACCGATCACCGCACAGAACGGCCGTTTCGGCCCCTACATCTCCAAGGGCAAGGACAGCCGCACGATTTCGAGTGAAGAACAGTTGCTCACCATCTCTCTCGACGAGGCGCTTGCGCTTCTCGCCCAGCCCCGCACCTTCGGCCGGGGTCGCGCCGCAGCCAAGCCACCGCTCAAGGAATTCGGCAACGACCCCGTCAGTGGCAAGCCCGTCGTGGCCAAGGAGGGACGCTTCGGTGATTACGTCACCGACGGCGAAACCAATGCCGGTCTCAAACGCGGCGACATCCTCGCCGACATGACCCCCGAACGCGCCTACGAACTGCTGCAACTGCGCCGCGAGTACATCGCCGAGAACGGCGGTGCCCCCAAGAAGCGGGGGGCCCGCGCCGCGACACCGAAAAAGACGACGACGAGCAAGGGTGCTGTGAGGAAGGCCCCGGCAAAGAAGGTCGCACCGAAAAAGACGACGGCAAAGAAGAAAGCCGACAAGACTGACAGCTGATGGCCCGCGGCAGATACATCGCGTTCGAAGGACTCGAGGGGTGTGGAAAGAGCACGCACGCCAAGCGCCTCGCCGAAACCCTCGGCGCAGTTGCGACACGTGAACCGGGCGGCACGCGTATCGGAGCAATGTTGCGCGCAATCCTCACCGACCCTGACAACACGGACATCGACCCTCGCACCGAGTTCTTCCTCATGACGGCCGACCGCGCACAGCACATGAGCGAGGTCATCGAACCCGCGCTCAGCAGCGGACGACACGTCGTGAGTGACCGCAGTGTCTATTCGACACTCGCCTACCAGGGATACGGACGTGGTCTTGGTGTCGACACCATCCGGGGCATCAGCGAGTGGGCCCTCAAGCAAACGCTCCCCGACATCGTCGTGTGGATACAGATTCCCCACGACAATGCCGAACGGCGACTCGCCAAACGCAACCTCGACCGGTTCGAGCGCGAGGAGAGCGACTTCTTCGCCCGAATCGCCGGTGGCTTCGCCGAAATGGCCGCCGCTGACCCACAACGCTGGATCACCATCGACGGCACTCTTGCGAAAGACGACGTGCAAGCCGCCATCCACGCAGCCGTCAGGCCGCGCCTCCCCTGACCTTCGCTGCCACACCCCTTGGGTACATTTGCATCGAAAGGAGGCGGCGATAGAAAACCGCAGCGATGATCTCCACAAGGAGATGGCCATCGCAGTCCTCGACTGGTTCCTCCTCGAGGGCGGCGAACCCCTGTACGAAGACAACCCCGACAACGAGGTGAACCTCGACCCCGACCTCTACGAGGTGCGGATGCCGGAGTTCGACATTTTCATCGGGCCGCCGACGGAATGTGGTGAGTGGGTGATCGAAGTTGCGGTCCACGTTCGCCGCGCCATCGCCCTCGAGGTCGACACGGTCCTCGAACTTCTCAAGGCCCCCGGTGCACAACTCGGCGAACGGTTGCAGATCGACGTCTATGCCACCGAGGATTTCGGCTCGGTATCCACCGTCTGGCTGGCCACTCGCCTCACCCGCGAGGAGGTCGAGTCGACCGAAATCGACAACCTGCTCGGTGGTCTCCTCGCCGAGGCCCGGTCACTCCAGAATCACCTCACATCCTGATCGGGCTGGGGGCGGTCGTGTCCATCGCTTCGTCGGCCTGCGGCGGTGACTCGGGGAAGGGTGAAGGCACAGACGGACCCAAGGACGCCGTCGCACAGGCACTCATTGGCAGCCCCGATTTGGATGATCCTTCCGTCGCGGCCGAAGTGGAAAACCAGAGCACGGTGACCGACGAGAAGAAGGAATGCCTCGTCGATGAATTCGATGCCATCGGTCAGGGCACGGTCCTCGAGGGCTTCATCGCATTCAAATCCGGTGACAACTCCAACGAAGGTGCGGCGAAGATCACTGCGGCGATGATCTCCTGCTCCGGTCTCGAAGGATTCGGCTGATCCGCCACACGCCGAATGACAGGGCGACAAGAACCACGACAACGACGATTTGTCGGCCGGATTTCGCAGGTTCGTCGGTTGTCGTCTGTTGCGAGGTGACGGCATAGTCCTGGTCCGGACCGACTGATCCTTGACTCTCCCCCGTGGTCGAAGAGGGTTCCGAAGTGTCGACGACTTCGGCCAAATTGTCCCCCTCGTACCACTCCATGACGCCGTTGATGCCCGCGGCTCGATCCGTCACTCCCTCCACCGGGGTCCCGAATGTTTCCGTGTCACCCACCGACACGGTGAACCGTGCTGCTTCGCCACCAATGACGGTGATCGAGTAGATGCCTTCGCTCGCCGTACCGACGAGGTCGATCAGTTCGATGTAGTTCGTTCCGGTGAAGGGCTCGGCGAACTTCCGGCGCAGGTCCGGGACGAGAGTCGTCGCCTCACCGCTGGGTTCTAGGATCTCGAGCCGCGGGAGTTCGCTGTCCGACAGCGCATTCTCGGGGGCAAGATCAGGAATCAGCAAGGACACATGGAGCCTGTCCCCCTCGACGAATCGTGCGCGCAGGCCGCGCGTCTCGCCCGCTCCACCAAACGAGCCGTAGAGCGCGAACGAAATGGTGCCGTCGGGAAGAAAGGGTCCCGCCTCGGGCACTGTTTGATCATCGGTCAGGATGATCGGGTCGTGTGCTTTGGCAACTGATCCCATGCACAAAGTGACCAGCATGCCGATCAGAAGGGATCCGATTCGTCTCACGTTGCAGTTGTGATCCGGGCGGGTAGCAAACACGGCCGGGTACCGCAACGACCGCCGTCTTGTCCCAAACGGTTCTGGCTTCACCTCTCACCCGCCCGTCAGTATCACTCCTTCGCGCCCACAACACGCAAAGCGACTCTCATCGTAGTTCTCACCGGCAGCGCTGGTACCCCCGGTCAGGAACCGCGAGCACCCAGGTCCGTTCCACCTCCAGTGGAACCAGAGCCGGTGCCGGATGTCGCGGCACCGACACGAGAGTGCTGAAGGGCAGTACCCCGGCTCGCGCCACGCAGACGTCTGGTGAACGCGCTCCTCAAGAGAGGCTCCTCAAAATACCGCCACGTCAACGCTGACAGGCCAATGACAACGGTCGGGACGAGAAGCAGTCTCAGCCTCCAATCCAGCGACAGACCGTGCCGCTTGAACATCCAAATGACGGGCAGTTGCCACAAGTACAAGCCGTACGAAATCTTTCCCAACCATCTCACTGGTCTTGTTTCGAGCAGACGCACCAACGGGCAAGATGCGTAGGCAAGCGCGAGAACGAGCACGAGCGATGCGAGGTCGAAGAGCGCCATGCCTCCCTTCCAGATGAACAACCCGTCTGCACCGGCACGAGCCACTATCACGCTTTGAACCATGACCGCGGCAACGGATGCGGTCGCCAACAACCGTGGGAATCGATTACTGCAACCCAACCAGACAAAGGCGCCTGCCACGCCGAACAAAAGACTGATGATTCGTGTGTCGGTCCGCAGGTAAACCTCGAACCATCCCTTTGACTCGTACACACGCGCGGCACGCAGGACCAAGAACACAAAGAGCGGTATGAGGAGGCCCGTGAGCCAGCGCCGGGATCGCGTCACGACCGCCAACGGAATGACGAGCAGTGGGGCACAGGCGTAGAACTGGCCCTCGATGGACAGTGACCAGATTGCGACGTTGTCTATCAAGACACTCGGGTTCTGGAGAACCGCGAAATTCGAATACTGAAGGATCGTCGACAGGATTCCTGTGATCTCCTCACTCCGTCCAAATTCCGCCGGAAAGCCCCATGTCGCCACGTAGAAGAGATGGAGCCCCAGGAAAAGCAGGGCCAAAGGCATGATTCGCATGACACGACTCGCGTAGTACCCACGCAAACCAGCTCGAAGTCTGCCGGTGTCGATGAGGGAGAGACGGAAAGCGATGAGAAAGCCACTCAGCACGAAAAAGACGTTCACCCCGAGAAATCCGCCACGGGTGAACACCTTGTACCAGCCGTACCTGATCAATTCAGGTACGCCAAGCCAGATGTGCGAGACAAAAACAAGCAGGACCGCAAACGCACGCAGGCCATCGAAGCCCGCGATGCGCTCACTCGCAGCGCCATACCGTTGGGACATTCCGCGATGTTAGGCGAACGAACACGTGCCCCTACAGAGCGGACAAACCAACACTTCACTGTCAGGGACAGACATTCGAGGTGAGGGTGTTCGGGGTTTTGAATTCAAATCTGCTGATGATGGTGGCTGTGACCCGACGAGCAATTTTCCACCGGGAACTTGAGGCGGGTGTTTGCATCCGTCGATGCCACCGGCCATTGCGAGCCGTACACCAGTGTTCATTGGCCCACTCAACTGGCGCGCTCGAAGGGACTCGAACCCCTAACCTTTTGATCCGTAGTCAAATGCTCTATCCATTGAGCTACGAGCGCATGCACCCTATGTATTGGTATGCGTTGGTGCCGGGCGAATTGTATGCGCAAAAGCCGCGAGTGCCTACTGCGGCAGATCCCACGGAGCCCAGCCGGAGCGGCGATACATGGCGTAAGCAGCAGTGGCGTTCGTTCGGGCGTCCAACAACTGCGAGGCATTCGTGATGCCAAGCGTGCCGAGGAATGCCTTGTTGGCCTCGAAATAGATCTGGAAAAGGCCAAGGCAACACCAGCTGTTCGCGACATGGTTCAGGCGACTTTCGCGGCGGGCGATTTTGAGTGCTCTGCGTTGGAGTTTGTCGGGGAAAATTTCACGAATGATGGCTTCCGATGCGGCAGCGGACAGCCTTTTTTTCGGTATCACCAGCGTCTGGGGTTTCGCCTCTTTGGCCGCACCCAACCCCGGGCGGTTGAACGACGCTCCCTTGGGAACGCACAACTTCTGGCCGGGCAGGATGATCGTCCCGGCGGTGGCGTTGTTGGCCCTCAACAGGGCGGACAGACCAACGCCGGCGTAATCGGCGAGAAGGCTCCACGAGTCGCCGCGTGCGACAACAAAAGAGGTGCAGGCCGCAGAGGCCGACGACACCCCGACGCCGGGACCGACGGCGATGCCGAGGGCCAGGCCGATCGAGGCGATGAACCGAAACACGGGGGGTTGTTTGGTCATGACCAGCTCCTTGCAGATTCCGCCCGCAAGACCCCAAAGGTCTACCCGTCGGTCGGGAGAAATGCAATGGGACAAGGAAAACCCAGTGTTTTCCGTGTGGAAAAGTGGCGGAGAGGGTGGGATTTGAACCCACGGTCCGCTTTAACACGGACAACGCCTTAGCAGGGCGCCCCATTCGGCCACTCTGGCACCTCTCCCGGGACAGGCCGAGTCTACGTCGCGCCGACGGGTTCCGAACCAGGCCATCGCCGCGCAAGCCGGTGTCGCTGCCGGGTGCGGGCTAAAAACCCGAGTCCGCGATACGCCTACTATCTGTATCGACGCATCCGCTACTTCCGGGGAGGAAAAATTGAGCAAGCGTTTGAGCAAGAAGTGGCTGCCCTTGGCAGTCACGGTCGCTCTCGGTGTCGGTCTCGTTGCCTGTGGTGACGACGACAGTTCGAGCAGTGACGACACCACCGCAACCGCGGACACCACTGCCACGGCAGACACGACCGCGACCGCGGACACAACTGCGGCGCCCGTCGACTCGGCGGCTCCCGCCCCGAGCGCCGACTGGGCTGCAAACTTCACTCCGTGGGAGGGCTCGAAGCCCGTCGCCTGCGGACCCGAGGAAGGCCAGCCTCTCAAGGCTGCATGGGTGTACGTCGGTCCGATCAACGACGGTGGCTGGACACAGACACACGACGAAGGTCGCCAAGCGGTGCAAACACACTTCGGTGACAAAGTTGAAACCACATACAAGGAAAACGTGCCCGAGGGTGAGCAGGTTGGCCAGGTCATCGAAGACTTGATCGCCGACGGCAACACCGTGATCTTCGGTACTTCGTTCGGATTCCAGGATGCGTTCGTCGCAGCGGCGGAAAAGCACCCCGACGTTTGCTTCGAATTCGCAACCGGCTTCAAGAGCGCACCGAACTTGTCGCAGTACTACGGCGCAGCCGAAGACACCGACTATCTCGCTGGCATGGCAGCAGGTGCTGCGACGAAGGTGGGCAAGATCGGCTATCTCGCTTCGTTCGGGATTCCCGAAGTTGTTCGTGGTATCAACGCATTCACCTTGGGTGCGCGCGCTGTGAATCCTGATGCAACCGTGAAGATCGCGTGGGTCAACAGCTGGTTTGATCCGCCGGTCGAGCGCAAGCAGGCCGAAGCTCTCGTCACTGCCGGTGTCGATGTGCTGGGCATGAAGGGCGTCGACTCGCCGGCCACCGGGGATGCAGCCAAGGCTGCGGGCATTCCATGGGCCGGATACAACCGCGACAACAGCGCCAACTACGGCGACGTGTGGCTGACGGGCACCCAGTACCACTGGGATGTCTACGAGATCCCGCGTCTGCAGCAGGTGCTCGATGGCACGTGGACTGCCGGCAACTACCACGGGACCATCGCCGATGGCTTCGTTGATATGTCAACCTACGGTGATCTCGTCTCGGAAGAGACGCGAACCAAGATCGAAGCAAAGAAGGCCGAACTGGCGGCAAACACCGGCGGTCAGTTCACCGGTCCGATCATCGACAACTCGGGCAAGGAGCAGCTCGCTGCGGGCAAGCAACACACCTACGGAGAGTTGATGGCCATGCAGTACCTCGTCGAGGGAGTCGACGGAGAAATTCCGGCCGGCTGATTCTCAGCACAACACACCACATTTTGGTGGGAGGGGCGGGCCTTTGGGCCCGCCCCTCGGTGTTTCAACTAGTTTTTGCGTCGGATTCGAATTCGTCTGTGAGGGGCAAGAGAGATGACGAACAGCGCGGTGCGCATGACGGGAGTCGTGAAACGATTTCCCGGGGTCATCGCCAATGATGGTGTCAACTTCGAGGTGTTGAAGGGCGAGGTTCACGCCCTCTTGGGCGAGAACGGCGCGGGAAAGTCGACTCTGTCGAACATTCTCACGGGGCTGTACCGACCGGACGAAGGTTCGATCGACCTTGACGGTACGCCCGTGTCGTTCAGTTCACCGAAAGCGGCACTCGATGCGGGTATCGGCATGGTGCACCAACACTTCCGACTGGTCGAACCTTTCACCGTCGCCGAAAACGTGATCCTCGGCAACCCCCAGACTGCCTTCGTGATCGACACCGATTCCACCGTCGAACGTGTCGCTGACTTGGCGAGGCGCTACGACATGGCGGTCGACCCGAACGCCAAGATCTGGCAGCTCAGCGTCGGCGAACAGCAGCGCGTCGAGATTCTCAAGGTGTTGTACCGCGGCGCCGGCGTGTTGATCCTCGACGAACCAACCGCGGTCCTCACACCCATCGAGGCCGAGGCTCTCTTCAAGACGTTGCGGGCAATGACGGCCGAAGGTCGCACCGTGATCTTCATTTCGCACAAACTCGACGAAGTGATGAGCGTCTCCGATCGCATCACGGTTCTTCGCGGCGGTCGCACGGTGGGAACGGTCGCAACCAGGGATACCTCGACGCGCGAACTGGCCGGCATGATGGTGGGACGCAGTGTCGAGTTCTCGCGCGCCACACGACGCAACCCGGGTGATCCGGGCGACGTGGTGTTGTCACTCACCGACGTCAGCTGCGAGGACGACCGTGGGCGTGAGGCGCTGCACGGGATCGACGTCACCATTGGTCGGGGTGAAATCGTCGGGGTTGCCGGGGTCGCGGGCAATGGTCAGCGTGAACTGGCGGAGGTAATCGCCGGAATGCGCACTTTTACCTCCGGTCGCATCCTCGTTGGTGACAAACCCCTGGCGAACGGCCGCGCGCGGTCGGCGATCGCCGATGGTGTCGCACACGTACCCGAGGACCGCCTACACACCGGCCTTGCCGCAGGTCACTCGGTCGAAGACAACATCGCGCTGAAGAACTACCGCACGCCCCTGCTCTCACGGTTCGGAATGTTGAAGCGCAACGTCATCACGTCACAGGCCTGTGATCTGGTGACGAGATACGACGTGAAGACCCCCGACACCGCGACACCGGTCCGACTGCTCTCGGGCGGCAACGTACAGAAGGTGTTGCTCGCCCGGGAGTTTTCGACGAAGCCGAAGGTTCTCATTGCAGCATCACCGACACGCGGTCTCGATGTCGGTGCCATCGAAACGGTTCGTCAGCGTCTCGTCGAGGCCGCCGACGATGGCGTGGGGATCCTGCTGATCTGTGAGGACCTGGAAGAAATCATGTCGCTCGCCGACCGCATAGTCGTCATGTACGAGGGACGCCTCGTCGCCGACATGCCCGCCGTCGGCGCGACACGCGAACAACTGGGCCTCCTCATGGGTGGTGCGACTCCGGAGACCTCACAATGAGGTCACCTGTCCGGCTCGAGAGGCGGCTCACACAACCGCGATGGCTCAACTCGGCGATCCCCGTTTTCTCGCTCATGGGCGCACTCGTCGTTGGCGCCGTCGTGCTGTTGGCGACGGGCAAGAACCCCCTGGATGTGTACTGGCGCATCCTGGATCGCGGGTTCCTCTCCCAGAGGGCCGTCACCGGAACCCTGCGCACTGCCACTCCGCTCGCCTTCACCGGCATGTGCGCCGCGGCGGCTTTCCGGTTGGGCGTCATCAACATCGGTGGCGAGGGCCAGCTCTACATCGGTGCCGTTGGCGCCGCGCTCGTTGGTTTGTGGATCGGCGGTTCGGCCCCGGTTGGGATCACCATCATCGTCATGGTGCTCGCCGGCATGTTGTTCGGTGCCATGTACGCGTCGATCGTCGGCGTCCTGCGGTCGCAGTTCAACACGAACGAGATCATCACGTCTTTGATGATGAACTACGTCGCCGGAATCGTTCTCAATTATCTGATCTTCAATTCCCGCTCGTACTGGCGTGACCCGCGCTCGGTGGGCTTTCCGTCGGGCAAGCCTCTGGAGAAACGGACCTTCTGGCCCACTTACGAGGTCTTCAGCACGTCGGTGTCGTTCGGTTTTCTCCTCGCCATCGCGGCGGCGATCGTGCTGTGGGTGGTCTACAAGCGCAGCCGCCTCGGTTTCGAGATCGGGATCATTGCCGACTCGCCTCGTGCTGCGCGCTACGTGGGGATCCGTACCAAGTGGACGATCGTCGCCGTCACCGCCATGTCGGGTGCGCTCGCAGGACTCGGCGGCACGAGTCAGGTCGGCGACTTCGCGCACTACCTCGACGCCAAAGGTCTGCAGTTGAACAATTTCGGCTACACCGGCATCGTCGTTGCCGCTCTGGCGCGGCTGAACCCGCTCGGTGCGATTCTCGTGGCCGTGTTGATGGGCGGACTCACGAACGCGGGTTACTCGCTGCAGGGACCCGACTTCCCCAGCGGTCTCGTCGGCACGCTCCAGGGTCTCATCCTCTTCACCGCAGTTGCCGGTGAGATCCTCACCAAATACCGGCTGCGATCGAACCGAAACGCGGTGAAGGCGGTGGCGGTGTGAACAGCAACCTCCTCGTCGTCATCGCGGCTTCGGCGATCTTCTATGGGACACCACTCTTCTTTGCCGCGCTGGGCGGCGTTTTCACCGAGCGAAGTGGCGTGTTGAACCTCGGCGTCGAAGGAATGATGTTGATTGGTGGCGTCACCGCCGCGTGGTCGTCACTGCATGTGGGCGGCTCTGCATGGTTCACCGTCCTGGTTGCTCTTTGTATTGCCATGCTGGCCGGTTCGATCCTTGCGTCACTCCACGCATTTCTTTGTGTCACCCTGAGGGCGAACCAGACGGTGGCGGGACTGTCGATCACGATCTTCGCCGGCGCGGTCGGTCTGTCGAGTTACTTCGCCAACATCTGGAAGGCCGCCCAAGATCCGGTTACGCGCCAGGTTCGCAAACTCGACGTCCTCGGCTTGGCTGATGCGCCAATCCTCGGACCGCTGCTCTTCAACCACACGATTCTCACCTATCTCTCGTGGGTGATGTGTGCGGTTGCCTCGTGGTATCTCTTTCGCACGAAGATCGGTCTGCAAGTGCGCGCAGTCGGCGAATCACCCCAGACCGCCGATGCCATGGGCATCAGTGTCGTGAAGTACCGCTACATCCACACGATGCTCGGTGGCGCCCTCGCAGGACTCGGCGGCGCTTTCTACAGCCTCGCGATTGTGCCGACGTGGGTCGATGGCATGACAAAAGGTGCGGGCTGGATCGCCATCGCACTCGTCATTTTCGGCTTCTGGCGGCCGGGACTGACGCTCCTCGGTGCCTACCTGTTCGGTGCGTTGCAGTCGCTCGGCACCGTGCTCAAGGCACGCAGCTTCGACATTCCGGGCGATGTGCTCGACGCACTTCCGTTCGTGATGACGATCGTGGTACTCGTCCTCGTCTCCACTCGGTTCGCGCACAAGCGCATCGGAGCACCTGCCGCTCTCGGAGTGCCCTACGAGCGTGAAGAACGGTGACGTCACCGAACTCGCTCACAAACACGTCGCCCGGTCTTCGGCGCGGTTGGTTGCCCATCGGCGGCCCCGACGAGTTCCCGCTCGACACTCCGATACGAGTCGAACTCCTGGGCGAGGGAGTGGTCGTGGTGCGCACCGGCGGCGGCGTCGTCGCATTTGCCGATCGTTGTTCGCATCGCAATGCCCGGTTGAGTGACGGCCGCATCGTCGACGGGTGTCTCGAGTGCCCCTATCACGGGTGGCGGTTTGATACCAACGGCCGCTGTGCACACGTCCCGGCCCTGGGAGCCGGAGCAGCCGTTCCGCCGTCGGCCCACCTTGCGGGCTACCGCCTGCAGGAACGCTACGGACTCGTGTGGGTGGCCATCGAGGATCCAGTTGCCGATCTGCCCGAGGTTGCCGAATGGGACGACCCGACACTGCGCAGGATCTGGTTGCCCCCCGTGGTCATCAACGCCGCAGCGGGCCAGTTCGTCGACAACTTCCTCGACTTCGGCCACTTCCCGTTCGTTCATGCGGGCACCTTTGGTGCGGGTGAGGACGAGCACATCGGCGACTATGAGGTGAAACGTCGTGACGACGGTTGGGGTTTCGTCGTCGAGTATCCGCACATGATCCACAACAACGAAGACCCGCTCGTCAAGACGGGTGAACATCCGCTGGTTCAACCACGGAACATGACGTACACATATGGTGCGCCGTTCACGATCGTTCTGCGACTCGAACTGCCGATCACCGGCATGGTGAACGTCCTCTTCACCGCACTGCAACCAATGACAGAGTCAACCACGCGCGTCTACACGACGATGCTGCGCAACGACTGCGACACCGAGGAAGACACACGGCGTGCGATCGAGTACGAGTTCGACATCATGGCCGAGGACCTGGCGGTCATCGAGAAACTCTGGGACAAGGCGATTCCGTTCGACGTCGGCCAGGCCCACACGCGGGCCGATCGCAATACGGTGGAGTTCCGCCGCATCATGGCACGCCTCCTGTCGGCGTGACCCCCATCGCCTAAATTCAGACCATGGCATCGGTGTGGGACTCGGTCATCGGGCAGGGCCATGCCGTTGATCTGCTGCTGCGCCTTGTCGAGAGCCCTGTACACGGCTATCTGTTGATCGGTCCCGAGGGCTGCGGCAAGGAGGAGGCAGCACGTGCGCTTGCCACGCACCTGATCACGGGAGCCGACGATGCCGCGAATCCCACCGCGCAGGCAATCATGCGCGGCGGATTCATCGACGTCCACGAAATACGACGCGAGGGGGCCTCGATCAGCGCCGAACAGGCCGAGGACATCATTGCGCTTGCCTCACGGTCGCCCGTCGAGGCGAACAGGGTCGTGATCATCATGCACGACGTCCATTTCATGGCCGACACGGCCGTCGTACGGTTGTTGAAGACCTTCGAAGAGCCGTCGGCCCAGGTCACATTCGTACTGCTCACCGACTCAATCGTCCCCGCACTCGTGACGGTCGCCTCGCGTTGCGTGAACGTGAACTTCGGCGAATTGGCCCCCGAACACATCGCGGCCGCACTTGTCACCGAGGGCATCAGCACCACAACCGCCCGGGAAATTGCCGCCGGGTCACGCGGCAGTCTGCATCTGGCGCGACTCCTCGCGCGCGACCCCGACTATGCAACCCGACGCGAGGCTTTTGCCCGTGTACCCCATGAACTTGACGGCAGCGGCCATCGCGTTGCCGTACTCGTCACCGATCTCCTTGAGCGCATCGAGGCTGCAGCCGTACCACTGGAAGAGATTTTTGAACAGGAGAAGGAGGCGTTACAAGCGCGCATCAAGGTCTCTGGGGACAGAGGATCAGGAAAGAAGGACCTCGAAGATTCTCAACGACGCCGGCTGCGCAAGCACAAGACCGA
>VGAC01000017.1 GCA_016870865.1 Actinomycetota bacterium
CTGTCACCCATGACGCGGTCGAGGCCGAGTTGCAAGAGCAAAAGCCATTCAGGATGCAGCGCTTGGCGCAGGACGGCAACGCCATCGCGGGCATAGGTGTCGCGAACCTCGGGTGTGATCAGCGCGACGGCTTCTTCAACTGTTGCCGGTGCCCCCATACAACGAGATTAAATCGCCTCAGTGGGGTCGTTGGATACGGTCGCTGATGCGGTGGTAAACGGCCATCAACGAATTGGGTGCGATGGCGTCGGTCATCTTCACCGTTCCGGCCGCAATGTGCTCGCGGATCTTGCCGAAGGCAGCGCCGTAGGCGTCTTGGTCGGTGTGCATGTGCTCGTAGACCGCGAGAAGCGGGTTCTCGCTGACCCACGGCTGGCCGACCATGTTGATGTCGGTTTTGGTGTAGCGCTGTGCGGCCGTGAACCCGGGAAGGTCGAGCACGTCGGGAAGGTGTTGGGTGTCGTACCAGTGATCCAGCTCGGCGGCGCGTTCGGCTGCAGACGGAGCGGCGTAGGCAAGAAACACGCCATTCGGCACGTCCGCTTGCTGCAACTTGCTCGTCTGCCGTGGCGAGCGCTCGAGGTAGTACATCGCGCGCATTGTTTCGCGGTCCATCGCACCGTCGGGTGAGCGACGCATCTCGCCGGCGCCGATGCGCCTCATGTGCTCGTCGGAGATGCGTTGAATATGCGCGGCATCGGTGACGTCGAGGTCGTAGATGGTGAGGTACCGCTGGGGAATCGGCAGCCACGCGGGGAAGCCCTTGTAGCGAATGGCCGACACGTAGCCGGGAACCTCGAGCACGTCGGGCAGGTGAACGTTGGTGTACCAGTCGTTGTAAGCGGCTTCGGCGTCGGGTGAACCCGGATTGGTAAGAACGATGAGTACGGCTTTCATGAAGGCTTGACCCAGTGGCCTTCCTCGTTGAAATGGAGCGGTGTGAGTTCGCCCTCTTTGACCTCGAAATCGTTGCGTAGCGACACGGGAATCTTCTGGTAGTTCCACTTCATGATGTCGAGGGTCATTTCGATGATCTGTTCGCGCGTGAAATGAACGAAGAGGCTCGAGCGAAGTTCTCCGCCGATCCGGCCGGGCTGGGCCATCACTGCGTCGGCGAAGCGGAGGGCGATCTTGTGGCGCTCGGGTAGGTCGCTCGACTCGTAGGACTTCACCTTTTCGATGGTGGGTTCATCGAGACCTTCCTGCTTGGCGACCGCCAAGCGGACACTCAGTCAAGTCTTGCAGTCGTGGTAGACCGCGCAACGCATGCGGACGATCTCGGTCGTGATCGGATCGAGACTCGCCATGCGGACAACGGCGGCCTGCCAGTCACCGAGCGGCTTGCGCAACGGCACCGCGGCGTAGGTTCCCGACGCAACGCGGGGAATGCGGTCACTCACTTGGCTTCTCCGAAAACCGTCGCCCATGTCAGGGCGATGCGCTGACGCTGTTCGACAACGAGGAGCGCCGAAACGAAATCGACCATTGCCTGGTCACCGAGCACAGTACGCACGGCTGCGGCTGATTCATCACTGAGGTTTGCGACGTCGATCATGTATTCCTCGGTGAAGGCGAGACATGCTCTTTCTGTCGCTGACAGTGATGCGTCTGCGTGCCAGTTCGCAAGTTGCGCCGAATCAGCCACCCCGAGAATCTCACGAATACGTTGTTCACACAGACCAAGCAGTCGGTTGTCAACGACGGTCCAGGCAGCGTCGCGAGCAAGGTTCAGTTGTTCGAGAACACCGGGATGGGCGGCGAGGTGTTCTTCGAGAATCGCATCGGCCGCCATGGGAAGGAGGCTAGTTCTCGTCCGGCGGGTCGATTCACCGTGCGTTTCGGGGTTTGCCCCGACGACACGCATCGCTGCAGTACTTCACCTGCTCCCAGTCGCGTTCCCACTTCTTGCGCCAGGTGAAGGGAAGCCCGCATGTGACACAGATCTTTTCGGGTCGGGGGGCCATGACAGGCAGAATAGAGGCATGGGAAAACCCGTGCTTTGCGAACGCTCGGGAGACGTGGTGCGCATCACTTTGAACCAACCCGAGAGGCGCAATGCGCTGTCGCTCACCGTGTTGCGTGAGTTGACCGAGGCGTTCGCCGCGGTCGGCAAGACGGATGCGGCCGGTGTGGTCTTGGCGGCACAAGGACCGGTGTTCTGCGCGGGGCACAACTTCGGTGACATGTTGGGCGCCGACTATGCCGCGACCTACGAGGTGTTCGAGACCTGTACCCGAATGATGAAAGTGGTGCAGTCGATTCCGCAGATCGTGGTTGCCCGCGTGCATGCCCTGGCGACCGCCGCCGGGTGCCAGTTGGTGGCGACGTGCGACCTTGCCGTCGCGGCCGACACCGCCTCGTTTGCCATTCCCGGCGGCAAGGGTGGGCTGTTTTGTCACACCCCACTGGTGGCGGTCGCACGCAACCTCGGTCGGAAGCGAGCATTGGAGATGGCTCTCACGGGCGATGCGATCGATGCCCAGACTGCATTGCAGTGGGGTTTCGTCAACGCGGTCGTTCCCATCGATCAACTCGACGATGCGGTAGCCGACCTGTTGAGACGCGCGACGCGGGGGTCGGCGCACTCGAAGGGACTGGGCAAACAGGCTTTCTACCGTCAGGTCGAAATGTCACAGGACGATGCGTATGCCTACGCAGTCGGCATGATGGCTGCGGCGGCAACGACGGTCGATGCGCAAGAAGGCATTGCCGCATTTTTGGCGAAGCGGCCGCCCAACTTTGGTGGTGATCCCAAGTGACCGCTGTCGAGACCCCGAATTCGATCGAGCTGTCGGTGTCGGGAATGACGTGCGGTGCTTGTGCCGCACGAATTCAAGAACATCTCAATGAAATCGACGGTGTGCAGGCCGCGGTCAACTATGCAACGGAAACCGCAACGATCAATTTGCTTCGTGGAATACCGCTCGAAAGATTGATCGGTGCAGTCGAGGAAATAGGTTACGGAGCCGAGGTGCGAGACGTCGAGTCGGCACATCTCGGGGCCAGCGACGAGGACTACGAGGAAGATCTCGGTGTGTTGCGTCGGCGTTTGTCGGTGTCGCTTGCATTGGCGGTACCCGTCACCTTGCTCTCGATGGTCGAGACATGGCAATTCCGCAATTGGCAATGGTGGGCGTTGTTGCTCAGCGCGCCCGTGGTGACCTGGGGGGCGTGGCCGTTTCATCGTTCGGCCGCGGTGAACCTTCGGCACCGCACCGCAACAATGGACACACTGATTTCGATCGGCGTGATCACCGCAGTTGCATGGTCGATCTGGGCTTTGGTGTGGGGCGATGCCGCAGCCATGTGGGGCTCGATGGGTCCGATGCTCGGTATGGACCACGGGGACGGCCACCACGTTTATTTCGAGGTCGCCACAACAGTGACCGTCTTCATCCTCTGTGGGCGTTATCTCGAGGCCCGTGCGAAGCGTTCCGCGGGTGATGCGCTCCGCGCATTGCTTGCCCTCGGTGCCAAGTCGGCAACGATCATGCGGGACGGCAGGGAAGTGCAGGTCGAGGCGAAGAGCATCGCGGTGGGTGACGTTCTTGTCGTACGACCCGGAGAAAAGTTTGCTGCCGACGGCGAAGTTGTGGATGGGTCGTCGTCGATCGACGTGGCCATGCTGACGGGGGAAAGCGTGCCGGTCGACGTCGCACAGGGCGATGCCGTGACCGGTGCGACCATCAATCTGACGGGACGTTTGCTCATCCGCGCAACCCGAGTGGGAGCCGACACGACGTTTGCGCAGATGGCCAAATTGGTGCGTGAGGCACAGGCCTCGAAGGCGCCCGTCCAACGCCTCGCCGACCGTGTCAGTGCGTGGTTCGTTCCGGTGGTACTGCTGATTTCGTCGATCACGTTGTTCGGCTGGTTGATCGTCAATGGTGACTCGGCGAAGGCATTCACCTCGGCAGTTGCCGTACTGATCATCGCCTGCCCGTGCGCGCTGGGTTTGGCCACGCCGACCGCACTGATGGTGGGGAGTGGACGCGCCGCACAGATGGGTGTCGTCATCAAGGGTGTCGACGTGTTGCAAGGGACTCGCCGCATCGACACCGTGGTGTTCGACAAGACCGGCACCGTCACGACTGGCGTGATGCAGTTGAAAGAGGTGGTGTGTGCACCCGGAGTGGACAGACGCGACGCGCTACGTTTCGCTGGCGCCGTTGAGTTTGCAAGCGAGCATCCGATTGCGAAGGCGATCGCCAGGGGAGCACTGCGTGAACTGGGCGACTTGCCCCGCGTCGACCAGTTCAACGCACTTGCGGGCGTGGGCGCGCGGGGAGTCGTCGATGGTGTCACGGTGATCGTCGGCCAGGAACGCTTGTTGCAGGGCGAAATGATTCTCGTACCCCGACCTCTGGGCACCGCGCTGGCCGAGGCCCGCGAGCAGGGCAACACCGCAGTCGTGGTGGCGTGGGGTGGTCAGGCACGCGCCGTCTGTGTGGTGGCCGATGCCCCGAAAGGAACGTCGGTCGAGGCGATCGAATCGTTGCGAAAGATGGGTATGGCGCCGGTGTTGCTCACGGGTGACACACAGGCAACGGCAATGGCAATCGCTCGACAGGTGGGCATCGAAACCGACGATTACCACGTGCGCGGTGGGGTTCTGCCGCACGAAAAGGTGAACGTGATCCGAGAGATTCAGGAACGTGGCTATGCGGTCGCAATGGTCGGTGACGGTGTGAACGATGCGGCGGCGTTGGCACAGGCCGATGTCGGTATCGCCATGGGCACGGGCACCGACGTTGCCATACAGGCGAGCGACCTGACGATCGTCAGCGGGGACCTGCGTCTCGTGGCGGATTCGATCGAGTTGTCCCGTGCGACGCTGCGCACGATCGGCGCGAACGTTTTTTGGGCATTCGCCTACAACGCGGCGGCGATTCCCGTGGCTGCAAGCGGCCACCTGAACCCGATGTGGGCCGGTCTCGCGATGGCATTCTCGAGCGTGTTCGTGGTGACGAACAGTCTGCGTCTGCGGCGCTTCACACCGCGACATCGCAACCTGGCGCGGCATCCTTCGCGTCGAGGGGCCTGAACTCTTCGACCCACGAGGGCACGGCCCTGAGTGCCGCCGCCTTGTGCCAGCGCACGGTGCGCTCGTTCATGCCGAGCCGTCGGCCGATGTCGGCGCCTTGCCACCCGTCGCACATCAGTCGCATGATGGTGACGCGCAGTGGACTGACGTTGTGGAGCTGCAGGTCGATGAGGAAATTGTGGACGTGGTCCTCCTCCGGTGGAGTCGAAGTTCCGGTTGGCGGTGTGCCCATGTCGCCCGAGAGGAAGAAGTCGTGGTCGACGAATTCGACCTTTGTGCGGCGCGCACGGTGTCCCGCCACGTACTCGAAGTACTCGATGTCGCGCACGATGTTCGCGGCAACCTTGTGGGGTCGGCGTTCGACTGGATAGCAGGAGATCACGAACCAGGCCTGTGTGACGAGGTCGCCGAGCGCACCCTCGATCCCCCCGACGTGGCGCCGGCCACGACGCCGCGCGATCGAGATCACCGGGGGCAACACGCGATGAAGAACGATCTGTGCCGCGAGACGGTCCGTTGCGGCCAGGCGCACGAGACTCAACAGATAGGCATCGGCATCGTCACAGTCGGGACGGCCGCCGAATCCGGCCCGAACGACCATGTCGTTGAGGTGTGCCACCGGTCCGCCCGGCAGGCCCCACGAGTTGGCCCGGCGCAGGGCCCGCGGGCTGCGGGCGGCCGCCTCCCAGTCGTCGAGGAGGCCCTTGACGAGGGGACCCATTCGTCTGGTGCGAATGAGTGCATCGTTGGCTGTGGATACGGGTTGTGGTGTCGGATGTGTCGGCATGCGCGTGACTGTGCGCTCGGGCCCTCTCCGCACCTCTCGGTGCGGGTCTCACCGCAGGTCTCACCGGTGGAAGAATCGCGCCATGCGCATCGCCCTGCCCTCCGGAACCGTCGCCGAAGTGGTCCGGCCCGCTGGCACGCCGCGACTCGGCCTGGTTGTCACACCCGACATCTTCGGTGTTCGTCCGCATTTCGACGCCCTTGCAGCGGGGTGGGCACGCGACTGGGGGATGGCCGTTGCGGTGGTCGACCAGTACGCCGGAGCCCAACCGGGCGAGGACGCCGACATTGTCGCGCGCTACGCGGCAGTTGCCGGTATCGATGACGACCGCCATCTCGCCGACCTCCACGCGGCGGCCGATGAGCTTGCAACACCCCTGGCCGGTCTCATGGGTTTTTGTATGGGCGGTATGTACTGCTTCAACTCGGCACGCAGCGACCGCTTCGCGCGGATCGTCAGTTTTTACGGGATGATCACACTGCCCGACGCCTGGAAAGGACCCGGCCACCGTGAGCCACTCGACTATCTGCGCCGCGGACACGCGGATCGTGTGCTTGCCGTCATCGGTTGCAAGGACACGTGGACACCCGCCGATCAGGTGGCGCAACTGCGCGAGCTGGGTGTCACCGTGGTCGATTATCCCGAGGCCGAGCACGCATTTGCCCACGATCCTTTGCGTCCCGCGCATCGAGCCGACGACGCAGCCGACGCATTCTCACGTGCCCGCGCCTGGTTGGAGGGCGTCTAGTCAGGTGGCGCGTTGCTCAAGATTCGCGCGGTTCAGCAACTTGTACTGACGGTCGCGCTGTTCGAGCCATCCGAGGCGGATGAAGCTGGCGATCGCTTTGTTGACACGCTCGCGTGATGCGCCAACCATGCCGGCGAGTTCCTCCTGGGTCACGGGGAGCACGAACTCGTCCACACCGCCCGACAGTTCGAGCAGCCGTTTGGCGGTACGACCGGTGACGTCGAGAAAAACGCTGTCGGCGAGGGCTTCATCCATCGCGCGAAGTCGCGTGGCAAGAACCTTGGTGACGGCCCAGAGGAGATCGGGGTTCGAGCGCAACTGTGGTTCGACCGCGCTGTAGGGGATGCGCAGTACCTTCGATGGTTCGAGCGCGCGGGCCATGGCGCTTCGTGCGCCACCGTCAAGAAGCGCCAGATCACCGAACAAATCGCCGGTGATCATCAGGGCCACGACACTTTCGCGCGAATCAAGTGGCTTGTTGTCCATGGCTATGGCGATACGACCAGAAAGAACGATGTAGAGCGCGTCAGGTGCATCGCCTTCGTTGAAGAGGACTTCGTTGCGCACGAGGGTTCTTTCGTCGGCCTGGGCCGCGATGGACTCGATGACCAAAGGGCTGGCACCCGAAAAAAACTGACTGGAGGCGATCACGTCGGCGTGCAACATATACAGATGACCGTACTACCCTCCAACGCATGGCTGCACCGCCAGAGACCATCTGGACCATCGTCGTTGCGGCCGGTTCGGGCCAGCGGTTCGGCGGCTTGAAACAGTTCAGCGAAATGGGGTCGCGCCGAATGGTCGATCGGGCGGTGGAAACCGCGGCCCGTGCGAGCGCGGGGGTCGTCGTCGTGGTTCCCGTCGGCCAAGCCAACGACCCGGCGTTCGAAGTACCGAACGGAGCCACCACAGTCGTCGCAGGTGGTTCGACGCGCAGCGAGTCGGTGCGTCGGGGTTTGGCCGCCGTGCCCGATGGCGTCGAAGTCGTGTGTGTGCATGATGCAGTGCGGCCTTTTGCCAGTGTCGAGTTGTTCGAACTGGTCATTGCCGCCGTGTCGCGGGAAGGAGTCGATGCCGCGGTGCCGGGACTTGCCGTCGCTGACACGGTGAAGGTCGTCGACCGGGCCGGCCGGGTGGTGTCTACGCCCGACAGGGCTCTTTTGCGTGCGGTCCAAACACCGCAGGCCTTCCGAGCGGCAGCACTTCGTGCCGCACATGCATCGTCACCCGAGGCGACCGACGACGCGGCGGTCGTAGAAGCGGGTGGCGGTTACGTTGTCGTCGTGGAAGGCGAGGCCGACAACCGAAAGATCACCGCGGCCGAGGACCTTGCATGGGCGCAGGAACGGTGGAACCGATGATCGTGCGTGTCGGTCAGGGCTTCGACATCCATCGATTCGAGGAAACACCGACACCGGGACGTGTGTTGGTGCTGGGTGGCCAGAGGTTTCCCGACGAGCGCACCCTCGTCGGCCACAGCGATGCCGACGTCATCGCGCACGCGGTAATCGATGCGTTGTTGGGCGCGGCGGGTCTCGGAGACATCGGTCAGCATTTTCCCGACACGGACCCGAAGTGGAAAGATGCCGGCTCGATCGAGATTCTGCGCCTGGTTGCGAAGATGCTCGTGGATGGTGGCTGGAACGTCGGTAATGTCGACTGCTCCGTGGTGTGCGAGCGCCCGCAGTTGGCACCCGCGCGTGATGCAATGCAGGCGAACCTCTCGGGCGCAGCGGGTGCACCGGTGACCGTCAAAGGCCGGCGGGCCGAGGGACTCGGTGCGATTGGCCGAAGCGAGGGCATCGCATGTTTCGCCTCGGCCGTTGTCACGCGAGGCTGACCCGATGGCGGGAGGAGCACGTCATGGTCGCCAGGGTGGCGGTCAACGCCCCGTGCGGGGACGTCGCGGACAAAGCTCGGCAAGCAGTCAAGGTCGAGGGACCCCGCCGAGCGGTGGTCGACCAAGGACGGGTAACGCGCCACGCAAGTCGAACAGCGAGAGGTCGCTGGGTGGTGAGCAGGTCGAGGGTCGACAGGCGATTCGCGAGATGCTCATTGCGGGACGACGCAAGGTGCGTGAGATTTGGATTGCCGGTGACATCGACGCAGCCGACGTGATCGATGACATTCGCGAACTCGCAGCAGACTCGCGGGTACAGGTTCTCGACGTTGCGCGCAAGAGGATCGAACAAGCAGCACGCAGCGAGGCACCCCAGGGTGTGATCGCGTTTGCAGCACCCTTACCCGAGGCCGACTTCGACGAGTTGCTGGTTCCTCGCGGCAAGGTGAATCCCTTTCTCGTCGCACTCGATGGCGTCACCGACCCCGGGAACCTCGGCGCATTTTTGCGTTGTTGCGATGGCGCCGGCGTCACGGGCGTGATCCTGCCCAAGCATCGTTCGGTGCACATCACGCCGACCGCGGCGAAGGCAGCCGCCGGGGCGATCGAACATCTCGACATCGCAGTCGTGCCGGGTTTACCCAACGCAATGGAGCGCATGAAGAAGGCTCGCGTGTGGACGATCGGGCTCGACGATGAGGCTGGGAGATCACTCTTCGAGATCGGCGAACTCGCGCGTGATCCCGTGTGCATGATTCTCGGTGCAGAAGGAAAGGGACTGTCACGACTCGTGCGCGAGCGCTGCGACCTCGTGGTGTCGATCCCGATGCAGGGGCAGTTGTCCTCGCTGAACGTGTCGGTTGCCGGAGCCCTTGCGACGTATGAAATTCTCAGGAACCGCCGCCCGTAGACTGACCCCGCCATGCCGGGTTAGCTCAGTGGCAGAGCAACCGCCTTGTAAGCGGTAGGTCGTGGGTTCAAATCCCACACCCGGCTCCATTTTCCCAACTACGGTGGGGTTTTGAACCGTTCACAAAGACGGAGGTAGTCATGAGTCGTCAAGCAGGTGCACGCCGCGGGGGTTCGGCTGGCCTCGGTGGCCCCCAGGGCTTCAACGCGACGGCCAGTCTCGTGGCCGCGGCCGTTGCCGTGATCCTCGGTTTCTTCATTCTCCGCGACATCAACAACGACAGTGACAACGGTGGTGGCGACGCGGCTCCCGAGACCACGCTGGCAACCGACACCACCATCCCCGGCGCAGCCACCACGACACCCAGCGGTCCAACGACGGGCTTCAAGGTTCAGGTCGTCAATGCGGCCGGCGTGTCGGGTGCCGCGGGCGACATGACGGTCGCACTCCAGGGCCTGGGCTTCATCGTCCAGCCGGCCCTCACGAAGAGCGATGCAACGCCGAAGCAGACGGTGACGAAGGTGTACTACTTCTCGGGCAGTGAAGCCGCCGCCGCATCGGTCGCGGCATCTCTTGGCAACGTGGAAACCGCGCCGATGCCGGACCCGGTTCCCAGTGAAACCGGCAATATCGGGGAGGCGAGCGTGATGGTTCTGCTCGGCACCGACCTCGCGGGCAAGCCGCTACCGGGTCAGGTTCCACCCGCAGTCGACACGACGCTCCCGCCCGTCGCCGAAACCACCACCTCCGCCGGCTGACGCACAACGCCGACAACTCCGCCGCCCAGGAGCGGGAAAAACCGTCGGCCTCGCACGGTGGTTCGGGGCACGATTTCACCCCGCACGTCCGTGGGGATCGTGTCCCCGACGTGCGTGGCTGTCGGCCGGCCGTTTCCCGCCGCAAGGGGTATCGAAGCCGATGCCCGGATGGTGGTGATTACCCGGCCAATGCGCGGAGAAGGTCGGAGGCGGCGCGTTCGATGGACGTGCGTGTCTTTGTCACCGCTTCGTCGAGACCGTAGAGGGCGGTCAGGTTCGCCAGCGGAAAGTTCACCTTGATGTCGGCGTCGCCGACGATGGCGCCGAAGCGTTTGCTCTTTAGTTCAGCCAGGCCCTGCATCCCGCCGACGACCTTCCCGGCAAAACTCTGTTCGTCGAGGAATCCCTCCCCCGTGATCACGATGTCGCAGCGGTCAACCCGGTCGTCGAGACCGATTTCATCGGCGACCACGTCGAAGCCGGAAACCAACTGTGCACCGAGTGCAGCAAGACCACCGGCGAGACCGCCCGCTGCGCCGGCACCTTCGATGTCGCCGACGTCGACGCCGAACTGTTCGATGTAGATCTGGCGCAACCGTTCGAGTCGACCACTGAGAAGTTCCACCTGTGTGGGTGTTGCACCCTTCTGCGGTGCGAACACGCGCGCGGCGTCCGTGAAACGTGTCGTGACATCACAGGCGACGATGAACTCGACGGCTTTCAATCGAGCCGGAGCATGAATGGCGCGGACGGCACCGTAGCCACCGTCAGTCGTCGCGGAGCCGCCGAGGCACACGATGATCTTTTTCGCGCCGGCATCCAGTGCCTGATCGATCAATTCACCAGTGCCGGTCGTGGCGGCGGCAACAGGATCGTTTCGATCGAGGCCTCCGGCGATCTGCAACCCCGACGCGCGCGCCATTTCTATGATGGCGACGTCCCGCGACAACCGCCACGCAGCCTCGACGGTGTCGCCGAGCGGACCCGTCACCTGGCTGGTGCGGTTCGGCCCCCCGAGAACGTCGAGTGTGTTCTCGCCGCCGTCGGCGAGGGGTGCCTCGTCGCAGTCGAAACCCAGATCCCAACAAGCGTGCCCGACGGCGGCGCATGCCTCCGTCGCCGTTGCGGTGCCACGGAACTTGTCGAGGGCTGCCAGCACGCGCATGGCAAAAGCGTAGGGTTCGGACATGAGTTCAGGAAACGCGGACTCCCTTCTCGACCTCGACGCGAACGACCAAATCGGTGCGTTGCACCGTGGGATGGTGTCGCCGGCCGAGTTGACGGCTGCAGCAATCGCGCGCGCCGAGATGCTCAATCCGAAACTGAACGCGATCATTCATCCGCGCTTCGAGAAGGCGACACGGGAAGCAGCTGCACTCTCGGACGGCCCCGTCACGACACCACTACACGGCGTACCGGTGGTGGTGAAGGACCTCGAGGCTGCGATCGCGGGCGAGCCACATCACATGGGTTCGCGCGCGCTGAAGAATGTCGGATACATCGCGCCCGTCGACTCGTACATCACGCGACGACTGCGTCGTGCGGGCGCGGTCATCATCGGCCGCACCAACACGCCCGAGTTCGGCAGCACCATCACCACCGAGCCCCTCGCCTACGGCGCTGCACACAACCCGTGGAGTCTCGAGCATTCGACGGGTGGCTCATCGGGAGGATCGGCCGCTGCGGTGGGTGCGCGCATCGTCGCGGTGGGTCACGCCAACGACGGTGGCGGCTCAATTCGCATTCCGGCCAGCGAGTGCGGCCTTGTGGGGTTGAAGCCGTCCCGTGGTCGCATCAGCAAGGGTCCCGATGCGGGTGAATCCTGGATGGGCGCGACGATCGACGGGGTCGTCACACGCAGTGTCCGTGACACTGCCTTGATGCTCGACATCTTGTCGGGTTACGAATCGGGTGACCCATACACGGCACCTCCGTTTGTGCGACCGCTGACGCAAGAGGTGGGTCGCCCCGTCGGGTTCTTGCGCATCGGCATCATCGATCATCCGTTGATGGACGGTGGCGTCGATCACCCCGAGACGCGAGAGTCGATGCTTCACACCCGTAGGTTGTTGGAGTCACTCGGTCACATCGTCGAAGACGCTCATCCCGCCGCGATGGGTGACCCTGACTTCGCCGATACGTTCACGGGCATCGTCGCCGTGGCCACCGACGTGGGCCTGACCGATGTGGAAAGCATCATCGGCCGCCCCGTCGGCGAGGACGACATCGAGGCGGACAACCTCTTCATGCGAGAGATCGGCCGGTCGATCAGTGCGACGCGTTACATCGCGATGGTGAACTGGATGCACGCCTGGTCACGACGCATGCTCGACTGGTGGACACCTGCAGAGGGGTCACAGGGCTACGACCTGCTTGTCACACCCACGCTTGCAGGGCCCCCGCCCAGGTTGGGCTGGCTCACGGGCCCCGAGGCAGGTCTGCGTCTGCGGTCGATTCTGCAGTACACCGCGCAGATCAACGTGACCGGCCAACCTGCGGTCAGCCTGCCGTTGCACTGGAGCGGTGACGGATTGCCGATGGGTGTGCAGTTCATCGCTGCGGCCAACAGGGAAGATGTGCTCGTGCGCATTGCGTCGCAACTCGAACTCGCGGCCCCGTGGCGCGACAAAGTACCGCCGATAGCGTGTGGCGCATGGTGACCGTTCGTATCCCCACGACCATGCGCCCGATCTCGGGCGGAGCATCCACCGTCCAGGTCGACGGAGCGACTCTGCGCGACGTGTTGCGCAACCTCGACGCGAAGCATCCCGGTTTCGGCGAGCGCCTTTTCGACGAGACCGGCGCGTTGCGCAAGTTCGTCAACGTTTTCGTTGCCGACGACGACGTGCGCTACCTGCAGGGCCTCGATACCCCGGTGCCCGCGAACGAAACGGTCTCGATAATCCCCGCTGTCGCCGGCGGGTTCTGATCCAGCACCCGCGGGTGCGGGTCGACGACCTGTTCATCGCGGGATTCGCGTGCTCGAGGGAGCCGCCGCCGTCATCACCGTGGCCCAACGAGAGTCGAGTCCCGATGCTCGTCGCCGACGCAGCGACCTTCTGCGCCGCGCTCACCTTGCGCGGGCAGGCCGCCACTCCAGCCGCACCGGGCGGGCCACATGTGAGACAGACCCGTGGCCGAGGGGCGCTGCGTGAGCCAGACCCGGTGGCATTTCAGCGGCCGATTGTGGGCGTTGCGGTGAAGGCCGGCAGGTCGGAAAATCAAGAACCGGTCGGGAATCGGGTCGAGGCCGGCGTTGGCGGGTTAGCACTCACCCCGTTAGAGTGCCAACACTCGCGCACCACGCGCGCGTGACACCCCAGACATTGGGCTTTTCACTCATCGAGTTTTCGGAGGAGAACCATGGCAAAGATCATCGCTTTCGACGAGCAGGCCCGTCGCGGCCTCGAGGCTGGCATGAACAAGTTGGCCGATGCCGTTCGCGTCACCCTCGGACCAAAGGGTCGCAATGTCGTGCTCGACAAGAAGTGGGGCGCCCCCACCATCACGAACGACGGAGTGTCGATCGCAAAGGAAATCGATCTTGAGGACCCGTACGAGAAGATCGGCGCCGAACTCGTCAAGGAAGTCGCCAAAAAGACCGATGACGTGGCGGGTGACGGCACCACCACCGCAACGGTGCTGGCATGGAACATGGTCCGCGAGGGTCTGCGTAACGTCGCAGCGGGCGCGAACCCGTTGAGTCTGAAGAAGGGCATCGAGGCCGCCGTCGAGGCAGCAATCACCAGCATCAAGACCCTCGCCAAGGAAGTCGATTCGAAAGAGCAGATCGCCCAGGTCGCCGCCATCTCGGCCGCTGATCAGGAAATCGGCAACATGATCTCCGAGGCCATCGACAAGGTCGGCAAGGACGGTGTCATTACCGTGGAAGAGTCGCAGACCTTCGGCATGGAGATGGACCTCGTCGAAGGAATGCGTTTCGACAAGGGCTACATCTCGCCGTACTTTGTCACCGACGCCGACCGCATGGAGGCATCGCTCGACGATCCGTACATTCTCTTCGTGTCGTCGAAGATCACCAACGTCCGCGACATGCTCCCGGTCCTCGAGAAGGTGATGCAGGGCGGTCGTCCGCTCATCATCATCGCCGAAGACGTCGAAGGAGAGGCTCTCGCGACACTCGTCGTCAACAAGATCCGCGGCACGTTCAAGAGTGCAGCCGTCAAGGCCCCCGGTTTCGGCGACCGCCGCAAGGCGATGTTGCAGGACATGGCCATTCTCACAGGAGGGCAGGTCATCAGCGAAGAAGTCGGTCTCAAGCTCGAGAACGTCACCCTCGACCTGCTGGGCCGCGCCAAGCGCGTCGTCATCACCAAGGACGAGACCACGATCATCGAAGGCGCCGGCGCCGAAGATGACATCAAGGGTCGCATCAACCAGATCAAGACCGAAATCGACAACACCGACTCCGACTACGACCGTGAGAAACTGCAAGAGCGTCTCGCGAAGTTGTCGGGCGGTGTTGCGGTTCTCAAGGTCGGTGCCGCCACCGAGGTTGAGTTGAAGGAAAAGAAGCACCGCATCGAAGACGCGGTGAGCACCACCAAGGCCGCCATTGAGGAAGGTGTCGTGCCCGGCGGCGGAGTCGCACTTCTCCGTTCGCAGGCCGCGGTTCTGGAATGTGCGGGCAAACTCACCGGTGACGAAGCAACCGGGGCCAAGTTGGTCGCCCGTTCGCTCGAGGGTCCGCTCAAGCAGATCGCCGAGAACGCCGGAATGGAAGGCGGAGTCGTCGTTGAGAAGGTCAAGTCGCTCAAGGGCAACCAGGGTCTCAATGCCGCCACCGGCGAGTACGAGGACCTCGTCAAGCTCGGCGTCATCGATGCGGCCAAGGTGACGCGTTCGGCACTGCAGAACGCAGCATCGATTGCGGCACTCTTCTTGACCACCGAGGCCGTCATCGCCGACAAACCCGAAGCCGCCGCACCGGCCATGCCCGGTGGCGGTATGGACGACTTCTAGTCATCCGGCTTCATCGTCGTGATTGCGCTCGTCACCGCTGCGGTGTCGCGCGATCTCGACGAAGACATGCCGATTCTGGGTGCCGCGCTCGAGAGGGCCGGCGCCCAGTTCCATCTTGTGGACTGGCACGGGGACGTCGACTGGTCGCAGTACGCAGCGGTGTTCCTGCGCAGCCCGTGGGACTACCACTTGCGGCGCGACGAGTTCCTCGCCTGGATGCGGAACGTCTCGGTTGTCACCCGCATATGCAACCCGTACGAGGTCGTGGAATGGAACAGTGACAAGCGGTACCTCGGTGATTTGGTGTCCGCGGGGATTCCCATTGTGCCCACGTGCTTCGTCACGAACGCCGACGAGTCGTCGGTACGCGATGTTCTCGACGAGTTCGGCAACGATGTCGTTGTCAAGCCCAGCATCTCGGCCGGCTCGCATGAAACGCTGCGATACCGCGATGCGTCACTCGTCATTTCCGATGTCATCGACCACATTTCCCGAATCGTCTCCGCAGGTGCCTCTGCCATGGTCCAGCCCTACGAGGCAGGCATCGACGAAGAAGGTGAAACCGGCATGGTGTGGTTGAACGGTGAACTCAGTCATGCCTTCCGCAAAGGGTCGATTCTTGCCGTCGAACCCGACATGGACAACGGTCTCTATGCCGCCGAGGACATCGCCTCGCGTACCGCGTCGATCGAAGAGGCTGCACTGGGGGAGTCGATCATGGACTTTCTGCGCGATCGCTTCGGTGCGGCGCCTCTGTATGCGCGGGTCGACGTGATTCCCAACAATGCGGGCCGACCGCAGTTGATGGAACTCGAGCTCGTCGAACCCTCTTTCTTCTTGGCCTACGCCCCGGGGGCCGACGACCGGGTGGCTTCGGCGTTCGTAAACGCCCAGCTGTAGCGTTGCCTCCATGAGCGAACCGATGTCTCCCTCGATAGGAATGGGCGTCCTGCACCTCTTTTGTAAGGCCGGTGGATCATTCGATCGCCAGGCAACGATCAATGCGGTCAAGGAAGCCGAAGCCGCAGGTCTCACGGTCATCACGGTGTCGATGCTCGGTCACAAGAGCGATGCCTGCTTCATGGCGCTTGCCAACGACATGCGCGAACTTCGCCGCTTCCAGACAGCCATTCATCGCGCGGGCCTCGACATCGTCGACAGTTACGTATCGCTCACCGAGGTAAGCGAATACGCGGTGGGTGTGCCCCAGGAAATGCTCAACGCTCGCCTCTACCCGCAGATCCCCGTTCCCGGCAAGAACGCGTTCTGCTTCTACCCCATGTCGAAGCGCCGCAACGTGGGCGCCAACTGGTTCACTCTCTCCTACGACGAGCGTCTGCGGCAGATGCAGGAGCACGGACACAGCGGCCGCAAGTTCGGGGCCAAGGTCACGCAGCTCGTCACGGGTTCCACGGGCCTCGACGACTACGAGTGGGGTGTGACCCTCTTCGCCGTGAGCCCCGACGATCTCAAAGAAGTCGTCTACACGATGCGCTTCGACCAGGCGTCGGCTGAATATGCCGAGTTCGGTCCGTTCTGCATGGGCATGCTCACACCGATCGACGAACTGATCGACCTTCTCTGACGAAACGTGATGCACACCGATCTTGCATATCTGCGTGATGCGTTCGTGCGTGAGTTCGATGCGGCCGTCGTCGCGGTCGAAGGGAACGAGATTGCGCTCGACTCCACGTACTTCTATCCAACGGGTGGTGGCCAACCCCACGACACAGGCACGCTCGGCAGTGCCCATGTGTCGGATGTCCGCAAGGACGGGGACCTCGTATGGCACATCCTGCAGGGTCCGATCCCGAACGTCGGTGAAACGGTGCACGGTGTCGTGCACTGGGAGCGACGTTTCAACCTCATGCGCACACACACGGCGATGCACATTCTCTGCGGGGTCATCTGGAGGGAGTGGCAGGTACCCGTCACCGGCGGCAACATGGAGCCGCTTTCCGCGCGCATGGACTTCGAGTTCGACCCTCTACCGGAGGGCTTCGCACAACGCGTCGAAGAGCTCGTGAACGAAGCCATCGTCCACGATCACCCCATCGAGGTCAGTTTTCTCCCCCGTGACACGGCGGTCATGGATGAAGACCTCATCCGTACCAAGGTCTCCCTGATCCCTGAAACCGTGCGGGACATCCGCGTCGTCGACATCGTCGGCCTCGACAAGCAGGCCGACGGCGGTACCCACGTCGCGTCGACCAGAGACGTTGGTCGGTTGCGGGTCACCAAGTTGGAAAACAAGGGCAAGGGCAACAAGCGCGTGAGGGTCGAAATCACCGATTGAAGAAATTCGTGACGGGAACGCGATCTCCATCAAACGATCGCAGCCCGTGTCACCCGGCAGATCGGTAATGATGGGCTGATGCGATTCGGTGCCGTGGGAACCGCCGAGGTTCCTGCCGTCCCACGACGCGCGTGGTACGTACTGATGCTGACGTCGTTCGGCCAATTCTTTGTCATCTTCGACTCGACGGTTTTGAACGTGGGTTTCGCGTCAATCGAGAAAGATTTCTCGAACGTCGCGCGCACCACGCTGGCATGGGCACTGACGAGCTATTCAATCGGTACTGCGTCACTGCTGTTGCTCGCGGGACGTGTCGCCGATCTTTTTGGTCGCAGGCGGATCTTTCTCATCGGCATCTCGATCTTCGCCTTGGGGAGCCTCGGCGCCGGTTTGGCGCCAAACGTCGGGGTACTGATTGCGACGCGTACCGTGCAGTCGGTTGGTGGGGCGTTGATGGTGCCCACATCGATCGCGCTTGCATTGCCCGAATTTCCACCGGAGCGGCGCAGTTTGGCGGTGGGGGTGTGGGGTTCGATCGCTGCCCTGGCGGGAGGTTTGGGTCCGCCCCTCGGCGCCGGCGTCATCGAACTTGGTGGTTGGCGCTGGATCTTCTTCATAAACATCCCAGTCGTCGTGCTGGTCGTGGTGTCGGGACGCAACGTCCTGCGCGAATCGAAAGGTTCGTCGACGGGTACGGGTCTGGACATGTTGTCCGTACCACTCGGCACGACAGGCCTCGCGCTGCTGACGTTGGGGGTCTTGCAGGGTGCCAAGTGGGGATGGACGAGTCCGGGAATCACGGCGTCGTTCGTCGGCGCCATCGTGTTCGGTTGGATCGTTGTCCGGCGTTCGTTGACGCACGCGGAGCCATTGCTCGACATTGCGATCTTTCGGCAACGGCGGTTCACCGCGGCCTCGATTGCGACGTTCACGCTGAATCTTCCCGTGGCCGGTTTCTGGTTCAGCGCTCCGTTGTTTTTCCAGACGGTGTGGGACTGGTCGGTCCTCAAGAGTGGGTTTGCGATCATGCCGACTCCGGTCATCATCTTCGTGACCGCTTCTTTTGCGGGTCGCTACTCCGACCGCGGGCTGGTCAAGCCGATCATCGGTACGGGGATTGGCTGCTGCGCGATCGGCATCGTGGGACTCGCCGCCTTTCTCGACGCGGAGTCGAACTATTGGATGCACTACCTACCCTTCGCCGCCATCTACGGCATCGGCCTGGGCCTGTCCTGGTCGACGTTGACGGCCGCCGCGCTGATCGGTATCGACCAAGAAAAGTTCGGAGCAGCCAACGGGACCAACCTGACTTTCCGTCAGGTTGGCGGCGCAATGGGTGTTGCGTTGTCGATTGCCGTTGCCGGCGAGGCCGGGGTACCGGGCTCGGCAGCCGCATTCCATCGTGTCTGGTTGGTCCTTGCTGTGTGGGTGGCTCTCACCTTCGTCTTCTTCGTTGCTGCGTATCCGAGAATTTCACTTCCGACCAAAGAGGCCCACAACTAAAGTGACGCAGTGCCCGAGACGTCGAATCTGATCGCATTCATCAGTGCGACGGCAGTCCTTCTTCTCATTCCCGGTCCCGCGATCATTCTCAACCTGAACCGCACCCTGGCCGACGGACGGTCTCACGGTTTGGCAACGGTCGCAGGCCTCGAGATCGGTGACACGATCCAGGCCCTGCTTGCGGCACTGGGCATCAGTGCGGTTCTCGCGACTTCCATCAGCATCTTCAACGCAATCAAATGGGGTGGTGTCGTGTATCTCATCTTCACGGGGGTGAAGACGTTGCTGACATCTCCCGATGAAATACACGGAGATCCGACACATACGACACTCGCGCAGTCCTTCCGTCAGGGAATCATCGTGAATGCCCTGAACCCGAAGACATCACTCTTTTTCCTTTCCATCTTTCCGCAATTCGTCGATGCAAAGGCTGCCAACGCAAAGGTTCAGTCGCTTGTGCTGGGGCTGGTCTTCGTGGTGCTTGCGACGATCTTCAACGGTTCGTACACCTTGGTGGCGAGCGGATTGCGCGATTGGCTGTTCCGTGGTCGTGCGGTCTACGTGATGCGTCGATACGTCGCAGGGTTTGCCTTCATCGGTCTCGGACTCCTGGCGATGACCGCGGGACTCCCGTCGGGTACCGACTGAGGAACCCGATGTTTCCCGTGCACTTTGCATCACCGCGTGCCTTTCGCCAGGCGTTTCACCACGAGAGGGCAGGCAGTGGTTGCGAAGTCGCGATGGTGTGCGTCCACGGTTGGCCTGAAACCAAACGTCTGTACCACCGGGTCGTGGGTCCGTTGCGCGACGCGGGTTTCGATGTGGTGGTACCGGATCTGCGCGCCTTTGGGGATTCGGGCATCGGTCCCGACGGCTTCAACGATGTTGTTTCGCATGCACGCGACATCCACGCGTTGGTGCACGACCACCTGGGTTACGGCGAGGTGGTTCTCGTCGGGGGCGACCTCGGCGGCTCGGTGATCCAAGAGATTGCCTTGCGCTGGCCCGAGTGGGTCGATCGAATGGTGCTGTTCAATTCACCCTTGCCCTACATGAGGGCCGAGATGGTTGGCCTCGCAACCCGCGCTGATGCTTCGACGCGCGACTATTTCGAGCGGCAGGGAACGGATGCGGAGGGTCTGATCAGCGAGTTGACCTCGGCAGAAGCGTGTCGGAACTACGTGGCGCAGTTCTATGGGCCACGAAATTGGGCCCACCCGGGCAAGTTTTCGTCCTCGGATGTTGCCTATCACGTCGAGCCATTCGGCGACCCGCGCCGTCTGCGTGAAACGTTCGGCAACTACGAATCTGCCTACTCATCACAGAAACGTGTCGAGCAGCCGCTGTACGGGGCGAACTCAACGACGCCCACGCTCATTGTTTTCGGAACGAGCGATCGTGTGATCTACCCCGACTTCGACAAAATGGCAGAGATCGTCTTCGCCCGTCACCGAGACCCCGTGCGCATCGACGGTTGCGGTCACTTCGTACCATGGGAAGCCCCCGAACGTTTCATCGAGTTGACTCTCGGGTTCTGCCGCCGGGGTTAGCCTGCCGACATGAGCCAGGAACTCGGCCGTGCCCACTATGTCTCGTTCACCTCGTTCAAGAAAAACGGCGAACCGGTGTCCCTACCCGTGTGGGTAGTCCCGTTCGAGGGTGGATATGCGTTCACAACCGATCCCGACGCCTACAAAGTCAAGCGCGTCCGCAACAATCCGAAGGTGAGCCTGCGCGTGTGTTCGATACGCGGAAGGGTTGCGGCCGATGCAACGGTGTTCCACGGCACGGCTGAATACGTGGACACGGCGACGGCGGACCGCGTGAACGAGGCGATTCGCCGCAAGTACTGGATTGCCTATCGCATGCTCATCACCCCGTCGAACCTGTGGTCACGGTTGCGTGGCGAAGCGGGTGCCGCAGGCCACGCCGCCATCAAGGTCACGCTCGACTCCTGAGTCGAGACCCGCGCAAATGGCAACGACGTACGAATCTGCAACGAACGATCTGGTCGAGGCGATCGGTCGTGCCATCGAGCCTTGGCTTGTGCGGATCGCGGTTGACACGTTTGCCGCTGAACGCGGTTCGGTGTCGCCCGAGTTCCGTCAGGTCGCCCAAGATGCGGCTCGCGAGGGAGGCGAATGGGTGTTGGCGAGGTTGCAGGCAACCCTTCGGGTTGACGTCGATGCACAGCGGGTGAACCCCTTGCAGACGTTGCGTGACGCTGTCCGATTTCCCACACGGGTCCTGTGGGACGCGGGTGTCGCCGCGAAAGTCCGCGACGAGTACGACGAGAAGATCAACCCCGAAGACATCTACGGCATCGGACCGGCACACTGGACGGACATCGATGAGTCACTCACCGAACCGGGCATCGTATGGGGGGCGGCGAAGGCGAGCACGGTGTTGCAGCGTCGTCGAGCCGAGGGAAAACTTGATCCAACATGACGGATCCCGCGACCTTTTCCGCCCGACGTCGTGATCTGATTGCCGACTGGGGCGTCACAGCAGCCCCTTCCGGAACGCAGTTCTGTGCCGCTTTGTGTGGACTCACCGACGAACTGCTGGTGCTCCTGTTCGATGAAGCGGTGGCAAGGACGGGGATCAAAGGTGAAGTCGCCTTGGTCGCCGTGGGTGGTTACGGCCGCAGGGAGATGGCGCCGTTCAGCGATCTCGATGTGTTGCTACTGCATCGCAATGTGAAGAAAATCGACGAACTCGCGAGTGCGCTCTGGTATCCGCTGTGGGACCTCAAGTTCAAGGTCGGCCACGCGGTGCGGACACCGAAGGAGACGAAGAGCCTCGGCGATCGCGACCTCGACACTGCCACCGCACTCGTGACGTCTCGCCTCGTGGCCGGAGATACCGACCTCGCGGCGGAGGTCATCGACCAGGCACGCACCCGCTGGCGCAAGCGGGGGCGTGATTCGTTGCGTGACGTCCACAAGCGTGTCATCGAACGCCACGCGAGTGCGGGTGAAGTTGCTTTTCTTCTCGAACCGAACCTGAAAGAGGGCCTCGGTGGCCTGCGTGACATCCACGCGCTGTGGTGGGCACTCGAGGCGGATCTCGTTCTGAGCGACACCGATCAACAAGAACTCAGGCGAGCCAGCGAGGTCCTCCTCACTGCACGAGTGGCACTGCACCTCTCCACACAACGCGCGGGAGACGTTCTGCGTCTCGAAGACCAAGACGCGGTTGCGCGACTTGTCGGCTTTGGCGACAGCGACAAACTCATGGCGGAAATCGCCGCTGCGGGTCGCAGTGTGGCGTGGATCGCCGACGAAGCATGGGCGCGTCTCGACCCACCCGCGAATGTGAACGAACCACCCCGTCGGCTCGCGCCCGGCGTCGAACTCGTCCGCGGTGAGGTGCACCTCGACGAAACGGCGAACCCCGCAACCGACCCGACGCTTGTTCTCAGGGTTGCGACGGCTGCCGCGCGGCTGAATGCACGCATCGACCACGAATCACTGAACCGTCTGGGAGAAGAAACGCCCGTATGGCCCGACCCGTGGCCGGCAGGGGCGAGCGACGATTTTGTCGCACTGATGCTCGAGGGCGAACGGGCAATTCCGGTGCTCGAGTCGCTCGACCAGCGCGATCTCATCACAAAGGTGCTGCCCGAATGGGCCCCGAACCGCAGCAAGCCGCAGCGCAACGCCTATCACCGTTACACCGTCGACCGTCATCTTTGGCAAACGGTTGCCAACGCGGCCGGCCTCGCCGACAGGGTGTCGCGCCCCGACCTGTTGCTTTTCGCCGCGTGGTTCCACGACATCGGGAAGGGCTACCCGGGGGATCACACCGAGCTCGGGGTGAAGATGTTCGCCACGATCGGCCCCCGAATGGGACTTCCTGCCCACGACGTTGCCACGGTGCAGGCTTTGATCGAGCACCATCTACTTTTGGCGGACACCGCGACACGACGCGACTTGTCCGACGATGCGACCATCACCACCGTCGCCGCGACGCTGCAATCCGCGCTCACCCTCGAGTTGCTCTGTGCACTCACCGAAAGTGATTCGAAAGCGACGGGTGTATCGGCGTGGAGTGACTGGAAGGCGGGTCTCGTCACCGAATTGACCAAGCGTGTGCACCACGTTCTCGGTGGCGGTGACGTGCACGACGTGACCTGGAAGTTGTTCCCCGATGCGGAGGTCCTGGAAATGATGGCCGAGGGTAGGTTTGCGACGCGCACCACCGAGAACTCGGTCGTCGTCGTCAGCCCCGACCGTCCCGGAACCTTCAGCAAGGTGGCAGGGGTCATGGCGTTGTACGGCCTCGACGTTCTGGGTGCCGAGGCACATTCCGACGAGATGGGTATGGCTGCGTCTGAGTTTCGCGTCCAGCTACCCGCCACGCACTCGATCGAGTGGAGCCGTGTCGTCGAGAGTGTCGAACGGGCACTTCGCAACGAGATCGCGCTCGAGGTGCGGCTCGTCGAACGTGCCCGTGACTACGGCCCGTCCCGCGCGAAAACCGCCATCCCACTCGCCCCACCCACGGTGCGCTTTGACGACTCCGCATCATCAAACAGCACGCTGCTCGAAGTACGTGCACCCGACAAGATCGGTTTGCTGTACAACATTGCAAAGACCATCGCGGACATGGGACTCGACATTCGCCATGCCCGGGTACAAACGCTCACCAACGAGGTTGTCGACACCTTCTACGTTCGATCTGCGTCCGGTGGAAAACTCACCGACCCGATCCATCGAGCCGAAGTCGAAAAGGCGCTGCTCTTCGCCGTCTCCAAGTGACGCGGTACGGGTGCGGTCCCACACCGAACTAATCTCGAAATGTGAGCGAACTCGGACCACAGGACTTCACGCGGGATCTGTTGCGGTGGAGTGAAGCGCTGGCCGCAATCGCGCGCACCGGCATGGGCTTCACCCAGAATCTCTACGAGCGCGAGCGCTACGAGGAGGTGCTCCACGTTGCCGCCGACATCAAAGCCGCCGTGGACGAGGCATCCGAGGTACGGCGCGAGCGAGACCATTTTGTCCAGGAGTGGATGGAAAGCATCGGCGAAGGAGTTCCGGGCTATGTCACGCCCAAGGTTGCGATTGGTGCGATCGTGGGCAACGAAGCAAACGAGATACTTCTCGTACAGCGCAAGGACAGTGGATTCTGGTTGTATCCCACGGGATGGGCCGACGTGGGTTACTCGCCTGCCGAGGTGGCGCTGAAAGAGGTGCACGAGGAAACCGGCATCGAATGCGAGGCGGTCCAACTCCTGGGCGTGGTCGACGGCATGCGGATGGGATTCTCGCGCTTTGGTATGTACATGCTGTTGTTCCATTGTCGTGCAACCGGAGGCGAGTTGCGCGGCCATCCGCTGGAAACTTCGGGTGTCGGCTGGTTCTCGCGGGATCAGTTGCCGTACCCCACGGCCGGTGCGCAGTGGTGGGGACCGCTGGCGTTCAACGCTCTCGACGGGGGTTCACACACTGCAACCTTCGATGCTCCCCGCGCCCCTATATGGCGCGGTGGTGAGTCGCCCTAACGGCCGTCCTGGTCGCGGAGGAATTGTTCGACTTCCTCCATCAGCGTGTCGGTGTCGTCGACGTCGTTATCGGTGAGATCGACCGTGTCGTCACCGCTGTCGGTTGCAAAGTCGAACTGCAACTGGCTGTCATCGTCCTCGACGTCGAAGTCGTCGTCGTCGATCGACATTCCCGAGTCCGACATCGTCTCGAGACGACCGACGTAGGACTGCAGGTCGTCGTCGTCTTCGATCATCGAATCAAGCTGCGACTCGTAGGCCGCAACGGTGTCCATCATGTGACCGACCGGAGCGGGCGTACCGATGATGTCGCAGGCGCGCTGCATGAGTGCAACCGCCGCCTTCGGTGAGCTGATTTGTCCCGCGTATGCGGGGACTGCTGCCCACAGCGATGCCGAGGGCACGGATGACCTGCCGCAGACGTCGTGCAGCACGCCGACGATGCCCGTGGGACCCTCGTAGCGAGAACGCTGAAGGCTGTAGCGATTGACGAGCGAGTCATCCGTCGCGGTACCGATGAGTTGGACCGGCCGCGAGTGCGGGACGTCGGCCAGGAGTGCACCGAGTGTGAGAAACATCTTTGCATCGTATTTTTCGAAGACACCCAACAATTGGTCGGTGAACAGCCGCCAGCGAAGGCTGGGCTCAGGTCCGAGAACCAAGATCACGTCGGTACCCGCGGAGCGGGCGTGCCACAGTCCGATCGTTGGCCACACGATGCGACGCACACGACCACCGCTGAGTTTCACCTGTGGACGAATGCTGGCGAAATCCGTGAAGAGTTCAGGATCGATTTCGGCCAGTGCGGTGGCGCCCCACCCTTGGACGAGATTCTGGAGTGCCGATGATGCGGCATCAGCGGCGTCGTTCCATCCGGTGAAGGCGGCAATGACGGTGGGCTTCACGAGCCTGGGTTCGGAAATCCAACGGATGTGTTCGGTGCCGCCCATGACGCCCTAACGCTATCCAGCGATCCCCGCTATTTCGGACGATCCAAATTGGCCCGCACGTAGTAGTTGCCGCCCCCGCCTGCCGCCAGAACGTCGTCGAGCCAGTTGCCTTCGTACACGTCGTTCGGGCCCTGCATCAGATCGTTTTCCGTCGCACCTTCGGGCGTGGTCACCAGAGTCCATGCTTGTCGTTTGTAAGTCCAGTTGTCGGGGTCGAGTGCGTGGGCGCGACGCCAGTAGGGAATCGCTGCATCGTGGCCAACCGTGCGATGCAGGTGTTCGCCCATCGCAAAACACGCGGATGCGAGCGCATTGTCGTTCGAGATCGCTCGCGACACCCCAACGACTTCGTCCGGGGTCATTGCGTACGGACTCACCGAACCCTTGCGCACCCAGTCGAGCAGTGCCGCGCGGTACGCGGCGGAGTCATCGGGGATCGCCTTGACCTCGGTCATCATGCGCTTGAGTCGGTCGGGGACTCCGTCGGGGATTTGCATGTCGCGGGCAGGGCTGCGTTCGATCGACGCTTGTTCGGCTGGCCGCACGATGACACCGTTTTCGTCGATCCACACGGCCATCGGGACGTTGATGAAACCGAAGAGTTCGTTGGTGCAGTGCGTCGTGTCGATCAAGGACGGATGCGTCGGGGACGCCGCATCAATCCATGGTCTGGCATGTTCGGGTTTGATGTCGAGGGCGACCGTCACGACGGTGCCACCAAGCGGTTCGATTTCACTATGCAGTGCCTGCCACCCGGGCAGGGCCGTTCTGCAGCCTCACCAACTTGCCCAGGCAATCATGATCACCCTGCGACCGCGCAGTGACGCGAAGTCGAATCCACGTCCCATCACGTCGATGAGTGATGCAGGAAACCGAGCGACCGCGCTCGACAAGGTTCGACCCGTCACCGTCGCGGGTCCCAGTGACCACACGCCGTGATCGGCATCGTGGACGATGGGCATGCCGAGGCGGTCGGCCACAACTTCGACGTCGACCATGCCGTCGGTCAGGGCACCGGGTGCGGGCACGCAAAGCTCTCCGCGGCAGATGCCCTCGGGCTTGGCGTCCCATCCGCTCGTCGAGGAGAACTCATCGGCCGTGACGCGAAGGCTTGAGAAGATCATGTCGTGACTTTATGTCATGTCACGCGGCATCACGGGCTGACGGGCAAGAATGGACCCATGAGCGCTCAGATCGAAATCGCCCGCGAGGCCACCGACGAACTTGTGGCCGCGATGGCTGTACTCATGCCGCAGCTCTCGAAGTCGAACCCGCCGCCCACCAAGGCCGAACTTGCAGACCTCGTGGATTCCCGAGCCTGCACGATGTTCATCGCCCGCGTCGAGGGACGCATCGTCGGTTCGTTGACTTTGGTGATGTTCCGTATTCCCACGGGCGTGCGGGCATGGATCGAAGACGTCGTCGTGGACGATTCGGCCCGCGGCCATGGTCTCGGCGGGGCACTGAGCCGTGCCGCACTCGACTTTGCAAAACAGCACGGGGCCATCACCGTCGACCTGACCTCGCGGCCGTCACGCGAGGCAGCAAACCGCCTGTACCAGCGCATCGGATTCGTGGCACGCGAGACCAACGTCTATCGCTACACGCTCTGAATTCGATGCCGGATTGCAGCTATGGAGCCTGCGGTGCGGATCGGGTCATCGTCAACAAGAAGAGGGGCGAGTGAGACGAGCCCTGGTACTACTGGTTGACACGGCTGGTCGAGGCCGCCGAGGGTGAGCGACGGTTTGATTGCCCGAATTCGTCGCGTCGACTGAATCAGCCGATGCTGCACTTTTTCAGTGCGTGTGCCGCCTCGTGGAACTTGTGTCGAATGCGTTCTTCATCGACTCCCACCACCTCACGGTTCTCCATCAGGAGCTTGCCGTTGACGATGCTGTGCGTGACGTCATCGGCTCGCGACGAGTAGACGAGCGCCGCTCGAGGATCGTACACCGGCTGGGTGTGCGCCGTATCGAGGTTCACAACGATGACGTCGGCTTTGGCGCCGACCGCGAGGCGGCCGGTGTCGGGTCGGTGCATTGCGATTGCACCCTGTGCGGTGCTCATTTCGAGGATCTCACCGATCTTGAGGAATTCGACGTCGGCAGTCGCTGTCTTGTGGATGAGCCCGGCGAACTTCATCTCTTCGAAAAGGTCGCTCGAGTTGTGGCTTGCGGGGCCGTCGGTGGCCAGACCAACCGTGATGCCCGCAGCCATCACCGCGCGAAGGGGCATCGTGCCCGAACCCAACTTGGCGTTGCTGACGGGGCAGTGGGCAACCTTCGTACCGGTGCGCGCGAGTATCGCGATGTCACGTTCGTCGAGACTGGAACAGTGGGCCGCGGTGACGTCGGGTCCGAGGAATCCGAGGCTGTCCAGCCACTGCACCGGACGCATTCCGTACGTCTCGGTGGTGTAGGCAACCTCTTGCTTTCCTTCGGAGAGATGGGTGTGGATCGACACTCCGAGTGAATCGGCCAGGCGCCGCACCTCGTGCCACATTTCGGCACCGCACGAGTAGACGGCATGCGGTGACAGTGCGATGTGGAGCAGGCCGTCACGGCTGTCGTGGTGCTCGGAGACGATGTCGGCAAAGCGCGCCATCGTGCGGTGCGAGTAGTCGGTGCGCGGTGCGTACAGCCCGCGATCGGCGAACCCGTAGCCGAGGGTCGCCCGCAACGGGATCTCCTCCAGCGCAGCCATCTGAGGCTCGACGTCATAGGCGTCGAAGTGTTCGTTGAACGAAGTGATTCCGGCCTTGACCATTTCGAGGTCGCCGCACAGACTCGCCCAGTAGAGGGTCTCGTGGTCAAAGTTGCGCTTCAGAGTCCACATGGTCTGCAGCCATTCGAAGAGCAGAACGTCTTCGAGCAGTCCGCGCAGGAGGAGATTCGACGCAACGTGGGTGTGGCTGTTGGCAAAGCCCGGCATGACCACCCCACCACGGGCATCGATGATTTTGCGTGCATCCGAGACGTCGGTTGCCGAGTCACCGACAGCAGTGATGGAGTTTCCCCTGATCGTGACGACACCCGACTCGATGTCGGGTCGGCCACCCATCGGCAGAACCGTGCCGTTGAGGATGGCGATGTCGCAGGCCATTCCATCAGCCCCAAGCACCGGGTTGGGCGGACGAATTCCACGTCTCGGTGATCTTGCCGTCCACCACGCGAAAGATCTCGACTCCACTGACCGTCTGCACGGCATTGCCATCACCGAAGGTGATGTTGTAGGCGCTGACCACGTGCGCCCCGTCATCAACGAGAACCACGTTGTCGAACTGCGTGGTCGAGGCCAATGCCAGGAAATCACGGACACGAGCGACGTTCTCCTCAATCGACATCGTGACAAGGTGGCCGTGTTCGTGGCGGAGACACGGATCGGCGATGTAGTTGCGCGCGGCATCAGGGTTGCGCGCCGTGTAGACATCGTCGATATAGCACTGCAGAAAATCTCTCAGGCTCATGTAGACGAGGTTACATCGACACAATTCTCGGGGATTTTGCCATTCGAGCCAGCTCGGTGTCATCTGCCGTTGGTCGTGGTGTCAACTCGCGGTCGTACTCTGGAGTTGTGGGGATGGAGCAGCGGCGCGTGGGTCTCGGCGGGATTTTGCGCGAGTGGGGTCGGATCGGTGTGACCGGTTTTGGTGGTCCACCCGCACACATCGCCCAACTTCGTCGGCTCTGTGTCGAAAAAAACGGCTGGATTTCTGAGCGTGAGTTCGAGGATTCGATCGCGGCGTGCAATCTGCTTCCCGGTCCGGCGTCGACGCAACTTGCGGTCCACTGCGCGTACCGTGTCGGAGGTTCTGTTGGGGCCGTCGTCGGAGGTTTGGCGTTCATCATTCCGGGATTGGTTGCCATCGTTGCACTGGCCGCCTTGTTTCTGGCCGAATCTCCCCCCGAAGTGGTTCTCGCCCTCGGTGCGGGTGCAGCCGCAGCCGTGCCCGCGGTCGCGGTGAGTGCGGGCGTCAGCCTGGCGCGTCCGAGTTGGTCGAACGCATCGACAAGCGGGCGTTGGGTCCTCTATGTCATGTTCGGTGCTGCGGCTGCGGCAACGGCCGGGCCATACGTGGTGTTGGTGCTGTTGATGTGCGGTTTCGTGGAGACCGCCGCAAGGCGAACCGGCCATTCATCGGTGTCAGCATTTCTTCTCGGGACGATCGGTGTCGCCACGACCGGCGGCTTGATGGCTCTCGTGTGGACGGCATTCAAAGTCGGTGCCCTGTCGTACGGTGGTGGTTTCGTGATCATTCCACTGATGCAAAACGACGCGGTATCCGCCCACGGCTGGATGACGGAGGCGCAGTTCCTCAACGCCGTCGCTCTGGGTCAGGTGACGCCGGGGCCGGTCGTACTGACGGTTGCGGTCGTGGGTTACGCCGCGGCCGGACTCGGGGGCGCGTTACTGGCGGCGACCGTCGCATTCGGTCCGTCGTTCGTCATCGTGCTCGCGGGTGCACGACATTTCGATGCGCTGCGGGCGAACGACGCCATGCGTGGTTTCCTGCAGGGAGCCGGTCCTGCCGCGATCGGTGCGATTCTTGGTGCGGCGATTCCGCTCGCTCTCGCCCTGGATCATGCCTGGCAGGTCGGAGTGCTGGCCACGGCATTCATCTGGTTGGTCGGACTCCGCAAGGGGGTTGTCCCCTGTCTCTTGATGGCGGCGGGCGTTGGGACCGCTGTCATGGCCTTTGGCGCGTCGGTCGCGTGACGACCGGAGTGAAACTGTCCACCACGATCGGTGGTGCGAAGGAATGAGTCGGTTGGGGCCGACTACTTGCCGAGTTCGGCGTCGATGGCCGTGATGATCGCGGGATCATCGGGCGTCACCGTGGGTGCGAACCGCGCGACGACTTCGCCGTTCTTGCCGATGAGGAATTTCTCGAAGTTCCACAAAACGTCGGGATCCTGATTCGGGGTCATGCCGAATCCCTTGAGACGATCCCGAAAGGCATCGGGGTCGCCCTGCGCGCGCGGTGCGGCGTTGGTGAGTTCCTTGTACAGCGGGTGCTGGTCGTCACCGACGACACTGATCTTTTCGAACATTGGAAAGTTGACCGAGTACGTGCGCGAGCAGAACTCGGCAATTTCTGCATTGGTGCCCGGCTCTTGCGCGCCGAAGTTGTTGGCGGGAAAGCCGAGGACCGCGAAGCCCTTGTCCTTTTTGTCCCCGTAGATCTTCTCGAGTGCCTCGTACTGGGGGGTGAGGCCGCACTTGGAGGCGACGTTGACGACGAGGAGGACGGTACCGGCGAAGTCCTTGAGGGACGAGGGCTTGCCATCGATGGTCTTCACCGGAATGTTTTGAATGTTGGACATCCGCCCAAACTACCCGTTTTGGTTGAGGCACGCGAACTCGCGCCGACGGCGCATCGGGAAACCCGGCCCCCAAAGTGCCGCGTGTCAGTGAGCACTGAGTGGACGTTCCCGCCTCGGTACACCCGTGCCCGTCACAACGAGTCCCGCTGCGATGACGATGCATATGAAGAACCACGTTGCGAGCGGACGGATGGTTCCGTCGAAGCGGTCGCCCGCAAAACCACCGAGTAGTGCGCCACCTGCAGTGGTCACCGTGGCCATCACGCTGGAGGCGGTGCCTGCGATGTGCGCGACGGGTGACATCGCAGCCGTGTTGCACAGTGGTCCGAGACCCTGGGCGATTGGAACGACGAGAAGGATTGCCAACATGTACAACCAGAATGCCGGCGAACCATCCGACAGCCACGCGATCGCAAGGAAGAGCACCGCACTCGCGATGGCGAGCGCAATGAGTCGTCGTATCAGCGGAATGTTGCCGTGGGTTCGCACCATGCGCGCGTTGTTCAGTGCATTCATCGAGAAGGCAAAAGCGACGCATCCGAAGATGAGTGGGAACCATGCGCCGTAGCCGTACACATCTTCGACGATGACCTCGGATCCGGCGAGATAGGCGGTGAGGACGGAAAAGAGGAACATCACCGCGAGTGTGAAAGTGACGGTTTGTCGGTGTGTCACCACTTCTCGTGCGGCCTCGCCGACCGATCTCCATGTGAACGGGCGCCGGCGTTCGACCGCGAGAGTCTCGGGAAGACGACGTGACCAGATGAGGAGAAGTGTCGCGAGAATCGCAGGAGATACGAAAACTGAGCGCCATGGAAACACTGTGAGAAGAAGAGCGCCGAAACCGGGGGCGAGAATCGGTACGAGGAGAAACACCGCCATGATCGTCGACATGAGCCGTGCCATCGTGTCGCCCTCGTAGCGGTCACGAATCATCGCAGTCGCAATCGCTCGCGGAGCGCCGGCCGCGAGACCCCACACGAAACGCGACACTTTGACCCAACCCCATGTCGGAGCAAGGCAGGCGAGAAGGGCGCAGGCGATGTAGAGAACCAACCCGATCATCAGCGGTTTCTTCCGACCGAAACGGTCGGAGGCCGGCCCGTACAGCCATGGTCCGATGGCAACGCCGAGAAAAAACGCCGTGATGATCCAACTGACGTCGGTGGAGTCGGGTGGCATGCCGAACTCACTTCGCATCTCGGGGAATGCAGGGAGCATGATGTCGATAGCAAGTGCCCCCAATGCCATGAAAGCGGTGACCATGGCGATGAATTCTTTGTTTCCCGCTGTCTTGCGGGCGTTCTTCCTTGTCGTCCCGTCGTCGACGACTTCACCCAGCGTCACGGAGCCAAACTAGGGGAGTTGCGGCGTCCTCAACGAGGCAAACCGTCGATGTCGAGGAGTGCACCGGTGGTGTAGGAACTCGCATCCGAGGCGAAATACAACGCGGCGCCCACGATTTCACCTGGTTCACCGCCGCGGCCGAGGGCGTAGGCGGTCTTTGCATGTTCGTTGAATGTCTTGATGTCCCACGCTTTTGAGATGTCGGTCAGAAAAGGACCGGGAACGATGCAGTTGACACGTACCGTTGGTCCGTATGCCGCAGCCAGGCTCTTCGTGAGGCTGTTGATGCCCGCCTTCGCGGCGGCGTAGGGAGCCTCGGCGGGACTGGGCCGACGGCTGGCGACCGAGGAGACGTTGATGATCGATCCTCCTCCTCCACCGACCATTCGCGCGCCGATGTTGGCGGACAAACGAAACGGACCTTTCAGATTGACGCCGATGACCTTGTCGAAGAGTTCCTCACTGACCTCGGCGAGCGAGGGATAGAGAGGTGACATGCCGGCGTTGTTGACGAGGATATCCACCCGTCCGAATCTGGCATAGGCGGCATCGGCGAGCGCATCGGCGTCGGACCAGTTGGCTGCGTGGTAGCCGACCCCAAGAGCCCGCCGGCCAAGGCTGCGCACTTCGTCGGCGACAACCTCGCAGTTGGCGACCTTGCGACTGGCTATGACTACGTCGGCCCCGTGAGCCGCGAAGGCCAGGACCATCTCGCGACCAAGACCCCTGCTACCCCCGGTGACGACGGCTACTTTCCCGGAGAGGTCGAACAATTCGTTGGTGTTGCGCTGGGTCATGGGCCAAAACTACCGACCCGGTCCCTGTTGTGGGGGCTTTGCGGTGTGCCACGGGAGGCGAGAAACGAGGTGCGTCAGTCGCTTGCCACGAACATCGAACCGATGGCCACGCCCACGACGCGTTCCCAATCCTCGGCTGCCACGGGTTCGGTATCGAGGTCGAGCAAGACACGAGCAAGGTTGTAGCTCTGGACGAATACCGCGAGCGCGCGTGCATCGATGTCGGCTCGAATCCAGCCCATTTTCTGCCCGTGGCGAACGGCTTCGGCGATCGACTCGGTGTATGCGTGCTGCTGAAGTGCAAGTGACTCGCGCAGTTCGGGTCGTCCGTACGAACTTGCGATCACCGACATACGGTTGTGTCGTGCACGTTCACGCTCGGCCGAATTGCCGGTTTTGACGAACGCCGCCGTTTTCGCGGCAAACTCCTCGAGCGTCGTTGCCTTTGTCAGCTCCTCGCGGATGCTCTTCGCGTCCTCTGAGATGAAGCGGCTGAACTGCACCACGCGCGCCGCTGCGATGAGACCTTCGCGGCTACCGAAGTGGTGGTAGAGCGAGCCCTTCGAGATGCCGGTGGTCTTGAGAATGTCGTCGAGGCGGACGCTGGCTTCACCATGTGCCTCGATCGCCTTGATGGTGGCCTCGAGTACACCTGTGACTGTCGCCTCTGCGCGGGCCTGAATCGGCCGGGGAACGCCAACAGGTACGTCCATATCCTTGACAATACTAACAGACCTCTGTTCTAGACGATGCCCGACAGCCGGACGTTTCAGTCCTTTTCGTTTCAGTCCTTTTCGATGTGGGGCCCGAGAACCTGCGCCACTCGCATGTGCGCGGGAATACGGTCGACGCCGATCGTGCGGTCAACCGTCTCGTGAAAGTGCCATATACGCCGCTCCTGATAGTTGACAACGACGCCCTTCATTGCCGGCGACTCGAGCGAGCGCTGCATCGGGGCCATGTTCCACTTGTCCTCTCCCATGATGAAGTCGAACTCGTCCATGCGCTGCTGCCAGTGCGGCGGCAATTCGTCGCCCTCCCAGTCCTTTGGCGCATAGTGCGACCACATGAGCCGGGTGTTCGACTTGTCAATCGGCCAGAACATGATGAACGGAAATCCGTACGAAGCAAGAGGCGAGATGAGATTCGGGAAGAGCGAGAACGCGGTGCTCGTCGAGCGAATCATGTCATTGACCGTTGGTATGTCGATGAAGCGGTCATCTCTGAAAGTCTGGAAATCGGCCCAGTCCTTCATGCCGCGGAGTTCGCAGGCCTTTTTCGAAAAGGGTGTGACCATGCGGCTGCAACCGTTGGGCAACAGACCCATCGATGCACCGCGGTTGTCGAGCGCACTCCAACCACCGCGGTCATGAATGAAACGGAAGTGATAGACCTCGAGGAATGCCTCCGCGGTGACCTTCCAGTTGCATGGAATGTCCATCATGCGCGGGCCGACTGCGCGCAGTTGCCCGCCGTCGAGTTCCTCCATTTCGCGAAACGGCACGCCGAACCAATCCTCGAGCGGGGCCGCGTCAGGGTCTTGATTCACCCAGATCCATCCCTGCCACGACTCACAACTGATCTCCTTGAGGAACTTCTCCTCACGACACAGACCGATGAAGTCGCGTTCATCGGGCACACTCTGGAGTCGGCCCGAATCGATGCTGTACACCCAGCCGTGGTACTGGCACCGCAACTGGTTGGCGCACCCCTTTTCCTCGCGCACCACCGGCGCACCACGGTGCTGACAAGTGTTGTAGAAGGCGCGCAACCTGCGGTCGTTGCCTCGCACGACGACGATCGGCACGCGCAGATGGTCGAACGTGAAGTAGTCGCCGGGGTTGGCAGCGTCTTCTTCCCGACCTGCCATCACCCACACGCGTGACCACAGGTGCTTTTGCTCGAGTTCCCAGAATTCATCGCAGATATAGCGATCAATGGGTACGTCATGAAATGCGGGGAAGCCCTCGGGGTTGCCCTTGCGCTCGAATTGCTCGTGCATGTCGCGCTTGATGCGCTCGATCAACGTTGCGTCCATTGGGCCCCTTCCTCGAAACGCGCGTTCCACCAACGTTACGGCTCGTCGCCACCCGTTTCGGAGTCGGACAAATTCGCAGCGGAAAGCAGATCCTCCGCGGCTTGCCGGACTTGCCAGTCGCGGTCGGTCAGGGCAGCGCGGAGGGCGGAAGTCACTTCGGGGGAGTCGAACGGGGCGAGCGAAATGACCGCCCGCCGACGCACTGCAGGCTTGTCTTTGCAGGCGTTGAGAATGGCGGGGAGTCCCCGTTCGTCGCCGAGCGAGCCGAGAGCCGCGATGCACGATTCGCGGACGAGAGGATGCTCATGCGCCGTGGCCGACATGATGAGCGCCTGCATTTCGGCATCCGACACGGCATCGCGTTCGCCCAGCGCCCAGGCGGCGGTCTCGGCGACGGCAAAGTCGTCGTCCGAGAGCAGTCGCAGAAGATCGACGCGTGGTTCGTGCGCGGCAATTCGGGCGAGTCGGTGACGAACCAATCGTTCGTGGTCCGTCAGCGCGAGAGCGATGTGTCGGGGTGTCAGCGCGTCGCATTTGTGCAGCGAGGAAAGCGCGATGGCACGCACGTGGGGATCGTTGCCATTGAGGGCGGCTTCGAGTGTTGCCGTGTCGTTCTCGTGAGCGGCAAGCGTGACGGCCGTCAGCGTGACGGGGACCGGCTCCACGGATCAGCGCAACAGGTCGTTGGCCGACTCGACCAGAAGGGCGACCGCGACGGACAGGGCGAGGGCGACGACGAGGCCCGCAGCGACGGCGAACCCGACGAGGCCACCTGTTGCCGTCATGCGGCGCCGTGCCGACGGTGGACGGTAGACCCGTCCGGCACGCTGGTCGACTCGCAGATAGATGGGTACGGGAGGCCGCCGGCCAGCCCGTATCTGGCTCCAGTCGACGCGTTGGCCAAGCACGGCGATGGCAAGAGCAGCGGCGAGACCCACGACACCGGCGCGCACGGTGACATCGGCCGTTGACAATGCAACAATCAGCGCGGTCATGTCAGATGCATCTCCCCATCAATCGTCGCCGAGCGTACTGCCCCCGCCGGTCATTCCCGCCGTCGCGCAGCCGACCGTGTCCGTGCGCCGATTGTGGTGGGCACTTCCGATGCTGACCCTTTCGTGGCTGGTACTCGCTGCGATCATCGTTGCGGGCGCAACGACCATCCAACGCTGGGAAACCGCGCCCGGTTCGGTCGATGCCGTTGCGCCCCGCCTTGGATTCGGTGCAGGTGCCATCGATGTCACGCGTTACCGCACCGGCAACAGCATCCGTTTCGTGACCGCGTACGGGTCACAGTTGACGGCGCTCGAGGGTTTTGTTGGCTGGATCGACAGGGACATCGTTGTGGAGACGAGACTCCAACGGTTCGGCGACAGGTCACCGCGTGAACAGCGTCGCCTCGGGTTCCAGGCAATGGTGGGTGCAAAACAGATCGCCGAATACGTGGCACTCAAGCGTCTTGGCTACGACGTCGCCCTCAAATACGGATCGGTCGTCGTCGAGCAGGTGATTTGTGAGGAAAGGCCGACGGTCGACTCGGCGTGCAAGCGGTTGAACCCGGGCGATGTCATCGAGTCGCTCGCCGGTACCCCGACTCCGGCTCTCGACGTTCTGGTGAAGGTCATGGAAGGTCGAAAAGTTGGCGAGGTCGTGGAAATCGTGGTCAACACGTTGAAGTCGAATCCCAACGAAACACGCCGCACGGAAAAGGTGCGTCTGATCGCCAGCCCCGATGACGCAACACGCACGATCATCGGAATCGTTCCTGCGGATACGCGCACCGTTGACATCCCCTTCGAGGTCGATATCTCGACCGATTCGATTGGTGGACCGTCGGCAGGACTCGCATTCGCACTGGCGCTTCTCGACGAACTCACCCCGGGCAACCTCATGGGCAAGGTATCTGTGGCTGCGACGGGAACCATTGCCGATGACGGAGTGGTCGGCTCAATCGGCGCGCTGCGACAAAAAGCCGTCGCCGTCAAACGCAGCGGTGCCAAAGTATTCCTCGTTCCCGCGTCGCAGACACCCGAGGAGATCGCATCTGCGCGCGCTGCGGTGGGTTCTGGCCTGATGATCGTGCCCGTCGGGACACTCGAGGAGGCACTCGATGCGCTCGCGACGTACGGCGGGGGCAAGTTGCCCGCACAAACGCCAGGCGACTGACGCCACCATTGCCACGGCTGGACAATGCCACGTTTGGGGTGCGGCGCGGGCGTACCATTCCACAAATGGCGATTTCATTCTCACGCCCCGACCCGTCGTCGCCCGCTGCCGTGAGTGCCGCGGCGTTCAGCGTCGCGCGCCGTGGCTATGACCAAGCCGAGGTCCGCGACTTCCTGCGCATGGTCGCGGCCGAGCTCGCCCGCCTCCAGGAGCGGGAGAGGTTCCTCGAAAGCGAACTGAAAGCGATGCAGACGCGGGGAATGTCCGCCCCCGGCGTGCTCGACGAGGAAGTCGTCACCACTCTTCTCGGCGAGGAAGCCGCCCGCGTCCTCGGGGCCGCCCGCGAGGCGAGCACCCAAATCCGCCAGCGGGCCGAGGAAAACGCCACCCGTCTGGTCAAAGAAGCCGCCGCCGACGCAGCCCGTCTTCGCGAAGAGGCCGAACTCGAGGCCGTACGCCGTCGTGATGATGCGGCTGGAGACGCCGAGGCCGAAATCGAACTCGCCAAACAGCAGGGTCGCGAAATGGTCAACGAGGCCCGCGAGTACCGCGAAAAGGTGCTCTCAGAGCTGGCCCGCCGCCGCGAACTTGCGCGCACCCAGATCGAACAGCTCGTCGCGAATCGTGATCGCCTGCTGAATGCTTTCGAGCGTGCCCGTCTCGCCACCGACGACGTGATGACGGGTCTGGTCTCCGTCGACGACGACCTGCCGCGCGAGTTCGTCAACCTCGCACCCACCACGGGTCCCGTTGCACCAGTCACACTCAACGCGCCGGTGGTCCAGATGTTCGACCGCGAGAAGCACGACCTCGACATAGGTCAGGCCGAAGAACCAAGCGTTGAACCGATCGGCGATGTTGTCATCGCTGAGGACCACATTGAACAAGCCGCGAGCGAACAAACCGCGAGCGAACAAAC
>VGAC01000018.1 GCA_016870865.1 Actinomycetota bacterium
TTCGACTTGAGAACCTCGGCCGTACCTTCCATCGTGAGTTCGCCGTGCGCCATGACATAGCCACGGTCGGCGACGCTGAGTGCGAGGCCGACGTGCTGTTCGACCATGAGTACGCCCGCTCCGGTTCTGTCTGCGATCTCACGCACGATCGGGAGCATGCGCTCGACAATGATCGGTGCGAGACCGAGGCTCATCTCGTCGACCAGTAACACCTTCGGATTCGAGGCGAGGCCACGTGCCATGGCGAGCATCTGTTGTTCGCCACCCGACAACAGCCCTGCGCGGCGACCGACGAGCGGTCGCAAAGCAGGGAACATCGTCAGGGCGTTCTCCAATGCCTCTGCCTTCTTCTCCCTGTCGGTCGTGAGGCCCAGACGAAGGTTTTCCTGCACGGTGAGGTCGAAGAACAGCGAACGGTCCTCGGCCACGTGGGCCAAACCGCGACGCGCGATCTTCTCCGGACGCTCACCGATCGTCGACGAGCCAAGCACATTGATGTTGCCGGACACCGGCTTGAGGATGCCGCTGATCGTCAGGAGAGTGGTGGTCTTCCCCGCACCATTCGGTCCGAGAAGGGCGACCACCTCACCCGAGTTGACGTGGAGATCGAGTCCACGCACCACGGGGATGCCGCCGTAACCCGCGTTCAGATTCTTCACTTCTATGAGAGCTTCAGTCATGATCAATTGCCTCCTTGCTGGCGTACTGCGGCGCCCTCCTGTGCCTGGATCTCGCCCGCCGTTTCACCGAGGTACGCCTTGATGACTTCAGGGTTTTTACGGACCTCATCGGGCGTACCCTCGGCGATGATTTTGCCGAAGTCGAGCACGTAGATGTAGTCGCACACGCTGAGCACGAGACCCATGTCGTGGTCGATCAGGAACAACGTGATGTCACGGTTGAGGATTTCGCGGAGGTGTGAACCGAGTTGCTGGGACTCGACGGTGTCGAGACCGGCCGCGGGCTCGTCGAGAAGCAACAGCTCGGGGCGGGCCGCCAGACCTCGCGCCACGCTCACCAGCTTGCGCTGGCCGTGCGACAGGTCGAAGGTGAGTCGATCCTTCAAGTCGCCTAGTCCAAGTAGGTCGAGTGCCCACTGCGCCTGTTCTTCGACACCAACCTTGCGGTTTGGCCTGATGATGTCGGCCAAGAACGACCACCAATACGTCGTTTCGGCCATCACGATCAAGTTGTCCCACACCGTGAGGTCCTCGAAAAGTTCGAGTGACTGGAACGTCCGGACCAGCCCGTTTCGGGCACGCCCGGCAGCCGACTCACCCGACAAATCTTGGCCGCGAAACTCTGCTCGGCCCGACGAGACGTTCGTGAAGCCGGTGATGGCATCGATGAAAGTCGTCTTGCCGGCACCATTGGGGCCAATCAAACCCGTCAACTTGCCCTTCTCGACCTTTATGTTGACGTTTGAGTTGGCGTGCAGACCACCGTAGGAAACCGTGAGGTCATGGGTTTCGAGCAGAGCACTCACTTCGCCACCTCCATTTCGGCGAGAAACTTCTCGAGTTCGGCTGCTTGCGCGGCCTTGGCTGCGCGCGCGGCACGAATCTGAACGACGATGCTGCGGACGAAGAAGACGAGGAAGATGCCCGTCAGTGCCATCCAGAAGCGCGAGTACTCATCGGTACGCCAGGGGTTGATGCCGATGACCCCCCAGATCGCGCCGAGCACGATGAATGGTCCGTAACGCGTCAGTGAGTTCAACCATGCGGTGCCGCGGGCCTTCACCAGCCATCCGCCGAGATGTTGCATCAGTGGCTGGAAGATTGAGGCCTGACCCGCCGGGTGGATGATTGCGGTCAGGACGATGCCTATACCTCCCATGATCCCCGTGTAGCTGAACAAACCAGGCGAATGCCACGTGCCGAAGTAGGCCACGAGACCACCCGCGGCAGCCATGCCACCGAGAATTGCGCCGTTGATCGAGGTGATACCACCGATGTAGAGGAAGGCGAGAGCCGAGAGGCCGATGCCGTAGTCGTACGACGGTGCTGCCGTCTGGCCGATCTGGTACGCAGCCATGATGCCCGCGATACCAGCGATGGCCGAAGCCAAACCGAAAGCAAGGATCTTCGTTCTTGCAACGTCGACGCCCGCGGACGCCGCAGCACGCTCGTTGGCACGAACTGCCAAGAATCGTCGACCAGAACTGCCCCGTCGAATGTTTGCCACGAGTACGCACAACCCCGCGAGCACGACGAGAGCAAACAGGATGAAACGTGGTGAATCGGTAAGTCCCGAGCGCCCTGTCGAGCCCATCTCGATACCAAAGAACGTCGGTGCCGGGAAGATGTAGGCCGCTCCGCCCTGCAGAGCGGTGAGTTCCGAGTTCGCGAAATACAACGTATAGATCGAGATCGAAGCTGCAATCGTGACGACAGCGAGTTGGACACCGCGGATGCGCAGCGCAGGAATCGCCAGGAGCATGCCGACGACGACGGCAACGGCCACACCAGCGATCGACGCAAGGGGCCATGGCCACCCCGGTCCCTCAACCGCGAACGGGTCGAATTCAGCCGAAGGCTCCGCACCCTTTGCAACTAGTCGGGCTGTCACGAAAGCCGCGATACCGGAGAGAGTGATCTGAACGAGCGAGATCTGACCGACGTAACCCGACAACAACACAATGGAGAGCGCGAACATCGAAGCCACGAGAGTGACACCGAAATGGAACCCCCAAGGTCCTGTGAGTCCACCCCAACCCCAGTCGCCGGGGAGACCGGCGGCGAGGAGGAATCCGAGCGGTACGAACACCGCAACGTAGATACCCACGCGTTTCGGGTACGGGGCAAGCGGCAAGCGCTTTTCTTCGATGTTGCCGCGCACGGGAAGACTCTTTCCTCGCGCGTACAACACGCCGACGATGATGATCAGCGGAACCGCCTCGCGGATGCCCGACCGACCCCAGGCGGGAAACCAACTTTGGCCGGTCATCCATGTTCCAGTGAAGTTTTGAAGCAAGCCAATGATCAGACCACCTGCAACCGCAAGTGGGATGGACGACATACCACCAATGAGAGCCGCACCGAGCGCGGGCACGATGAGTCCGGTGAATTTGCCGACGCTGAGCGAACCGGTGATGGTGCCCGAGAAGATGCCGATCAAGCCGGCAATCGACGCTGAGAGCATCCAGTTGTAGAGCGCCAGACGATCGGGGGAGAAGCCGAGGAGGACCGCCCCCTTTTCGTTGCCTGCCGCGGCGCGCGTCGCGAGACCTGCACGCGTGCTCTTGTAGAACCACCAAACGGCCCCACCGACGACGATCGACAATCCAGCGAAAGCAAGTGATTCAACCGATACCTGACCGCCGAGTCCGAGGAAATTCTTGAAGGTCGTGTCCGGAAACAGAACTGCTTCCGGGTTCGGGATGATCGCACCGAACTGCAGGGACGCGAGACCGAGCAGGTAGGTCATGACGCCGACGGCACCGATTACCTTGCCGAGCGGCGCGGAGTTGCGGAGTGGTTTGAAGACGAGATAGTGGATGGCAGCACCCAGGAGAAGTGCCGTCGCCATTGCAAGAATCGCGGCGAGCCAAACGTTGATGCCGACCCCGTTGTTGAGTGAGAGTCGAACCGGAATGTTCAATGTTTTGGTTGGAAGAATGTCGAACCACGGGAAGTGGAAGATTCCCTCGTTGCGAAGGTAGAAGAACTGGAATGCGATGTACATGGCAATGGCACCGTGCGAAAAATTGATGACGCCCGAACCCTTGTATGCCGTCACGATCCCCATGGCCATGAGTGCAAAGAACCCCCCGGCGCCCAGACCCATGATTGAAAAAAGAATTGCTTGTTGCATGGTCCCCCCGAGAACCCAAAAAAGTCGCTGGCGACCCAGCGCCCTCAAACGGCTGAATTGCGACAGGGTCCTTCGCCGGACCGTGTCGCTTTATGTCGAAGGGGGGGTGACCCGTGAGGGCCACCCCCCCTTTTTGTCGACACAACGTGGTGAACGAAGTGCCCGAAGAAGTGTTACTTCACTTCATTGAAGCGGAGTTCGTCACCCTTTCCGACCAACACGAGGCCCGAGAAGTCCTGGGCGCCCTTGATGGCCTTGAGTGCTTTGCCATTCCACTGGCTGGCCGAGACCTCGGTCGAGCACACGGCGATGTACGGCTTGATGGCATCCTTGCAGTTCAGACCGGTCGAGCCGAAGCCGACGTGGCCCTTTGTTGCCTTGTAAGCCTTGAGGACGTCCGCACCGGTGGCCTTGGCACCGCCGGCGAGGTTCATCATCATCCACGTGTTCATGACCACGCCGTAACCCTGCGTCGCAAAACCGGTCGAGTTCAGCTTTGCATCCTTCGAGTATTTGGCCATCTTGTCGCGGTAGTTCACCGCTTGCTGTTTGGCGAAACCGCTGAGCGCATCCGGGTCGAGAATCGACAGTCCACCCAGGGTGTAGATACCCTTGATCTTGTCGCCGAGCTTGGCCATGGTGACGAGGTCAATGCAGGCACCAGACAGAACAACCGGGAAACTCTTCTTCGCGTCCCATCCCTGCTTGAGCATTTCGTTCATCCAGGTCCAGCACTCCGAACCCTGGTTCGAGTACACCATGATGTCGGGCTTGAAGGCGAGTACCTGAGCCACTTCGGCCGACACGTCCGCCTTACCGCTGTCAACCGGAACACCGATGTACTTAATGTCTGGCATCGTGCCCTTCAGCTTGGCGGTCGACTTGATCTTCGCGCCCGAAAGGGTCTTTCCTGCAAGAACGTCAAGCGGCTTGGCCTCGAGGTCGTTGTAGCAGAAGACACCGGGAGGCGAGTTCGCCCACGGAACACCGACACGGCCACCCTTTGGCTTCTTGAGCTTGTCCTTCAAGAGGTACTGCGTCGCGTAGGTGATCAGACCGAGGTGAACACCAAGGCATCCGCCGCCGCCGCCGATGGCGACGGTACCGGGCGAAGTGAAGTCCTTCGGCATGATCGGAGTACCGACGATGAGTGGGATTTTCGCACCTTGGTAGATAGCGAAGTGCGCCTCACCGAAGGCGAGTGTAGCGATCACGAGCGCCGGCTTCTTCGAGGAGAGTGAGTTCGCACAACCGGGCAGTTCGGCCGGCACGAGAGCGTTGTACTTACAGATCTCCAACTTCAGTGGCCGTCCAGGCGTGCCCGCTTCAGGGTTTGCCCCGACACCACCCAGTTGCTTGTTGATGTACTCGACGGCTGCCTCGGCTGCCACGCGGTACTCGGGGAAGTTGATGACCGGACCCTCAGCGTTCTGGAAACCTACGACGATTGGGTCACCCGTGGCCTCGAGCGGCGCCTTGTCGCCACATGCCCAGCGTTGCGCCAGCCAACCCGCGTTCTTGCCTTCCTTGGCATCGAGCGCTGCGTTTAACTTGATGGTGCACTTTTTTCCTGCAGCCTTGACGGCCGCATTGTTGCTTTTTGCGGAAACTGCACCTGCCCCCATTGACAAAGCCGCTGCGACGGCCATTGCAACAGGAACCAGGAGTTTCCTTTTCTGGTTCTTCAAATCATCCCCCTGTGAACTCGGGCACGTATGCCCGACCGTTGATGTGACAACCGGCATGCCGGCTTCCCTCACTATAACCACAGTCACATCGCCAGGTAAACGGGAGCGCAACACAAAACCCCCGAAGCCGTGGCTTCATTGCAGGGTGCAGGGAGTTCGTTCGCTGAGCGTGTTGGACGAAATCGCCTCGTGGGCTGGCGGACGCTCAGCCGAGTCTCCAGCCGGCCGCCCCGGGCGCTTTGTCAGTCGATGAGCGCGGTACCCGAAACCACGATTTCGCCCGGTGTCGGGTCGTCGCGGCGCAGCCACACGTCGACCCTCCGGACGGAGCAGCCCACGAACGTCTCTGCGCCAACGACCTCACCGCCGGCGACAACGCGATCGCCGTCGAACACGGGGCGATGAAAAGCGACGGTGAGGCGACGCACGCAACCTGCGCCACCGAATGCATGCAGCGCATTGACGATGTAACTCAGATTCAAGGGACCTTGGTTGATGACGCGACCACCGAGGCCCATTTCGGCCGTTGCCGCGCGATCCCAATGCACGCGGTACGGATCACGCAGGATCGCGGCCATCGTTTTCATGCGCTGCGCATCAACGCCGTCGACGGCGAATTCCGCGATACTCTGCGAAGTCGTCGAGGCCGTTTCGGCGGTCTTCTCCGCGGGACGCTTGTACGCAGCGGTGCCGTGCTGGCGACGGAATCTCCACGAGTTGGTGACCCGCGCGACGGGTGCGTTGCCGTTGGCGACGTCACGCAACTCGATCGCGAACTTCATCGCGTCGTAGGCGTTGCCTTTCTCGTCGAGCATGTGTTCCCAATGGACGATCGATCCCTGCACGTCGTACTCGGAGTCGACCCGCAGACGTGAGAAGTACTCCCAGTCGTAACCGTCGAGGCCAACCGAACCCGGTCCCTCGGCACCGCACACCTCGAACAACCGCGCGATGTTGATACCCGAGCCGAGAATCGGCACATGGAACAGCGCAACCGGGTGTGCGAGGCCGTCGGGCAACTGCTCCGCCGTGGTGCAGTCGGTCAGCAGGAAGTTCTCCCAGTGGGCAATCGTGTACCGTCCACCAGGGAAGCGGTAGCCGAGGATCTCGTTGTCGGGAAGCCCCGAGCGCGCCGTATCAGTCACGAGGGGGAGTCTGTCATGTCATCGAAGGTCTCACGCACGCACACACCGGTCGACCCGGCCGACGCAAATGTCATGGATCTGTTCCGCATGGATGGAATGGTCGCCGTTGTCACCGGCGCGGGCCGCGGTATCGGCCGCGGAATCGCCCTTGCATTTGCCGACGCTGGAGCGACGGTGGTTCTCACGGCTCGGCGTGAACATGAACTCGACGAGGTTGCCGAGCGTGTTGCCGAGCGTGGGCAGAAATCGATGAAGGTGGTTGCCGACATCACGGCGCCTGACACGATTCCCACCATCGTCGAGCGTGCGATGAACGAACTCGGATCGATCGACACTTGGGTCAGCAACGCTGGTACGTCCGACTACCCGGGCAATTTCGCCTTCGAAGAGTTCCCCGAATGGCACTGGGACAACCAAATCGCGCTGAACCTGCGCCCGCATTTCGTTGCATCGCGCGCGTGCGCCACGGTCATGAAGCCGGGTTCGACCCTCATCGGCATTTCATCGATCGCTTCAATCAAGCCCGCCGTGAATTTCGCTGCCTACGGCGCGGCGAAGTCGGGTATGAACTCGCTCGCTCTCACACTCGCCACGGAACTCGGCCCGAAGGGCATCCGCTCGAACTGCATCTCACCCGGAACCGTTCCCACGGAAGCAACCAAGACCGTCGGCCATGTCACCGACGCGCAGCTCGAGGCAACTGCTGTGCGCATTCCCATCCGTCGCCTCGGCACACCAAGCGACTGTGGCGCAGCCGCCGTATGGCTGGCTTCGCCCGCCGGGTCGTGGATCACGGGTCAGAACATCGTGGTGTCCGGCGGCGCCTGAGTTCTCAGAACGTGACGGGCAGTTGCCAGCAGGCGTGCATCTCGCCCCAAGCCTTGCACTTCATCACCGGATTCGCACCGGCGGCGAGCTTCACATGCGGCAACATTTCGAGTAGCACCTGTGACGCGGTGGTTGCAGTGTCGCGAGTGATGGCATAGAGCGAACGCGGGCGACCGACGGGTAACGCCGGATACTTCGATGGTGTCCCGAGCGCGGGTGTGATGCCCGACGGCAGGCCGTCGGCTCGGTACTGGCCGCGCGGTTCGCGCTGCACGAGGTCTTTGCGCCCGACGATGAACCGGTCGGCGTCGTTGAAGATGCGTTCGTCGCGGTTTGCCGCTCCCGCCGAGCAGATGACGAGGGCCCCTTCGGGAATCAAGAGTCCGAATCGTTCGACTTCACGGCGGGCGAAGCGGTCGGCGCTGATGACGGGTGTCGAATGACGAACCGTTTCGAGGTACGCGTACTTCACGAGTCGGCGTTCACCGCGGACCGCTTCAAGTTGCTCGGGATGGGTGAGGAGCAGCATCCACATGTTGGCAAGTGCGCCGTGGAGTGTCTCGTGGTCACCCTCTAGGAGTGTGGCCACGACGTCTTGAGCCGTCGTCTGTGACCCGTCGATTTCGACCATCGCAATTGCCGACAACCAGTCGTCCTGGGGGTCGCTACGGCGCTTGTCGAGAAGCGGTGTGAAGTAATCGACGAGTTCGCGTATCGCATGCAGTCCCACCGCTTGGTTGGCGGGGTGCCAGCGCCAACCGCGCTGCATGCGCAGGTAGCGATCGGCGAACAGCACAAGGTCGGCGTCTGGAATGCCGATGGTGCGGCCGAGCACGACGAGCGGGTACGGCGCGGCAAAGTCGGCAACGAGATCGGCCGACCCGTTCTTTGCCACGGCACCGAGCAGTTCCTCGGCTGCACTCCGGGCGTTCGCATCGATGCCCTTGGCTTGCGCGGTGAGAACGGGTATCTGGTTGCGCAGATCACGACCGAAGTCGGTGAGGTGGTAGTGCCAACGCTTCGAACGAACGGCGAAGTTCGCGGTGTCGGCGAGGACCGAGGTGACGTCGTTGTAGTGCGTCACCCAGAAACAATTGCCCGGCCAGTCGCGCCATGCGGGCCCGTAGGAGCGAACTTTGGCGAGCAACGTGTAGGGATCGTCGAGGTAATCCTGTGTGCGCATTTGGCCCGGCTTGACGGGTGGCGGGGTGCCGACTCGTTCGCGTTGGAACACTTCGTAAGTGCGGTAGCCCGCCTCGTCGTCGCCCCGTTCGCTGGCAAGCGTGTCGTTTTCGTTGTCCGAGCTGTAGGTCATCTCACACCTTTTCGAACTCGAGCCACAATTCGTTGATGGCTCCGAGACCGATCGGGGCGAGTGTCTCTCCGTCGATGTCCTTTGGCATGCGGTCCTCGACTATCGCTACGTTCTTCACACGCTTCGACATGATGTTCGAGCCGATCGATGCTTCCTGGTGTGAAATCCACGCACCTGGGCACAGGTGCGGACCGACGCCGAAGGCCATGTGATTGCACTTGCCTTCTTTGCGGTAGCCGGCGCGGACGATCTTGTCGGTGTAGAGGTCGTTGCGGAAGATGTCGAAGCGCTCCGGGTCGCTGAAGACGCGCGGATCGTGGTTGGCGGCCCAGTCCACCATGTGCATCAAAGAACCTGTGGGGATCTTGATGCCGTGCATCTCTATGTCGAAGGTGTTGTGGCGAGGCTGGCCACCGATCGACGACGAATGGCGCAGAGTCTCATGGAACGCGGCATCCCACAGCGCGTCATTCGCAAGAACGGCAGCCATCTGGTCGGGGTGCTGGAGCAACAGGTACCACATGTTGAGGATCGCGCCGCGAGTGGTCTCACCCCCACCGCCCACGATGAGGGCGATGTTCGAGGTGATCTCCTCGGTCGACAGGTAGTCGCCGTCGATGACCGTTTGGCAGAGCTCGGAGATGATGTCGGGCGCAACCTGGTTGCCGTTGTCATCGAGGAGATACTGTGGCGACGTGCGACGCTGCTCGACGATTTCTTCGACGAAGTCCTCGAGGTCCTGGCGAGCGATCAGACCCTTTTGTTCGAAGTCGCGACCACCGATACCGCCCATCATGTTCTTGTACCAATAGAAGAAACGGTCCTGTGCCTCGTCGGGGAAACCGAGCACCTGACAGACGACGCGGATCGGGAAGTCGTTGGCGAATGCCCTGCCGAATTCGATCACGTACTTGCCCGTCGACGGGTCGTATTCCGAGATTCCCGATGCCGGGTCGAACCATGAGTCGATCATGTCGTTGGCCATCTTGCAGATTGCACCGAAACGCTTCGTCAGCGCACTGCCGACCAGATGGCGACCGTAGAGATTGCGGCGACGGCTGTGTTCGATGCCACTTAGTTCCAGTTGTGTATTCCCCAGGACATGGTTCGAACTGCCCTTCGGAATCGTGTTGAAGCCGAGGCCGTCGAAGTAGGCGTCGTTGATGTCGGAGTAGCGGGTGACGAAGTAGCAGTTGTTCAGCTTGTCGTGGAAGACCGGATAGTGGTCCTGCATGATGTGGTAGTAGGGATACGGGTTGCGTTGAAATTCGCGCGAACCAAAGATGCGGGGGTCGATCAGCGGTACACCGTTGTGGTCGCGGCCCATGTCGCATGCGGTGCCGAGAGGCATCAACGGAAAGTCTGTCTGCTCGGTCGAGGCGCGCTCGGCGGTGATCTCGAAGGCACCACCCACGACAGTCTTGAGGTTTTCGGTCAACGACATGTGGCCCTCCGGATCGACTGTCTGTTCGACACCACTATACGAGTTCGGAAATTCGCCCGTCCGAGGCGGACTATGTTCGGCGACATGGGGACATCACTGGAGGGGCGTCGGGCACTCGTTACCGGCGCCGCAGCAGGATTGGGCAAGGCATACGCGATTGCACTCGCTCGGGCGGGTGCCGACGTGGCCATTTGCGACGTGAACGATTCGGTCAAGGCCGTGCGCGACGAGGTTCGCTGTCTGGGCGTGAACTGCTGGGCGAAGGTTGCGGACGTGGCGAAAAAGGAGGACGTGAAGGCTTTCGTTGACGGTGCCGCCGACAAGGTGGGTGGTCTCGACATCGTCGTGGCGAACGCCGGAGTGGTGCGCGTGACCAACCCCGCAAAGGACGACTTCTGGAAGGCGGTCGACGACTTCGAATTCATGATGGACGTGAACCTGCGGGGCGTGTATCTCACGGGGCGCGCCGCGATTCCGTACCTGATGGAGAACGGCGGCGATCTGATCAACGTCACCACGGACCACATCCACACCTGTGGCTGGCCCGAAATGCACTCGCACGACGAGGCGCAGTTGTGCAACTGGAAGGACGTGCGGCGCGCCGCCGTCGGCGGCCCGGGCTTCGACGTGTACGACGCCTCGAAGTGGGGAATCAAGGGTCTGACAAACGCCTGGGCGCGCGCGCTCGCGCCGCACAAGATTCGTGTCAACTCCTTCGGCATGGGAGCGACGGCGACACCGATGTATCTCGGCTTTCTTGGAGGCCGCCCACCTGCTCCGGGTGTGATGACACCCGAGGGTGTCGCGGGTGTTCTCATCGAACTCATCAATGAGGGGCCGAGTGGCCGAACGGGTGACTGCGTGCAACTGTGGGCCGGTCATCCGACGGTGCTGCCGCCGCCGATGCTCGACGGCATTCTCTGTGCCGCCGACCTGGCGCGCGCGTGACGGGGAGGTGAGCGGGTTGTCGGGAAGCGACCTTGCGTCGATCCGCACCGCGGCGACGGCACTCAGTCCGTGGGCGCACATTGCCACCGTCGGCCGTGACGGTCATCCCGATGTCGTTCCGGTGCATCCGTGCTGGGAGGGTGATGCGATCTGGATCATGATCGGCAACGACTCGGTGAAAGCCAAGAACGTGCGACACAACAACCACGTCGCGCTGCACTGGCAGGTGACGGAAAAGGGCGACGGAGTGGAGATCTGGGGCACCGCGTCGCTGCATTCAGATCCTGAGACGAAGCGCCGCCTGTGGACCGGTGTCTTTGACTACGACCTCGACCTCTTCGCGCCGGGAGGGCCTGACAATTCACCCGACACCGGTTTCATGCGCGTCGACCCGTACCGCGCGTTGCACCTTCCCGCCTACGGCATGGGTGGACGTTTCGAATGGCGCGCCTGACGTCGCTCGACCGCTCGGTGCTGGGCAAGACGGTCATCGTCACCGGTGCGGCGAGCGGCATGGGCCGCGCCACGGCACATCTGTTCGCCGATGAGGGAGCGAACGTGGTGGTGGCCGATCTCGGAGAGGACCGCGTGTCTCGCGTGGTGGGCGAGATCACCGCGGCGCACGGAGCCGACCGTGTGATCGGCGTGCCGACCGACGTGACCGCCGACGACCAGCGACGTGCGCTCGTCGACGCTGCAATCGCCCGCTTCGGCAACATCGACATTCTCGTCAACAACGCCGGTATCAGCCGCGCCTCGTCGGTGTTCACCGACGATGAAGCCTTCGCCGAGGCCTGGAACGCCACACTCGCCGTGAACCTGAGTGCCTATGCGCACCTCGTGCGGTTGGTCGTACCCCACATGACGGGGCGATCGGGGCGCATCGTCAACGTGGCCTCGACCGAGGCGATCGTTGCGACGCCGGGCCTGGCGGCGTACTCGGCGACCAAGCACGGTGTCGTCGGCCTGACCAAGAGCCTCGCCGCCGAACTCGGTCGGCACGGCATCAACGTCAACGCCATTTGTCCCGGGCCGATCAACACCGCGATGACCGCCGACATTCCCGACGAGTCAAAGACGATCTACGCCAAGCGAAAGGTGCCCCTGCGCAGGTACGGGGAACCCGAAGAAGTTGCCCAGATGACACTCAGCGCGTGTCTGCCTGCGGCAAGTTTCTTGAACGGGGCCAGCATCGTCGTGGACGGCGGGATGACCATTCTTCACTGACCCAGGCCGTGGCCGACACGGGACGGTGCAGGGAAGTGGAGGACGAGAAAATTCGCCCCTGTGATCCACCTCGGCCCGGTCGTGTGCAACCCTCTTTCGTCCGCAAAGACTTCCGCTCCCTCGCCCGACCCCCTATCGGGCACCGTGATCGAGTCGACGCTCCACGTCAGTTCCTCACGGTGCGTGCACCCTCGGGGAGCCGGAGCGGCCTGGGATACCCTGTTTCCATGGAACAGACACTTCCCGATCCCGGTGTCGCCAAGGGTGAACACCGCTGTCCGGGGGAGACCTACCAAGACGTCCTGCGCCGTGACGAGACGGGCGCACCGCCGCAGATGATGACCGAGTCCTACGAGTACCTCGGTGACGAGCCGATCGGTTTCTACCGCTACACATCGAGAGAGTTCCTCGAACTCGAGTTCGAAAAAGTGTGGTCGAAAGTGTGGCAGTGGGCCTGCCGTGAGGAGCACATTCCGAACATCGGCGATTACTACGTGTACGACATCGGCCACCGCTCGATCATTATCGTGCGCGGTGACGACGGTGTGATCCGCGCGATCGACAACTTCTGTGGTCACCGCGGAACACAGTTGAAGCCGTCGTGGGACAACGGCAATGCGAACCGTTTCACGTGTCGCTTCCATGGCTGGGCCTGGTCGACGAGCGGCAACATCGCCTCGGTGCCGTGCCGGTGGGACTTTCCGGGTCATTCCGATGACGATCTCAAGCTGCCCTCGATCCAGGTCGACGTGTGGGGCGGCTTCGTCTGGGTGAACTTCGACACGAAGGCGGCGCCGTTGCGGGAGTACCTGGGCGTGATGCCCGAACACTTCACCGGTAACTGGGACCTGGGCGACCGTTACCTCGAACTGCACCTGCGCAAGCGTCTGCCGGCCAACTGGAAGGCGTCGATGGGCGCGTTCCTCGAGGCCTACCACGTGTACAAAACGCACCCCGAGGGGCTGCGCGCAACAGGAGATGCGAACGCCCAGTACGACGTGTTCGGTGAAAACGTGTCGCGCTTCATGCACACCTCTGGCACGCAGAGTCCGCACATCGAACGCAAGCAGAGCGAGCAAGAGATTCTCAACTTCGTGTTGCGTCGTCGCTACGGGAACCCCGACGACGCACCGAAGGTGCCCGAGGGCAAGACCGCGCGCGACGTCTACTACAAGATCGTGCAGGACGAACTCAGGCAGCGCTTCAACCACGACTTCTCGCGCTTCAAGGTCGCCGAGACCCTCGACTCGATCGAGTACTTCGTGTTTCCAAACGCCTTCTTCTTCCCGGGCGCTGCGCGGCCGATGGTGTACCGCTTCCTGCCTCACCCGACAGACCCGGACGAGTGCATCTTCGAATTGTTGTTCCTGCGTTTCGCGCCTGACGGCCAAGAGGCACCCGCACCGGCGACTCCCTACGACCTTGACGTGCAAGAGAGCTACATGTCGGCTCCGGGAATCGAAAGAGGACTCGGCTACGTATATGACCAAGACACCGACAACCTTGCCGCGCAGCAGCGCGGTTTCAAGGGCAGCCTGAGGGGCACCGAGATTCTCGGCAACTACCAGGAGGTGCGTATGCGTCACGTGCACAAGGTGATCGACAAATACCTCGCACAAGCGTGATCCCGGCCGCGAACTCGACCGCGGATCGAATCTCGTGGGAAACAAGAAAGGATCGCGACCGCCGACTTCTCTGACGTCCGGCGAGGGTTTACCCTGAGGTCAACGTGAACGCACCTGACGCCCCCGACGCACCTCCCCGCACGCGAACATGGCGGGACATCCCGCCCAGCCCGCCGCTTGGAGTGCCCCTGCCGCCTCCGAGCGCACGGTTCGGTGACGGCGACGGCTCCGACTTCCAATCGCGGAGCGGGAGCAAGCGTGGGATCAAACTCGTCGCCATCATTGTCGCGGCCGCACTCGTTCTTGGTGGTGCTGTGGCGATCTTCTCGGGGGGTGACGACTCCCCCGCGGTGTCGACCTCAACCACGCCGGCAGACGACGAGACAACACAGGCCACTGACGGGGATGAAGGCGCTCGTTCCCCGACAACCAAGGCCGATTCGGGTACGCAGGCACCGGCCGGCAGCCCCGAGCGGGTGGCCAAGGAAGTCGGTCCGTCGGTTGTGCAGATCGAATCGAACGGTGAAATCGGCAGCGGGGTCATCTACGACGAGTCGGGTCTCGTACTCACCGCCCACCACGTGGTCGAGTCGGCCGAGACGTTCAACGTTGTTCTCGACGACGGCACCAAGTTGCGTGGCCGCGTGGTTGGGCGTCGGCCGGCACGTGATCTTGCGGTGCTCGCGGTCGAGACGACCAAGGAACTGCCCGCCGCGAAGCTGGGTGGCGGTGACCTCGCCATCGGTCAACCGGTCGTTGCGCTCGGCAGTCCATTCGGCTACCAAGCGTCGGTGACGTCGGGAATCATCAGCGGACTCAACCGGCAGTTGACCATCGGTTCGCTCACACTCACAGGTCTCGTCCAAACGGATGCAGCGATCAATCCCGGCAACTCGGGCGGCCCGCTCGTGGATGCAAAGAATCGCGTCATCGGCATCAATACGGCCATCGCCACCACATCGGGCGGCAGCAATGGTGTCGGGTTTGCCGTCCCGATCCCCGATGCGCAGGACCTGATGGACGAAGTTGAAGAAGCCGGCGGTGTCGATGCGCCGACACTGCCTGCAACCGAGAATCCGCTCAGGAACCGAGGTAACGGTTTCGACTTCCAGTTGCCCGACTCGCTCGGCGACTTGTTCGGGGACCTTTTCGACCAACTCGACCCGGGCCAAAGTGCGCCGAACGACGGGTTCGGCACGCCACCACAGGCGGCCGACTCCGGAATCATCGACATCACGCCACCACAGGGTTGGACCGAGTCGAACAACATGTCGTTCCGTTCGGGCGACCAAGGGGTCGAGACGATCATTCTCACCGGGCCCGATGGAACCGTCACGGTCACGGCCACGAAGGGACCCGGAGCGAAGAAGGCCGCCAAGGCCTACAACGGCAAGGGTGAGGTGCGACAACTTGCCGACGACCTTACGGTGATCGTCGAGGGCACGCCCGGTGTCTCTTCATCGGATCTGAAGGCGATCGCCGACGCGGTCCGGGAGAGGTGAACATGACCGCGAACGCGAAACTCGAAACCCTGAGGGTCGAACTCTCGCGCCACGTCGTCGGACAAGAGCGTGTCGTCGAGCGGCTCATCATCTCGATGCTCGCCAACGGCCATTGTCTGCTCGAGGGTGTTCCCGGTGTCGGCAAGACGATGATGACATCGACGCTCGCGCGAATGGTGGGCGGCACCTTCGCACGAATCCAGTTCACTCCCGACCTGCTGCCGGCCGACATCATGGGCACGCGCATCTACCGCGCGTCGCGCGAGGCATTCGACATCGAACTCGGTCCCGTGTTCGCCAACTTCGTCCTCGCCGACGAAATCAACCGCGCACCCGCGAAGGTGCAGTCGGCACTCCTCGAGGTGATGGCCGAGCGCCAGGTGTCGATCGGTGGCGTGACAACCAAGGTGGCCCTGCCGTTCATGGTGCTCGCGACGCAGAACCCCATCGAACAGGAGGGCGTGTACGCGTTGCCCGAGGCGCAGCGTGACCGCTTCCTCATGCGGGTACCGGTCGACTATCCGACACCCGCACAAGAAGTCGAGATTGCCCGACGCAGTGCCGGTCCCGCGCCAGAGTCGGCACAGGTTTTGGCGATCGATGAACTACGCGAGATGCAGTCCGTCGCCGCCGGCCTGCCCGTACCCGAAGCGGTCGCCGACTACGCGGTGCGTCTCGTCGTCGCCACACGTGAACCCCGTTCGTTCGGATTCGACGCACTGGATGGTTGGTTGTCTTTCGGTGCAAGCCCGCGCGCAACCCTCGGTTTGCTGGCCGCAGGTCGTGCACTTGCGATGATGCGAGGTCACTCGACCGTTCGGGTGCAGGACATCTACGACATTGCCTACGACGTGTTGAACCACCGTCTCGTCCTGTCGTGGGATGCGGTGACCCGTGGCGCAACAGTCGACGAGTTCATCGTCGCACTGCTCGAGCGTGTTCTCGCACCTTCCGGATGGTGAGGAACCAGCGATGCGCCGTACCGCGCCGCCCCGTTTACCGAAGTCGCTGATCCCGGTGACTCGCCGCATCTCGGGTTTGTTGCACGGTGACTATTCGGGTCTGCTGCACAGGGCCGGCTCGGAACTGGGCGACATCCGCCGCTACACCGACGGCGACGATGTGCGTCTCATCGATTGGCCCGCCACCGCACGCACGAATGAAACACAGGTCCACGACACGATCGCCGACCATGAACTTGAGGTGTGGCTCGTCGTCGATGCGTCGGCCAGCATGTCGTTCGGAACCGCGCGCTCGACCAAGTACAGGCTTGCGGTCGACGCCGCGGGAGCAATCGGTCTTCTGATCGTGCAATCGGGCAACCGACTCGGTTGCGTCGTGGCCGCCGGCACCGGTCGCATCATGCCGAAATCGGGTATCGATCATCTCGCCGCCGTTCTTGCAACCCTCGAGCCTTCGACCGCGGAACCCGGTTCGGCGACGGCCGATCCCGCGGCTGCACTTGCGATGCTGATGTCGCCGCGCACCCGACGGGGTCTCGTAGTTGTGGTGTCCGATTTTCTCGACTCCGCGTGGCCGTCCGAGATGTCGCGTCTCACTCGTCGGCACGACGTGATTGCCGTCGTCGTCTCCGATCCACGTGAATTCGCCCTGCCCGACGTGGGTGTCATCGACCTCGAGGACATCGAGACGCATCAGATGGCAACTGTCGATACGTCCCGAGCCGATGTTCGGGCACGATTCGCCGAAGCCGCCGCTCGACGTTTCGAGGCGAGGCTGACATCGTTGCGCGCAGCGCGTGTCGACGTGGTTGATCTGCGCACCGATACCGACTGGGTGCCGGTGCTCGCAGGCTTTCTGCGTTCGCGCAAGCGACGTCTCGCCGCCGGGGGTCGTACGTGATCGGGCTGACGCTTCTCTCTCCGTGGCTGCTGCTGCTGCTCATCCTGCCGTTGACCCTCATCGTCGTGACGGTTGTCGACGTCAGGCGCAAGCCGAAACAGCGGGTGCGTTTTAGCTCGCTCGAACTGTTCGACGAACTTGCCGTGTCGCCATCGCGTCTGAAACAGGTCGTGCCGACGGGCCTCTTGGTCCTGGCGATGTGCGCGGGTGCCGTGGCGGCGGCCCGCCCCGCCTACGAGCAAACCGACAAGACCGAAAAAGCCGTGGTCGTGTTGGCCATCGACGTGTCGCTGTCGATGAGTGCGACCGACGTGGCGCCGTCACGCATCGAGATCGCGAAGAAGTCGGCGATTCGCTTCGTCGACAACGCGCCTGCCGACACACTGATCGGGGTCGTGGCCTTCGACAGCGCCGCTCAGCAAATCATTTCTGCGACGGATAACCGCGATGCGGTGCGGCGCGTCATCTCGCGCCTTGAACCGGGCACCGGAACTGCGATCGGCGAGGCGATCTTCGCCTCGCTCGACACGATCACCGCGGCAGCCGACGAGGCGGATGCGGAGAAAAGTGTGGGAACGATCATCCTTCTCTCCGACGGCACCACGACGACGGGACGACCCGACAACGAGGCCGCGGCGGCGGCACAGGCAAGGGGAGTGAAGGTCAACACCATCGCTTTCGGAACCGCGGATGGAACGGTTGTCACACCCGATGGCCAAACCGTGCCGGTTCCGCCCGATGAGCAGGCCCTGCAGAACATCGCCGACATTGCGCGGGGGAATAGTTTTGCCGCGACAACCGAAGACGCCCTCACGAAGATCTACGACTCGCTCGGCAGTGCCATCGTTCGCAAGACACTCATGAAGGAAGCGTCGGGGCTTTTTGCACTCGTTGCGGTGGTGCTGGTTTTCCTCGCGGCGGTCGTGTCCCAGCGATGGTTCCGCCGACTTCTCTAGTCGGTGTCGATGATTGCCATTGCGGGATTGCTGACGGTGACCGCCGTCTTCGCCCCGAGCGCCGCGGCCGATGCTTCCATGTTCGGAATATCGACGAGGGCGGAGAGCACTGCGAGTTTTTCGTTCGAAACGCTTGGTTTGTCCTCACCAATCCACGTGCGTAGCTGTTGGTTCGACAACTCGACACGGCCGGAGCGAGCCATCGCCGCCGCGAACCATTCATGGGCGAGCGCCTTGGTGCTGCGGGTGAGGCATGCGGCCTTGGTGGCAGAAGGGGTGCCAAAATGTCGCACCGTATGCTCGGGGCGGTGAACACCGCGGTCGACGAGTTCTACGCCCGAGCCGGCCTCGTCCGCCACGCGGGGGCGATGGAGTTCTGGGAGGAATTGGCCCCGCGGTGCGGCGATTCCGTGGCCAGCGAGGTTGGCGAAATGTTGAAGCGACGGGCCCGCGGCCGGTCGGCACCCGGCGATGTCGAGGTGTTCTGCCGTGACGCGGAGCGGCAACGGGCAACGATCGATGCTGCGGCGCCGCACACCCACGCTTGGCTCGGCATCCTCGCGGGAATTGACGACCTGCACGCTGCGATCGACCTCGGCTGTGGAGGCGGAGTCGCGTCGTGTTTTCTCGCCGCGATGAACCCGCAGGCACGCATCATCGGGGTCGATGTCAGCCCGGTTGCGATCGCAACCGCGCGCGACATGGCGGCCGACCTCGGACTTCGCAACGTCGAATTCGTTGCGGCCGATGTCGACGGTTTCGATGCGGGTCGCGAATTCGATCTCGTCATCTCGAGCGCGGTGTGGGCCGAGACCCTCGACTGGGTACACGCTGAACGCCGGTGGTCGGCGCTCAACGAACTGCCGCACCTTCTCGCACCCGGGGCGATGCACACACCCCTGGCTGCCACTGCCTCACGCCACCTGGTCGACGACGGTGTCTACCTGTCGCTCGAACGTTGTCGTGACCTGGCGGGCCTCGCTGGGTGGGTCGGTGCCCAACAAAACGTGGGCCTCAACTTCGACACGACGATCAGTGACATGCTGACCATCGACGGCGTTCTCACCGGGCCGGAGCGGTTGCCACTCGTGGCCGCACACCGCAACACACTCCCCACCGGTGCGCAGGACCTCGTGCAATGGCGGTTGCGTGTCGGCGACGAACAATTCGACCAAGCGCTGATGGCCGAGATGGTGATGGCCTCCGGCAGCGGCACGTGGGAACTCCTCACGGGAACGCTGTTCGAAGCCAGCGAGGATGACGATGACTTTTCTGCAGCGCTTTTGCTGTTGCGACGTGGCGATGCGGCCAAGTTGTATTTCGCCACCACACGCGGCGTGCGGGAAGTTCTGGCATCGAGTCCCGACGGTGGGGCCGAGCAGTTCCGGCCGCTATACCGGCGCATGCGTGACCACCTCGGCCGGCGCCAGTCCGTCGTGTCGCACCGCGCGGCGACCAACGACGATGTCCAAGTGGTCGTACCCCGAGCAATCGTGGGTCGCGGTGCGGGTTAGTTGCCCGCGAGGATCGGGGTCAAGGTCAGCTCGGGCTCGTCGGCCAGGAGGCGTTGTAGGCGAAATTTGTTCTCAAAGAGCGCGACGAGGGCTTCGTCGCTGCGCTTGAGGATGCGGATCCCGCCGATCGCCCGAAGGCGCGGGATGCTCGCCCTGTCGGTGATGCGGATCGCCTGGTACACCGTTGGACGCACCTCGATGGGCGCATTGAACTCGCCCGCGAGCCGGTGCGCGAACACCTCCAACTGCAGCGCGCCGACGGCTGCAAGAATCGGGTCGCCGTCGCCGAGGTCGGGGTCGCGCAGCACCTGCACCACGCCTTCCTCATCGAGTTGCGCCAAGCCCTTCCGGAATTGTTTGAACCGACCCGAGTCGAGCGGTCGTGCGGTGGCGAACACCTCGGGTTCGAAACGGGGAACACCGGGGTATTCGACGATGTCACCCGCATAGAGGGTGTCGCCGATACGCAGGTCGTTGGCGTTGATGAGGCCGATGATGTCACCGGGAAACGCGACCTCGACGGTCTCACGATCGCTACCGAAAGCGGTGGTGGCGTACTTGGTCGCAACGAGGCGTTTCGAGCGCATGCACGTGGCATCCATGCCGCGCTCGAACATCCCCGAACACACGCGTGCGAAGGCGAGACGGTCACGGTGGTTGGGATCCATGTTTGCCTGGATCTTGAAAACGAACGCCGAGAACGCGGCGTCGAGCGGACGCTGACGCTCGTTCACCTCGACGCGCGGTTCGGGCGCCGGTGCCAGGTCGACAACGGCATCGAGCAACATGCGCACACCAAAGTTGGTGAGTGCCGAGCCGACAAAAACGGGTGTGGTGACACCGGCAAGGTATGACTCGATGTCGAGGTCGGCACCGATGGCATCGAGCAGGGAGCATCCGTCGAGGGCCACCATCCATGCCGCACCCTCGGCCGACGCGGCCTCGTTGGGCGAAACCACTTCCTCGGGCGACAGTTCGGCACCGTGGGCGGTGCGCAGGAACCGCACGAAGTCGCCCGTCCGACGGTCGATCACACCCCGAAAGTCGCCGGGAATGCCGACGGGCCACGTGACGGGCGTCGGCTTCAGCCCGATTTTTTCCTCGACTTCGTCGAGCAACTCCAGCGGGTCGCGGCCGGGGCGGTCGTACTTGTTGAAGAAAGTGATGACTGGCAGGTTGCGCGAACGGCACACCTGGAACAACTTCAGGGTCTGGGCCTCGATGCCCTTGGCCGTGTCGAGCACCATCACCACCGAGTCGACCGCGGCGAGCACGCGGTAGGTGTCCTCGGAGAAGTCGCGGTGGCCGGGGGTGTCGAGGAGGTTGAACGTGTGGCCGCGATAGGGGAACTGCAGAACCGCCGATGAAATGGAGATACCGCGCTGCTTTTCGAGTTCCATCCAGTCGGACGTCGCGGCGCGGCGTCCGGCGCGTGCCCGTACCGCGCCGGCCTCTTGTACCGCACCGGCGTACAGCAGGAACTTCTCGGTGAGTGTGGTCTTGCCGGCGTCGGGGTGCGAGATGATCGCAAAGGTTCGGCGCCGTGCCGCCTCGGCGGTGACGTCGGTGTGCGGCGGCTGGCTCATGGGAAACTGAACGCTACCGACGGACCTAGTGTGTCGCGGGGATGAGCCAGACACTCAACGACGCAGCCTTCGAAACGGTGACCTTTTCGCACGGTCCGGCGATGCCGAACCGTCTGATGCTTGCACCGTTGACCAACCAACAAAGCCACATGGATGGGACGTTGTCGGATGCCGAGCACCGCTGGTTGGCGATGCGCGCGCTCGGCGGCTTCGGACTCACCATGACCTGTGCCGCATCGGTGCAGGCGGTGGGGGTGGGCTTCGCCGGCCAGTTGGGCGTGCATAACGACGCACATGTTGCGGGCCTCACCCGGTTGGCATGCGACATCAAGATGGCCCACAGTGTCGCGATCGTGCAGTTGCACCACGCGGGGAATCGTTCCCCACGTGAACTCATCGGAACCGATCCGTTGTGCCCGTCCGACGACCCCGAGACGGGGGCCCGGGCGATGACGAACGTCGAGGTCCACGAGATGATCGGTGCCTTCGTCGCGGCCGCGAAGCGCACGCAGATCGCCGGTTTCGACGGCGTCGAACTGCACGTCGCACACGGCTATCTGCTGTGCCAATTCCTGTCGTCGGAATTGAACAAGCGCACCGACGAGTTCGGTGGATCACTCGACAACCGCACACGGCCGCTCTTTGCGATCATCGACGGTATCCGACACGAGTGCGGTGACGATTTCCAGGTCGGCGTGCGGCTGTCACCCGAACGTTTCGGGATGAAACTCGCCGAAATCCGCGAGGTCTACTCACGGCTCGTCGCAACGGGCCAGGTCGACATGATCGACATGTCGTTGTGGGACTGTACAAAGAACGCCGTCGAAGAGGGGTGGACCGATCGACGCTTGATCGACGTCTTTGCCGAGATCGACCGTGGCAACGTTCGCCTCGCAGTCGCCGGAAAGTTGTACTCGGCCGCCGCGGTGCGCAGGGCCCTTGGTGCCGGAGCCGACATCGCGGTTGTCGGCCGTGCAGCGATCACGAACCACGACTTTCCCCGGATGATGCGCGACAATCCCGATTTTGCGATGCGGGAACTCCCCGTGCCCGCACGGACGCTGCGAGACGAAGGCCTGTCCGACACGTTCGTCGGCTACATGCGCAACTGGAAGGGTTTCGTCACCGACTGACGAAGGGTACGGTTTCGGTCGTGGAGGTGCAGCGACTCACGGGCGTGTTCGGCGCCGAGGTCGATGTCGGCGATGTGCGTCGCCTCGACGACGGGGCTTTCGCCGAATTGCGTTCGGTCGTGTGCGAACACGAAGTCGTCGTCGTGCGGGGGCAGAGTCTCGACGTCACCGAACAAGTGGCCTTGTCGCGGCGCTTCGGGCCGGCCGGCCCGGTTCCGTTCATCGAGCCGAGCCCCGATCACCCCGAGGTCATCAAGGTCCTGAAAGAGGCCTCCGATGGTGCGGCGTTCAACTTCGGCGGAGCATGGCACAGTGACTTCAGCTTCCAGTCCGAACCGCCGTCGTTCACGTTGCTCCACGCCATCGACATCCCACCCTACGGCGGCGACACCCTCTGGGCTTCGATGACGGCTGCCTGGAAACATCTCTCCGACGACCGACGTGCCGAGTTGTCGGCGATCACCGCCGTGCACACCGCACGCGATGCTTACTCCCGCAAGATGCAGCCGCTGCACTCGGGCTTGTCGGGCATGAACATCGTCTGCGACGACACAGCCAACGACACCGAAGTGCATCCGCTCGTCGTCACGCACCCCGAAACGGGCAGGCAGGCATTGTTCTTCAACCGTGCGTACGTGCGCGATCTGCTCGGTGTCGATGCCGTCCGCCTGCAGTCGCTGCTCGACTGGCTGCATGCACACACCACCGATGCACGATTCACGCTGCGTCACCGTTGGTCGGTGGGTGACCTCGTCATTTGGGACAACCGTTCGACGCAGCACTACGCACTGAACGACTACGCGGGATTCCGCCGCGAACTGCACCGCACCACGGTTGCGGGCACCCGACCCACGGCCTGACGTCGATGTTCCTCGCAATTGCCAGCACGGGTCGTACTGCCACGTCGTACATCGCCGAGGCGCTGAACAAGGTGCCCGGCATTGCCGCCCTGCACGAGGGCCACCTCGGCAACGACGCGGGCCCCGACGTTCTGCCGATGGTCAATCTCGACAACTTCCAGTGCTTCAAGAGCGCCTCGCGCGCCGCGGAAGTGGTTGCTGCCAAGCGCAGCACCGCGGTGCTCGATGTCGCACGCAGCGAACTCGGCGTTGCGCTGCTGGTCGACGTCGCCTATTACAACTCGGTTCTCTTGGATGAGATCCTGACGCAGGCACCCGATGCGCACGGTGCGATCATCATGCGTGACTGCGAGTCGTTCGTGCGTTCCGCGACGTGGTTCACCGGTACCGACCCGATGCCCGTGGGTTGGCCCGAGCCCGCAAAGGAACTCGATGCACGCGAACGCTTCATCGGGATGGGTCGTCTGCGCCCCCACACGGGACCCGACGTCGATGCGTGGCCGGCATGGGGAGGAATCGAACGCAACATCTGGTTGTGGCGCACGACGAACACCGTCCTCTGCGATGCACGGGAGCGCCATCCCGGTCGCGTGCACCACATCGACTTCGCAGACTTCACGAGAAATCCGACGGCGGTTCTCGCGTCGCTGTTGGCTACCATCGGCTGTCCCCTCGGTGAATCCGCAACCGGTGAACTCGAGCGGGCTCTCGTCGAGGCGCGTTCGCACCAAAATGAGAGGATGGGTGGATACCAGGCCGGTCCTGCCGACACCTGGACGGCCGGCCAGCGGCGTCTCCTTGCAGAGGCGCAGATGGCAATCGAGAGTCGAGTGGAGAGTCTGCGTGACCGAAGGGTTGGTTGACGAGGTGGTGGCGATCGTCGAATCGGTGCTCGCCGCGCGTGGTGCCGGCGGTGTCACGGTCACGGTCGACTCGGGGATGGCCAACCCCCCCGCATGGGACTCCTTGGCCTTCGTCGAGATCTTCACCACGGTGTCCGAACGTCTGGGCCTCGACGTCAGTGACGACGATGCGATTCACTTCATGACGGTGCGCGAGATTGTCGACTTCGCGGTCGCCAATCGCCGCTGAGCCCATGTCCGTCTGTTCGGCGCTCCTCACCGATCGTTGGCGGGCCGAAGGGGCTGATCGGTCCGCGTTCGAGGGCGCATTCGGAGCCGAGCCGAAGATCGTGTTGTCGGAAACCGAGGCATCGCTGCACCTCGCGGGGATCGCCGAGTTGCTGCGCACCCACGGTGTCGGACCCAACGCGCGGGTGGGGGTGCTCAGCAACCACCGCGTCGAGACGTACCTCGCGGTACTCGCCGTGGTGTCGGTGGGCGGTACTTTCGTTCCGCTGAACCCGAAGTTTCCGGCCCAACGGCTGCGAACGATCCTCGACCTCGCACGGCCCGTTGTCGTCCTCGGTGACCACACGACCGCGGAACTTCACCGGAACTTGTCCGGATCGGTTCCCTTCGTCGACGTCGCATCGGCGGGATCATCGGTCAACACCGGGGGAGCGTGGCTCGACGCCGCCGCGGAGGTACCCGCAACCGAAAAAGACACGGCGTACGTGATGTTCACATCGGGCTCGACGGGCACCCCGAAGGGCGTTCCGATCTCATACGCGAATCTCGCTGCCTACGTCGACGGCGTGACAGGGCTCCTCGCGATTCCCGACGGCGCCCGCTTCTCCCAGTTCTTTGACCTCAGTTTCGACCTGTCGATGCACGACATCTTCGTTTCGATGCGGCAACGGGGAACCCTCGTCGCGCCGCTGCAGGTCGACCTCATGATGCCCGGCGCGTACGTGGCGCGTGAAGGTATCGACGCCTGGTTCTCGGTGCCGCTGGTCGGGGCGCAACTCGGTGCCGGAAAGCGCAGGGAGGACTTCGCGGGTTTTTCTTCGATGCTGTTCTGTGGCGAAGCATTGCCGACAGAAACCGTCGCCGCTTGCCGACCCTGGCTCGCCGAGGGTGGCCGGATGTGGAATCTCTACGGGCCGACCGAGGCCACCATCGCCTTCACCGCCGCCGACGTCACCGACTCGTCGCGCACCGAGGGCAACGCATCAATTGGGAAGCCTTTTGGCGTCAACCGCACCGCGTTGCTCACCGCTGACGGAACCGTTGCAACCGAGCCCGGACTCGGCGACGAAGGCGAACTGCTCCTCGGCGGCCCGCAGGTCTTCGCGGGTTATTCGAGCGATGTCCCGTCGCCCTTCGTCGAACACGGCGGTGGGAACTGGTACCGCAGCGGTGACCTCGTGCGCATCGATGCCGAGGGCGTGTACTTCCGTGGTCGTATCGATTCGCAGGTCAAGTTCCGTGGCTATCGCATCGAACTCGGTGAGATCGAAACCGTCGCGCGGCGCACGTTCGGACTCAAGACCCTCGCCGTCGTCGTATCGGGCGATGGCGCCGGGGCGCGACTCGTGATGTTCCATCTCGCCCACGAGACGACCGACGCACTCGACCTTGGGCGCCTCGCAACAGATCTACCGAACTACATGATCCCCGCCGAGGCCGTTGCGCTCGATGAGATGCCGACGAACCAGAACGGCAAGATCGACCGGCGCGCCCTTGTCTCGCGCTCGCGCGGGAAGCAGGGGCCATGACTCCTCTCGCCCACGTCGTCACGATCCTCGCCTCGCTACCGCTTGCACACTTCCTGCCGCGCCGCCCGCGGCTCATCTTCGTCACGCTCGTCGGCGCAGTCTTCATGTTGATGCTCGCCCCCGCGGGTTTCTGGGTCGTCTGTGCGACCATCGTCGAGGCGCTCATTCTCGAACGACTGCTTCGAAATCTTCCGAAAAAGTCGGCCATCCGGCAATACCTCCCGTACGTCTTGTTGCTGAACGTCTTTTCCACCGATCTCGCAAACGGTGCACTGTCACGGCAAGACTTCCTCACCGCAGGCGTCGCCTTTTCCGTCGTGCGCGTGTTCATGACAACCAAACAACTACTCGGTACGAACTCGACGACTTTGCCGCAACGACTCGTCTCGCTCGCCGCTGGCGGTTGGTTCCTGCCCGCCGTGGTCATCGGCCCCGTCTTTGCGGGCACCGCGCTCTGGGAGCAGACGCAAAGGGGGAGCGAGGAGCCCGATGTCGGTGCCACCGAGTTGCTCTATCGCAAGTTCTTGGGCGGCTGGTTGCTCGCTGTGCTCGTCTCTGACTGGTTGGTGCAAGAGTCCGGCGGGTCGGACCTGGGGCGGTGGACCGCACCGTTCGTCATGCTCGCGCTCTTTGGTCACCTGTTTGCGGCGTTCTGGGGACAGTCGCTGATTGCCGAATCGGGGGCCGCCCTCGCCGGGTTCCGGATCCCCGCGAATTTCGATCGTCCCTGGCGTGCGGTCGACATTCGTGACTTCTGGAACCGCTGGCACATGTCGATGGCCCGGTTCGTGATGCAGTACTTCTTCCTGCCCCTCAACCTGCGCGGCGTGAATGCGCGCATCGCCACGACCATCGCCTTCGTCTTCATGGGCCTGTGGCACGAGGTGCGGGTGGGTTATGTCATCTGGGGCGTCGCGCACGGCCTGTTGATGGCCTTCGGCCCGAAGACCGCCGACCTCTCCTCGCGCACCACCCGCTGTGCCAACCGTGTCGTGACACTGTCGAGCGTCATCCTTCTCTCGTACGTGGCGAACTATGCGTTCTGAACGTCTCCTCGCCCGACGTCTGGTGGTGCCCGTCATCGCGCTCGTGGTCATCGTCGTGCCGTCGTACAACTGGCTACGTGCCGGACACGTTCCGGGCAGGTACGTGAATCGTTGTCAGGCGCAGGTGTTCGAAGACGACGTGCCGGCCGCCGACCTGTTGTTGATCGGTGCCAGTCGCGCCGGCTTCGGCATCGACGACGGTCTCGTCGACTTGCGTCTGTCAGCCACAAAAGCACATCGCACGGAGAAGATCGTGCTGCTCGGCAACGCCGAGTCCGATGCCAACATGGCATTGCGCACGTATCTTCGCGAACGCGGCGCTCCCCGCAAGCTCGGCATCGAGATCCTCATCACCCGTGTCGCGGGCGACTCTGCGCCGGCGCGATTGGGCGCCGACCTGACGAAGCGCTCGTACGCTCTCTTCGGCACCGACGCGTACTCGGGCTACCTCGGCGCACTTCTCGACCGCAACGTCATCGGGTTGGCCGACATTTACGCGCGTTCGTACATGCCGTCACCCGTGAAGTTCTTCTTCGAGCACCTGCAGATCGGCCTCGACAACGCCTATCGCAATCCCGACCAGACACTTGATCCGATGGGCCACTGCGCGAGCACGGTTCTGCCCGTGTGGGGACCCGTTGCCGCGGTGCCCTACACAGACGCCACGCCCCGACCCACGCAACGCAAACTCGAACGTTTGGCACGTGAGTCCGAGCGCTACGTGCCCATCAACCTCGACAGCCGCCGCGCTTCGGGCGAGATCGCGGTCATGCGCGACATGGTGAAAATCGCCCGTGATGCAGGGGTGCGAGACGTCTTTTTCTACTACTTCCCGTCGTTTGGTGAACCCGCCGACACCATCGACCTACAACGGGTTGCGGAGCTCGTGCCCGGCGCGGGAATCTTCGACGCCCGGCCCGTCGTCAGGGACCCGAACAAGCCGGGACTCGATCTGCAGTTCGAGGACCGTGCACACCTCACCAAGTACGGGGCCTATGAAGTGACCGACGCATTCGTCGACTTTCTCGAAGGTCTCGACAAATGAAGAATTTCTTCACCACCCACCCGCGTGCCCGCAAGGTCCTCGCCTGGATCGGTCTCGTCGTGGCCGCTTTCGTGCTCTTCCGCTGGGTCGAACCCGCGGCCTTCGAATCCCCGTACAACAACTTCTGAACCGCCCGCAATCGAACCTAGGCTGTCCCACCATGGGCAACCCGTGGTTCGAAACCGTCGCCATCGCACAGCGCAGGGCGCAGCGTCGTCTGCCCAAATCGGTGTACGGCGCCATCGTCGGCGGGTCGGAGAAGGGCCTCACGTTCAGCGACAACCTCAACGCGTTCGACGAGCTCGGCCTCGCACCGCACATCGCCGATTTGCATGCGGGTCGCGACCAGTCGACGAGCGTGATGGGTCAGCAAGTGTCGATGCCGGTCATCATTTCGCCTACGGGCGTGCAGGCGGTGCACCCCGACGGTGAGGTTGCCGTCGCGCGCGCCGCGGCAAATCGCGGAGTCATGATGGGCCTGAGTTCCTTTGCCAGCAAGTCGATCGAGGAAGTGACGGCGGTGAACAACCAGGTTCTCTTCCAGCTGTACTGGTCGGGGGGCCGCGACACGATGGTGCAGCGCCTCGAACGTGCGGCGGCTGCGGGTGCCAAGGGCATCATCCTCACCCTCGACTGGACGTTCTCGAACGGCCGCGACTGGGGAAGCCCGTGGATTCCCGAAAAGGTCGGCTTGAAGGAACTCGTCAAGCTCGCCCCGCAGGGCCTATCGCGGCCGCGCTGGCTGTGGATGTACGCCAAGACGTTCGGCTTGCCCGATCTCTCGACACCCAACATGGCGGCCCCGGGCGAGAAGCCGCCGACGTTTTTCGGCGCCTACTTCGAGTGGATGCAGAGCACGCCGCCGAGTTGGCAAGACGTCGCCTGGTTGAGGTCGCAATGGAATGGCCCGTTCATGGTCAAGGGCGTGTGCCGTGTCGACGATGCCAAGCGTGTGGTCGACGCAGGGGCATCGGCTCTTTCCGTGTCCAACCACGGTGGCAACAACCTCGACGGTACACCCGCGCCGATCCGTGTGTTGCCCTCGATCGCCGATGCGGTCGGCGACCAAATCGAGGTCGTCCTCGACGGTGGAGTGCGTCGTGGTAGCGACGTGGTCAAGTGCCTGGCCCTGGGCGCAAAGGCCGTCATGATCGGGCGTGCCTATCTGTGGGGACTGTCGGCGAACGGTCAGGCGGGGGTGGAGAACGTACTCGACATCCTCCGCGGTGGAATCGACTCGGCTTTGCTCGGCTTGGGCAAGTCGCACGTCAAGGAACTCGATCGCGGCGACGTCGTGATTCCCGACGGGTTCACACGCACGCTGGGTGCGTGACTTACGGCAGCATCTGGCGGTCGAGAATCGAGTACACGCGCTTGGCGAAGAACCAGCGTCCGTTCTTCTTCACGTACTCGTCTTCGTAGCGGCCGGTCACGTTCATCTTGCCACCGGCCTCGAGATGCAGGAACTCCTGCTGGTACCAGGTGCCCGTGGCGCTGTCGCCCGTGATGATGATCGGACCCGCAGAGGCGAAGAAGCCGACGAAAGAAAACGCCGACATCGACTCCTGCCACATGGGAAAGAAGTTGGCCTTGCCCTGCACTTCGCGGCCCGGTAGCGACCAGGTCGCGTCGTCGGTCCAGTTCGACTGCCACGCCTCGCCGTCGAAACGCATGACGGCGTCGTTGTAAGACTCGACCAGCTCCCGGATGGCAAGACGGTCTTCGAGGGGGCCCTGACTAAGCATGCTCGGGATGGTAGTAGGTTGGAAACATGATCCGAGTCAGCGTTTTCTATCCCAAATCGGACGGCGCGAAGTTCGACCACGACTACTACCGGACGACGCACGTCCCGATGGCTGTCAACGGCTGGAAGCCCGCCCGCACCGAGATCGACAAGGGCGTCGACGGTCCGTTCGAGGCAGCCGTGCACTTCTTCTTCGAGTCGACCGAGCGTTTCCAGCAGTGCATGGGTATGCCCGTCACCGGTGAACTGATGGCCGACCTGCCGAACTACACGAACATCGAAGCCCAGATCCAGGTTTCCGAAGTCGTCGAGTCCTAAACCTCGCGCTCGCCTCAGTGCGAGTGCGCCCCACAGATGTCGACGCGTTCGTCGGTCGGCACCGCAGCCTGACCCTCGGCCGGGCCCTCGACGGCGGCAAACGGACCACACGGGTGGGGCACCACCCACACGTGCACCATCGGAATTTGCACGTTCGCTCGTCGTGATCCCGCAGGACACTTGCCGCCCTCGTCGGTGATGCCACTGATGAAGGGACGCATGTCGTCACCCAATTTCCAGCACAGGTTGTCGTGGATGTGCCACTGCATGAGGGGGCCGGCGTAGTCGATGAGTTCGGCATCCTCGATCCCCGTGCCGATCTTCGCCATGTACATCGCCGACACCAGAATGCGCGTCTTGCCGTACACCTTGTAGACGATCGATTCGGGTGCCGTCGCGTCGAGGAACTTTCCGTCGATCAACTTCATGGGGTTGACGAAGTGCTCGTATCCCGTGCGCTCGTCACCGATTGAAATCCAGCCCTCGTCGACGGCCACGCGGTGGTCGCTCCAGCGCATGAGGTCGCGTTGTGTGTCGAGGACAAGTTGGCGTGCCCGGCCTTCCTGCTCGGCGCTGACCCCGGCCACGCCGTCGATGTCGATACCGATCCCGGGGAAGTACGGCCGCGGCCACTCGGTTGTCGCCGACCCGTGGTCGTGACCCGCTGCCGTCACCATGGCCGGCACCGCGAGAATCGCGGCGAGGGCCGTTGCAGACAACCGCTCGAGGTTCAACTTCGCCGACATACGCGGTGCGACCGCGAACAACACCGCCAGTGCGGCGAGGATCGCACACAAAAGATCCGTCGCCTGCACGGCCTCTGACGTACCCAAACCATCGATGAACCCGATCCCCACGGTCTTGGCCAAGATCCAGCCGACCACCGATGCCCCATTCACCACGGCAATGAGGCCGCGTGTGCGTCCGCCGTCGGCGAACAACAACGCAAGTCCTGCGACCACCTGCACGAGCGCAAGAACGGCAAAGGTGCGTGCCGCTGTCGGATGGTCGGTGTGCAGCCCAACGGCGACGCCGTGCACCAGGCCCGATGCAGTCGAAAAGATTCCCGCAACTGCTGCCGTTACCCGTGCCGGTGCTGGTGCTGGTGCTGGTGCTGGTGCAACATCACTCATGGCTCAGAGTCTGCCATACGCCGGAACGAGCCGGTCCTCAGCGACAAAGAATCGTGCGCATCACACGCAGCAGTTCGCCACCGGCATCTTTGTGCGAACCAAGTGACCGTCCGAGGTGGCGCATGATTTCGACTGTGCGCTGGTTCGCGATGTGCGCACGCGGGGTGTGAGTGGTGCCTTCGTGCTTGTTCACCAAGACGTGTTCGACGCCGTACTGCGCCAACGCCGTCGCGGTCGTCAGCCCCGCCGGCCCGCCACCAAGGACCAACACCGGCGTTTCGATACTTGTCACTTGACCGTCTTTTCACGCTGGGCAAACGACGCGGATTAGGTTGCTGGTCGTGGGGGAATCAAAAGCAGTCTTTCGACGGGCAGCCGACTGTCCAACCGAATCGTGGAAGGACGACGTCACGGGCCACGTCGACTGGTGGACGCTCTTTAGTTCCGACCGAACGGCGACGAACGCGCTCACAGTCGGCATTGCCGAGGTCCCCGTCGGTGCCCCGCGGCCCGCACGCGGTCACACGCACGAACAGGCAGAGGTCTATTTCTTCCTCGGTGGCAGGGGAGAAGTCGTCGTCGAGGGGGAATCGACTCCCGTTGTCGCGGGTGACGCGGTGTTCATCCCCGGCAACGTCGAGCACATGTCGGTGAACACGGGCGACGAACCCCTTCGCCTTCTCTATTTCTTCGCCGCAGATTCCTTCGCGGACATCGTCTACAAATTCCCCGGGCTCTGAGCCGCCCCGGCACCTGCGACTAATCTCGACTGCGAGGGGGAGACAACATGGAGACGTATCCACGGCACATCAACCACGAGTTGAGCCCGATGAAGTGCCCGGTCAACCTCGACGATGTCGACCTCTTCGGTGAGGGTGCCGCCGAGCACTGGTACGAGATGTACGAGATCCTTCACCGCGACGCCCCCGTGCTGCGCATCCCTGGTGGTGGTCTGACTCCCGGCACCGACGCCTACGTACTCACCAAGCACGCCGACGTCCAGCGCGTGGTGAAGGACACCGAGCGCTACACCAGCCTCACCCAAAAGCGCATCACCGATTTTGCGAACGAAGGACTGACCGCCGAAAAGACCTATGAGCTGTACCACAACCTGATGCAGGCCTCGATGGTGTCGCTGCGTCCAACGCAAGAGTTGTACATCAAACACCGCAAGGAACTCACCGACCCGTGGGTGGGCACCGGCGCAATGCGCCACCGCGACATGATCACGCGCCTTGCCAACGACCTCATCGACGAATGGATCGACGACGGTGAAGTCGACTTCGTTCGTCAGTTCGCCCGACCACTTCCCCAGCGAGTGTTCGCCACGGTCCTCGGCTTTCCCCTAGAGGACATTCCCAAGCTCGAAGCATGGGGCAACGCCGTCGTCATTCCCTTCGTGCACGGCACGGGTCTCAAGCACGAGATCACACCCGACCAGGCGAAAGACATGATCGCGCGTCTGCAGGGCTTTCAGGAGTACGTGTACGAGCAGGTGCGCATCAAGCGCGCGAATCCGCAGGACGACATGATCTCGTTCCTCTGCGACGTCCACTACCAGGCACTCGACCGCAAGCTCACCGACCTGGAAATCGCCGGCGTCGTCTACGCCATGATCATCGGTGCCCTCGAGACGACCCAGTACGCCCTCGAAGAACAGGCACAGCTTCTCTGCGAACGTCCCGGCATGTTCGAGACGCTGCGCAACGATCGCACCAAGGTACGCGCCTTCACCGAAGAGGGCATGCGTCTGCGTTCGCCGACCCACGGACTTTCCACCCGCATGACATCGCAGGACGAAGTGTTCCAGGGTGTCCACGTGCCCGCAGGGTCGCTTCTTCACCTGCGCTTCGCGGCGGCCAACGTCGACCCCGAGGAGTTCGAGTGCCCCTTTGACCTGAATCTCGACCGTGAAGGTGTCACGCGACACGTCGCGTTCTCGGCCGGACCACGCGTGTGCCCCGGGGCGAATCTCTCGCGTACCGAGCAGCAGGTTGCCTGGGGTGTTCTCCTCGACCGCATCTCGCACATCGAGTACGGGGACGGGAACGACTGGATGCACCAACCGGGCATCATGCTCGGCACGCTGAAGTTGTATGTCAAGTTCAAGAAGGCCTGACGGCGCTGAGCAAAGCATCTGTATGGAAGGCACGATCCGTTCAAAGTTCCCGCTCGCCCCATAGAGTCCATCTGAATGTCTTCCTGCAACGACTTGGCAAACATTCGGGTTGGTCTGCTCGCTTACGGTGCGATCGGCCACGAACACAATCTCGCCGTGCAGGGCACCCCGGGTCTCAAACTCGCGGCCGTCTGCGACGTCAACCCCGAGCGCATTGCCGCAGCAAGGGAACTCGCCCCGACCATCGAGGCATTCTCCGACGCGACTGCCATGCTCGATTCGGGTCTCATTGACCTGGTGGTCATCTCGACGCCGCCCAACAGCCATCACATATGGGCAAAAGAAGCATTGTCCCGCAACGTTCACGTGGTGTTGGAAAAGCCCATGGCCCTGACCGCACGGGAGTGCGATGAACTGATGGAAATCGCCGCGAGGAAAAACCTGCTGCTCGTCGTCTACCAGAATCGCCGTTACGACCCCGATTTTGTCACCATGGCCCGACTGATTGCCGACGGTGCAATCGGTGACGTCTTCCAATACGACTCGTTCGTCGGTGGTTATTCAGAACCATGTTCGCACTGGCATTCGAATGCCGAAGTATCGGGTGGGGCAATCTTCGATTGGGGCAGCCACTTCATCGACCAAATCCTCACGGTAATTCCCGACCAGGTCGCGCATGTCAGCGGCCAGAACTACAAGCGTGTCTGGACGAATGTAACGAATGCCGACCATGCCCAGATGACGATCACGTTCGCCTCGGGTGCACAGGCCACTTTTGTCAACTCTTACCTCGCTGCCGCGCGCAAACCGAAGTTCTATGTCTTGGGAACCAAGGGTGCAATCGTGGGGGATTGGAATTCCGCTGCCGAACCGGCAGTGGCAGACCTGCCGGCAATTCTCACCCTGTACACCGGCGATGGCGTGCAGTCGGTCGTCGCTCTCGACACGGTGGTGCCCTTCTCTCTTCATCGCTCGATCGTCGACTTTCTCGTGAACAAGACGCCGATGTCGGTGCAGGCCCTGCAGTCGCGCAATGTCGTGGCAATCATGGAAGCAGCCGAGCAGTCGGCACTGTGCAACGCGCGTCCCGTCGTTCCCAACATTGCAATCTTGTGACCGTTCGCTGGGGCTTCATCGGCGCTGGTTTCGTGGCCACACACGCCATGGCCCCTGCCGTGCATGCAGCCAACGGTGCCGAGCTCTACGCGGTCGCGAGCCGTGATGCCGAACGTTCGGCGGAACTCGAGCCTCGAGTCGTCCACGAGTCGTACCGGACATTGATCGGCGACCCAAATGTCGACGCCGTCTACATCAGCCTCACAAACGCTCAACACCTCGAATGGGTGGTCGCCGCACTCGAGGCCGGCAAGCACGTCTTGTGTGAGAAGCCACTTGCTCTCAATGCTGATGAAGTTCGCAAGATGCAGGCGACTGCTGATCACCATCGGCGTCTCGTTGTGGAAGCCGTCTGGACAAGGTGGCAATCTCGAATGAGGCGCATGGCTGAACTGGTCCAACGTGGCGACCTCGGCGAGATCTTGTCGATCTCATCGGCGTTCACCTTTCAGGGCAAACTTTCGGGTAACTATCGCTCCCAACCCGAGTTGGGCGGTGGCGCCCTGCTCGACGTCGGCTGCTATCAGGCCCACCTGTGGTTGATGCTCCTCGGGGAACGACTTGATTTCTCCGTGGAGACTGTCGACGTCGCCACGGGTCCAACCAAAATCGACCTCACGACGTCTGCACACGTCACCCTCAACGAGTCACTTCGGGCCGAAGCCCTCTGTTCCTTCGTCATGGCCCCACAACAGCGGATTGCCGTGACAGGATCGGCAGCGTCGATGCGCACAGGTGAGGGCGAAGCTTTCACTCTGTGGAAGAGTGAATCCACCCTGGTCGTTGGTGAGACTGTCGAGCGATTCGCTCCCGACGACGCGTTTGCTCTCATGGTACAAGATGTGAGCGCCGCCATCGAAGGCGGTGAGCACGGCATCTTCCCGGCCTTGAGTTCCCTTCGCTCGGCCGAGATCTTGGATTCGATTCGCACATTCGGGGGCTAGGACGCACAGCGGGTCGTCGTGCTGGTGCCGGGACACTCGATCCTGGGCGGCACGACGGTGTTCGATTCCCACCGCCCGGGCGCTGCTGCGAGACCTGTTGGGGCCTCGGCTCCAATGACCTGGCGTCGCCCTACCTGCAGTGGCGCGAGCCGAAGCGGAAGACGCCGATCGTGCCCCTGTGACCCGCCATGAACGTGTTCGAGTTGTCTCGGGTGGTGACGATTGCATCGAGTGGTGCACCGGCGGCGCGCTCCAGCACCTTCACGAAGCCACCACAATGGCGTGCGCTTGACCTGACTAGCACCGCGAATTCGTCCCCGGTGACTCGAGCGAGCACGAACCGTCCGTTCGCATCGCTGATCGCCGACGCAGTCGAATCATCGCCGTACGAGTAGCTCGCGACCCGCACCCCTGCCAGCGGCTGATGGGTTGACGCGTCGACGAGTCGACCCGAGATAAAGCTCGCGGGCTGGACAAAAGGCTTGGCTGACGCCTGGACCGGGGCGACTGCGAGCGCGAGCGCTGCAGCTGTGCCCATCGCAACGGTGGCGAGGATCCGACGGACTGGGTTTGTGGTGTTGTTTCTCATGCCCTACAGATCAGCAAGCGAGTCGATCGCGGACACTTTTTTGCGAAATATGTTCGGCCGTCGATTCACGGTCAGATGGCCCCACTCGGGGCTCAGATAGTCTCGGTGACGCAGATTGCCTCCGTGAGGCTGGTGCGTAATTCCAAACTCCAATATCGATGGGTTGGTGGTTGGGGTTTCCGTAAATGTTCGGAACGCAGAACACCGTTTTTTGGAACGCGTGATCGAGCTGTCTCCGTTCAATGGAGGCGATCCAAAAACCAGGCCCGTACTGGGGAGGTGGGGCTCTGAGCATCTCACCTGCTAGCGAGTGATTTTGGTGCGTAGATCGATGGCGTGACGTGTCACGGCTAGCGCGTCAGTGCCAGTGACGGTGATGTGTCCCATTTTGCGGTTTGGGCGTGCCTCAGCTTTGCCATACAGATGTACGTGTGAAGAGGCATCTTCTTCGGCAACTTGAAACCGGGGTTCTCCATTGCTCCACAGATCACCAAGAAGGTTGACCATAGCCACCGCTGTATGGGTCATGGTGGCGTCACCCAGTGGCAGTCCCGCAAGAGTTCGGACTTGTTGCTCAAATTGGCTGGTAGTAGCGGCATCGATTGTCCAGTGACCACTGTTATGTGGGCGAGGCGCAAGTTCATTGACGAAAAGTTTGTCGCCGGAAACAAAGAACTCGACTGAAAGAACACCGACATAATTCAGTTCCTCGGCAATGAGTACAGCAGCTCGTTCACCAGTGCGAAAAAAATCAATGTCCAATGGTGTCTGTGCCGTGGTGGCGGTGCTGACATCGAGAATGCCATCGAGATGGACATTGTGGGTAGGCGCAAACACTGCCACTTCGCCAGTGCGTGAGCGCGCAAGAACAATTGAAA
>VGAC01000019.1 GCA_016870865.1 Actinomycetota bacterium
TTGGTTTTTCGTTCGATTCAGGCAGCAGGGGGAAACTGATGACAACAATCACGAAGCGCACGTTCTGTCGGTTCTGCCACGCGGGGTGTGCGATCGACGTTGACATCGATGTCGATACAAACACGGTCCGAACCGTTCGCGGTGTTCTCGAGGACCCGGTGTACGAGGGTTACACGTGTGTCAAGGGTCGTCACCTCGGTCACCAGCACGAACACGCCGGCCGCCTGCGTCAGAGCATGAAGAAGGTGGGTGACTCGCATCGGCCGATCGCCACCGACTCGGCCTTTGATGAGATCGCTGACAAGATTGCGGGGATTCTTGCCAAGCACGGTCCGCGATCGGTGGCGTCGTACTGCGGTACTGCCGCGTATCAAAACGCGACGGGCCTCCCAGTCGCAATGGCATTCCATTCTTCGATCGGATCACCCAGTTTCTACACCTCGTCGTCGATCGACCAGCCAGGCAAGGCAATTGCGCCGTTGCGCCACGGGGCGTGGGCGGCGGGTGTCCAGGCTCTCGAAACGGCCGACGTCGCATGCATGGTTGGGTGCAACACGCTCGTCAGCAGCTTTGGCTATTCGGGAGGTCTGCGCGGCTTCAATCCCCTGATGCGGCTCAAGCGCCTGAAGGAAAACGGGCTGTTTCTCATCGTCGTTGACCCACGTTTCACCGAACTAGCGCACTATGCCGATCTATACCTGCCGGTCCGAGCGGGCGAGGACCCGACGCTGCTGTCGGCGTTCATTCGCGAGATCCTCGAACATGGCATGTTCGATCGCGACTTCGTCGCGCAGTACGTGAATGGCGTGGACGAACTTCGCCTTGCCGTCGATCCATTCACGCTCGACTACGCAAGCCAGCGCACCGGCATCGACAAGGGTCTGATAGCTGAGGCTGCAAGGCGTTTTGCTGGTGGCAAACGCGGTGCGTTGACAACGGGAACGGGCCCCGACATGGCGCCCCACTCGTCGTTGTTTGAGCATCTTGTTCTTGTCATCAACACCCTTTGTGGTCGGTACAACCGCGCCGGCGAGACGGTACGCAATCCGGGTGGATTGCTGACGCCACCTGGATCGATGCGGGCGCAGGTTGTTCCACCGCGGCCAGAAACTCTGACGGCGGGTCCAAAGGCGCGCATCCGCGACATTCACAACCACCGCGGACAAGCGGCGACATCGACGCTCGCCGAGGAGATCCTCCTCGAAGGCGAAGGCCAGATTCGTGCTCTCTTCACATTGGGTGGCAACCCCGTCGTGGCATGGCCCGACCAACGCACCACGATCGAGGCGTTGTCGGCGCTCGACTTGCACGTCCTCATGGACGTTCACATGTCGCCGACGGCAAAGCTGGCGCACTACGTCATTGCCAGCACTCTCAGTCTCGAGCGGCCCGACGTTCCGACGACGATCGATCGTTGGTTCGAAGAGCCGTACCAGCACTACACACCCCCAGTGCTGGAAATGCGCGGAGATATCCGTCAGGAATGGCAGGTGTACGTGGAAGTTGCGGCACGGCTCGGTGTGACGATCAAAATGTCGGGCGGCGACATCGCGCCGGGACAAAAGATCAATGCCGACGATGTCCTCGACCTGATCTACTCAAATACAAAGTTGCCCCTTGCCGAACTGCGAAAGCACGTTGGTGGCACATTATTTCCTGAGTACGTAACCTCTGTCCTTCCGGCAGAAGAGGGACACGACGCACGTTTCGAGATGGTTCCCGCTGGAGTTGCCGACGAACTGCGCGAAGTTGCCTTGGAACAAACATCGGCTGTCGTTATCAAGGGTTTCGATCCCGATGTGCATACATTCCGCATGAGTACGCGGCGATTGAAGAGTGTCTTCAACTCATCGGGCCGTGAGGTTGAGAAATTGCGTGCACGCGAAGGTATGAACTTTGCCCACATGAATCCGGATGACCTTGCCGACCTTGGGATTGCTGATGGCGGCGTAATTGAGGTCTCCTCGCCGCGTGGGTCCATTCGAACGATCGCGAAGGCAGCGACCGACGTGAGTCGTGGAACCGTATCGATGGCTCACGCCTGGGGTGGTCTTCCTGATACGCCTTCGGACTTGGCAACTTTCGGCTCAAACACCGGAGCATTGATCGACTTGCAAAGCGGCTACGACGTGATCACGGGCATCCCGGTGATGAGCGCAATTCCGGTTGCCGTTCGCGCCGCTAGCTGACGGTCAGCGTTGCCTTCATGTTTTGGTGACCAGGCACGTCGCAGAGCAATTGGTACACGCCGGCGTCGAGTTTGATCGTACCGACCACGGCGTCCCCCTTCTTGCCGGTCACCAACTTGAAGTTCGGAATCTTTGTTCCGTCCTGGGCGATGATCAGACTGTGGCGCACCGAATCTTCGTTGGCGAAGCCGACCGAAATCTCTCCCGCAGGTGCGGTGTAGTCGGCGGCGTCGAAACGAAGAGACGGAACGTTGGTCACGGTGAAGTCAAGACCCGCCGGCAAGGTGTCGGCGGGCGCGGAGTCCCCTCCGCCACAAGCGGCCATAGCCAGGCCCGAGCCGAGCAGGAAAAGAACGGAACTACGACGAAAAAAGCTCTTGGGATCCATGAAAAAAAGAGTACAAGGCACACCCGGCCGATGTCATCTCGTGGCACAGGTGGGCGACTCGGAGGGGAGTCGGAGAGTACGATTTTGGTTGATGACGACAACGCCCCCCTCCGCGTCGGACTCCTTCGGTACGAATTCCTGGCTCGTGGACGAAATGTACGAGCAGTACCGCATCGACCCGACCTCCGTGGCCGACACGTGGCGCGAATTTTTCAGTGACTACACGCCCGGGCATGCCGGTTCGGTGCCGGGTGTCGCTGTGGCCGCTCCGACGCTGTTGACCAACGGCACGTCGCAAGTTGCCGCCCCCGGGGTGGCCTCTGCGGGTGCCGCGGGCGAGCCGATTCGGGGTGCGGGTGCGGCCATCGTCGCCAACATGGAGCGCAGCCTCAGCGTGCCGACCGCGACGAGTTTCCGCAACGTACCAGCGCGTCTGCTCGAGGTGAACCGCCAGGGGATCAATGCGTACATGACGCGCGACGGTATGGGGAAAGTGTCCTTCACCCACCTCATCGGCTACGCCGTCGTACGGGCGATCGCCGACTCGGTGCCGGCAATGAACAATTCCTTCACCGTTGACGATGCGGGAAATCCCCAGATCGTCCGCAAGGCTGAAGTGAACATGGGCCTTGCGGTCGACGTTGCGAAGGCCGACGGAACGCGAACACTCGTAGTGCCGGTTTTGCGCAATGCGGGCGCACTGAGCTTCGCGGAGTTCCTCAATGCCTACGAGGAACTGATTCGCAAGGTCAAGACGAACAAGCTCGCCGTGGCCGATTCCCATGGAGCGACGATCACGCTCACCAATCCCGGAACCATCGGCACCGTGCAGTCGGTCCCGCGCCTCATGCCCGGGCAGGGTGTCATCATCGGTGTCGGTTCGATCGACTATCCCGCCGAGTTCCAGGGTGCCGACGAAAAGGCGTTGTCGAAGTTGGGTGTGTCGAAGGTTGTCACCATCACCAGCACCTACGACCATCGCATCATCCAGGGCGCCGAGAGCGGCATGTTCCTGAAGCGTGTTCACGAGTTGTTGATCGGTGGGCACGGTTTCTACGACTCGGTCTTTGCCAGCCTCGGCGTGCCCTACAAGGCCAAGCAGTGGCGTCACGACAGCAACGTGTCCGACGACGACGAACAGCGACTGCACAAGCAACTGCAGGTGACCAACCTCATCCGTGCGCATCGTGTGCGTGGCCACCTGATGGCCGATCTCGACCCATTGCGTTGGAAGGAACCCACGCTCCCCGAGGAGCTCGACCCCGAAACGTACGGCTTGTCGATCTGGGACCTTGAACGCGAATTCCTCACCGGTGGAGTTGGAGGCCACACGAAGCAGGAACTCGGCGACATGCTCGCCGTGTTGCGCGATGCATACTGCGGCACGATCGGCGTGGAGTACATGCACATCCAGAACACGGCGGAGCAGCGCTGGTTCCAAAAGCGCCTGGAGGGCGTGGTGTTTCGGCCCACGATGTCGCAGAAGAACCGCTTGATGGAGCGCTTGAACGCCGCGGAGGCGTTCGAGAAGTTCCTTGCCACCAAGTACGTCGGAACGAAGCGTTTCGGTCTCGACGGCTCGGAGGCCGCGATTCCGATCATCGACACGATTCTCTCCGCTGCCGCGGGTGACCACCTCGACGGATCAGTCATCGGTATGGCCCACCGTGGGCGCCTCAACGTGCTGGCGAACATCGTCGGCAAGAGTTACGACCAAATTTTCAAGGAGTTCGAAGGCCACATCAAGCCCGATTCGGTGCAGGGGTCGGGTGACGTGAAGTACCACCTCGGTGCGCACGGCAAATTCGTCTCGGTCGATGGTGATTCCATCGACGTCGAACTGGCCGCCAACCCGAGCCATCTCGAGGCGGTCGATCCGGTCGTGCTCGGCATGGTGCGCGCTTCCCAGGACCAGATTGCACCCGCCATGTCGTTCAGCGTCCTTCCGTTGTTGATCCATGGTGATGCCGCGTTTGCGGGCCAGGGTGTGGTGGCCGAATGCCTCGCGATGAGTGACATCAGCGGCTACCGCGTGGGCGGGTCCGTCCATCTCATCATCAACAACCAGATCGGATTCACCACCGCACCGCAGTTCTCTCGCTCGTCCCCCTACAGCTCCGACGTCGCCAAGACCGTGCAGGCCCCGATTTTGCACGTGAATGGTGATGATGCCGAGGCATGCATTCGCGTTGCGAGGTTGGCGTACGACTACCGGCAGGAATTCCACAAGGACGTGGTGATCGACTTGATCACATACCGCAGGCACGGCCACAACGAGGGTGACGACCCGAGCTACACGCAGCCCCTCATGTACAAGAAAATCGCCGAGCACCGCAGTGTGCGCAAGCAGTACGTCGAGACGTTGGTGAAACGCGGCGACATCACCCTCGAACAAGCCGAGCAACACCTGGCCGACTACCAAGGAAAGCTTCAGGCGGCACTCGATGAAACGCGTGCGCATGCACCGGCGCCGATCAAGGCCGCGAAACCCCCTCAGCCGCTGGGCGTCGTGCCCCACCTCGAGACCGGTGTCGATCGAAGTGTTCTCGACGGGGTCATCTCCGCTCTCACCGCCTATCCCAAGGGGTTCACGCCGCACCCCAAACTCGCCAAGCAGTTCGAGACCCGCGAAAAGCTCTACCGCGACGAGGGCGAGATCGAATGGGCGCTCGGCGAAGCTCTTGCGATCGGTTCACTGCTTGCCGGCGGAACGAGTGTGCGACTTACCGGCGAGGACTCGCGGCGCGGCACCTTCAGTCAGCGGCACGCTGCGCTCATCGATTACGAGAACGAGCGCAACTGGGTGCCTCTGGCGGATCTTGCCACCCAAGGGGCGAACTTCTGGGTGTACGACTCCTTGCTCTCGGAGTACGCCGCTCTCGGGTTCGAGTACGGGTACGCGCACACCAATCGATCTGCCCTGGTCATATGGGAGGCACAGTTCGGCGACTTCGTCAACGGTGCGCAGATCATCATCGACCAGTACATCGTTGCGGCCGAGGACAAGTGGGGCCAGGACAATGGACTAGTGATGCTCCTGCCTCACGGCTTCGAAGGCCAGGGCCCCGAACATTCCTCGGCTCACATCGAGCGGTTCCTCCAGGCATGTGCCGAGGACAACATCCAGGTGGTCAATTGCACGACCGCAGCCCAGTATTTTCACGTCCTGCGCCGTCAGGCGCTCCGCGAGGTTCGCAAGCCCCTGGTGATCTTCACACCAAAACAGCCGCTTCGCATGAAAGAAAGCCGGTCGAAGATCGGCGACTTCACCCGTGCCAGTTTCGAAGAGGTTCTAGGAGATCCGTTCGCTCCGCCGGCCGCAGAGGTGAAACGAATCATCATGTGCAGCGGCAAGGTTGCATGGGATGCGATGAACGAGCGGACCAAGCGCGGTGTTCCCGCGGCGGTTGTCCGCATCGAACAGTTGTACCCGTTCCCCTTCGAGCAGTTGGTCACCGAGATTGCCAAGTACCCGAACGCCAGGGAACTGGTGTGGCTGCAAGAAGAGCCGGAGAACATGGGCGCTTGGCACTGGGTCGAGCACCGAATCTGGCGCCTCAAGGAGCGCGGGTACGACCTTCGTCACGTTGCCCGTGTCGAATCGGGCAGCCCCGCCACGGGGTCGATGATCATCCACCAGCAGGAACTCGCCGACCTGATGGATGAGACACTCAACGCCCGGTGAACCTCAGCCAAGGTCGACGGAGATCGCCTCGCTCAGTTGTGACAGAGCGTCGGCGGGATCGACGACCTTGATGGTGTGCATTCCCAATGCTGCAGCCGGTTTCAGGTTGATGCCGAGGTCGTCGAGAAATACGCACTCGTGCGGCATCACATCCACGAGTTTGCAGGCGATCTCGTAGAACCGTGTCTCGGGTTTGCGACAGCCGACCTTGCTGCTCTCGACGACCGCATCGAAGCGTGCCATCACTTCGTTGACGGCGGTCGCCCGCGCCGCGGTCGCCTTGTCACCCCCAACGACATTGTTCGTCAGGCACGCCGTCTTGAAGCCCGCAGCCTTCACGCGGTCGAGGGCGGCGACCATGGGCGGGCGGATCTCGCCGGCAAGAAGACCCAGCACGTCTGCTCCGGGTACGCGGTGACCAAGCCGCTCGCTTTCGTCTGCAAAAAGGGTGTCGAAGGCCGGTGGCGCAATCTCGTTGCGCTCCAGCAGGGCCCAGGCGTTCGTATCGGGGTCGGTGGCGTTGACCCTGCGGAGGAACCCCGGGGGCAGGCCGCGGCTCTTTTCGTAGCGCGCGAAAGCTTCAAACGGGCTTTCGAGGATCACGCCCCCGAAGTCCCAGAAAACTGCGCGAAAGCGGTCGTGCGGCACGTGGAAATTCCCCTCGGAGTCGGTCATGTTCGACGCCTCGGGCGCGGCCCGGGACGCAGAATCTGGATGCTACGTCTGGATTCGCCGAGGCCACCCCGTTGGCTGCTTGACTTGCCTTCATGCCCGCCCCAAAGAGTCCGAAACACGTGGTCGTGGACGGCTCCAACATCGCAACCGAGGGGCGCAGCGCGCCGAGCCTCAAGCAGTTGAATGAGGCCGTCCTGGCCTTCATGAACGAGTCCCCCGAAACCAAGGTCACCGTCGTCGTCGATGCAAGCTTTGGACACCGTATCGACAAGAAGGAAGTCGCTGAGTTCGATGCTGCGGTCGACAACAACGAACTCGTCACGCCGCCCGCGGGCGCCATCGGCCGTGGTGACGCTTTCGTCCTGGCAATAGCCGACAAGGTGAAGGCTTCGATTCTCTCGAACGACAGCTACCAAGAGTTTCATGGCCAGTATCCGTGGCTCTTCGAACAAGGTCGGCTGCTCGGCGGCAAGCCAGTGCCGCATGTCGGATGGATCTTCGTCGAGCGTACGCCCGTTCGCGGCGAGAAGAGCAAACGCGCGATGCGCGTGCAAGACTCGGGCAAGCGTGCGGCCGTCACCACTGTGAAGAAGGCGAGCAAAGCCGCCAGTGCACCCATGCCGGTTCCCAAGACACCGCCGCCCGGCGCGCGGGTCCAACCGGTCAAGCCGAAGTCCGCGCCGGCGGCAGAGTCACCGTCGAATGCTTCGCGCGCGGTCAACGACGTCCTGCCGTTTCTCGCTTTCGTCGAAAAGCATCCGGTCGGCAGGAAGGTCAAGTGCCTCGTCGAGTCCTACAGCGCCCATGGCGCCCATGTCAGCGTGGACGGGATAAAGGCATACGCGCCGCTGCGCCTCCTCGGAAGCCCGCCCCCACGCAGCGCGCGGGATGCGCTCAAACTCGGTGAGGTGGTGCAGTTGGTGATCGCCGGATACACGCCATCACGGCGCAGTGTGGAGGTCGGGGTGGTCGAGGCCGTCAAGGTTGCTGCCCCAACGAAGGCCCCGGCACAACCCAAGGCCGCGGTCAAGAAACACAAAAAGTCGCCGCCAAAGAGGAGCGTTGCGAAGCCGGTCAGAAAAAAGACAACGCCGAGGCCGCCCGCGAAAAAGGTCCTGGCGGCCAAGAAGGCGGGCGGGAAGAAGGCAGCAGCAAAAAATTCCTCCGTCCGCAAGGCGCCGGCAAAAAAAGTGCCTGCGAAGAAGTCCATGACGAGGAAGTGAGGTTCAGCCTTGCTGATCGCAACCTGGAACGTGAACTCGCTCAAGGCACGGCTGCCACGGGTGACCGAATGGTTGGCCGAGGTACAACCCGACGTCGTGTGCATCCAGGAAACGAAAATGGCCGATGCCGCTTTTCCTGCACTCGCTTTCGGCGAGATGGGGTACGACTCGGTGCATTTCGGCCAGGGCCAATGGAACGGTGTCGCGATACTGTCGCGGGTTGGCCTCGACAAGCCGCGGGTGAACTTCGCATCCGGTGAACCCGATCCCGAGGCGCGCATCATCACCGCCGACTGTGGGGGAGTGACGGTTGCATCGGTTTACGTTCCGAACGGTCGTGCGCTCGATCACGATCACTACACGTACAAGTTGCGTTGGATGGCGCAGCTTCACGCGCATGCTGCCGCGGTGTCGAGACCTGACGGCAGTCTTGTCATCGCCGGCGACTACAACATTGCCCCCGATGACCGCGACGTGTGGGATCCCGCGAAACTCGAGGGGCAGACACACGTCAGCAAGGCCGAGCGTGACACGCTCACCGTGCTCGAAGACTGGGGTTTGCGCGACGTGTTCCGCGACCACTACCGAGACGAAAAGCTGTTCTCGTGGTGGGACTATCGGGGCGGCGACTTCCATCAAGGGCGCGGCATGCGCATCGACTTGATGTACGCAACCAAGTCGGTGGCCGAGCGGACGACGTGGTGCGGTATCGATCGCAACGCCCGCAAAGGAGAGCAGCCGAGCGATCACGCGCCCGTCATGATGCTCCTCGGTCCGTAGGATCGTCCCATGGCGGATCGGTACGAGCGAGAGTTTCGCGGCCTTGGCGGGCATGAAAGCGAAAAGACCGATGTCGACATCGCGCGCCACGGCCTCGCCGATGCAGTTCGTGAATTCCACGATCTCGCCGTGCGCGGTGCAGCCGACGTTGCCCACTTGCTGGAGGCGACGGAGAAGATTCGGTTGATCGCCCAACACCTCAACGACAAGGTTCCGACCGAGTCGTACGGGTCCCTGGTCGGGATGTCCGACCACGTTTCGGGGGTCGAAGGGCGCACCTCGTTCCTCGACCGCAGTCCGATCAGCGGCAGCATGAACCCGATCGCCGCACCGATGCGGATGTCCATCGAGTATCCCGACCCGGCGCGGGGAATCGAGGCTTCGGTGACGGGGCGGGTCACCTACGGCCTCGCCTACGAAGGGCCGCCCGGCTGCGTCCATGGGGGTTTCGTGGCGGCCGCCCTCGACGAGGTGCTGGGTCAGACGCAGTCACTCACGGGCGAACCCGGAATGACCGGCGAATTGGTGGTGCGCTACAAAGCGCCGACACCCCTGTACGTGGAGCTCGTGATCACGGGTCGGGTGGTCAAAGTCGACGGACGCAAGATCTACACGCATGCGACAGTGATGGCGGGCGACACTCTGTGTGCCGAATCCGAGGCCTTGTTCATCTCGATGAACAAGGAAGTATTTGCGCGCCTATTGCGGATTCGAACCCGAGAAGCCGACAACAACGGCTAACACCTCGCCGGCAAGGACCGCAGCGGTCATCGGTCCGACGATCTGGGCAAGTTGCTCGGTTGTCGTGGGTTTGCGATCGGCGATGCGCTGCAGCAACACGTCGGCGCAGACGGCTGACTCGGTGGTGCCGAGGCGACGGGCTCGTTCCCGACGCCAGTCGCGCAACGCACCCAGAGCAGTACCCGTGTTCCTCGCGTTTCCTATTTCACGCAGGTCGGCGGGCATCGCAGCATGTGTGGTCTCGCCCATCGGCAGGCCGACGACGAACGGTGAGAGCGCCGTTGCGCGACTGCCGCGTCGGCGGGCCCAGGTGATGCAGAGGCGCTCGGCTGCACGGGTGACTGCGACGTAGGCGAGGCGCACCTCTTCGGCGCGCCCGGCCGGGGTCTTGGCCGACGAGTGGGGGAGAACACCCTTCTCGGCCCCGGCGATGAAGACGGTGTGCCATTCGCGTCCCTTGGCGGCGTGGAAAGTGAGCACCTCGACACCGTCATCCCCCGATGGCCGCGGCGCCGAGGTGCTGAACCACGACATGAACATGGTCCCATTGGCAGGACCCATGGGGTGCGCCGCGAGGAACTCGTTGACGAGCAGGGCGAGTTCGTGTTCGGCTGAATCCTTCTCGGATGCGATGCGAAGTTCCAGCGACCAATCGGCGAGCGCGTAGCGGTTGGTCAGGGCGGCGACCTCCTGGAGCAGCGGCGCAACGACGGCCGATGCGGCGGATGCGGAAAGTGGAATGCCCGCCTTTTCGAAAGCGGCGACGATGAGGTCGCGTTGCGCTCGGGTGCGAACGAGAACTGCGACATCGGCCCAGCGGCGCACACCGCGGCGCGAGTTCGAGACCCGAGTCGCGATTCCTCTGGCTTCTGCGGTCTCGTCGTCGAATGCATCGAGGGTGATTGCCTCGCCGTCGAGTTTCACCGCCGTCGCCTCGGCGGCAACGCCGTTCGACCGTAAAATGTGCAACCCCGCGTCGATGACGACGGGTGAGCAGCGGTAATTGTTGCGCAGATGGACGACGGTCGCTCCGCCCAGCGTTTGGGGCAGATCGTCGAAGAGGCGTGGGTCGGCACCGTTCCATCCGTAGATGGCCTGGAGTGGGTCGCCGACCATGAAGATGTCGCGTCGGCCCCCCCGTAATGCTTCGAGAAAAGCGAACTGCTGGGGGTTCATGTCCTGTGCCTCGTCGACGAGCAAGTGGCGATAGCGCCAGTGGACTGCCCCGGCGTAGTCGACCGAGCCCTTGATTTCATCGGTGGCGCGTACCAACAGGTCACCGATGTCGAGTACGCCCCGGAACTTCTTGAGCCGCTCGAACTCCTCGAACAGCCGCACAAACGCCTCGGGTGCCTTGACGTTGCGCTTGGCAGCCGTCGCCGCGCCGGGATAGCCGTTGGGTGAAAGTGCGCGGGCCTGCATCCATTCGTACTCGGTGAGCGCCTCGAAGATCGGCGTCCGCATGCCAAGGGTGTGGGTCGCCTCCCGCATCATGCTGCTGCTGTTCGTGAGGATTGTCGGCATGGTCTTGTTGAGGTCGGTGAGACGCTGGCGTAAGAGCGCGAAGGCAATCGCGTGGAAGGTGCCGGTGTGAATGCCCCGCGGCGAGCGCCTCTTCAACTGTGCGGCCGCCTCGCGCGTGAACGTGATCGCGAGAGTATGTTCGGCGTCGGCGCTGGCATCTTCGATGCGGTACACGATGCGTCGTGTGAGGACCGTGGTCTTGCCCGAACCTGCACCGGCGAGCACGATCACCGCGTCGGCCGGCGCGGTCACGGCGGCGCGCTGCTCGGCATCCAGGGCGAGGAGGAGCGAGGCCGCGGTCATGGGCGTCACGCTAGTAATAAGGTGGAGTCATGCCGCTCTCACCCAAGCATCTCAACGAAAACGAAGAGTTGATTCTCGACGTTCACCCCCACTGGTGGTACTTCGCCCAGTCCGGTGGGGCGGCGGTGGCTGCCCTCATCGCGTGGTATCTGGGTGCGGTTTCCATCGACGGCGGTTTCATGGAATGGCTGCCGAAGGTTCTCGGCGTCGTCGTCGCGCTTGGGCTGGTCTGGGTCGGATACGAATACCTTCAGTGGCGCTTCACCAACTTCGCCATCACCAGCGCCCGCGTCATTTACCAAGAGGGTCTGATCTCCAGAAAGGGGGTCGAGATACCCCTGGAGCGGGTGAACAACGTGAACTTCAACCAGACGATCATCGAACGCCTTCTCGGAGCGGGCGATCTTCTCATCGAGTCGGGCGGCGAGGATGGCCAGCAGCGCTTCACCGATATCAAACGCCCGCAGGAAGTGAAGAAGATCCTGCTCAACTACGTGCAACGGCGCATCGACCTGCGGGCGGGATACGTACAGGGTGGGCGTGACGATGTCGCGACGCAGCTCGAGAAGCTCGAGGGACTCCTGCAGCGCGGCAGCCTCACGCGCGATGAATTCGAGCGCGAAAAACGCCGTATTCTGGGCAACTGAGCCGCAGTACCGGGACATCGTCGGGGACCATGCGGATCGTCAGCCTCGTTCCCAGCGTCACCGAGTCCCTGCTCGCCTGGGGCATCGAGCCCGTCGCCTGCACCCGGTTCTGCGAACAGCCGCAATTGCGCCACGTGGGGGGGACCAAGGACCCGGACATCACCGCGATCGTGGGTCTTTCACCCGACATGGTTGTCGTCGATCGTGAGGAGAATCGTCGCGACGACGCAGTGGAACTGGCGCGTCGGGGTTTGCGTGTCGCCGACCTGCACGTCACGTCGCTCGCATCGGCCGAAGCCGAAACCCGGCGACTTGCCGAACTTGTCGGAGCCAAGTTCGACCCGTCCCGCGCAACGACGTGCACGCCTCCGCGCGTCAGGGCGTTCGTGCCGATCTGGCGTCGTCCGTGGATGACGATCAACGCGGCAACCTACGGCGCCTCCCTCCTCGCATCGATTGGTGTCGCAGTTTCGCATGGCGATGCGTCCTCGCCCTATCCCACGGTGTCGTCGGGTGAACTTGCGCGGTTGTGCGAAGAGCGTGGGGTTGGTGTCGTTTTGCTACCCACCGAGCCCTACGCGTTCGCCGACCGCCACGTTCCCGAGGTCGTCTCGGCAACGGGTATCAACGATGTGCGCATCATCGACGGACGCGATCTTTTCTGGTGGGGTGTGCGCACAAAGGGTGCGCGGGAGCGCCTCACGGGGGTGCTCGCGGATCTTCTAGGTTGACGGCATGAACTACAGACCTCTCGGCCGCAGCGGCATGCTCGTGTCGCCGCTTTGCCTGGGCAACATGATGTTCGGCTCGTGGGGCAACACCGACCACGACGACTGTGTGCGGATCATCGACCGCGCCCTGGACCATGGGATCAACTTCGTCGACACGGCCGACGTGTATTCAGCGGGGGAGAGTGAAGTCATCACGGGCAAGGCGCTCAAGGGCGCGAAGCGCGACGGGGTGGTGTTGGCGACGAAGTGCCACTTCCCGCTCGAAGGTGGGCCCTTCTCGACGAACCGTGTCCCAAACACGTGGGGCAACAGCCGGCGCTACATCATCAAGGCATGCGACGACAGTCTTCGTCGTCTCGGCACCGACTGGATCGATCTTTACCAGTTGCACCGACCCGACCCACTCGTACCGATCGAAGAGTCGCTGTCGGCGCTGAACGATCTCGTGCACATGGGCAAGATCCGCGCGTTCGGCTGTTCCACGTTCCCGGCCGAATACCTCGTCGAGGCGGCGTGGGCGGCCGACAAGCACAACCTCATTCCCTTCAGTACCGAGCAACCGCCGTACAGCATCTTCGTGCGTTGGATCGAACGTGACCTTCTGCCCACCTGCCAGAAACTGAACATGGGCACCTTGGTGTGGAGTCCGCTCAACGGTGGATGGTTGTCGGGGATCTACAGGAAGTCGGCCGGCCCGCGCAGTGAGGGTCGCGCGGCGCGCGCACCCGCGCGCTACGACCTGGCAGACCCTGCGAATCAGCAGAAAATCGAACTGGTCGAGTCCCTCGTCGGAATCGCCGACTCGATCGGGGTGACGCTTGCACATCTGTCGCTCGCCTGGGTGCTGCACCACCCGGGCGTCACCTCGGCGATCATCGGCCCGCGCGTCATGGACCACCTCACGACCCTGCTCGGTGCCCAGGACATCTCGCTGTCGAGTGAAGTGCTCGACAAGATCGATGCCCTCGTGGCGCCGGGCCGCACGGTCACGCCCGATGAGGCCCGTTGGGAAACCCCCGCGCTGTCGCGCCGCAATCGTCGCGTCTGAGAGTTCCCGGCGGGTTTTGACCCCCGACGTGTTCTCGGTGAAACTTGCGGAATGCCGAAAGTCGGGGTTGCCACAGGAATAGAGATCGAATACGAGACATTCGGTTCACCGTCACAACCGACCGTGTTGCTGGTCTCGGGCTTCACCGCACAGATGCTGATGTGGCCCGTCGACTTCTGTCGGATCATCGCCGACGCCGGGTTCCATGTGGTTAGGTTCGACAACCGTGACTGCGGTCTGAGTACCAAACTCGACGGCAAGGCGGTCGACACCGACGGGGTCATACGGGCAGCGTTGCTCGACGACCCCGTACCGGCCGTGCCGTACAACCTGTCCGACATGGCAGCCGACGCGGTGGGTCTCCTCGACGCACTCGGTATCGGCGCGGCCCACGTCATCGGCGGGTCGATGGGCGGAATGATCGTACAGATCATGGCGATCGAGCACCCGACGCGCGTCGCCTCGCTGACCTCGATCATGTCGAACTCGGGCGAGCCCGAGTTCGGCCAGCCCACAGCCGAGGCGATGACGGCTCTCGTCACCCCACCACCCACCGATCGCGCCGCCTACATCGAATCTTCACAGAAATGGATGGTGTGGCAGTCCAAGAAGTACGCCACCGTCGAGCAGAACCGGATCGATGCCGCGGCATCGTTCGACCGTGCGTTCTATCCCGAGGGTGCGCCACGACAGTTGGCGGCGATTTACGCGAGCGGCCGGCGCACCGACGGCTTGCGTGCCGTGACTGCACCGACGCTCGTCATCCACGGCACCGACGACACGCTGATCGCACCGAGTGGCGGCCAGCGGGCAGCGGAGTTGATTCCGAACGCACGACTCGACATGGTCACGGACATGGGTCACGACCTGCCGCGGCCGTTGTGGCCGCGCATCACCGGATCGATCATCTCGCACCTCAAGGAGACACCGTGCCCGGCCCGCTGAACGGCTATCGCGTCATCGAAATCGCCGGTATCGGGCCCGGTCCTTTCGCCGCGATGCTGTTGTCCGACCTCGGCGCCGAGGTCGTGCGCGTCGAACGCGCGCAGTCGGTGCGTGGTCCCGCCCCCGACACCCCGCATTTCGACATCCTGTTGCGCGGTCGGCGCAACATTGCCATCGACTTGAAGAATCCCGACGGTGTCGAGGTACTTCTCACCCTCGTCGAGTCGGCCGACGCGATCATCGAGGGATTCCGTCCCGGTGTCATGGAACGCCTCGGTGCGGGTCCCGAGGCGTGTCTTGCACGCAACCCACGCCTCGTGTTTGGTCGTATGACCGGGTGGGGTCAGTACGGCATGTACGGCCAGGCGGCCGGACACGACATCAACTACATCGCCCTCGCGGGTGCGCTGGCGCACTTCGGCCGTGCGGGCGAAATGCCGACGCCACCCCTGAACATGGTCGGCGACTTCGGTGGTGGCGGGATGTTTCTCGCGCTCGGCGTCGTGGCCGCGCTGCTCGAAGCACAAAAGAGCGGCAAGGGTCAGATCGTCGACACCGCGATGGTCGACGGTACGGCGATTCTCATGACCATGTTCTGGGCGATGAAGAACGTCGGCCTCTTCGACGAGAACTCACCGGGCACCAACCTGCTCGACACGGGAGCGCACTTCTATGACGTCTACCGCTGCAAGGACGACCGATATATCTCGCTCGGCTCGATCGAACCACAGTTCTACGCCGAGTTGTTGCGCCTCACCGGCCTCGACAGAGACGCCGAATTCGCAAAGCAAATGGATCGCTCACAGTGGCCGCACCTGAACGCACGCCTCACCGAGGTATTCCTGCAAAAGACACAGGCCGAGTGGTGCGCGATCATGGAGGCGACCGATGTCTGTTTCGCCCCGGTGCTCACGATGAGCGAGGCTGCGCGCCATCCTCACAACGTCGAGCGCAAGACCTTCGTCGAGCATCACGGAGTCACCCAGCCCGCACCCGCGCCACGTTTCTCGCGCACCTCGGGTGAACTCACGCTCGCCCCCGCGCATGCCGGGCAGAACTCCCGTGAAGTACTCGAACGCTGGGGCTTTGCCGCTGATCGCGTCGAGGCACTCGTAGAGTCGGGCGCGGTGAAGCAAGCCTGATGGGCACCCTCGTCTGCTTTCACGCACACCCCGACGACGAGGCCATTGCGACGGGTGGAACGATGGCGCGGGCCGCCAAAGAAGGTCACACCGTGGTGCTCGTCGTTGCAACGGGCGGGGAACACGGCGAGGTGCCCGACGATCTCGCACCGGGCGAGAGCCTCGCCGAGCGTCGTCGCCGCGAGACCGAGGCATCGTGTGCGGAACTTGGTGTTGCCCACGTCGAATGGCTGGGTTACCGCGACAGCGGCATGACGGGTTGGGAACAAAACGGTCACGACGGCGCATTCGTCGGTGCGGCCGTCGACGAGGCTGCGGGGCGGCTGGCCGCGATTCTCGCCAGGCACAAAACCGACGTCCTTACCGTCTACGACTGGCACGGGAATTACGGCCACCCCGACCACATCATGGTGCACAGGGTCGGCCACCGCGCCGCGGAATTGGCAGGGGTGGCACATGTCTACGAGGCAACGATGAACCGCGACGACATGCGCCGCATGCGCGATCAGGCGTACGCCGCGGGATTGATCGACCCGGACAATGACTGGGATCCCGATGGTCCCGCCGACGACGGCAACCCGATGGGTCTGCTCGAGAGCGAACTCACGCATCGGATCGATGTCGCCGATTTCATCGACGTGAAGCGTCGCGCGATACAAAGCCACCGCAGTCAGATCACCGACACGGGCTGGTTCGCAAAGATGCCCGAGGAGGCGTTCCGCAGTGCGTTCGGAGCCGAGTGGTACCGCAAGGCGGGCGATCCGGGTCCGTTGCGCGACGGCTGGTTCTTTTGATGCCACGGCTCCACCTCGTGCGGCACGGACGCGCGACTGCAGGTTGGAACGTCGACCCCGACCCGGCCCTGGATGATCTTGGTCGAAGGCAGGCGCATGGGGTCAGCGACAAACTCTTCGTTCTCGGCCCGCTACCGGTGTTGTCGAGTCCGTTGCGGCGATGCCGCGAGACCTCCCAGCCCTTGGCGTCACGGTGGGGTGTCGATGTGGTCATTGATCCACGCGTCTCGGAAATTCCCTCACCCCAGGGTCACACACTCGAAACGAGAATGGATTGGCTGCGCTCGGCAATGGCAGGCACGTGGTCGCAGGTGATCGCCTCCGACGGCCTGCGCTACGCCGACTACCGGGACAATCTTCTCGGTGCGCTGGCGTCGCTTTCCACTGACACGGTGATCTTCAGTCACTTCATTGCCATCAACGTCGTGATCAGTGCCGCAACGGGCGATGATCGCATGGTGATCGCGAGCCTTGACAACTGTTCGGTGACCACCGTCTCTTCCGATGGATGTGGAGGTTTCACGATCGAGTCGATGGGCAACGAAGCCGACACCCTCATTCGCTAGATTCGAGTCGTGGTCGCCCTGCTCCTCCGTGATTTCCACCAGAACTGGTCGTGGTTCATGATCATCGGCAACGGTTTCGCGGGCCTGTGGTCACTGGGTGCCCACAGATGGGAGGCGCTGCGGTCGCGGGCATTGTGGTGGTTCATCGCAGTGGCCGAGGCTGCCGTGTTCGTCCAAGTCGCCCTCGGTGTTGCGCTTGTCAACAAGTACAAGCTCGAGTTTCCGGCGTTTCATGCCTTCTACGGATTCGTGGCCATCATTGCTGTCGCGATCATTTACTCGTACCGCAACCAGATGAAGAAGAAGCTTTACCTGCTCTACGGCGGGGGAGGACTATTCCTGATGGGCCTCGGAATCCGCGCCTTCCTCGTCGGCCAATAGGGTTCTTGGCGCACAGCGGTGCGCAACCTGCACCTGAGCGCCGAGAAGCCTCAGGCGTTGGTGAGGGATTTGTCGAGTGAGTCGAGGGACTCGCGCAACTGATGCGGCAGCTTCGGTCCGAAGGCCGCATAGTGCTCGCGAATCTGGGGAATCACCTCGCGCCAGCCGGTGACGTCGACGGACAAAAGTGTGTCGAGGTCAGCGCCGTCCAGCGAGAGGCCGCTGGTATCGAGATCCGCCGGCGTCGGCAGAAAACCGATCGGTGTCTCGACGGCCGCGGCCGAGCCGTCGACGCGCTCGAACACCCACTTGAGGACCCGGCTGTTCTCGCCGTAACCCGGCCACAGGAAGCGGCCGTCTTCGTCGCGCCGGAACCAGTTGACGAAGAAGATCTGCGGGAGGTTCTCCGCCTTGGCGCGCGAACCGACGCGCAACCAGTGACCGAAGTAGTCGGCCATGTTGTAGCCGCAGAAGGGCAACATCGCCATCGGATCAAAGCGCAACTTGCCCACGGCCCCTGCCTGAGCAGCCGTGGTTTCCGAGGCCATGATGGATCCGAGGAACACTCCGTGCACCCAGTCGAATGCCTGGGTCACCAGCGGAACGGTGGTGCGCCGCCGGCCGCCGAAGAGGATGGCCGAGATCGGTACGCCACGGGGGTCTTCCCACTCGGATGCGATCGACGGACACTGTGATGCGGGGGCGGTGAAACGAGCGTTCGGGTGCGCCGCCGGTGTCTCGGTCTCCGGCGTCCATGCGTTGCCGCGCCAGTCGGTTGCGCGAGGAGGTGCATCGTCGCTCATTCCCTCCCACCACACGTCGCCATCGGGCGTGAGCGCGGTGTTCGTAAACAGACAGTTGCCCCAGAGCGTTTCCATCGCATTCGCATTGGTGTCGTAACCGGTGCCGGGGGCGACACCAAAAAACCCAGCCTCGGGATTGATGGCGTACAGGCGGCCATCGTCCCCGAACTTCATCCAGCAGATGTCGTCGCCGATGGTCTCGGCCTTCCAGCCCGGGATCGTCGGCACGAGCATCGCAAGATTGGTCTTGCCACAGGCCGACGGGAACGCTGCGGCGATGTACTTGGCAACGCCGCGGGGGTTGGTGAGTTTGAGGATCAGCATGTGCTCGGCGAGCCAGCCATGGTCGCGGGCCATCACCGAGGCAATGCGCAGTGCGAAACACTTCTTGCCGAGCAGGGCGTTGCCTCCGTAACCCGAGCCGTAGCTCCAAATCTCGCGCGTCTCGGGGAAGTGGACGATGTACTTGTTGTCGGGGTTGCACGGCCAAGCCGAATCCTGTTGACCTGCCGCGAGTGGAGCGCCGACCGAGTGCACGCAGGGCACCCACTGGCTCTCGCCCAGGACATCGAGGGCACCCTGGCCCATGCGCGTCATGATGCGCATGCTCACGGCCACGTACGCCGAGTCGGTGAGCTGCACGCCGATGTGGGCAATCGGTGATCCGAGGGGTCCCATCGAGAAGGGCACGACGTACATCGTGCGACCCCTCATCGCGCCCCGATAGAGCGACATGAGTTCCTCGCGCATTTCGTCGGGGTGGCGCCAGTTGTTGTTGGGCCCGGCATCGGCCGCATCCGCCGAGCAGATGAACGTGCGGTCTTCGACACGCGCCACGTCACCCGGGTCGGAGTGCGCCCAGTAACTGTTCGGACGCTTTGCCTCGTCGAGTTTCGTGAAAGTCCCGGCACCGACGAGTTGCTGGCAGAGACGCTCGTACTCTTGTGCGCTGCCGTCACACCAATAGATGTCGCTCGGTTCGAGAACTGCAGCCCAGTCCTTGACCCATTGCTGCAGTTTGGCGTTCTTGGTGGTGGCGCTCACGCGTCCTCCTCGGCGGGGTTTTCAAACGGGGGTATCGAAGTCTGCCTACGAAAAACTCGGTGGACAAACGATAAACGCTGGGGGGCTGGGGCGAGAACTTCGGGTCAACCGGTCAGAAACCAGGGGTGCCCATGTCGGACTCGGAACCAAGGCCCAGTCCCGTCGCCCGGCCCTCTGAATCGAGGGCGAAAACCACGCGTTGGCCCTGCCGCAACATGCGAAAGATCGAACCTTCGAGAGCGTTGGGTGCGAGGTTGTACTCGCTGAGATCCTTGTCACTGATCACAATGCCATCGCCCGAACCCGGGTCGTAGGCCTTGATGATCCCTTGCATGCGGTCCAGTTTCGCAGACTTTGGTCGCGGCGGGCTAGCGAGCGGCCTTGACGACCTTGCCGGACTTGGTGCAGGCGGTGCATACGTAGAGACGCCTGGGCACGCCATCGACGAGGGCTCGCACACGCTGGACGTTCGGGTTCCAGCGGCGCTTGGTGCGCACATGCGAGTGCGACACCGACATACCCCACGAAGGGCCTTTACCGCAGATCTCACACTTGGCCGACATGGATGCCGAGGCTAACAGCGAGCGGTGCGGGGCCCAACCAGCGGGAACCCGAATCCCAAGGGCCAATCGGAGCGGGGAACAACCGCGGCGCGGCGTTTCATTACGCTTTGCCCCGTGTCTGGCACCGATCGGCTCTCTGCTGGCCAAATCCGCGACGTCGTCGCCACGTTCCGCGAGACGATCCGCCGCCATCAATCGGCGATCAACCGCCTCAACGTCTATCCGGTGCCCGACGGCGACACCGGAACGAACATGGCGCGAACCCTCGATGCCGTGGTCGCCGAAGTCGACGATCGCATCGCCAAGGCCGGACTGTCCTTCGAATCGGTCTGTGGAGGTATCAGCCACGGTGCGCTGATGGGTGCGCGCGGCAACAGCGGTGTCATCTTGTCGCAGGTCTTGCGTGGTCTCGCCGCCAGGTTCGTGTCACCCGATGGGGGCGGTGTCACCGCCGTGCGGCTCGCCGACGGAATGCTCGAAGCCTCGAAATCAGCCTATGAAGCGGTGTTGAAGCCGATCGAGGGCACGATCCTCACCGTGGTTCGCGAGTCGGCGGATGCCGCCGTCGCGTGTGCAGCCACGGGAGGCGACCTCGCGTCGGTGCTTCGCGCGGCACGTGACACCGGCCGTGACGCCTTGCGCCGCACGCCCGAACTGCTGCCTGTGCTCAAACAGGCGGGGGTGGTCGACGCGGGGGGTGCGGGTTATCTCCTGCTGCTCGATGCGTTCCTTCACGTGGTCGCCGCCGAGGCCCTGCCCGAACCCGACGAATCGGTCGGTCCTGATCTCGTCGCGCTCGAGGCGGTCGCGCACCGGCCGGCCCCGAACGGCGTCGACATCAGTGAACTGCGCTACGAGGTGATGTTCCTCTTGGACATCGCCGACGCGCAACACCGCGCGTTCATCGAGGCCTGGGGCCGCATCGGTGACTCGATTGTCGTCGTCGGTGGCGAGGGGCTCTACAACTGCCACATCCACACGAACGACATCGGTGCGGCAATCGAGGCACCGCTCGAACTTGGTGGTCGTCCGCGGGCCATTCGTGTCACCGACCTCTTTGAAGAAGTCGCCGACGAACATGCCAAACGGGAGGCCGAACTCGGGGTCGTGGCGGGCGATGTCGTGCACCCCGCACGTGCCGGCCTTGTCGGACTTGCAGGTCAGCACTCGAGCTCGCTGCCGCCCGTGACGTGCGCGGTCGTCGCGGTTGCGAGCGGCGACGGTGTTGCCGAACTGTTCGGCCAACTCGGTGTTCATGGCGTCGTGTCCGGCGGGCAGTCGTTGAATCCCTCGACGGCCGAACTTCTCGACGCCGTCGAGCGCATGAACGCGAACCAAATCGTTCTGTTGCCGAACAACAAGAACATCATCCCGGTCGCCAACCAGGTCGGTGAACTGACCAACAAGGATGTCCGTGTGGTGCCCTCATGTTCGATGCCCGAGGCCCTGGCATCGCTTGTTGTGTACGACCCCGAGGCATCGGCCGAACGCAATGCAACCGAAATGAGCGCCGCTGCCGCGAGTGTGGCGACGGGTGAAATCACCCGGGCCGTCCGCGACACCGACAGCGATGCCGGCCCCATCGCCACGGGTGACTGGATCGGCATCGTCCGAGGCGATGGAATCGTTGCGATCGGTGGAACCTGGCTCGCTGCGGCGACGCGACTGCTCGACCACCTCATTTCATCCGACCGGGAAATCCTGACCGTGCTGGTGGGGGCCGAGGCCACGGGTGAAATGACGGCCGAATTGTCGGCTTGGATGGTCGATCACCACCCGAGCATCACGGTCGAGATCCACCACGGTGGGCAGCCGCTCTATCCATACTTGTTCGGTGCCGAGTAAGACCGCCGACTCCGCCGAGGAGACCAGCGCGGGTCCATTGACCCTCGCCGAACTGCAGGCGAAGAACTTCGACAGTTTCAGGGGCATCGGCGAGAAACGCGCGGCCGACCTCCACGCCCTGGATGTCGACAACGTCCTTGACCTCCTCATGTACTACCCCCGCCGCTGGGTGGACCGCACTGCGGAGTGTCGGGTCCGCGATCTTGCCCCCAACGTGTCGGCGCTGGTCGTCGTGGACGTGTTGTCGGTTGACAAGCGCACCACACGCAACAGGAAATCGATGGTCACCGTTCGGGTGGGCGATGCCACGGGCAAGTTCACGCTGACCTTCTTCAATCAACCGTGGCGCAGCCGACAGTTGTATGCGGGTCTCACGATTTCCGTGTGGGGAAAACCCGACACCTTCCGGGGTGTGCTGCAGATGACGAATCCCATCGTCGACCTCATTGGTGACCGCACCGGTCGTATCGTGCCCATCTACCCGCAGAGCGGCGACAACGGGGTCAAGACCTGGGAGATGGCGAAGTGGGTCGAGAGCGCCCTTTCCAAATGTTCACCGCGGGGTGTGGTCGATCCGGTTCCCGAAGACGTACGACACAAATACGGTCTCGCGCCCCGCTTCGAGGCGATGAAGTCGATTCACCTGCCGTCCTCGATGGACGAAATGGAAGGTGCGCGGCGTCGGCTGGCCTTCGACGAATGTTTGCGCGTTCAGACGTACCTCGTGCGGGAGAAGAAGCGGATCGAGCTCTCCGCACGAGGCATCGCCCATTCCACGCGAGGCGTGTTCGTCGACCAGTTCATCGAGAACCTCGCGTTTCCCTTGACGTCGGCGCAGCACCGTGTCATCGCCGAAGTCGCCGCCGACATGTCACGAACCGTGCCGATGAACCGCCTCCTGCAGGGCGACGTCGGCAGCGGCAAAACTGTCGTCGCCGTCGCGACTTTGTTGACCGCCGTCGAAGGCGGCTACCAGGGTGCGTTGATGGCCCCGACCGAAGTCCTGGCCGAACAACACTTTGCTGGAGTCACGCGACTCCTCGATGGCCTCGTCGTCTCCGACCCCGAGAACCTCTTCGGCGACCGACCGGTGCGCGTGGAACTGCTGACCAACCGTGTCACCGGTGAACAACGTCGTCGTGTCGTTGCCGGACTGGCCGACGGATCGATCGACATCGCAATCGGAACCCACGCTCTCATCCAGAAGGGGATCGAGTTCAAGTCACTCGGCGCGGTGGTGGTCGACGAACAGCACCGCTTCGGAGTCGAGCAACGGGCGAGATTGCGTGAAATGTCGGAGATCCGCCCCGACACGCTGGTCATGACCGCGACACCGATTCCTCGCACGGCGGCATTGACGATTTTCGGAGACCTCGATGTCAGCGTGCTCGATGAGATGCCCCCGGGCCGTACCCCGATCGTCACGCACTCGGTTGCGGGTCGGGCCGAGACGGGTGCGATGTGGGCCGCGGTTCGCGCTGCCGTCGGTCGCGGGGACCAGGTCTACGTGGTGTGTCCGCTCATCGAAGAGAGCGAGAAGCTCGAGGCGGCCTCGGCCGAGGCGACCTTCGCCGAACTTCGAGACGGGGAACTCTCGGGTCTGCGAATCGGGCTCATGCACGGTCGCATGAAGTCCGTGGAGAAGGACGCGGTGATGGAGTCGTTCCGTCACGCCGATCTCGATGTGCTCGTCGCCACGACGGTCATCGAGGTCGGAGTCGACGTGCCCAACGCGACGCAGATGGTGATTCTCGACGCCGACCTCTTCGGCATCGCTCAGTTGCACCAGTTGCGCGGCCGCGTGGGTCGTGGAGAGAAGGCTTCGGAGTGCTGGCTCGTGACACGCCTGTCCGACGACGAACTGATCGCTGAAATGAAGCCGCGTATAGAGGCGCTCGTGGCCTCGACCGATGGTTTCGAGCTGGCCGAGGTGGACCTGCAGTTGCGTGGTGAGGGAACGATCATGGACAAGCGGCAGAGCGGCGGCAGCGACGATCTCAAACTTGCTTCGTTGAGGACCGACCGCGATCTGATCGAGGCGGCCCGCGATGTCGCGATCGACTTAGTCGGTGACGACGTCACCCTGTCGGCCCATCCCGAGATTCGCGACGAAGTGCGACTCTTCATCGAGGATCGTGGCCGTGAGGACTTTGTCGTCAGAAACTGAGTGGCCGGAAATCAGGTACCGGACGAGTCGACGTCGTCGCTCTCAAGAATGATGTCCCACCGGTCCCGGCAGTCCCGACAGCGGTAGGCCACGACATCCCCGACCACCCATGTTCCGTCCTCGCGCGGGGGAGTGAGCAGGTGGGCGACCCCGCCGCAGTCGACGCAGATGCTCTCGGGCGGTGGTTGCTGCACGGTTTGATTATTGCCTGACAGACTGCTCCCATGCGTGTGGTTGCGGGCGAGTTGCGAGGTCGCCGCATCGACGGTCCCGAGGGTGATGCCATACGTCCGACAACCGACAAGGTGCGCCAAGCAGTGTTCAACGCACTCGGCAGTCTCGATGTCGTCGAAGACGCCGTGGTCGTCGACCTCTTTGCCGGTTCGGGCGCCCTTGGTATCGAGGCACTCTCACGCGGGGCGGTGCGATGCACCTTCGTGGAGAACGACCGTCGCGCTCTTGGTGCCATGAAAGCAAACATCGAGGCACTCGGTATCGGGAGCCTGTCCAGGGTCGCCCCAATCGACATCGTGCGCGACGTCACGTCGGCCGGGGCGCTGCGCCTGCGCGAGGAACTCTCCGACGCGACGCTCGTTCTTGCCGATCCGCCTTACGGCTTCCAACAATGGAACGAGATCTTCACCGCGGTCGAATCAGCCGCCGCCTCGGTGGTGTTCGTCGTCGAGACCGAATCGCGGGCCGCCCCGCACCACGAAGTGCCCAGGGGCTGGCGGGCCATCCGTCGCCGTGACTACGGGCGCACAACCGTGGGGTTTTTCGTCCGCGACGGCGCGAATGCCGACGGGTCATGAACGCGCGGTTGTACCGTTGCAGATGGAAGGTACGCGCATCATGAAGGCTCTATACCCGGGCAGTTTCGATCCGATACATCTCGGTCACATCGACGTGATCGAACAGGCATCCCGACTCTTCGGCCATGTCGTTGTCGCCGTCCTTCACAACCCCGAAAAGCAGGGTGGTCTCTTCGGCATCGACCAGCGCATTCATCTGATCAATGGTGCGCTTGGCGACGGTCCGTGCGCGGGTAAGTATTCGGTCGGGGCATTTTCCGGCCTTGCGGTCGACGCAGCGAAGGCCACCGGCGTCGACTTCATCGTCAAGGGCCTGCGCAACGCAGGTGACTTCGAGATGGAACAGCAGATGGCCCACACCAACTTCGCGATCGCCGGTATCCGAACCATCTATCTGCCCTGCAGCCCCGAACGCTCGTGGGTGAGCAGCCGCTTCGTCCGCGAGATCGCCCGGTATGGAGGCGACCCCTCGTCCATGGTGCCGGCCAACGTCACTGCCGCGCTGAAGGAGATGTTCTCATGAGCTACGACGATGACCACAGCGACTTCGATCAACGACCCGTCGAGCCCCAGATGGGTGACGCCGAGGCTCTCGTGCGACGCACACTCGACATCATCGCATCGGCGCCGAACATGCCGCTCTCGAGCACCCCGCGCCTCGACCGCGACGAAATAATCGAGATCCTCGAAGACGCTCTCGGCCGACTGCCCGAAGAAATACGTCAAGCAAGGTGGATGCTGCGAGAGAAACAGGAATTCGTCAACAAGGCACGCCGCGAAGCCGATGAAATCATCGAAGCTGCTCGCGTGCAGGCCGAGCGCATGGTTCAGCGCACCGAAGTTGTCCGCGCGGCCGAGTCCCGCGCGCGCTCAGTGATCGAGAACGCCGAGGCCGATGCACGTCGTTTGCGAATGGAAACCGAGGACTTCCTCGATCAACGCCTCGGCAGCTTCGAAATCCTCCTCGATCGTTTGATCAAGACCGTGGCCGCGGGTCGCCAGCGCCTCTCGATCGGCAACCGTCGAGAGACCGACGAACCGCAACCGACCGACCCCTCGGGCGAGATCCAGGGGTTCTTCGACCAAGACCGTTTCTGATCTTCGCCGGGCCGTTGTGACATCTCCGCTCTCGGGTCTCGTCGTCAACGTTGCCGAGGTGCTGCGGCGCGTCGGCAACGTCAAGGAGATCGACGTGTCGGTTGACAGTGACCTGCTCGAACTTGGAGACGATCGCGTCGCAACCCAAGACGTGCCGATTGCTTTTCATCTCGAATCGACGAACACCGGAATCCTCGTGTGCGGCACGGTTTCGGCCGCATACAGCGACACGTGCAGGCGGTGCCTGGCCGATGTGCGCGACACGGTCACCGTCGCGATCGGCGAGTTGTACCAGCGCGAGATCACCGACCCGGATGCCTACCCGATCGAGGGCGAGCAGTTGCTTCTGGCGCCGCTGGTCCGAGAGCACCTGTTGCTGGCCCTGCCCGATGCGCCCCTTTGTCGCACCGACTGCCCCGGGTTGTGTCCGGTCTGTGGCGCAGACAAAGCGAACCCCGCCGAGGCCGACTGCGGCTGCGCCGTTGGCGCCTCGGACCCCCGTTGGGCCGCGCTCGATGCCCTACGCGCAGACCTTGACGACCGTTGAATGCGGGTGGGCGCAACCGCCGTCGCGCCGATAACCTCTCGGGGCTGAGATAGACGCCCATCGGAGACAATCGTGGCTGTACCAAAGAAAAAGAAGTCGAAGGCGAAGACCCACAGCCGCAAGTCCGCAAACATGCGTCTGGGAATGCCGTCGCGCAGTGTGTGCCCCCGCTGTGGTGCGACGAAGAAGCCACACGTGGTGTGCGGTGTGTGCGGTTGGTACAAGGGTCGTACCGCCGTCGAAGTCGCCTAATCTCGATCCGTGAATCTTCCCGTGGCGGTCGACGCTCTCGGCGGCGACAAGGCTCCCGATGAAGTCCTGAAGGGAACCCTCGACGCGGTCGATGCCGGTATTCCCTGCGTGCTCGTGGGCCCGGACAACCTCGCCGAGTTGACCTCGGTCGACCTTTCGTCCCTCGAGGTGATCCGTGCGAACGAAGTCATCGCAATGGACGAAGACCCGGCGGGTGCGGTGCGTCGCAAGAAAGATTCGACGCTTGTTCGCGCGGCCGAAGCAGTGCGCGATGGCAAGGCCTCGGCGATGATCTCAGCCGGCAACACCGGTGCCACGATGGCCTCGGCCCTCTTGCGCATGGGTCGGGTGAAGGGCGTCAACCGCCCGGCCATCGCCACGCCGATCCCCGTCCCTGGTCACACGCCGACGGTTCTCCTCGACGCGGGCGCCAACACCGAAGTGCAGGCCGACTGGCTGGTTCAGTTTGCCGTCATGGGCTCCATCTATTCTGCGCGCCGCTTCGGCATCGCACAGCCGCGTGTCGGTTTGTTGTCGATCGGTGAAGAGCCCGGCAAAGGTGACACCCTGCGCAAAGAGGCGTACGAACTGCTCGCTGTCGCACCCGGGATCAACTTCATCGGCAACGTCGAGGGTCGTGACATCATGACGCCCGACGTCGACGTGGTCGTCGCCGACGGCTTCACGGGGAACGTGGTCCTCAAGACGCTCGAAGGCAGCCTCAAGACCGTGGTGAGGGCACTTTTTTCGGCCTTCGGGTCCAACCCCGACCACAAAGTGCACGCGGATGCGTTGCTTCCCACACTGTTGCCGTTGTACGAATCGCTCGACCCCGACACGTATGGCGGTGCGATCCTTCTCGGTGTCGATGGCGTGTGCATCATCTCGCACGGTTCGTCATCGGCTCGAGCGATGCTCAACGGCATCAAGGTCGCCAGAGAAATGGTCGACTCCGGCATGGTCGAGGCCATCCGCTCGGCGATCGGTCTAATCTCGAGCGCGTCCGTCAATGATGGATGATGACAAGAACCCGACTGCAACACCACAGGAGACAGACATGGCATCAATTGATCGGGCCGGAGTCCTTGCGATTGTTCGCGCCCAACTTTCCGAGATTCTCGAAATCGATCCGGGTGCGATCTCCGAAGGCCAGTCCTTCGTCGACGACCTCGACGCCGACTCGCTGGCACTCATCGAGCTCGTCGAGGCCCTCGAGGAAGAACTCGCCGACGTCGTCGCCGGTTTTCGCATCGAGGACGAAGACCTCCAGGACCTAAAGACGGTCCGGGATGCCGTCGACTATGTCTATGGTCGAGTCTCATCCGGATCCTGAGGCGCTCGGTCGGTTGGCGGCCGGCTTCGACCACGGGTTCGCCGATCCGACACTGCTCGTGCGCGCGATGCAGCACCGGTCGTGGCAGGCCGAGTACGACGCACCCGAATCCAACGAGCGCCTCGAGTTCCTGGGAGATGCGGTTCTCGGCTGGGTTGTTGCCGACATTGCCTTCACCACGTTCGGCGAACTTTCCGAGGGGCGCCTGACGGACCTGCGCAAGAGCGTCGTCAACGCCAAGGCTCTCGCATCGTTGGCGCGCCAGGTGAACCTCGGTCCGGCCCTGTTGTTGGGCCGCGGTGAGGATGCGGCGGGTGGACGGACGAAAACGTCGATTCTCTCCGATGCTTTCGAGGCCGTCATCGGTGCGATCTACCTCGATGCAGGGCCGACCGTCGCCTATGAGAAGGTGAGGCGTCTGTTGCTGCCGGCGATGCAACGCGCGTTGCCCAACATAGACAAGTTCGACGCAAAGACCGTGCTCCAAGAGCGTGCCGCACGGCTTGGTTTGTCCGCACCCAGGTACGTGGTCGTGAGCGACGGACCTGACCACGCGCGAACCTTCACGGCACGTGTCATCGTCGGTGACGTCGAGGCGCTCGGTGCGGGGGCATCGAAGAAGACCGCCGAACAAGTGGCGGCGGAGGGCGCACTGGGTCGTTTGTCCGAGCCGATCGACGGCTGAGCCGCGACATGCCCGAGCTGCCCGAAGTCGAGACGGTACGAAGGTCACTCGATGCCGCCGTCGTCGGTTCACGCGTGACCAGGGTCGACATTGACCGGCTCCGCAGCGTCCGCCGGACGGGCCCCGACGTGGTGCGGGCGGGTCTTGTCGGCGAGACCTTCATCGGGACCCGTCGACGGGGCAAGTACCTCTTTTTCGATCTTGCGAACGGCAATTCGATGATGGTGCACCTGCGCATGAGCGGGCGTTTGTTGCTCGCGGCCCCGGACTCTCCTCGTGAGGCTCACACGCACGTGGTGTTGCGGCTGGAGCGGACCGGGGCCGCGTCGAGCGAGTTGAGGTTCGTCGACCCCCGCACGTTCGGTGAGGTCGTGGTGTTCAATCCCGACGACGACCTCGTTCCCGAAGTCGACCGACTGGGCCTCGATCCGCTCGTCGACGAGTTCAGTTTCGACCAATTCCATGCGGCGGTCGGGGGCCGCCGCCGCGGTTTGAAGGCCGTGCTTCTGGATCAGTCAGTGATCGCGGGGATCGGCAACATCTACGCCGATGAGATCATGCACCGCGCACGTCTGCGGTGGGATCGCCGGGTGGACACCCTCGCAACCGCTCGGTTGAAGCTGTTGCACCGCACGACGGTCGAGGTGCTGTGCGAAGCAGTCGCCGCCGGCGGGTCGACCCTCTCCGACACGCAGTACGTCGACGCGCTCGGCCGCGAGGGCATCTTCCAGACCGAGCACCGCGTCTACGCGCGGGAGGGGGAGAGGTGCATCACGTGCGGGCGGGGGATCATCCGCCGCGTCACGGGGGCAGGTCGCTCCACGCATTTTTGTCCCGTCTGTCAGCGCTGAACGACTCGGGAAAGACGTAGCGAAACGGCGCGATCTTGTAAGTTCGGATTGCTGTGTTTCTCAAGTCCCTGACCCTGAAAGGCTTCAAATCCTTCGCCGACACCACGGTGCTGGAACTAGAACCGGGAATCACGGTCGTCGTGGGCCCGAACGGGTCGGGCAAGTCGAATGTCGTCGATGCCATCGCGTGGGTTCTCGGTGCGCAGGCGCCCTCAGCGGTGCGTAGCCAGAAGATGGACGATGTCATCTTTGCCGGCACGGAAAAGCGCCCTGCGCTCGGGCGCGCCGAGGTGGTGCTGACACTCGACAACTCGGCCGGTCTTTTGCCGATCGAATTCACCGAGGTCACCGTGGGTCGCACGCTCTTCCGTTCCGGTGAGAGCGAGTACTCGATCAACGGTGTCGAGTGTCGTCTACTCGACGTGCAGGAACTGCTCTCCGACGCGGGTGTCGGTCGTCAGCAGCACGTCATCGTCAGCCAGGGCCAGATCGATGCGGTGCTCAACGCACGACCCGAAGACCGCCGCGCCATCATCGAGGAAGCAGCCGGTGTCTTGAAGTACCGCAAGCGGAAGGAAAAAGCGGAACGACGCCTCGATGGTACCGAGGCAAACCTCCTGCGCGTCCAGGACCTCATCCGTGAGGTACGCCGGCAGTTGCGCCCGCTGGAACGGCAGGCCGAGGCAGCGCGCCGTCACGGCGCGCTCGTCACCGAATTGAAGGCCCTTCAGATCTACGTCGCAGGGCGCGAAATCGCCGCTACCCGCGCCCGCCTGGTGGTTCTCGCCGGCGACAAAGCAAACGGCGCGCGCACCGAACGCGAGCAGCGTGCCCGCCTGGCCGAACTCGACGCGCTGGTGCTGTCGTCGGAAGCCGACCTGACCGCTCTCGGTGATACCGGTGTGAGTGATCAGCTGGTGCGTGTCGAACAGTTACGCGAGCGCGCCCGAGGCCTCGCGGCACTTCTCGCCGAACGCCGCCGTTCGATGGAGCGTGAACGCAGCCAGTTCATGGACGCCGATGTCATGGCTTCACTCGAAGTCGATGCCGCGGCGCTGCGCGGGGAGCTCGATTCGATCAATTCCGAGCTGTCGCTCGTCGACCCCGAGCGTGAGTCGCTCGAGCGTGACGAGGCAGACTTTGCACTGCGTCGGCAAGCCGCGGGTGACGAGGACGTCGCCGAGCTGCCGACACCCGTTGCCGCAAGCGCGGCGGCCGAGGTGCGCGGGGAGTTACGAACCCTGCGTGCGAACGACGAACGTGACCATGCCGAACTGCAGCGTGTCGTGACCCGCATCGCGCAACTAGACGATCGTGCGCTGCGTTTGGCAGCCGACATCGAGCGCCTCGGCAACGATTACGAGTCTGCGGAGGGTGCCGCCAAGCGGATCGAAGACGAGGTGCGTGGTCAGTCCGAACGTCGGGCCGCAGCCGAAGCCACGCTCGACGCGGCCACGCAAGCCGGCGCAACCGCAGCCGCTTCGCTGGCGCACTGGAATGCCCGTGTCGAGGTGTTGCGCGAGGCACTCGAAACCGCGCGGTCTCGCGCCGGGCTGCAACATCTCGCCGACGTGGGCGGCGTGGTCGGTGCCCTCGTCGATCTCATCCGTGTCGAAGATGGTTGGGAGGCCGCGGTGCACGCGGCGCTCGGTGATGCCGTCGCCGGAATCGTCCTGCGCGATGCCTCGGCTGCGCGTGAAGCATTGTCGAGCCTGGACTCGAAGAGTGTGAACGGAGCGGTGCTGGCGCTCGGTGGCACGCAGAAGGCAGCCGTGGTGACTCCCGCCGGTGTGCGACCCGTTCGGGGTGTCGTGCGCGCAGCAGGACCGGATGCCGCCGCGATCGACTCACTGCTCGACACGCTGCTGTCGCGCGCGGTCATCGCCGATTCCTGGGCAACCGCCGTCGACATAGCGCTATCCAACCCCACCCTGCACGTCGTCACGCGTCGTGGTGACCGCTTTGCACCCTCGGGCTGGCGTATCGGCGGCCAGGCCGGTGCCGTCACTGCAGCAGCGCTCGAGGACGCAGTGGCCCGTCAGTCCGAGGCGAACACCGAATCCGATCGACGTGCGGGCGAGTTGGCGCGGACCCGCGCCGAAATGCAATCCGCGCGCAGCTCCTTCGCCGAACTCGAGCGTCGCCACGAACAACTGACGCGGGCGCGTCTCGCGGCGGCCGACAGCCTGCAGCGCGTCACAGGGGAGCGGCGCGAAGTCATCGCCGAGCTGGATGCGGTGCGTTCGCAGCGCGATGACGTCTCCGGCCGTCTCGAGCGGGCGGTATCGCGAATCGCGGAACTGGAAGTCGTCCTGCCCCGTCTCGAGGCCGACGAGGCGATGGAAGCCGAGACGATGCGCACCATCGGCGTGGCGCGAGCGGGGCTCGACGCCGAGGTATCGCGCCTCGCGCTGCGCCGCAAGGATCTCGAAGTGAGGTCCGTCGGCCTCGTCGAGCGTCAGCAGTTCGTGCAGCGACGTCTCGACGAAACCGAGTCCCGTCTCGCCGCAGACGCCGATGCTCGTGCACAAGCTGCCGGGGCACGTATTCGCCTGCAGCGGGCCTTCGACGCAATAGTCGGTCTCAGCGACCTGGTCGACCGTCACCGCATCACGACCGAGGCGTTACTCGTCGAGCTCCACGAGGCTCGTCGTCGCCAGAGCGACGAGGTGCGCGAAGTGGCCGCACGACTCGACACGGCACGCCGAGACCGTCAGGCGACCGAGCGCGAACTCGACGAGCAGCGTGAACGCGGTCGGCGTATCGATATCGACGAGGCCGAAGTGCGCATGCGACTCGAAGCCACCGTCGAGTCACTGCGCCGCGACCTGGAGGTCGAGCCCGAAGTCGCCGAGGCAACCGAGATGCCGGCGATCGCCGAGGGTGTCACCCCGATCGCGCGCGTGCGTGAACTCGAACGCGAACTCCGTCTGATGGGCCCGATCAACCCCTTGGCTCTCCAGGAGTTCACCGAACTCCAGAAGCGCCACGAATTCCTCGAGTCCCAGTTGGAGGACGTTCGCAACACGCGTCGTGATCTGCTGCGTGTGATCAAGGCCGTCGACGAGGAGATTCAGTCGGTGTTCGGCACCGCGTTCCACGACGTTGCGCGCAACTTCCAGGAACTGTTCGGCGGTCTCTTTCCCGGGGGTTCGGGCCGCCTCACTTTGACCCTGCCGGAAGATCTGCTGAACACGGGCATCGAAGTCGAGGCCCGACCGGGTGGGAAGAACGTCAAGAAACTGTCGCTTCTTTCGGGTGGCGAGCGGTCGCTCACCGCGCTCGCTTTTCTCTTCGCCGTGTTCCGCAGCCGCCCTTCGCCGTTCTACGTGATGGACGAAGTGGAGGCCGCCCTCGACGACGTGAACCTCTCGCGCTTTCTTGGCCTGCTCGGTGAGTTCCGCCGCGACGCTCAACTTCTCGTCGTTAGTCACCAAAAGCGCACGATGGAAGCGGCCGATTGTCTGCTTGGCGTCACCATGCAGCCGGGCGGTTCGTCGAAGGTGATAGTCGAGCGCGCGTCGAGCACCAACTAACGGCCATGGACAACGCGCCCCTCGTACTTCTTCTCCTCGTCGGCCTCGTCGTCGTCTTCGGTCTTGGTGTGGTCGTACTCAACCGTCGAAAGGCCGGCGACCGGGTGGCCGTCGAGTCGCCGCCCGCACCGAGCATCGAAAAGCCCCCCTCGGTTGCGGAGCCCGCGCCCCTCGCCCCGACGCGTCGTTTCACCAAGGCTGCGGGCATTTTCACGGGGGCGTTTGCCGGTGTGCGGGCGAGGGAAAAGATCACGGCCGACACCTGGGACGACCTGGAAGAAACACTTCTACGCGCCGACGTCGGCTTGACGGTGACGACGTCGCTGCTGTCGGGTGTGAGGTCCCGCGTCGACAAAAAGGAGGTCGTCGATCCCTCAGGTTTGGTCGATGCGCTGCAGACCGACATGGCCGCGCAGTTGAGTGCCAATGCGCGGGAGCTGATTTTCGATGCGTCGGTGAAGCAGCCCAACATCTGGCTCTTCGTTGGCGTCAACGGCGTGGGCAAGACGACGACGATCGGCAAGGTTGCCTTTGCGCAAAAGGCGAACGGTCGCAACGTCCTTCTCGCCGCCGGCGACACGTTCCGTGCCGCTGCCGGTGAACAGCTGCAAACCTGGGCTGCTCGGGTCGAGGTTCCGATCGTGCGTGGCAATGAAGGGGGCGACCCGAGTGCCGTCATCTTCGACGCCGTCCAGAGCGCGGCCGCGCGCGGATGCGACCTCGTTCTGGCCGACACAGCGGGCCGACTGCAGAACAAGACCAATCTCATGGAGGAACTGAAAAAGGTTCGCCGAGTCGCCGAGAAAGATGCCGGCACCGTCACCGAGGTCCTTCTTGTCATCGACGCCACGACCGGCCAGAACGGACTCTCGCAGGCGGCTCAATTCACCGAAGCGACCAACGTCACCGGAGTGGTGTTGACGAAACTCGACGGCTCGGCAAAGGGCGGTATCGTCTTTGCAATCGAGACGCAACTCGGGATTCCCGTGAAACTGGTGGGCCTCGGAGAGACCATCGCCGACCTCGT
>VGAC01000020.1 GCA_016870865.1 Actinomycetota bacterium
ATCGGCGTTGCCGTGGCAGAGAACCTCGTTGCAATCGTGCGGACGGCCGATGATCGATTCTTTGCCCTCGATGCCGTGTGCACACACGGTCGCGCATCGCTTACCGAGGGTTTCGTGGATGGCACCGAAATCGAATGTCCCAAGCACAACGGGCGCTTCGATGTCGCCACGGGTGAGGCGGTGGCGAGTCCCGCTCGTGTGGGACTGGGTACCCATCCCTGCCGTGTCAACGACGGCTGCATCGAGGTGCAGTTGTGACGATGACTGAGTGACCAACCCGTGCGCACGGTCCTCATTCACTGTCACCCCGTCGAGGGGAGTTTTTCCGCCGCTTTGAGGGACGCTGCGGAACGCGGATTGAGGGCCGCTGGCCACGACGTCACGGTTCTCGATCTCTCGGCGGAATCATTCCGGTGCGTCATGACGCGCAGCGAATGGGAGTCCTACATGGCCGGAGACGACGAGATACCAAGCGACATCACCCGACACGTCGGGGCCGTTCGGGATGCCGAGATGCTGGTCTTCAATTATCCCACCTGGTGGTCGGGTCTTCCGGCCCAGTTGAAGGGTTGGCTCGAGCGTGTGATGTTGCCGGGTGTCGCGTTCACACTCGAGAACGACCGTATTCGACCGGCACTGACGCATCTTCGACGCATCATCGTGATCAGCACCTACGGGTCGCCCTGGCTCTACGTAAAAGCCGTCAATGACAACGGCCGTCGCACACTGACGCGCGCGCTGCGTGCCGCCACAGGCTGGCGTGCGCGGTGTCGGCACATCGGTCTCTACGCCATCGACACCTCGACGGAACGGCGGCGGCGGCATTTCGTCACTCGCGTCGAAGAGGCGGTCAGGCAATGAGGGTTCTCCTCGTCCACGCCCATCCCTCGCCTGATTCATTCGTATCGCACCTTCGCGACGTTCTGCTCGGGGAACTCGGAGCGGGGGGACATGAGGTTCGACACCATGATCTGTGGGCGGAGGGTTTCGATCCAATCTTCACCGCCGACGAGAAGAACACTCACCTGGGTGATATCGCCGGAAAGCTCGAGCGACATCCCGCGCTGGTGAGCCACGTCGAAGATCTGCGCTGGTGCGAAGTCCTCATCCTCACCCATCCAACCTGGTGGTGCGGCCAGCCCGCGATGTTGAAGGGGTGGTTCGACCGCGTCCTTGTCAACGGTGTCGCATGGCGGTTGCCCGACGGCGCGAACCGCATCGAACCGCTGTTGCACAACGTACGCCGATTCATCACCATCACCACGTACGGCTCACCCCGATGGGTCAATGCCGTTCAGGGTGAACCGGGCAAGCGAACGGCGTTGCGGTCGGTGCGCCTCATGTTCGGCCTACGCTGCCGTGCGTCCCGACTGGCGATGTACGGCCTCGACGGGGCATCGCCCCAGCGTCGAGTGGTGTTCGAACGGCGTGTTCGTCGGAGGGCCACACGGTTGCGTTGATGTGTTGCGTTGATGCGGAAAAAGGAGCGACGAATCATCCCCTGCAGGAGTGAGTCGATGCGCCAGTCGAGGGCTACGACCCGCATGGTCGTGTCATCCCGGGGCTGTTGAAGTTCCTGTCCGACGTGCGACGTCCGCTGCGACGAAACCACCGTCGCTGGTTCGGGCGATCTCCGCACGACCCTCGGCAGGCAGGTAGCCCGTCAGTCTGTCGGCCACCGGCTCCCGGACCGGCGACTCAGTTCCTTGCGCGCGGCGCAACGAGCGGACTCACCCACGGCCTCGGGGACGTGATGTGCGACGATTGGGCGGGGGAGTCATGACGGCACGCAGCTTCGAAAGCAGTGGAAAAGCAACGGTGGTGACCCCGAACGGTACCCGTGTGCACCGCGACCATCTCGCACACAACGAGGTGATTCAGCAGAACCTGTACGAGGTCCGCACCGGTGTGTGGTGTCTGGTCGGCAACGGGTTGTCGAACCAGACGTTCATCGACGCCCCCCGAGGCATCATCGCCTTCGATACCGGTGACTCGGTCGAGGAAATGGCGGCGGCACTCACCGAGCTCCGCAAACACACCGGCCGACCCATCGCCGCGGTGGTTTACACCCACTTCCACTACGTCGACGGAACAAGGGCCGTCCTCGCGGAGGCAAATCACGTGAAGCCGTTGCCGATCCACGGACATCGGGGGATCGCGGCGAACAAGGTGCGTGCGTCGGGTGAGGTCGGGCCGACGTATTCACGCGGACTCGTCGAGCAGTTCGGTATCACCATGCCCACACACGGACCTGATGCGCTGGTGAACGTGGGTCTCGGCTTCTACTACCGCAATCCCGCCCACAGTCCGGCAACTCCGGGACACATCCCGGTGACCCACGAACTGCCCGACGATGGGGAGATGTCGATCGCCGGTGCGCGGGTGGTGGTGAGGTACTCGCCGAGCGACAGCGACGACTCGGTCAACTTCTTCCTTCCCGACCTCGGTGTCTGTGTCCACAACACGATCTGGCCGGCCCTCTTCAACGTGTTTCCGATCCGTGGCGAGGAGTACCGCGACCCACGGGTGTTGATTCCCGGCATCGAGCAGATCATCGACTGGGAGCCGGAACATCTCGTCGGCACACACGGCCCGCCCCTGTCGGGTCGTGACAACATTCGGTCGGTCTCCGAGCGCTACCGCGACTCGATCCAATTCCTGTGGGATCAGACCGTCCGCGCGGTCAACAAAGGCTGGACATCGGATCAAATCGCGAGTCGTGTGTCCCTGCCGTCGTTGTTCGATGTCGACTACCTGACGAGCGAGCGTTACGGCGTTGGTGAGCACCACGTCCGACAGATACTCACCGGTTTGCGTGGCTGGTTCGACGGCAATGAGTCGAATCTCTTTCCCGCACCACCCGAGGAAAGGCTCGACAAGTTGATTTCCGGGTTCGGAGGACGCGACGCGGTTGCCAAGCAGGCAGCAGAGGCGTTCGACAACGACGAGGTGCGGTGGGGAATCGAACTTGCGACGTGGCTGGCCCGTTCGAGTGATGCAACCGACGCGGACCGGAACCTGCTCGCCCGGGGCCTGCGTCTTGTGGCTGAGCGGACTCCCGCGGCGAACATCCGAAACTGGGCGATCACGCGGGCACGCCATCTGGATGGTCAGATGCCGATGGATCGCTACATGCGCCACTCCTTCGGCTCGAAAGCCGTCGCCCACGTCCCTTCCGTCGAACTGATTCACACCATTCGAGTGCTGCTCGACCCGAACCGCGCAGAAGGTGTCCGTGCGCATCTGGGGTTCGTGGTCGACGGTGAACCAGCGGGCCTGATGATCCGCAATTGTGTCGCGGTGCCCACCGACGGTCGCGGTGCCGATGCAACCGTGTCGATGACACGCGCAACTCTCGTTGCCGTGCTGTCGGGCAAGCAGCCGTGGTCGGCAGCCGACATCGGGGTTTCGGGTGACCGAGCAGTCGTCGACGTGGTGCGTGGATGCTTCGATCACGAAGGCCTGAGAGGGTGACAACGCGGTGACGATGCCCACGGGCCCCGATCTACCGTTTCCGACCCAGCCATTTGCGGGAACCCTCGGTCGGCTCATCGGGGAGTCCGAGCCGTCGCGACCCGAGGTGCCCCTACCGTCGTCCGACGCGCCGAACATCGTCATCGTGTTGCTCGACGACGTGGGTTTCGGAACGTGCGGGACCTTTGGTGGGCCCATCCCGACGCCGGCCCTCGACCGGGTCGCAGCCGACGGGCTGAGGTTCAATCAATTCCACACGACGGCTCTGTGTTCACCCACGCGTGCCGCACTGTTGACGGGCCGCAATCACCATGCGGTGCACATGGGGAACATCCCCGAGGGTGCGAGCGGGTTCCCCGGTTACGACTGCATCATCCCGAAGGAAGCCGCGACCGTCGCCGAAATCTTGAAGCAGTACGGCTATTCCACGGGTGCGTTTGGAAAGTGGCACCTCACCCCTGCGCATGAGCAGTCGTTGTCGGGCCCCTACGATCGTTGGCCGATGGGCCTCGGTTTCGAGCGCTTCTACGGGATCCTCAGCGCCGAGGCCAGCCAGTACGAACCACCGATGTTCGACCAGACCACGCCGGTGATGCCCTACGAGGGTCGCGACGACTATCACATGAGCGAAGACATCGCGCAACGCGCAATCGACTGGATTCGCCTGCAGCGCGGCACGAACCCACACCGCCCGTTCTTCGCCTATCTCGCCACCGGCGCGATGCACTGCCCGCACCACGTGTGGCCGGCCTACATCGAACGATTCAAGGGTCATTTCGACGACGGTTGGGATGCGCTGCGCAAACGCATCCACGAACGCCAACTCGAACTCGGTGTGATCCCACAGGGCACCACACTCACACCGCGTCCCGCCGAGGTCCCCTCCTGGGATGAGTACCCCGACCGATACAAACCCGTTGCAGCACGACTGATGGAGGTGTTCGCCGGTTTCATGGCACACACCGACGAACAGGTGGGCAAGGTACTCGACGCTCTCGACGACATGGGCGAAACCGACAACACCTTGTTCATCTACATCACCGGCGACAACGGCGCCTCGGCCGAGGGAACCCTGAACGGGGCGTGGAGTGCACCGTCATTCCAGAACGGTGTGCCCGAGGACCCCGAGTGGCTGCTCGAACACATCGACGATTTCGGTTCGGCCAAGTGTGAGAACCACTTCAACCTCGCCTGGGCATGGGCGCTCGATTCACCGTTCCAGTGGATGAAGCAGATCGCTTCACACTTCGGCGGCACCCGCAACGCGCTGGCCGTGCAATGGCCGCGACGCCTCACCGATGCAGGGGGACTTCGGTCGAACTTCCACCATGTCACCGATATTTTCCCGACCCTGCTCGACGCAGCCGGAATCTCGGCACCTGCACGCGTCAACGGCCTCGGGCAGATGAACATCGACGGCGTGTCGATGCTGCCCACGATGATTTCACCGTCGGCCCCCGAGAACCATCTCACCCAGTACTTCGAGATGTTCGGTAACCGCGCCATCTACCACGACGGCTGGATCGCCTCGTGCTTCCACGGACGACTTCCCTGGGAGCGGTTCGACTCGGTTCCATTCGACGGACCGCAGGAGAAGTGGGAACTCTACGACATCCGAAACGACTTCTCGCAGGGCAAGGACCTCGCGTCCTCGCACCCCGGGAAACTCGCCGAACTTCTCGACCTCTTCGATCGTGAGGCGTGGCGCAACAACGTCTACCCGCTGAAAGAACCCGCCTACGGCCGCGGCCAAAAGTTCGCCGTTCACGACACCCTGCGTGGTCTCACCAAGATGACCTACACCAGGGTGCATTTCCGCATGCCCGAGCGCTCGGTGGTGAATCTGAAGAACTGTTCGTTCCGCATCACCGCCGACGTCACCGTGACACGTGCCGATTGCCAGGGCGTGATCGTCGCCCAAGGCGGCAACATGGCCGGCTGGTCGCTGTACGTCGGGGCGGACAAGCGACCGCGGTATCACTACAACTGGTTCGGCCACGAGCACTACGTCGCCGTTTCGACCGAACCCCTTTCGGCGGGCCGACACATCGTGCAGGTGGACCATGCATACGACGGTGGCTTGGGCGGCGGGGGAGAATCAGTCCTCAGCGTCGACGGCAAACCCGTTGGCCACGTGCGTGTCGAACGCTCGGTACCCGTGGTCTTTTCGATCAGTGGTGAAACCTTCGACGTCGGCCTCGACACCGGCGCGCCGGTCGGTGCCTACCCACACGTCTACGGATTTACGGGTGAAATTCACGGGGTCACTCTCGAGCGGCTCAGCGAACCGTCCGCGCGCATCAGGCAACTCGTCGCGGATGCGGAGTTCCGTGCCGGCCTTTCGGTGCAGTGAGTTCTTGGTGCGGGGTACGCTCGAGAAGTGAGCAGTCATCCAGCCACGGTCGAAGCGCAATACCGCGCCACCGAAGCTGCCGCGGCACTCTCAACAAAGACGGGTGTGCCCTCTCACGACGTTGCCCTCGTTCTGGGCTCCGGATGGGAGCCGGCCGCCGATCTACTTGGGGAGACGCGGGCTCAGTTTGCCGTCACCGACCTGCCGCATTTCGCGCCGCCACTCGTTGCTGGTCACGCCGGACAGATACGCAGTGTGGATGCGAGCGGTCGCAAGGTCCTGGTGTTCCTCGGTCGCACCCATCTGTACGAAGAACGAGGTGTGGATGCGGTGACCCATGCGGTTCGTACCGCCGCCGCGGCCGGCTGTCGGGTGATCGTGTTGACCAACGGCTGTGGCGGTTTGGACCCGACGTGGTCCCCCGGAACTCCGGTGCTGATCCGCGACCATCTCAACCTCACCGGCACGTCGCCCCTGCATGGTGCGCATTTCGTCGATCTGACCGATTTGTACTCACCCCGACTGCGCGCATTGTGCCACTCGATCGAACCAAATCTCGCCGAGGGGATCTATGCACAGTTCCGTGGACCGATGTACGAGACGCCCGCTGAGATCGGCATGGTGCGTGCCATGGGTGGCACGTTGGTCGGTATGAGCACGGGTCTCGAGGCCATCGTGGCGCGGTCCTTGGGTTTGGAGATTCTCGGGATATCTCTGGTGACGAACCTCGCCGCAGGGATGAACGGACAAGCACTCAATCATGAGGAAGTGCTACAGGCCGGCCGTGATGCGGCGTCGCGCATGGGCGCCCTGCTCGCGCGAGTACTGCGACTGCTCTAGGGCATCCGACATGGATCGTTCACTTTTGCGGGCCTGGCTCGAAGAGGACCCCGATCCCGAAACGAGGGCGGCGCTGGCAACGCTGATGCAGGCTGCCGACCTTGGCAGTGCCGATGCGGAGGCGGAACTTGTCGACTCGTTTTCGGGGCGTTTGACCTTCGGGACGGCCGGGCTGCGCGGAGCGTTGGGGCCGGGGCCCAATCGCATGAATCGAATGGTGGTGCGACAAACCGCAGCCGGCCTCGCTGCCTTCGTGCGTGAGCAGTCCGGTCGGGTGATTGTCATCGGCTTCGATGCGCGGCACCAATCCGATGTCTTTGCACGCGAGTCGGCAGCCGTGTTCGCAGGTGCAGGCCTTCGCGTGATGATCTTGCCAAGGGCCCTGCCCACGCCGGTCCTGGCCCATGCGGTTTTGAGCCTTGGCTGTGACGCCGGTGTGATGGTGACCGCCAGTCACAACCCCGCGGTTGACAACGGGTACAAGGTCTATCTGGGCGACGGAGCACAGATTGCCGCACCCGTCGATCAACAAATCAGCGATCACATCACGCGTGTCGCTGCCGGGCCACTGTCGGCGATCACCCTGGGTGACGAGTGGGAAACCCTCGGCGAGGAGGTTCTCGTTCGCTACGTCGCTCGCGCTGCGAGCCTCGTCAGGCAACGGAGCCTGCGTCCCGCCCGGGTCGTCTACACCCCGATGCACGGAGTCGGTGGGACGGTTTTCAACGCGGTCCTGAGCGCAGCCGGCTTGCCTGAGCCGATCATGGTGGTCGAACAGTCCGAACCCGACCCGGACTTTCCAACCGTGGCCTTTCCCAATCCGGAGGAACCCGGCGCTCTGGATCTTGCCCTGGCAACGGCACAGTGTTGCGACGCAGACCTGTTGATCGCCCACGATCCCGATGCGGATCGCTGTGCAGTTGGTCTTCGAGTCCAGGATGCGGAAGGGACAGGACCGAAGTGGCGAATACTCACGGGTGACGAGGTCGGCTCACTGCTGGCCTGGTCTTTGACCCGAGCCGATGTATGTGAGCCTTCGGATGTGTTTGCACAATCCATCGTCTCTGGAACGATGCTCCGGTCCATTGCGCAGACGGCCGGTCTCGGTCACGTACAGACGCTCACCGGCTTCAAATGGATCAGCCGTGTGCCGAATCTTCGCTTCGGTTACGAAGAGGCCCTCGGTTACTGCGTGGATCCAGGGTATGTGCGTGACAAGGATGGCATCACCGCCGGTTTGCTTGTCATCGCCATGGCCGGTCGTCTCCTCGACGAGGGGCGAACCCTGGCAGATGTGTTGGACGACCTTGAAGTCGAACACGGCATCCATGCCACGACCCAGATCTCGCGACGCTTTGCCACCACCGCGCACATCGGTGCACTGATCGATGGTTTGCGCACCGACCCGCCGACGGTGATGGCGGGGATCAAGGTTCAGGGAGTCGACGATTTGGCGTGCGGCGTCGACGGCTTGCCACCAACCGAAGGATTGCGTTTCGTTCTCGACGGGGGCGGACGCATCATCGTCCGACCGAGCGGGACAGAACCAAAAATCAAGTGCTATCTCCAGGTCGTCGAGCGAGTGGCGGGGGGTCTCGACGGATTGGCCGCGGCCCGGGCGTCTGCGCGACAGCGCCTCGACCTCATCGCGGCAGATGTCGAAGTACGCCTGAGCCGACCCGTTGGCTAAACTCGGGATGTGGGTCCAATGATTGGTACACCCGTTGGGCTCGACCAGTTGCACAGTGCTCTCAAGGGTCTGGCCGGTGTCGACGAGGTGGGTGCCGCCAGCCGCGCCGCGATGCTCGGGACCCGGTCAATCAAGGCCTCGTCGAAAGCCCGAGCGATCGATCTCGCCATCGCGATGGTGGACCTCACGACTCTCGAGGGCATGGACACTCCCGGAAAAGTCCGTGCCCTGTGCGCCAAGGCCATGCGGCCCGACCCGGGCGACCCGGGCACGCCCGCGGTGGCCGCGGTTTGCATCTACGGTGACCTCGTTGCGACCGCGCGGGAGGCGGTGGGTGATGCGCTTCACGTCGCCGCGGTTGCGACAGCGTTTCCGAGCGGTCGCGCCAGCATGGCGGTGAAACTCCTCGAGACCGAGCAGGCCGTTGCAGCCGGCGCCGACGAGATCGACATGGTCATCGACCGGGGTGCCTTTCTCGCGGGGGACTATGTCAGGGTTTTCGAGGAAATCTCCGCCGTGAAGAACGCCTGTGGGTCCGCCCGGCTGAAGGTCATTCTCGAGACCGGGGAACTAAAGACCCTCGACAACGTCCGCCGGGCCAGCTGGCTGGCGATGTTGGCGGGGGCCGACTTCATCAAGACCTCGACCGGAAAGGTGACACCCGCCGCAACGCCGACGGTCACTCTCGTCATGCTCGAAGCGGTTCGTGACTTCGCCTTGGTCCATGGTCGCAAGGTCGGTGTCAAGGCGGCGGGTGGAATCCGAACGAGCAAGGATGCGATCAAATACTTGGTCCTTGTCAACGAAACAGTCGGCAACGACTGGCTCAACCCCGACCTATTTCGCTTTGGTGCCTCGACACTGCTCAATGATCTACTCCTGCAGCGACAGCGAATGCTCAGCGGTCACTACTCAGGACCCAACTACGTGACGATCGACTAGGAGGGCCGAGATGACCGATGAACCCAGCGGATTCCCCTATGCGCCGGCCCCGGAATCGACCGCGATAGTCAACATCTCCTCCTCGTACGGGATTTTCATCGATGGTGCCTTCGTCGAACCCGCCGACGCACCGCGATTCAAGACGATAAATCCGGCCACCGAGGAGGTGCTCAGCGAAGTGTGCCAAGCCGGGGCACCCGAGGTTGCAGCCGCCGTCGCTGCTGCCCGCAGGGCCCACGACGAAGTGTGGTCGGCGATGTCGGGGGCGGAGCGCGGCAAGTACGTCTACCGACTCGCCCGCCTCCTCCAGGAACGTGCCCGGGAGTTGGCCGTGTTGGAGAGCATGGACAATGGCAAACCGATCCGTGAATCGCGGGACGTCGACCTGCCGTTGGCGGCCGCTCATTTCTTCTACCACGCCGGATGGGCCGACAAACTCGACCACGCCGGTCTGGGCAGGGATCCACGCAGCCTTGGTGTCGCGGCGCAGATCATCCCCTGGAATTTTCCGCTTCTCATGTTGGCCTGGAAGGTGGCACCCGCGCTGGCCACCGGCAACACGGTGGTGTTGAAGCCCGCGGAGACGACGCCGCTCACGGCACTTGCCTTCGCCGAACTCTGTCAGCAGGCCGATCTACCCCCGGGGGTCGTCAACATTGTCACGGGGGACGGCAGGACCGGTCAACTGCTGGCTGAATGCGAAGGTGTCGACAAGGTTGCTTTCACCGGCTCGACGGAGGTCGGCAAACAGATTCAGCGTTCACTCGCGGGAACCCGGAGACGACTCACGCTCGAACTCGGCGGCAAAGCGGCCAACATCATCTTCGACGACGCACCGTTGGACGAGGCCGTCGAGGGCATCGTCAATGGCATCTACTTCAACCAGGGTCACGTCTGCTGCGCGGGCTCCCGGTTGTTGGTGCAGGAGTCGATCGTCGAGGATTTGCTCGTGCGCCTCAGACGACGCTTGCAAACCTTGCGCGTCGGCGATCCCCTCGACAAGAACACCGACGTGGGGGCGATCAATTCGGCTGCACAACTCGAACGCATCGTCGCTTTGGCCGAATCAGGGGATGCCGAAGGAGCCCAGCGATGGAGTGCACCTTGTACCTTGCCTGACCGGGGTTTCTGGTTTCCCCCGACGATCTTTACTTCGGTGTCCACGGCCCATCGAATAGCACGCGAAGAGATTTTCGGGCCGGTGCTGTCGGTTCTGACCTTTCGGACACCCGACGAGGCAGTCGAGAAAGCGAACAACACCCCCTACGGTCTGTCGGCGGGCATCTGGACTGAAAAGGGCTCACGCATTTTGTGGATGGCGAGTCGACTGCGTGCGGGCGTCGTGTGGGCGAATACTTTCAACCAATTCGATCCCGCCAGCCCCTTTGGTGGCTATGGCGAGTCCGGCTTCGGTCGCGAGGGTGGACGGGCGGGCCTTGCGGCGTACCTGCAGGAGGCCTCGAGCTGATGGAGGAAGGCAACAAGCGTCGGCTCGCCGTCCGCAAAACGTTCAAGCTCTACATCGGCGGTGCCTTCCCACGAAGCGAATCGGGGCGCACGTACCAAGTCCTCGACGCACACGGTGGCTTCATCGCCAATGTGGCCAAGGCCAGCCGAAAAGATGCCCGTGACGCCGTCTTGTCGGCACGCACCGGCCACCGATCGTGGAGTGCGGCCACCGCGTACAACCGTGGTCAGGTGCTCTATCGGGTTGCAGAGATGATGGAGGGAAGAAGGGCGCAGTTCGCTGCCGAGGTCGCCCGCGCCGAGGGCTGTGGCACCACCGATGCAGAGCGAATCACCGATGCGGCGATCGACCGATGGGTCTGGTACGCCGGGTGGGCGGACAAGTTGGCGCAGGTGATCGGCACCGCGAATCCCGTGGCCGGCCCTTTCTTCAATTTTTCCGTGCCGGAGCCGACAGGGGTGGTGGTCTTGGTGGCGCCCGACGACTCCAGTTTGCTCGGGTTGGTGAGCACCATTGCGCCCGCAATCGTCTCCGGGAATGCCTGTGTCGCGATCGCGAGTCAAACACGCCCCATCCCGGCGGTGACGTTGGCGGAAGTCCTTGCGACTTCCGACCTGCCAGCGGGCGTCGTCAACATCCTGACCGGCGACCCCGCAGAAATGATGCCGTCACTCGCGGCTCACGGCGATGTCAATGCGCTGGATCTCGCGGGGATCGGGGATGTGGAACTCGCCGCGCGTCTCGAGCGCGATGCAGCCGGGACCGTCAAGCGTGTCAGGCGACCGCAGCCGGACGCCAACTGGTACCGCACACCTTCACTGGCGGCAATGTCGGATCTGCTCGAGATCAAGACGGTCTGGCATCCCCAGGGCATCTGAGTTTTCAGCCGGACGAAGGTGTCGCGGGCGGACAAACGGGTTGTCGCGGTGGGGTTCGCTCACTGCATCCCGGGTTGGGGTGCGATGTCACCGGCCATCAGGGCTGCATATGCAGGTTTGATCTGTTCGTTGATGATTGCGAGACGCTCATCAAAGGGGATGAAGGCGCTCTTCATGGCGTTCACCGTGAACCACTGGAGGTCGTCTAGTCCGTAGCCGAAGGCATCGCTCAACAGTTTCATTTCGTGCGTCATCGAGGTGTCCGACATCAGCCGATTGTCCGTGTTCACCGTCAGTCGAAAGCCGAGCCGGCGCAGGAGCCCGATGGGGTGCGTGGCAATCGACTCGGCGGCACCGGTCTGGACATTCGACGTTGGGCACATTTCCAAGGGGATGCGACGATCACGTACGTAGGCGGCCAGCCGACCCAGAACCGGCTTCCCGTCGGGGGCCGTCGAGATGTCGTCCATGATGCGGACTCCGTGCCCGAGACGTTCGGCCCCGCACCACTGAATCGCCTCCCAGATGGATGGCAGCCCAAAACTTTCGCCTGCGTGAATGGTGAAGTGCGCATTCTCGTGCCGGAGATACTCAAAGGCGTCGAGATGTCGGGTCGGGGGGGAGCCAGCTTCGGCACCGGCAATATCGAAACCGACGACCCCTCGGTCGCGATATTTCACGCACAACTCGGCGATTCTCCTGGAGTGCATGGCGGTGCGCATCGCAGTGAGAAGGACGCCGATTCGGATGCGGTGGCCGTTGTCGAGAGCGTCACGTTCCCCCGCGACGAAGCCTGCCAGGACGGCCTCGACGATTTCCGGCAGGGTCAGCCCACGTTCGACATGTAGTTCGGGTGCGTACCGAACCTCGGCGTAACAGACACCGTCGGCAGCGAGGTCGAGGGCACATTCGTAGGCGACCCGGTGCAGCGCTTCGGCTGTTTGGGTTACCGCAACGGTGTGCCGGAACGTCTCGAGATAGCGCTCGAGCGAACCGGCACGGGCAGTACGTGCAAACCAGGCCGCCAACGACGAGGCAGCGTCGGCCGGCAGTCCGCGGTAGCCGATCTCGTCGGCAAGATCGAGGATCGTCTGCGGTCGAAGACCACCGTCGAGGTGGTCATGGAGAAGAACCTTCGGTGCCCTCTTGACGAGGTCGAGGGAAATCGGTGCGTTGGTATCGGAATCGCTGCCCACTCTTCGCCGCCCCTGCCTAGTGCCTCACGTTGACCCACTGGCGTGTCGAAGCACGGCCTGGGCAGTGTCGGGAGGCCTCATCGTCGTCGCTCTACCGGATCCGTTTGATGATCAGGGGAAGTCTTTCTACGAGGGGCTGATCATCCGTCTTTTCGATCTGGATTCCCGACCACGCTGCCTGCATCGCAGACTCGAAGAGTTGAGGGTCGTCCGTATGGAGGGTGAGCAACGGCTCACCGCCACGGACCGCATCACCGGGTTTGGCGTGGAGGCGAATCCCCGCCCCGGCAGCCACCGAGTCCTCTTTTCGCGCACGCCCCGCACCGAGGCGCCACGCGGCAACACCGATGGCTCGGGCGTCGAGCCGCGTCAGAATGCCGCTCGTCGGAGCCTGCATCTGGTGAACATGCTGCGCCCGCGGCAAGGGGGCATCCGGGTCACCACCCTGAGCGCGGATCATTCGGCGCCAGTGATCCATCGCGCGTCCGTTGGAGAGTGCATCGGCTGGATCGACCCCGTCGAGGCCGGTGAGCTCGAGCATCTCACGCGCCAAAGTGATCGTGAGCTCCACCACGTCTCTTGGCCCGCCACCCGCCAAAACTTCGAGGGACTCCTCGACTTCGAGGGCATTGCCTACCGTCAGGCCGAGTGGTACGTCCATTGCCGTGATGAGGGCACGGGTGTTCACACCCGACTCATTGCCAATGCGCACCATCGTTTCCGCAAGACGCTCAGCCCGTGACAGGTCGCTCATGAAAGCTCCGGAGCCCGTCTTTACATCGAGCACGAGCGACGACGTACCTTCGGCGATCTTCTTGCTCATGATGCTGCTGGCGATCAGTGGAATGGCTTCGACCGTCGCGGTGACATCACGCAAGGCATAGAGCTTGCGATCCGCGGGGGCGAGATCGTTACCGGCTGCGCAGATCACACAGCCTGCTTCCCGGAGGACCGACATCATCTCGTCGTTGCGGAGTTGGGCACGCCAGCCTTTGATCGACTCGAGTTTGTCGAGGGTACCGCCCGTGTGGCCCAGCCCTCGCCCGCTCAACTGAGGCACGGCTGCTCCGCACGCCGCGACGAGGGGAGCCAATGGCAGCGTGATCTTGTCCCCGACACCGCCAGTGGAATGTTTGTCGGTCGTCGGTTGGTCAAGACAGGAAAAGTTCATTTTTTCGCCCGAGCGGATCATCGCATTCGTCCACCGAACGATCTCTCTCTCACTCATGTCGTTGAGGAGAATCGCCATCGCGAGTGCCGACATCTGTTCTTCGGCGACGATTCCCCGCACGTAGGCGTCGATCACCCAATCGATCTGTGCATCGGACAACTCGTGCCGGTCGCGCTTGGTGGCGATCACATCGACGGCTGCAAACGCCTCAGCCATTGTTCCGATTCTCCGCACGGTCGATGAGATCCTGGGGGCCGAAGGGCTGGGGGAGGATCTGTGTCATCGGCTGGATTCCCTGGGGTGTGCGAATCAAGGTTTGAGGAGTCGAATGCTCCCAGAGCAGTTGTCGACACCGACCACAGGGCATCAAAGCCTCCGCATGCTGGTCGACGCACACGACAGCAACGAGTCGGCCTCCGCCGGTCGCGTGGATGCTCGAGACCATTCCACATTCCGCACAAAGGCCGATGCCGTAGGAGGCATTTTCCACGTTGCAACCGCGCACGATTCGCCCGTCGTCCATCAAACCGACGGCACCGACTTTGAACCGGGAGTACGGCGCATAAGCCTTTTCCATGATCGAAGCCGCCTCCCGAACCAGAGAGTCCCAATCGATCTCGGGTTGCCCCGCCATCACTGCTCCTTTTGGTAGGGCTGGCCATCGGCTGCCGGCGGCCGTACGCGACCGATGAGACCGGCGACGACGATGATAGTGACCAGATACGGAGCCATGGCGAGGAACTCGGTTGGAATCGGCGTGTCGAGCAGGCCGAATTTCTGTCGCAGAGAGTCGAAAAACCCGAAGACGAGTGCCGCGAGAAAAGCCCCGACTGGATTCCACGCGCCGAAAATCATTGCTGCCAAGCCGATGAAGCCTCGACCACCCGTCATGCCCTCATCGAAGCGTCCGACAGTTCCGATTGTGAACCAGGCACCACCAAATCCACCGACCATTCCTCCGTAGAGCACCGCAAGGTAGCGAACCTTGACCACGCTGACCCCCAATGTGTCGGCGACGGCGGGGTTTTCACCGACCGCGCGGGTGCGCAATCCCCAGCGAGTGCGGAAGAGAAAAAAAGTCACCACAGCGACAAGAACGAACGTCCCGTAGACGATCACTGTCTGGTCAAAGAACATCGGGCCGAGAATCGGGATGTCACCCAACAACGGAATTTTTTGACTTCGGAAGATCGGTGCATCGTTGAGTTGCGGTCGTTGAACCAACACCTGGGCGGTCAAGAAGGACGTGAGACCGAGAGCGAGAATGTTGATTACGACGCCGATGATGATTTGGTCGACGTGAAAGTGCACAGCCAACACCGCAAGCAACAGGGCGACAAGGCCCCCGGTCGCCACGGCGCCGAGCAAGCCGATCCAACCGCCGTACAGGGAACCCAAAACAACGCCACTGAAGGCACTGCTCAACAGCATGCCCTCTATACCAATGTTCACGATGCCTGCCCGCTCACAGAGGATGCCCGACAAGGCGCCGAGGGCGATCGGTGTGGTGTTTGTGACGGTGGCATCGAGCATGCTGACGAGAGAGAACTCTCTGTCCGCGGTGGCCCAGAGCATGATCACGAGGACGAAGATCGAAAAGCTCAGTCCGAGGATGACCGTTCGACGGCTCTGGGATTTGCGAAAGAGTTGGAGCGAGCCCAAAAATGCGAGCACAGCGGCCAGCAACCAGAGTGACCCCGTCACCGGAATCCTGAGCGGGTCGAGCTGAACTCTGTCGTCCGGTGTGCTGAGTCTGAAAGTAGCTTTGCCGGTGTCGGCCACGGCCGGAATGAAGAACAACAGCGTCACTGCCATCAGCCCGAAGATGATGCTCCCCGAGATCCTCGCTTGGCGGATCTGGGACTTTTTCATCACGGGACTGTGCCGCTCGCGGTTGGCGGGGCGCTTCTTTCGAATCGATGCACTTTCTTCGCTCATGAGTTCCAACCGCGACTGATACGGGTGGCCTCGGCCGTCGTCTTTAGGCGGTAGAGCGCCCGGATGACGGCCGGTGCGGCGACGAAAATAATGATCAGGGCCTGGATGACTGCGATGAGATCGATGCCGACCCCGGTTGACACCTGCATCTCCTGACCACCGGCGCGGAGGCCACCGAAGAGTAGGGCAGCAGCGACCACACCCCATGGATTCGACTTGCCCAGCAATGCGACGGCGATGCCGTCGAAACCAATTCCGGCGGAAAACCCGGGCGATGCACGATCGAGCACACCCAGAACTTGTCCGGTTCCGGCCAGCCCCGCCAGAGCTCCGGAGAGCATCATGACCAAGATGTAGGCCCTCGATATCGACATTCCGGCGTAGCGCGCAGCAGTGGAATTTGCGCCCACTGCGCGGAACTCGAAACCCATCGTTGATCGAAACAAGAGCCAGTGGATCAAGCCGGCGGCCACCAGACCCACGACGAGGCCCAGATGAACGCGCAGGCTCGAGTCGAGCCACCCGAGCAACTGTGGCAGTTCTGCGGTTGCCTCGATGTTCTTGGAGATCGGATCGCTGCGCCCCTCTCGCTGGAACAAGCTGGTCTTGAGGCCGTAGTCGACCAAACGCAGGGCTATGAAGTTGAGCATGATGGTGACAATGACTTCGTGCGCGCCGGTGCGTGCTTTGAGCAGGCCGGGTATGAGCCCCCACAGCGCACCACCGATGCAACCCGCAAGGATCGCCAGTGGGAGGTGGATGAAGATTGGCAGGCCAGTGAGGGAGAAACCGATCAAAACGCCAAACATGCCACCAATCAACATCTGGCCCTCACCGCCAATGTTGAACAGGCCGGCCCGAAAGGCCAGCGCCACGGAAAGGCCGGCGAGAATGAGCGGTGTTGCAGCGGTCAGGGTCTCTGAAATCGCCCGTACGGAACCAACCGAGCCGTCCAACATCGCCCGATAAGCGGAAAGAGTTTCGCCGAGGCCAACTCCGGCGAGCATGACGATGACCGCACCGACAATGAGGGCGCTCAAGAGAGCGAGGGGTGGGACGACGAGACTCGACCGCCGGTTCATACCCAATCTGAGTCGCGCGACAACAGAGTGCAACCCGCGCGGGAATCGTGACCGCTCCCGACTGCTGGGGGACACGTGAGGGTCGACAACTTGTTCATCGACGGGTGAGGGTGGGGTCATCGTGCACCCGCCTCCGCCGCGCGTCCGGCCATCAAGAGCCCGATTTCGATCGGTGTCGTCTCGGTGGTCACGCGCTCGGCAATGATCGCCCCGTTGTACATCACCAGGATGCGGTCAGCGAGTGAGAAGATCTCGTCGAGCTCGGTCGAAACGATCAGAATTGCCTTGCCGTCGTTGCGTTTGCGGACGATCTGCTCGTGAATGTACTCGATGGAACCAACGTCGATACCTCGGGTGGGTTGAGCACAGATCACGACGGGTACATCCCGACTGAATTCTCGGGCCACAATCATTTTTTGGGCGTTGCCTCCCGAGAGAGCGCTGGCCAGGTTGTCGATGAGGGGCGGCCGGACGTCAAAACGTTCCACCAGCTCCGTCGCAAAGTCACTGATTGATGCGCCATTCAGCCGGCCGCGGCGTGAGAAAGGAGGTGAATAATAGGAATCGAGGATTAGGTTCTCGCGGACGCTGAAGGATCCCACCATGCCGACGTGCGTTCGGTCTTCGGGGACGTGCGCCATGCCGATCGAGTGATGTTCACGGGGTGAGTCGTTCGTGACGTTCTCACCGTTGATGTAAACCCCTCCGCTCGACACCGGAAGTACCCCGGTGATGGCCTCAACGAGTTCGGTTTGGCCGTTGCCCTGGACTCCGGCAATCCCAACGATTTCCCCGGCTCGAACCTCAAAAGAGACGGATTTCAGCAGAGGTCGCTCAAAGTCGTCGGTCAAAGTCAAGTTCTCCACCACAAGAACTTTTTCTCCGCCGCCGACCGTCTCCTTCACGACTTTAGTTGCGATGTCGCGGCCAACCATCATCGCCGCGAGCTCTTCAACCGATGCCACCTTCGGGTCGGCCGTTCCGACAACCTTGCCGCCGCGCAAAACGGTGATGTCATCTGCGATCGCGAGGGCCTCCTTGAGTTTGTGGGTGATGAAGATGATCGTCGACCCACGTGCCTTCAACTCGGCCACGATGCCGAAGAACTCGGTCACCTCCTGTGGGGTGAGCACCGCCGTCGGCTCGTCAAAGACGAGGATTTTTGCCCCTCGTCGCAGAACCTTGAGAATTTCCACCCGCTGCTGGATACCGACCGGAAGCGTCTCGATGAGTGCATCAGGGTCGACCACGAGGCCGTACCGCTCGGAGATATCCATGACCTGCTCACGCGCGACGCGCTTGTCGAGGACCCCGAGAGGCTTGGTTGGCTCAACGCCCAGGACGACGTTCTCCGCAACCGTGAAGACAGGCACCAGCATGAAGTGCTGGTAGACCATGCCGATTCCCGCGGCGATCGAATCGCCCGGTCCATCAAAGGACCGAATCTCTCCATCGATGAGGATCTGGCCGGAGTCGGCTTGATATCTGCCCGACAGGATGTTCATCAGGGTGCTTTTTCCGGCCCCGTTCTCACCGATCAAGGCCAAAACAGTTCCGGAGCGAACCGTCAGCGTGATGTCGTCATTGGCAAGCACCCCGGGAAAGCGCTTGGTGATGCCGCGCAGCTCCAACTCCAATTCCGCCCCCTACTTCAGTGTCCATGCCCCTGTGCGATGGAACCCACGTCGTGACCCTTCCGACGAACCGTAATGCCACGCTGCAAACCACACAAAGAAAGGGGCGGGAACCTCTCGGCCCCGCCCCTTCACCTTTGCAGATAACGCCTGCCTAGTTTTTGTTGATCATCCCTTGACGCTGATTGACCCGTCGATGATTCCAGCCTTGAGGGCTTCGATTTGGTCCTTCAACTCCTGAGGCACCGCTCCGTCGAAGTCGTGGTACGGAGCCAAGCCGACACCGCCGTTGGCCAAAGAGCCCACAACGACACCGCCTTCAAAGGTTCCCTTCACGACACTTTCGATGGCATTGAAAGTAGTCACATCCATGTTCTTGAGCACCGTCGTCAGGTAGACCTTTTGATTCGCGGTGTCCGTGTTGTACTGATCTGCGTCCACACCAATGATGGAGAGCTTGTCGACACCGAGCTCCGATGCCAAAGCAGCCGAGCCCAGACCGACGGGCCCTGCCACCGGCATGACGATGTCGGCACCCTCATCGACCAGGTTCTGAGCAAATGAACGGCCATCGTCGAGGCTCTCAAAGTTTTCGGTGAAGAGGCCCTTCTTTGTTGCCGGATCCCAGCCGAGCACCTGCACGCTCTTGGCATTGTCAGCGTTGTACTTCTGGACGCCGTAATAGAAACCATCCATGAAGATGGTCACGGGTGGGATGTTGATGCCGCCGAAAGTGCCGACCTTGCCTGACTTCGACATGCCGGCCGCCAGGTAGCCCGCCAAAAAGGCGGCTTCGTCGGTGTTGAAGATCTGTCCGAGGACGTTGTTGTTGGTGATCTGCGGGGTTCCGTCTTCATTTTCTCCGTAGGCGAAGTCCACGATCGAGAACTTGGCATCAGGGTTCGCATTCGCGGCTTCTTTGGTTGCGTCGCCGAGAAGGAAGCCGACGGTGACGATCATTTGACAGCCCTGATCAATCAACGACTGGATGTTCGGTGCGTAGTCAGTTTCTGCTTGTGACTCCAAGACGACCGGCTCGAGTCCGAACTCTGCTGCCGCATCGGTCACGCCCTTGTACGCGGTTTGGTTGAAGCCCTTGTCATCGACACCACCAACGTCGGTGACTTGACATGCCTTGCCACTTGGTGTTTCCGCAGCGGCGGTGGTGTCCGCGGTAGCGGTGGTGTCCGCAGTGGCGGTGGTGTCCGCTGGCGCATCGGATGAATCGTCATCTCCGCAGGCACCTAGACCCAACGTCGCTACTGCCGCGATGACCGCGGCGATCCTCAAACTCTTCTTCATGCAAGTCCCCCTCGGACATTGTGTTGTTTGTGTTTATCGAGGTCAGATGTCGCAAGACATGACAGAAACGAACCGAAGATCACGTTCCCCGACCTCTTGGGGACACGACCACGTTCACTGACATGAAAACACTACTGGATTCGCAGACGGGGCGAGACCGCGATGAGTGCGAGAGTGGCCCGATGACGGGGACCCATTCTTGGTGGCCGGAGGGCTCGCTTTTGACGGAAATCGAGGCGGTGTCGCGCACTAACCGGCGCGACAGAAACGACCCTCGCAAGCGGCGGAAAATGTTGAGGCCCCCGTCGGTCAGCCGCACGGCCGATTCAAGTCGGACCGTCGGCGCCGATCAGCCGGAAGTCTGTCGTGCCCGGTAGTGCTGACGGCACAGCAACTCGTAGCGCACCACATCGCCGAACAACGGCGACTTCACATTTTTTGCCGTGTCGCCGATCACCACGGTCTCTCCCTCAAGGGTGAACTGGTCATTCACCAACCGGGCGTTGTTCGTCGCGCGGGCCCCGCACCAGCAGCGCGCCTCCACCTGCATCTCGACCCGCTTGTCGGCGATTTCGAGCAATCGTTGCGTACCCTCGAACAACAACCCTCTGAAGTCGGTGATCAGTCCGAATGTGTAGACATCCACGTCAAGTTTGTCGACCACCAGGGCAAGCTGATCACACTGCTGGCGTGAGAAGAATTGAGCCTCGTCGCAGACGATGAATTTGAGTGGCATCTGCGACACCGCCAAGTCGTAGATGTCCGTGTCGGCTTCGATTTCGATTGCTGAATTCGAAACACCCAGGCGACTTGTGATCTGGCCGTCGTCGCGGCTCCGGGCTGTTAGCAACAATCCGACGAGCCCCCGACTGGCGAGATTGTGATTGATCTGGAGCGCAAGTGTGCTTTTCCCTGAACCCATCGTGCCGTAATTGAAACGTAACGTAGCCATCCCTCGACAAAAACTAGTGCCCTGGGAGATGGTGGCGGAATCGGATCACGTTTCTGTTCGGACCGACAGGTCTCAAAGTGGGTCGGCGGGACGCGCCGGCATTCGCGCCCCGTTTCGATATCGAGTCCGCTCAGTGCTCGTCCCAGTGGCCGTCGTGGAGGGCGTGGCGGTGACCGTCGTGCAGGTAGTCGATGTGGTCTCCGTGCTGGATCGCTTCATGGCCGCAGCCGGGGCCGTGCTGGTGATCGGCGTGGTCGGCGTGCTGGACGTGTGTCCTTTCACATTCGTCCCAGTGACCGTCATGGAGGTGGTGGACGTGTCCGTCGTGGAAGTAGTCGACGTGGTCACCGTGGGTGACGGATGCATGGCCACAGCCGGGCGCGTGCTGGTGTTGATGGTCCTCGTGGATCGTGTGGGTGGTGCTCATGTTTGTGCCTCCTGGGCGTGTCGGATCGCGTCGCGGACGATGTGGATCACGTGGTCGTCGGCGATCACGTAGCGCATCTCTTTGCCGTCACGCCGTCCGACGATGAGGTTCGCCGAGCGCAGCACACGGAGGTGCTGCGACATCAGCGGCTGGCTCACATCGAGCGAGGCGACGAGTTCGTGCACGCAGCGCTCATCGTGTTTCTCGAGTTCGAGAATCACGCCGAGACGCACGGGATTAGCGAGCACCTTGAGGAGTTCGGCACCCCGTTGGATGCTCGTCTGAGCGGCAAGCGGCACGACATAAATATATACATATGCGCATATTTGCACAAGTCGGACTGGTCGGTTTCGGTGGGGAAACCTGCCGGTGGCCGGGGCGTCGCTCCCACACGAACCGGGACGGTCCAGCACCGATCCGGGGGGATTTTTCGGGCACTCATCGGGTCCGCCAGATTTGGCCTGACGTGAGGGACAAATACGCGAGGCACCGGCATAGCGGATGCCTCAAGGCGGATCCGGTGGCCGAGTCAAGCTCCCGCGCGACGCCGCATACTCCCCCGAGACGTACGGCGACTTGATCGACCTCGAGGTCCACCAATCCAATTCACCCGAACAAGATTGAAAGCCACGTGTGTTCGGTGCTCCGAATGAGTTCCCGCGGGTCCGCATCTCGCGGTTCAACCCGACCCCGGGGGCCCTCTTGTTCGCCGTGCGAAATGTTGTGAACGGGTGTTGTGTCCTGCTCGACGCCCGAGGTGAGGTCAGCGATTATGGTGTTGGAATGAAGTCCACGACAATACTTCGGATCACCACCCTCCTCACCGCGGGCGTCAGTCTTGTCTTGAGTGTCTGGCTTTACTTTGCCGACAACGCATCGATTGACGACCGACTGAACGGGATCTTCGTCGGTATCTGGGTGCCCTCGATTCTCGCCCTCGGGAACTTCCTGATCAACTCATCGGAGGAAAAGGGATAGTCGTGTCGCAGGGCTCGTTGTTTGCATTCGGCGCCGTCATCTTCATGATCGTGCTGACCGGTGCCTTCACGTACGGATTGCTGCGGGCAAAGGAATGGGCCGAAAAGAGCAAATGATTTTTTGGTAACCGATCCTGTTGGATTTGGTCCTCCCGAACTAGCCTGAGAAAACGGTCGGTTCGGCACTTTGGGCGAGTTTCGCTCCGGGTTCGGCTCCGCCCCCGCCCCTTTAGCTCAGTTGGAAGAGCAGCGGACTTTTAATCCGTTGGTCCAGGGTTCGAGCCCCTGAGGGGGCACCATTGCCGGTTGACT
>VGAC01000021.1 GCA_016870865.1 Actinomycetota bacterium
AGCACGAGAACTTTCGAGCGGCCCAATGGCGACATACGGACTTGGAACCGGGTAGAAGTAGCCGCTCATCGGTGCGGATACCGCGATGTACGACTTGGATATCGCAACGGCCCGACCAACGTCGTCGCTCGACTGTGCGAAGAAACCGGTCAATTGGAACGACTTTTTGAGGGCTGGGTTCATTGGTGCTGCCCCGACGAGAATCGCGCCCGAACGATTTCCGAACAAACCACTGCGTGTTTCGGCCGCCGAAGCAACGGCGTTGAAATTGTGAACCGCAAGGTCGCGACCGAATCTCCAATCCCAACTGCTCATCACCTTTTCGGGAGTTGACCAGCCGTCTGTGAAAGACGAAGCGAACACGATTCCTTCCGACTGAGTGGGGACACCGGGTGCGGAGGCGAAGACCATCCCTCGCTCGATTGCGACGCGATAACCGAATTGCGCATTTTCCGGTCGGTACTGGGTCACGACGGTGAGTTCGCGGTCGGGAACGATGGGAGTCGTCGGATCGACCGTCGTGGACACCATGGAGTTCTTCGTTCGATTGGTGTCCGCGGAGCCGTTCGGGGCGCACGCGGCGGCGGTGGTGAAGAGCGCGACGGCGATACAAAGGCTCCGCCGGTTTGCCATGCCGTCAGGGTAGTTCACGAGCCGCGTACGTCCAGTCGGCTGCGTGCCGACCGAAAACTATTTTGCGAGGTCGCGGAAGGGTGACTTCGAGTCGATGCCGGGTTCCTTCGGGAGGCCGAGCACGCGTTCGCCGACGATGTTGCGCATGACCTCGTCGGAGCCGCCGGCGATGCGCAGGCCGGGTGTGCCGAGAATGAGTTGGTTCCAGGCGTATGTGCCCCACTCGCCGGTGTCGACGACGATCTTGGGGCCGAGAACCTCCGAGAGGAACGCGCAGAGTCGCAGTTGGTTGTCGGTGAGGGCCATCTTTGCCGTCGACATCTCCGGTCCGGGTGTTTGTCCCGCGCGGATCTTTGCCATCGCACGCTGGTTGTTGTACGACGCGACGCGGTAGTGCGCGTAGAGATCGGCGAGCTTGTCGCGAACGATCGGGTCTTTGTCGAGGCCGTAATGGCGCACCATGGCATACACCCGGGTGAGGGGATCGGGGCCGCCTCCGCCGCCACCGATTGCGGCGCGCTCGTTCATGAGGGTGGTGAGTGCGACGTTCCAGCCGTTGTTCACGTCGCCGAGACGATTGTCATCACGTACGCGCACCTCGGTGAAGAACACCTCGTTGAAACTGGCACCACCAGTCATCTGACGCAGCGGACGAATCTCGATACCAGGTGCCTTCATGTCGACGATGAATCCGGTGAGACCCTTGTGCTTTGGTTGGTCGGCATCGGTGCGGCAGATGATTTCGCCGATGTCGCTGTAGTGCGCACCAGATGTCCACACCTTCTGGCCGGTGATGATCCATTCCTCGCCGTCGCGGATCGCCTTCGTTTGCAGTGACGCAAGGTCGCTGCCTGCGCCGGGCTCGGAGAACAACTGACATGCAACGATGTCGGCGCGCCACATTTTCTTCAGGTACGCATCCTTGGCCTCGGCCGAAGCGTGCGCGAGGATCGTCGGGGCGACCATGCCGAGGCCGATCTGGAAAAAGCCCTGGTTCGGCACCTTGTACTCGGACTCGAGACGGTTGAAGATGCGCTCGTGGGCGGGCGTGAGACCCGCCCCGCCGTACTCGGTCGGCCCGGTGATCCAGCCGAAGCCGGCGTCGAACTTTTTGCGGCGCCACGCCTTGGATTCTGCGAGCAGCTCGAGTTCCTGCTGGCGGGTGCGCTCTTCAAAAACGTTGACCTTGTCGGAGCCCTCACCCCAGACGAAGGTCTTCTCGGCCTCTTTGCGGTCCAGGTGGGCGTCGAGGAACCTCGTCGCCGCGGTTGTGAACTCCTCTAGTGACATGTCGGGAGAGTACATTCTCGGGCGTGGGTCAGCCAGTTGCGGTGCTCGAAGGTCCGGCGGGAAAGTTGGGAATGGTTCGCTTCGAGGCGAACCGCAGTTTCACGGGTATGGGCCACGAGCGTTTCTCCTCGGCTGATCAGGCCAAGGGTTCGCGTCCCGCGGCCGTTGTCGCCCAGCGGATGTTCGCCACCGGCCAGGTGTCGGCGGTACACGTGTACGGCAACGTCATCACGGTCGAGCTCGCCAAGGGTGCCGGTGCGCAGGGCCTCGAGCAAGTGGTGCGCGATCTGTACCAGTACTGGAAGCCCGGCATGGAGCCGCCCGCATTCCAAGACCTCGTCGCAGTCGAGGAAACCGCCGCACCGGCTGCCCCCGACGGGGGAGACAGCCCGGCGCTCAGCGAGGCCGCCAAGCGCGTACCCCCGCACCTCCTCGAGCGCTCACGGGCTGCCAGGGCCCGCCTCGGCAAATAGAGCCGACCACCCGGGGCCGCAGAAAGCCCGAAAAAATCGGTATTTTCGTGTTCGCTCGGTCATCCATTGCGAGATGCGAGGTTCTACAGTTACCTGCGCGAGCACCGCCGGAAAGTGTTTTCCCCCGGTTTTTTCCTCCCAGTTTGCGACAAGAAGGCAGCCCATGAGCGAAGAACTCACTTTGCATGAAGCAGCTGACCTGCTCGACGTGCACTACATGACCGCATACCGCTACGTGCGGTTGGGCCTGTTGGCAGCGGTGAAGTCGGGTAAGACCTGGCGCGTGCGGCGCGACGACATCGAAGCCTTCCGTGATGGTGCGTCGTCGCGCGAACCGTTGAACCCCGAGGAGTCGAAGAAGAAGAGTGCGCCATGGTCCGAGCGTCTCGAGCTGCGTCTCTTGGCCGGTGACTCGCGTGGCGCATGGGGAGTGGTCGAAGCCGCACTCACGGCGGGCGCCGACCTCGACGAGATCTACACCGACGTCGTCAGCCCGGCACTCGTCAGCATCGGCGACAAGTGGTCGCGCGGTGAACTGGAGATCTACCTCGAGCACCGCGCGAGTGCGATTGTTGCGCGCATCATGGGCCGCCTTGGGCCACGTTTTGCGCGCCGGGGCCGCACCCGTGGCGCGATTTTGGTTGGTGCCCCCGAGGGAGAGCACCACTCGTTGCCGGTGTCGATGGTTGCCGACCTCATTCGTCAGAGTGGCTGGGAGGTCTACGACCTCGGTGCCGACCTGCCGGCTGATTCGTTCGCCGTTGCGGCGCGCCACACGGTCGACCTCACTGCCGTGTGTGTCAGCGTGACATCCCAGGGCGCGCTGACGAAGGCGGTCGATGCAATCAATGCCGTGCGCGAAGTCGTGCACCCGTCGGTACAGATCTACGTTGGTGGCCGTGCGGTCACCTCGGCCGAGCAGGCCGAAGCGCTCGGTGCCGATGGGTGGGCGTCATCTGCGGGCAACCTCGTCGCATTGATGAACGAGCTGCCGTCGCGTACGCCGCTCGACAACAGCGCCGAGTACTTCGGCGACAACCGCAACGTCGGCTGAGCCCGGAAGCGGGCGAACATACGTTCGCTACAGTGACGGTGTGTCGTCACCCGCACCACCGAGGCAAATTCCCGCCGGCGTTCTCGCCGCCGCCAACGTCACCACTCTCTCTCGCGCGGTTCTAAAGCGTGACCGTTCGATTCCGGTTGCGGCTCGCATCGCAGACGCACTGCGCGCCGTGGGCCTTGCGGGTGGTTTGCCACGGGGGTCGGTGTGCGCCGTCATCGGTGCGTCCCCGGTTGCGCTCACCGCGTCGTTGTTGGCCGAGGCCAACGCGTCGGGGGCGTGGGTTGCGTGGTGTGCGGCGACGGCACCCAATACTCGGGCACTTTTCGATGCGGGTTGGCAACTCGACCGCGTGGTGTGCGTCGACCCGCAACGCGACTGGGTGGCGTGCATGAACGCGTGCATCGGTGAATTCGAACTCGTCGTCACGCAGATTCCATCGACCGTCGCACCAGCCGAGGTGCGGCGCATGTCGACGGCGGTGTCACGGAGCAACGGTGTCGTCGTTGTCATCGGAGGGGAAGCACAACGGTCCGTGTCGGCTGACCTTGAGTTTCGTGTCGAGCGATGCAACTGGTCGGGTGTCGACGACGGCCATCTGTCGGCGCAGGACATGCGGGTGATCCTCGGTGGTCGTCGTGTCCCCGACCCGTGCCCGTTGCGGGTCGTATACGGTTCATCATGAGCCGCACGCGTGTAGCGGTCGTTGTGTCGCCCCGCGACGACGGCCGTGAACTGCACCGTCTCGCCCAGGCACTCGACGGGGTGACCCCGATGATCGAGGTGGTCGATGAGCGTGCGTTGCTTCTTGCGATGCATGGGCCCACCAGGTACTTCGGTGGCGAGCAGGCCGTCGTCGAGCGCATCGTTGCGGTAGCCGAATCGGTGGGTGTGTGTGATGTGTGCGTGGGGGTGGGGTCGAGCCGCCTCGCTGCACGAGTTGCCGCCGACCACGAGGGTGGTTGCATCGTTCCCGCATCGCGCCACCGTGACTTTCTTGCCGCACTGCCGGTGTCGGTGCTCCAGAACCATGCACACGTCGACCCCGATGTCGTTTCCTTGTTGTTCCGCCTCGGCCTGGGCACGCTCGGTGCCGTCGCGGGGGTCGAGCGATCCGTGCTGGCCGATCGGTTCGGCCCCAACGGCGACGATGTTTACGCTCTCGCAACGGGTGACGATTTGCATCCGGTGTGTGCCGAGCCGCTGCCCACGCAGTGCTTCGTCGAAGCACACCACGACACGGCCCTCAACGATGCATCGGCTGTGGTTTTTGCCGCATCTTTGCTCGCCGACGAGATGGTCGGCCAGCTCGAGCCGCGCGGCTTGGTCGCCTGTCGTGTCATTGCCGTGTTCACGACGGAACACGACGAGTCGTGTTCGCGTGTGTGGTATCACCCGCACGGCTTCACCGCCCCCATGCTCACCGAGCGTTTGCGTTGGCAGGTCGAGAAATGGCTCGACGACAGCCTCACCGCCGGTGTCGCACACGTGTCGATTGACGTGCAAACAGTCGAAGCACGTCATGCCACCCAGTTGGGCCTGTGGGGGGAGCACGGTGAGGCCGACCGTGCGGCGTGGGCCGCGGTCGCGCGCCTCGTCGCAATCGCAGGTGATGCGGTGCGTGTTCCCGAATGGCGTGGTGGCCGCGACCCGATGAACCAGTTTGCTCTCGTGCCCGCGGGTCGTGTCGAGATTCGTGACCCCGCAGCGGCGCGTCAGCGCGTCACGCCGGGTGAGGTGCATCCCCGTACGTGGACGGGCGAAATTGCGGGCATCGTGCCCACCGTGCCCGTTGATCCGCGTCGGTCGGTTGACGTCGTCGACGCCGATGGCCAGCGTGTCGTCGTCACGGGCCGCCACATGTTTTCCTCACAGCCCGAATTCGTCGTCGATGGTGTGCGGCGTCACCGCGTCATTGCATGTTTCGGGCCGTGGCCCGTTGAAGAGCGCTGGTGGGATGCAACCCGTCGTCGGCGCATCGCCCGGATGCAGTGTCTTGTCGACATCGACAACCGGCAGTCAGGGTGGCTGTTGGTATCGGAAAACAGGTCGTGGTGGGTGGTCGGGGTGTACGACTGAAATACTGGCGACCATGTCGGTCGATGCACTGCTACGGATCGTGCGTGGTCACGTTGCCATCGACGACCGCGAGCGCGAGTCACTGCGGGTCTTTTGCGAGACGGTGGTGGGCCTCGACGACCCGTGCAACGAACACGCCGGTCCCGTGCACGTCACCGCTTCGGCCTTGGTGGTGGCAACACGTGGCACGGTGTTGCACCTCCACAAACGGCTGAACATGTGGTTGCAGCCCGGGGGACACATCGAACACGGTGAAGACCCGCCGACCGCCGCACTGCGCGAAGCAGCCGAAGAGACGGGCCTCGTCGTCGCACACCCCGCTGCGGGACCGTTGTTCTTCCATGTCGATGTGCATCCCGGCCCGCGCGGGCACACGCACCTGGACTTGCGTTACCTGCTGTTCGCCGACGGGTCGTGTGACCCGGCACCGGCCGCGGGGGAGAGCCCGCACGTGCGGTGGTTCGCCTGGGACGAGGCGGCCACCGTGGCCGATGCGGGGCTGGTCGGGGCGGTGGTGCGGGCCCGGGAACTGGTCGCCGGCCCGGTCTGAAGCGAACATATGTTCGCTATTGTGGGGCTCCATGGGGGGTCCTGATTCTGCATCTGATTTGGCGACCGGCGAGGCTCCCGGGTCGTACGGGTTTCACGCACCGCGCGTGTCGTGGACCGATCTCGAACGGCGTCTGTCCGATGCGCCACGTGCATCGCGGTCGGAGGCGCCGAACGGTGGTGGTGACGGACCTGCCTTCGGGGCCAAGCGCGCACCCTACGTGGCGCCCGAGAACCTGCGTTATGCGCCGGCCGCCACTGCCTACGCCGAACTGCACTGCCTGTCGCACTATTCGTTTCTCACCGGCGCATCGTCGCCCGAACACCTCGTGCAGGCCGCGGTTGCGCTGGGTCTGCACGCCGCGTCGATCACCGATCGCAACGGCTTCTACGGCGTCGTGCGTTTTGCCGAGGCGGCACGCGAGTTCGGCCTGCCCACCGTGTTCGGTGCGGAGCTCGACCCGGTGGTCGGCGGTGGCATCGTGGTTCTTGCCCGCCACCCCGTTGGCTACGCGCGTCTCGCGCAGGCTCTCACCACCGCGCAACTGGCGGGCTCGAAGGGGAGCCCCGTGTATTCGCTGGGCGACCTTGCCGCGGGTCGCGGCGATTGGTGGGTTCTCACCGGTGGCGCCGACGGGTCCGTCGCGCGCCAGCTGATCACCCACGGGCCAACCGCGGCCGAACACGTGTTGCGTCAGATCACCGACGTGTTCGGCGTCGACCGTGTGGCCGTCGAGTTGGTGCACCATGGCGACCCGCTCGACACCGCGCGCAATGATGCGCTCGTACGTATCGCCGATCGGGTGGGCGTGGTGTGCGTGGCGACGAATCATGTTCACTACGCATCGACGGCACAGTTCCCGCTGGCCACTGCGATGGCGGCTATCCGCAGGCGCAGTTCGCTCGATGACGTCGATCATTTGTTGCCGCACGCGGCCAGTGCGTTCATGCGTTCGGGGGCCGAGCAGCAACGGATGCTCGCGCGCTATCCGGGTGTGGTGGCACGCAGCGCCGACATCGCCGCCGACTGTGCTTTCGACCTGTCGCTCGTCGCACCGAGGCTGCCACCCTTCCCGTGTCCGGGGGGATCAAGCGAGATTGCCTACCTGCGTCACCTGGTCATCCAGGGTGCGACACGCCGCTACGGGCCGTCGCCGACATCGGCCGACGACACGTTGTCGTTGCGGGCCCGCGCATGGTCGGTGGTGCGCCACGAACTCGATGTCATCGAAACACTGGGCTTTGCCGGCTACTTCCTCGTCGTGTGGGACATCGTCGAGTTCTGCAACCGCAACGACATTTTCTGTCAGGGTCGTGGAAGCGCGGCGAACAGTGTCGTGTGTTACTCGCTCGGTATCACCAAGGCCGATGCGGTGGCGCTGGGTCTTTTGTTCGAGCGGTTTCTTTCACCCGAACGTGACGGCCCGCCCGACATCGACATCGACATCGAAAGTGGCCGTCGCGAGGAAGTCATTCAGTACGTGTACCAGCGCTACGGACGCACCCATGCGGCGCAGGTCGCCAACGTCATCACCTACCGCATGCGTTCCGCCGTGCGCGACGCCGCAAAGGCACTTGCACGCGATGGCATCGACCCCGACCAGCCACCCGACGACGTTGCGGCACTGGCCGCACAGTTGCTCGACCACCCGCGCCATCTCGGCATTCATTCGGGGGGCATGGTCATCTGCGACCGGCCCGTTAGCCACGTGTGTCCCGTCGAGTGGGCGACCATGCAGAACCGCAGTGTGCTGCAGTGGGACAAAGACGACTGCGCCGCGGCGGGTCTGGTGAAATTCGACCTGCTGGGTCTTGGCATGTTGTCGGCGTTGCACAACGCCGTCGACTTCATCACCCGGCACCGCGGTGCACCCCTCGATCTTGCCGGCCTGCCACAGGAGGACGACGTGTACGCGATGCTGTGCCGCGCCGACACCGTGGGTGTCTTCCAAGTCGAGTCGCGTGCACAAATGGCCACGCTGCCGCGCCTCAAGCCGCGGCGTTTCTACGACCTCGTCGTCGAGGTGGCGCTCATCCGACCCGGGCCCATTCAGGGTGGGTCGGTGCACCCCTACATCCGTCGCCGCAACGGCGAAGAGCCCGTCACGTACCTGCATCCGCTGCTCGAGAACTCCCTCGGCAAAACGCTCGGTGTGCCCCTGTTCCAGGAACAACTCATGCAGATGGCGATCGACGTCGCGGGTTTCAGTGCCGCCGAGGCCGACCAGTTGCGTCAGGCCATGGGCTCGAAGCGGTCACGGGCGCGCATGGAGCGTTTGCGTGAGCGTCTGTACGAGGGCATGGCGCAGCGCGGCATCGCGGGGGCAACCGCCGACGTCATCTTCGACAAGATGCAGGCCTTTGCCAACTACGGATTCCCCGAAAGCCACTCGGTCAGCTTTGCGTATCTCGTGTATGCCTCGGCCTACATCAAGTTCCACGAGCCCGCCATTTTCTGTGCGGCGTTGCTGAACGCGCAGCCGATGGGTTTCTGGTCGCCGCACTCGCTCACGCGTGACGCGCGTCGTCACGGTGTGGTGGTGAACAAGCCCTGCATCAACACCTCGTCGGCGTTGGCCTCGCTCGAAACCGATGCATCATCGACCAGCGGGCTCGCCGTGCGGTTGGGGTTGTCGTCGGTGCGGGGCATCGGTCGCGGGCTCGCCGACGACATAGCCAACAGTGTCGTGTCGCGGGGTCGGTATGCCGACATGGAAGACCTCGTGCGTCGCGTGCCGGCGTTGAACGCCGCACAACTCGAGTCGTTGGCCACGGCGGGTGCGTTCGTGGTGTTCGGCGGCGGGCGGCGGGATGCGCTGTGGGCGGCCGGGGCGGTGGCGCAGTCACGGCCCGATCGGCTCGCTGGCATCACCACCGGCGCGCGTTCACCCGTTCTGCCGGGCATGGCGCCCGTCGAAGAGGCGATCGCCGACCTGTGGGCCACGGGTATCGCCCCGAACGGTCACCCCACCATTTTCCTGCGCACCAAGTTGGCTGAACTCGGCGTGCACACCGCCACGGAACTGCCGTCGTTGCCCGACGCGTCGCGTGTTCTCGTGGCGGGTGTCGTCACGCACAGGCAGCGACCCATGACGGCGGGTGGTGCCACGTTCATCAACCTCGAAGACGAGACGGGTCTCATCAACGTGGTGTGTTCGAAGGGGTGTTGGGCGCGGTTCCGTCTCGTCGCGCGTGACGCGCCCGCTCTTCTCGTGCGCGGCCGCATGCAGAACAGCGAGGGCGTGGTGAACATCGTCGCCGAACACCTTTCGGCATTGGTGGTTCCCGCGGGTTTGGCCTCGCGCGACTTTCACTGACGATACGTCAGGCGTGGGGAGTACTGCGCTGCATGATCCGCCACGGTTCGGCAGGCGGGCCGTTCATCGCCACCTCGTGCACCAACCTCGGCAGGTGCGGCGGAGCAAAAAACGTGGTCTCGGGTTCTAGAAGCAATTCGTCGAGCGACCACCACCGCAGGTCGACCAGGTGCTCGGCGCGCAGTTGTTCGGTCGTCAGTGCCGGCGACGGATCGAAACGCCGGGTGCGCACCAGGTAGGCGTGGTCGCGCTGGCCGTCCCACAGGCCGTCGACGAAGGGAATGACGTGCGTGCGAGTCCACAACAGCGGGCCGATCACCTCGGGGGTCAGGCCGACCTCTTCGCGAAGTTCGCGCAGCAGTCCGACGTCGTGTGATTCACCCGGATCCAAACCACCGCCGGGCAGCACCCACACCGACCGTAGGGGAAACGCGAGGTGGGCAAGAAGAACGTGGTGGTCGTCGTCGATCAGCAGGGCACGCACCGCTTCGCGGATGCGCAGACCCGCCAGTTCGACACACGACGCGTCGTCCGACATGGCGTTAGTCGAAGTCGGTGGTGGCGATGCGTTGCGCGTTGTACACCGGCGCCTTGGCGTCGATCCGGTACTTCATCGTTTCGGCACCCGAGATGCCGTGCTGGGCGAACTTGTTGCGCATGTTGAAGTAGTTCTCGTGCAGGAAGTGCGCTGCAAGCGAAGGCGCGTCGGTCCAGAGTTCGTACACCGTGATGGTGCCCGGCTCGCACGGGTCGGCCGAAAACACGTAGGCCTCGCAGCCCGGTTCCCCGTCGCGGGTGGCCTGCTGCAGCGGCTTGGAATCCTCGAGCAGCGCTGCGCGCTTGGCGGGGTCGATGAAAATACGTCCTGCGATGATGATCATGGTGTCTCCTCCGATGCTCTTTTCTACTCGCTCGGCCGTTGGTTCAAACCATCGTTGAACGCACGGTAGGCCTCGTAGATGTCCTTGCAGACGTCGCAGAGGGGTAGTTGCTTGGGGTCGCGAGAGGGGACCCACACGTGACCGCACAGTGCCTCGAGGGGCGTGCCGTAGATGCGCGCCTCGAGAACCTTGGCCGCCGCCGACTCGCCCGGCTCGGTCTTGACGATGTGCGCCACGGCCGGCTCGCCGGTTTCGAGGACGTGCTCGGTCTCGGGCTCGACACGCGCGGGAAGCGTCGTGAGGGGACCGTTCGCCATGTCAATCGACATGCGATCATTCAACCACGGGGCCACTAACCTCGAGGCATGCCGTTGTACGAATACCGTTGCCCGTCGTGTGATGCCGTATTCGAATTGCGGCGACCGATGAGCGAAGCCTCGTTGCCGACACCGTGTTCGTGTGGTGCCGAGGCCAAGCGCCGGCTGTCGGTGTTCGCGTCGGTCGGTGCCGGACCGGGCGCGGATCCCGTGCCTGCGCCGGTGATGCAGCGCGGTTGCGGCGGCGGCTGCGCCTGCCACTGACGGTTGTCGACGGCGACCGATGATTCTCGTCGACGGGTGCCACTGGTGGTTCCGCGACCGCAAGTGGTGCCACATGGTCAGCGACACGTCGTACGACGAACTGCACGAGATCGCCGCGGCATTGGGTATTCCGCGCCGAGGATTCCAAGGTGACCACTACGACCTACCCGAGGAGTACCGCGACCGCGCGATCGCGTTGGGTGCGACCGCCGTCGGTAGCAGGGAGTTGTTGACCAGGTTGCGTGACGCGGGTTTGCGTCTCAGCCCGGCCCGGCGGCGTGCCGCGGGAACCACACCGTCCCCTGGCCTGCGTACCGGGCACCGGCCGTGGCAAAGCCGCGCACGCACCAGTCGATGAGGAGGATCCCGGCTCGGTCGCATACGTCGGCCATGGCCAGCCACCTCTGGGTGTCGTTTGGCGATGCGTGGGAGTCGGGTTCGACCGTCATCACGTAACAGCCAGAGGCGAGGGGATGGGTCGAGGCAACCGACACGACGTGGTGGCCAAGGCTGCGGCCCGCGGTGGTGGGGTCGTCACGCAGGTTGATGAAGCCGTCGCAGGAGTGCAGGCCGACACCGTGACGCGATGCGTCGACCAGCAGGACGAGGTGTTGCCGACGAAAGGGTCGCCGCACCGTGAGGGAAAAGACGCTGAGGGCCTGGGCAGTCGAGGCGATGGTGTCGAGGTAGGGACGTGGAACGTCGACGAGGGTGAGGCTCTGGGTACTCATCGCGCGCAGCGTAATTTGGGGGTGCGACGCGTCAGAGGGAGGCGCGAGCGATGGCAAACGCAACGACGGCGATCGTGATCGGTGCCGCGTATTTCATCCAGGGACCGACGCCACGACCATGCCGCGGCACCAGAACCGCGCCGCATGCCGCGCCACCAACCAAGCCACCGATGTGGCCGCCGATCGAGATACCCGGAATCGTCACCGTGATCAACAGGTTGATGAGGAGCGTCATGCCCAAACCTGTCTGGAACGGATTGATGCCGCGTTGCCGCATGCCGACCACGGCGAGGCCCATGAGTCCGAACACCGCGCCCGATGCACCACCCGACAGCGCCCACGGGGAGGCGACGAGCGCCCCCGTGCTGCCGGCGATGAGTGACGCCATGTAGGCAAGCGCGTAGGGGACGCGACCAAGTTCGGCCTCGAGCAACGACCCCAACTGCCAGAGGAGGAACATGTTCATCCCGATGTGGAACAGACCGAAGTGCACGAAACCCGCCGTGACGAGGCGGTACCACTCGTCGTTGTAGAGGAAGCCCTTGTAGAGGCCGAGGCTGATCGTGTTCTCCGACAGCGCGCCACCACCGCCGAGGTTGATACCGCCGACGTTGGTGAAGACGAAAACAACCACGTTGATCGCAATCAGGGCCCTGGTGACGAGCAGCGGCTGCGCGGCGTTCCAGTAGGTGACGCGCGTGCGTACCGACGGTCGGTCACGGCGCAGGCAGTCGAGGCATTTCGATCCGACGTCGGCCTGTACCAGACAGTCGGCGCAGGCGGGTCGACCGCAGCGTGTGCAGCTGCGGCCGGTTGGCCGGTCGGGGTGGCGGACGCAGTTCGGAATTGGTGGGGGAGGAAGGTTCATCAGGGGGCTTGTTCGGCGACCGCGCGATTGGCGAGGTCCCGATTTGCGAGATACCAGGCGACCGTCGACTCGAGACCCTTGCGGAAATCCGTCTGCGCAGTCCAACCGAGCGCGTGTTCGGCATTCTTCGCATCGATCCGACGACGCGGCTGGCCATCGGGTTTGGTCGAATCCCACACGAGGTCACCTGTGAAGCCGACAACCCGCGCGATGGTCTCGACGGTTTCGCGGATCGTGATCTCCCGGTTCGTACCGAGGTTCAAGGGCTCGGGCGATTCGTGGACTTCGGTGGCGAGGACGATCGCTGCCGCCGCATCGTCGACATAGAGGTATTCGCGGCTCGCGGTTCCCGTGCCCCACACGTGCACCTTGTCGGCGCCGGTCTCGCGTGCCTCGACGCATTTCTTGATGAGCGCGGGAATCACGTGCGAGACGTCGGGGTGGAACTTGTCGCCGGGACCGAAGAGATTCGTCGGAATGAGGTACGCGAACTTCTGGCCGTACTGCGCGGCGTTCACCTTGGCGTGGATGAGAAGCGCCTTCTTCGCGATGCCGTACGGCGCATTCGTCTCCTCGGGGTAGCCGTCCCAGAACGAGGACTCGCGGAACGGCACGGGCGTGAACTTCGGGTACGAACACACCGTGCCGACAAGCACGGTCTTTTCGGTGTTCGCCGCGCGGCACGCCTCGATGACGTGCGTGCCCATCATCAGATTGTCGAGATAAAGCGGTGCGGGAGCGGCCTGGTTGTAGCCGATGCCCCCGACGCGGGCGGCGAGGTGAATCACGTGGGTGGGCCTGTGGGCCGCAAGCATCGCCTCGGCGCGGCCGGGCTGCGTGAGGTCGAAGTCGGCCTTGCGTGGAGCGGCGACGTCGGCACCGCGTTCGCGCAGGAGACGCACCACGACGCGGCCAAGGAAACCGTTGCCACCGGTGACGAGCACCCGGCGCGACTTCCAGAATTCGCTCATGCCCACTGATGGTAGGGCGTGTGCAGGCACAATGGGGGGGTGCGCGTCGCCATCACATTGGAACAGTGCTGGCATGACGTGCCCGGTGGTACGGGTGTGTACGGCGTCGAAATCGCCCGTGAACTTGCCGCACTGCCGGGCCTCGAAGTGATCGGTGTGGCGGGCCGCCACCGGGGTCCCGCGACGTCGGGTTTTGCGCCGCCAATAGGTGTGCGACCACTGCGGTTGGCCGGGCCCTACCTCTATGAATCGTGGTTGAGGTTCGGCTGGCCACGCGTCGAGGGTGCGACGGGTGCCGTCGACGTCGTGCACGCGACGAGCATCATCCCCGCCGCCACGACACGGCCACTTGTCGTCACGGTGCACGACCTCGCCTTCGTGCACGACCCCTCGCATTTCACGAAGCGCGGTGTGTCGGTGTTCAACCGCAGCATGGAACTGGTGAAACGGCGTGCATCGCGCATCGTGTGCGCGTCGCAAGCGACGCTCGAGGACTGTCTCGCACACGGGTTCGATACCGAACGGCTGCGCTGCGTCGAAAACGGTGTGCGCCACGTCGACGTGGCCGAGTCGGCGGTTGGTGAGGTGGTCGCGCGCCACCGTCTCCCCGAGTGCTACCTGCTCTTCGTCGGCACGATCGAACCGCGCAAGAATCTCGCACGACTCGTCGAGGCGCATGCACGACTGGGTGACCGCATTCCCGACCTCGTCGTGGTTGGTGCGGCCGGGTGGGGTGAGGGGCCCGACATTCCTGCCGAGTCGCGTGGCCGTGTTCACATGCTCGGCTTCGTTCCCGCCGACGAACTGGCGGCTCTGTATTCGGGGGCGGTGGCGCTGTGTTATCCGTCGATCCGCGAAGGTTTCGGCCTGCCGATACTCGAAGCCATGGCACAGGGCACACCCGTCGTCACCAGTGCGAGCGGCGCCACGCAAGAAGTCGCCGGTGGTGCGGCGGTGTTGGTCGACCCGCTCGACAGCGCATCGATCGCCGACGGGATACTGCGCGTCATCGAACAGCGCGATGCCCTCTCGGCACGCGCCCGCGACCGCGCGCGGCAACTGTCGTGGAAGCGCACGGCAGAACTCACGCGCGAGGTGTACGCCGAAGCAGTCACCGAGGGCCCGCGCGGGGACCGGGAATGAACAGCGGCAACAGATGAATCCGCGCATCGCAGTCAACCTGTTGTGGTGCCAGCCCGGACGGGTGGGCGGCAGCGAGCAGTACCTGGCCCGCCAACTCGCTGGTCTTGCACTCACCGGTGACGCGGGGTTCGACCTCGACATCTACGCGCCGCGTGGTTACACGGCTGCGCATCCCGAACTTGCCGGTTGGCGAATCCACGAGACGGCATCGAACGGTGCCAATCGTGCGTCGCGAATCTGGCGCGAAAGCACGTGGCTCGCGTCGCGCACCCGTGGGGTTGCAGTCACGCACCACGGCGGTGGCACGGTGCCGTTCCGCACGAACGGTCGCACGCTGGTGACGGTGCACGACGTTCAGTACCTCTCGTACCCGCAGTACTTCTCGCGCACACGACTCAGTTACCTGTCGCAAATGGTGCCGAGGTCGCTGCAGCGCGCCGATGCCGTCGCGGTGCCGTCGGCCTACGTGCGCGAAACATTGCTTGATCGTTTCGGCCTCGACCCGACGACGGTGCACGTCGTGGTTCATGGGATCGAATCCGTCGACGCCTCGGCGCTCGACGTTTCGAGGATCCGCGACAAGTTCGGTGTCGCCGGCTTCCCGTACTTGGTCTACCCGGCGATCACCCATCCCCACAAGAACCACATGTTCCTCATCGAAATGCTCGCCGGGTCGTGGCGCACGACCGGGGTGCATCTGTTGTTCATGGGTGGCGAGGGCCGTGGTCACCGCGCGTTGGTTGAGCACATCGTGTCGAGCGGAGTCGCTGACCGTGTTCATTTCATCGGGCACATCGGTGACGCGGATCGAGACGCGCTCGTTGTCGGTGCCGACGCGCTTGTTTTCCCCAGCGAATACGAGGGATTCGGGGCTCCGGTGGCCGAGGCAATGGCGCTCGGTGTTCCCGTCGTGGCCTCCGATCGGGCAAGCCTGCCCGGCGTTGTTGGCGACGGTGGCATCGTCCTGCCGCTCGACCCGCAGGCATGGGCCGTGGTTCCCGAACGCGTGGCCGCTGAACGTGCCGCGCTCGTGGCGGCCGCTCGCCGACGTGCGGAAAGTTTCACGCTCGTCGCCTCGGGTCGCGACCTGCGCGGTGTCTACGAAGGCCTGCTTGCCTGATGGCCCGTGCGAGCCGTCCCGTTGTCGTGCTGTGTCCGCACTTTGCACCCGACACCGCCCCGACCGGTGTCGTGATGACGCGCATCGTCGAAGAGCTCGTGCGCCTCGGCCATCGCGTGCACGTCGTCACCTCATTGCCGTGGTACCGCCAGCACCGCGTCGAAGACGGCTGGACGGGACGTCCGTGGCGCACCGAGGTGACGCAATGGGGTTCGATCGTGCGGGTGAGTCCGTTCGCGGGCAACGACAAGGCCAACATTCCGCGCAGGGCCATCGGCTTCGTCGCGTTCAGCGTTCTCATCGGTCTGCGCGGCGTCTTCGTCGGTGGTGCACACCGTCGGGCCGCAGCCGTCATCGCGATGTCGCCTCCACTCACGCTCGGGCTCACGGGTTGGCTCGTTGCAAAGGTGCGGCGCGGGCCGTTGGTGTTCAACATCCAGGACGTTTTCCCCGATGCCGCAGTGAGCACCGGCAAGTTGTCCAATCGACGCCTGATCGCGCTCGCCGAATGGCTCGAGCGCGTGAGTTACCGACGATCCGAGGCGGTCGTGGTTCTCTCCGACGACCTGCGCCGCAACGTTGCGGGGAAACTGCCGCCGAAGCACGCGGGCAAGGCGGTCGTCATCCCGAATTTCGTCGACTCCGAGCGCATCGTTCCGGGCGGCACCGACACGGCTTACCGGCGTGAGTTCGCTCCCGGCGCCGAGAGTGTCGTCATGTACGCGGGCAACGTCGGTTTTTCGCAGTCGCTCGACCTTCTCATCGAAGCGGCCCGTCGCATGCCCGAGGTCGTCTTCGTCGTCAATGGTGAGGGTTCCTCGCGCGCCGAAGTCCAGGGGCGGGCAGCGGGGCTGGTGAACGTGGTGTTCGTCGACTACCAACCAGCCGACAGGCTGGCCGAGGTGCTGGCAAGTGCCGATGTACACGTGGTGCCACTTCGGCGCGGCCTGGGCAACGTGAGCGTGCCGTCGAAGACGTTTTCGATCATGGCGGCCGCACGGCCGATCCTCGCTTCGATCGACGCTGACAGCCAAGTCGCCCGCATGATCGGTGCGGCACGATGCGGTGCCGTCGTCGCACCCGACGATGCCGATGCGTTCGTCGCCGCTCTCGCATCGCTTCTCGACGAACCCGGCGAACGTGCGGCGATGGGCGAGCGCGGTCGGCGCTGGGTGGTGGAACATGCGTCCCCTGCGGCGGTCGGCGAGGCGTACGCAGCCCTCATCGAGCGCCTCGGGCCTCGTTGAATGGGCCGATTCGGGGCTGCCAGCAGGTAGCCTCGCAGTCTCGTGGGTAAAGCATCGTCGGCCAAGAGAGTCGCCCGACTGGCCAGCAAGGGCAAAGGCAAGAAAATCCGTTTCCAAGGCGGAACTCTCTTCCCCACGATCATCGTCCTGGTTCTCCTTGTCGGTCTCGGACTCGTCGCCTACGCCAGGTCGGGAACCTCCTCGGCAACTGAGCCCCCGACAACCAACGATCACTGGCACGTCTCTTACGGCTTCTACGCCTGCGACGAGTACGTGGCGAACCTCGTCGGCAACAAAGAAGAGCCCCTCGACGACAAGTACTTCAAGTACGGCGTGCACAGCCACGATGACGGTGTCATCCACTGGCACCCGCAGGCCCTCGCCACGGGCAAGCGGGCCAAGTTCGGGGTCTTCCTCGACGTCTACGACGTCGAGGTGTCGAACTCGAAACTGCAGTTCCCCGACGACCAAAACGGCGGCGCCAAGTACGAAGAGGGCGAAGAGAAGTGCAACGGCAAGGACGCCACGCTGAAAGCCTTCGTCTGGGACCAGTACGACAAGCCCGACGAAAAGAAGATGCTGATCGCAGACTTCGATGACATCCGAATCGAGAAGGACGGCATGGTGGTCGTCATCGCGTTCGTCGCCGATGATGCCCAGGTGCCGCCGCCGCCGACGGCCGCGAACCTGCAGGAGCTCGGTGCGGTCGACTCGGGCGGTATCGCCACGACGACGACGATCGCCGGTGAAACCACCACGACCGTTGCCGGTGAAACCACCACGACCGTTGTCGGGGAGACCGGCACGACGGCTGCCGGTGAGACCGGCACGACCGTTGCCGGTGGCAGCACGACGACGTCCGTTGTCACGACAACCACCCAGGGGTGACCCGGGCGTGGACGCCGTCATCCTCGTCGGTGGATTCGGAACGCGACTTCGACCTCTGACCCTGAGCGTTCCCAAGCCCTTGTTGCCCGTCGGCAACGTGCCGACCGTCGTGCGCATCCTTGCCGGACTTGAACGTGCGGGGGTGACGCGCGCGGTGTTGGCACTCGGATTCAAGCCCGAGCCGTTCCTCGCCGCCTTCCCCGACGGTCGCTGCGGCGGTGTCGAACTGGTGTACGCGGTCGAACCCGAACCCCTCGACACCGCAGGAGCGGTCGCATTCGCCGCACGCCACGCGGGTATCGCATCGACTTTCGTCGTTGCCAACGGCGACATTCTCACGGGCCTCGACATCTCGCGGGTCATCGACTTCCACCGCGCATCGGGTGCCGAGGGCACCCTGCATCTCGTGCCCGTCGACGACCCGTCGCAATTCGGTGTCGTGGAGACCGACGCAACGGGTCGTGTGCTGCGCTTCGTCGAAAAGCCCGCACCCGGCCAAGCCGCCGCCGGCAACGTGAACGCGGGAACCTACGTTCTGGAAACGTCGGTCATCGACCGCGTTCCCGTCGGCGGGAAGTTGTCGATCGAACGCACGGTGTTCCCCGAGATGGTGGTCTCCTCGTCGTTGTTTGCGTTGGCCACCCACGACGCCTGGGTCGACACGGGGCAGCCCGAGACGTTCCTCGCCGCAAACATGTCGGCCGTGGACGCTGTCGGCTCCTCGGTCATCGACCCGTCGGCGTCCATCGGCGCCGGAGCGGTTATCGAGCGCAGCGTCGTGGGCGCCCGCGCGACGATTGGTGCGGGGGCACGCGTCGTCGGCTCGGTGATCTTCCCGTCCGGCATCGTCGGTGATGGTGCCGTGGTCGAGTCGGGATTGGTGATGGGCCGCATCGGGGCGGGCGCCGTCGCACGTGGCGTCGTGGTGGGCGAAGATGGTGTCATCGATGCAGGCGCCACCATCTCAGGGGCAAAGATCCCCGCACCCGAAGGCTCGTAGTGCGCGCCCTGGTTTGTGGTGGTGCCGGGTTCATCGGGTCGCATCTCGTCGATCGTCTGCTCGCCGATGGTCACGCGGCGGAAGTCGTCGACGACCTGAGAACCGGCTCGTTGGCGAATCTCGCCCAGGCCCGTGCAGCGGGAGGCGAACTCAAGATCCACAACATCGACGTCACCGCGCCCGCCTTCCTCGACCTGGTCTCGTTGCGCCGGCCCGATGTGATCTTCCAGATGACTGCATTGTCACCCGCGTCTGCGCACGCGATTTCTTCGGTTGGGTCGGCGGCGCAGGTGGTGGCAGCCCTCGAAGCCGCGCGCCTCTATGGTGCGGCCAAGGTCGTGGTCGGTCTGCCTGCGACGCTGTTGTATGGCGAGGTCGCCGTTCGTGACATTCCCGCCAAGGAGGGCAGGTTCGCCGATGCCGTCAGCGTGCCGAACGTGATCGCCCGCATGATCCCAGATCTCCTCGGTGTCTACCGCGAGGTGCACGCGGTCGAGTACACGGCGCTCGCTGTTGCAAACGTGTACGGCCCTCGCCAGCGCAGCGAGGACGGAGTCGTGGCGTCGTTCGCCGCGGCACTCGCCGCAGGGGAGTCCCCCGAGATCTACGGGACGGGTCGCCAGACACGCGACTTCATCCACGTTGACGATGTCGTCGACGCATACGTGCGCGCGGCGACGAAGGGCGACGGTTTGCTCATCAACATCGGTACCGGTGTGCAAACCACCATCGCGGCGTTGTGGCGGGTGATGAGCGGTACCAGTGGCCTGCGAGCCTCGACGGTAAAGGCACGTCCGGGCGACATTTCGCGCTTCGCCATCTCACCAGTGAGGGCACGAATTCATCTGGCGTGGGCACCCTTCACGGAACTCAACGACGGTCTTGCGGCGCTCCTCGGCGGCAACTGAACACGCCCACGGAATCAGCGGAAAAGGTCTTCGATCGGCGGACGCACTATTTCGCTCATGCCTGCCTCGCGGAACCACGTCGGGTCGGTGCCGCGCACGACGCCCACGGGCACGCCCCTCGACTTGCCCATCACCAGTTCGGCCGCACTCGCCAGTTCGTCGGCGATCGCAACCTCGGTGACCTGCATCGTGCGACCGAGCGCGTCGGGGGTGCCGCGCAGGTCGAGCACCCCCGCGATGCCCGCAACGCCGATCGCCACGTCGGTGAGTCCCTTGCGCCACGGGCGGCCGAAAGTGTCGCTGATGATCACGCCAACCTGAACGTCGAGCTTCGCCTTGACGATGTCGCGGATGCGCCGCGCCGAGCGGTCGCTGTCGATGGGAAGAAGTGCGGCCTGACCGCGCTGCACGTTCGAGAGATCGATGCCGCTGTTCGCGCACACAAAACCGTGCGACGTTTCGGTGATGATGAGGTCGCCGCGGCGACGCACGATGCGCACCGCCTCCGATTCGACGAGGGCCTTGTGCGACAGCGGGTCATCGGGGTCGATTGGCACGAGGCGACCCTCGGCCTTGGAGACGATTTTCTGAGTGACGACGAGAACGTCGAAGTCCTGCAACGGGCCGTTGGGTTCGTTGCGGCATGCGTCGACGATGACGTCTCCCAACTGCATCCCGGGCACGATCTCGCCGATGCCCTCGACGCCCCATGCAGAAATCCGGTTCATGTGGTCATGTTCCCACGCCGACGGCGGCCAGGCACGTGCGGGTGAGGGAAGCCGCCACTTCGGGGGATTTCATGACGCTCTCGGCGACGACGCAACGCATGCCGGTGGCCTCGACCTGCGGGGCGAGCGCGGCATCGGCGGTGTCGATGACCAGGGTGCCTGCAATCGCCGAGTAGAGCCGCGCAACGCCGACGACGCTCGCTTCGTGGCCGAGTTCGGCGAGCATGCGGTCGGCGGGCCCTTTCAGCGCCGCACCGGCAACGATGGGGGATATCGCCACGACGGTGTCGCGCCGCGAGGCGAGCGCATCGTCGAAGCCGGCGAGTGTGCGCATGGGTCCGATGGAAACGATCGGGTTGGAGGGCGCGATGAGGACGGCGCGCGAGTCGCGCAGCTCACCCAGGCCGAGGGGTTTGGCCGTGCGGGCACCCTCGAAGCGCACGGCGCGCACCGGTACGTCATGCTGCAGCTTGACGAAATACTCCTGAAAGGCGACCTCGGTACCATCGGTGAGCGTCACCATCGTCGACACGCGGTCGTTCGACATCGGGAGAACACGAAACGCGATGCCGAATGCACGGGTGATCTCGGCGGTGACCTCGGCGAGCGTCGCACCCTCGGCGAGACGCGTCGTGCGGTAGAAGTGCGTCGCCAAATCGCGGTTGCCCAAACCGAACCAGTTCTCGCCCGCGTGTGATCCGACCGGACGCACGCCCACGAAACGCTCGAGGGCCTGCATCGTGGTCCATGCCTCTTCTGAGAGACCCCATCCGCGTTGCGGGTCGATTGCACCCGACACGGTGTAGGTCACGGTGTCCAGGTCGGGGGAGATGAAAAGACCGTGCATCACGGTGTCGTCACCGGTATTGACGATCGTCGTCAGTTCGTCGGCCGCAACAATCATTGCCGCACCGCGCAACAGCCGCGCAGCACCAACGCCACCCGAAACAACGGTGATCATCGGTCGACCCGGCTACGCACGCCTTCGATCGTAGGGGCAGCACTGTTAGAGTCGGGACGTCATGAAGAAGGCCTTGATCACCGGAATCACCGGACAGGACGGCCGCCACCTTGCGGAACTGTTGCATTCGAAGGGCTACACGGTCTTTGGCATGGTCAAGGGACAAAACAACCCGCGCGCAGAACAGATTCGAACCGACTTTCCCTACATCGAACTGATCTCCGGCGATCTGGCTGACGTGCTGAGTCTTGGAACGGCCATCGAATTCGCCCAACCCGACGAGGTCTACAACCTCGGCGCAGTGACCTACGTCGCGTTCTCCTTCAGTCAAGCCGAGCTCACCGCCAACACCACGGGCCTCGGCGTGTTGCGCATGCTCGAGGCCATCCGCATGGTGGGCGGCCAGCAAAACAACCCGATCCGCTTCTACCAGGCGTCGTCATCGGAGATGTTCGGCATGGTTCGCGAGACCCCGCAAACCGAGTTGACACCCTTCCATCCGCGGTCTCCGTACGGCTGTGCCAAGGTGTTCGGCCACAATGTCACAGTCAATTACCGAGAGAGCTACGGCCTCTATGCCTGCTCGGGGATTCTCTTCAACCACGAGGGTCCGTGGCGCGGGCTTGAGTTCGTCACGCGCAAGATTTCGAGTGCGGTCGCGCGTATCGGCTTGGGGCTCCAAGACAGTGTTGCGCTCGGAAATCTCGATGCAAAGCGCGACTGGGGATTCGCCGGCGACTACGTGAAGGCGATGTGGATGATGATGCAACAAGACCAGGCCGATGACTTCGTCGTGGCAACGGGCATTTCGCATTCTGTTCGTGAATTTCTCGACTTGGCGTTCGCCGAGGTGGGTATTGACGATTGGTCCCGTCACGTCGTCCTTGATCCATCGATGCTGCGGCCCGCCGAAGTCGATGTGCTCGTTGGAGATGCGTCGAAAGCCGCGAGGGAGTTGGGCTGGAAACCCGAGGTCGACTTCCCGCAGCTCGTCAAGATGATGGTGCGCCACGACCTCGCGGTCGAGTCGGCGAAATTGTCGAAGTGATCAGCACTCGAGGGGGCGCTCGCTTAGCGCCT
>VGAC01000022.1 GCA_016870865.1 Actinomycetota bacterium
CCCCGACGAGTACGTGAGGGAACTCTTCGCTGCGGAGTCCTGAAAGATTCGGGGCCGCAGCGGACACTCAACCACCATGGGAGGCCACCTCTCGGTCGGTGCTGATCGTCGCGCACGCTTCGAAGAAGTGTTCGACGCTGCGTATGTCCCGGTTCAGCGTTACGTGCGGCGGCGTGGCGGCGGCGACGAAACCGACGATGTCGTAGCCGACACGTTCATGGTCGTCTGGCGCAGGCTCGATGACGTTCCGTCCGAGGCGGTCGTGCCGTGGTGTCTTGGGGCTGCGCGGCGGTGCCTTGCGAACCAGAGGCGGTCAACCAAGCGGCGCGCGCTCCTCAGGGATCGAGTGGCGAGGGAACCCGCACCTGTGCATGATGACTCGGGGGACGCTGATCTGGTGGCGGCACTTGCACGGCTTGATGACGAGCAGAGGGAGCTTCTCAGGTTGTCCGTTTGGGAGTGTTTCGGCGCGGGAGAGATCGCGGTGGTCCTGGGTATCACACCGAATGCCGTGAGCATCCGCCTGCACAGGGCGCGGCGCGAACTCGCCGGGCTGCTGGGGGCCGGAAAGAATTCGGATGGTGGGGGACATTCATCGGTTGATACACGCGATCGGAAGGAGGAACGATGACGGGTGACGAAATTCTCGAACGAATCGCCCGCATCGATCCCGTTCCGACGAATACATCCCTCGATCCGGTGACAAGCAGCCGGGCCCGTGAATTGAAAGGACTCATCATGTCGAGCGAACCCCAGGAGAGCGCCGTTGTCGCGAGGCCCCGGCGCGTCGGTCGATTGACCACCGCGGGTGCAGTTGCCGTTGGCGTCGTCGCGGTCGTCGTCGCGGTGGCACGCGGTGGATCGGGCGATGACGCCGAGCCGATCGTCTTTTCCGCTGCGCGGTCGACGTTGTCGTCGAGAACGGCCGGTGCGGCCGAGTCGACCGCTGACGCGGCGATGCCGAACAACAAGATGGCCGCCGTTGCCCCCTACGAGGTCGTGTACGAAGTCGAAGGCGACCTGCCGGCGCTCGACGACAAGGCCCAGTCGTGGAAGTCGAAGGGCGCACCTTCGAAGAAGCGGATGAATGCCATCGCCAAGGCTCTGGGCGTCGAAGGCGACCTCGTCGCTCGCAAGAAGGACGAGGGTGGCGGATTCGTTGCGGGCCCGATCGATGGCTCTGCCCCGTCGGTGAGCTTCGGTGACGCCGAGCTCGACCCGTATCTCAACTGGTACTACTCGCCCGCGTGGGCCACGTCATCTCGTTCTTCCGAACCCGCGGTTGCGCCCGACACCGCAACATCCGACTCTGCAACATCAGATGCCGTCGTTGAGGTTCCGGGGGAGATGAACAAGCCCGTAAACCTGCCCTCGAAAGACGAGGCGCGTGCGCGCACCAAGTCGATCATGAGCGAAGCCGGAGTCGACATTCGTGACGACGACATCGAGGTCTACGCCGACGAGTGGTCGGTGTCGGTGACCGCGTGGAGGCGTGTGGGAGATGTTCGAGCGCCGATGTCGTGGACGTTCGGTTTCGGCGACGAAGGCGAGATCACGTGGGCCGGCGGCAATCTTCTCTCCTTCGAAAAGGGTCCGAAGTTCCCGCGCGTCGGAGCGCTCGCCGGTGTCGAACGTTTGGGTGACCCGGAGTACTCGGGTTGGTACGGCTACGGCCCGGTTGCCAAGGGCATCACCGAGCCCGCATTCGCAGACGACTCAGCGGTGGTCGTACCGTCGCCCGCCGGTGATGCAACGACAACCGATTCACTTGTGCCGGTCGTGCAGACGGTCGTGATCACGGGCGTCAAGGAATCGCTGACTCCGATCATCGACGCTGACAACGTGATGTGGCTGGTGCCGTCGTACGAGTACGCCGTCAAGGACGGCTACACGATCAGCACACTTGCGATCACGGATGAGTTCATCGAGCAGGCCGCACCGACACCCGACATCATGGTGGGTGGTGGAACGAGCGGTAGTTCGGGTTCGTCCGGTGTCTCCGAGGGATCGGAGGGTTCCACCGGTTCGGGTGAAACGTTGCCGGCCGTCGTCGTGCCCGCCATCAGCCAAGAAGAGGCGGTCGAGTTGGTCGGTCTCACCGAGGACGAGGCCGTGAAGGTCGCCGAGTCGCGTGGTTGGATCACACGCGTGAGTTCGCGTGATGGCGAGGACTTCCCATTGACGATGGATTACGTGACGAACCGCTTGAATCTTGCGATCGTTGACGGAAAGGTGACCGGCGTCAGCGTTGGGTAGCCTCACGGGCGTCATGTTCGACAACCTCAGTTCAAAATTCGAGTCGATTCTCGGCAAGGTCCGCGGTCGCGGTCGCCTCACCGAGGCCGATGTCGACGGGGTTCTTGCCGAAATTCGTGCCGCACTTCTCGACGCCGACGTCAACGTCAGCGTCGCCCGCAACGTCGTCGCCCGCATTCGCGAGCAGGCCGTTGGCGCGGAACTCTCCAAGTCCCTCGACCCGGGCCAGCAGATCGTCAAGATCGTCAACCAGGAACTGACGGCGATCCTCGGTGGTGACACGCTCAAGATCACCTACGCCGGCAAACCCCCGACGGTGGTCCTCATGGCCGGTCTCCAGGGTTCGGGAAAAACCACCAGTGCGGCCAAGTTGGCGCGCTGGTTCAAGTCGCAGGGCCGTCAGCCCCTCCTGGTAGGCGCCGACCTGCAGCGTCCGGCGGCCGTCGAACAGTTGCGCACGCTCGGGCTCCAGATCGACGTTCCCGTGTTCTCCGACCCGAGCGACCCGGTCACCACCGCGACGCGCGGCCTCGCCGAGGCGCGGCGTATCGGCCGCGACGTTCTCATCGTCGACACCGCCGGCCGTTTGTCGATCGATGCCGACTTGATGGAGGAAATCCGCCGCATCAGCGACGCGGTCGAGCCGCACTACACGTTCCTCGTCATCGACGCGATGACCGGCCAGGACGCCGTCAACACCGCCGAAGCGTTCAATGCCACGCTCGAGATCGACGGGGTGATTCTTTCCAAGCTCGACGGCGACGCACGTGGCGGTGCCGCATTGTCAGTCAAGGAGGTCATCGGCAAGCCGATCGCCTTCGCGGCGACGGGTGAAAAAATCGATGCGTTCGAGCAGTTCCATCCCGACCGCATGGCCGGACGCATTCTCGGCATGGGTGACGTCCTCACGCTCATCGAGCAGGCCGAACAGGTTTTCGAAAAGGAAGAGGCCGAAGCGACCGCGGCAAAGTTGTTCGAGGGTGGGTTCACACTCGATGATTTCCTCGAACAGTTGCAGCAGGTCAAGAAGATGGGGTCGATCTCGAGCATCATGGGGATGCTCCCCGGCATGCCCAAGGAACTCAAGAACGCCGAGATTGGCGACGACCAAGTCAAGGTCACCGAGGCGATCATCCGCTCGATGACCCCCGAGGAGCGCCGCAGTCCCGACATCATCAACGGATCGCGTCGCGTGCGCATCGCCAAGGGCAGCGGTACGACCGTGCCCGACGTCAACCGCCTCGTCAAGCAGTTCAGCGAAATGCAGCGCATGATGAAGCAGATGGGCGGCATGTCGGGCAAGAAGCCGGGCAAGAAGGGCAAGCCACCCAAGGTGAACCCCGTCAAGATGGCCAGGGCCATGAAGCAAATGGGCGCCGGTGACCTCTCGGGTCTGGGTCCACCGAGCCAGCCGGGTCTGCCCGGCCAGAAAAACCCCGGGGCCTTTCCCGATTTTCGCGACTTCCGATAGCCTTTCTTAGTCCGGTCGCGGCCGTCTCCGGCCTCGACGACCCAGTTGCAGGAGTTTTCATGTCAGTCAAGTTGCGTCTCACCCGTGTCGGAAAGACCAAGCAGCCGCACTACCGCATAATCGTTGCCGACGAGCGCCGCTCGCGCGACGGTCGTTTCATCGAGATTCTCGGTCAGTACAACCCTCGTCAAGAGCCGTCGCACCTCAAGGTCGACAACGACAAGGCTGTTGCCTGGTTGAAGCAGGGTGCACAGCCCACCGATCGCGTGCGCAAGCTTCTCGAGATCTCGGGCGCGTGGGCACAGTTCACTGCCTCGAAGAGCGCCAAGTGAGCGACAGCGGCAACCTGGTTCCCGCACCCACGGCGACGGCGGTACTACAACACGTCGTCCGTTCGATCGTCGACGACCCCGATGCCGTGTCGGTCGACCATCGCGAGGGTGACGACAAGGTGTATCTCGAGGTGCGAGTCGGGTCGGGTGACCTCGGCCGGGTGATTGGCCGTCGCGGTCGCACCGCACAGAGCATCCGTACCGTGGTGCGTGCGGCGGCGAGTCGTGACGGCGTCGACGTCGACGTCGATTTTCTCGACGAGTAGCCCGCGTCGACCGACAAAGAGTGCCGATGAATGAACCGCCCGTCGGTCTGCTCGAAATCGGCAGACTGGGACGTACCCATGGGGTGCGTGGCGAGATGTATCTGAGTTTCGTTTCCGATCGTCCCGAGCGCCGGCGAGCCGGCTCGCGGGTCTTCGTTGGCGGGACGTGGCGCACGATCGAGGCGATTCGGTCCTCGAAGGAGCGTTACCTCGTGGTGTTCGAGGGCCTTGGCGTGCGCGAAGAGGCGGCGAAGTTGACGAACGAGGTCGTCTACGGCGAGCCGATCGATGACGCCGCCGCCCTGTGGGTCCATGATCTGATCGGCGCCCGCGTCGTTGCATCCGATGGCACCGAGTTCGGCACGTGCGTGGCGGTGGTCGACAATCCCGCACACGCGATACTCGAGACCGACCGTGGCGTGCTGATTCCGGTTCCCTTCGTCACGTCGCACAAAGAGGGCGTCGTGACGGTGACGCCACCCGATGGACTGCTCGACCTGCAGGACAACACCTGATGCGCGTCGACGTCTTTGGTGTCTTTCCCGGCATCGTGGATGCATTCTGTGGCCAAAGCCTTCTCGGCAAGGCGCGCGAATCGGGTCTCTTGGATCTGCGTGCGCACGACCTGCGTGATCACACGAACGACGTCCACCGTTCGGTCGACGACGCGGTCTTTGGTGGCGGTGCGGGCATGTTGATGCGGCCCGAACCGATCTTCGAGGCGGTCGAGGCCGTGCAACCACCGCGGCCCCTCATCCTCCTTGGTCCCGGAGGCGACCGTTTCGACCAGGCAATGGCCCGTCATCTCGCCGGTCTCGCGGGTTTTAGCATCGTGTGTGGCCGCTACGAAGGCGTCGACCAGCGCGTGCGTGAACACCTCGTCGACGCCGAGGTGTCGGTCGGTGACGTCGTGTTGTCGGGTGGGGAAGTGGCGGCATGCCTCATCATCGAGGCCGTGGTGCGACTGGTTCCCGGTGCGATGGGCAACGCCGAGTCGCCGTTGGGCGAAAGCTTCGGTGCGACGGGTCTGCTCGAAGAACCCCAGTACACCCGCCCGGCCGAGTTCCGCGGGTGGCCGGTACCCGACGTTTTGCGGGGTGGCGACCATGCGTTGGTTGCCCGCTGGCGTCTCGCCCAGGCGTTGCACCGTACGATTCGGTTGCGGCCCGACCTCATCGAGGCCCGCGGGGGCCTGTCGGCCGGTGAGAAGAGCCTGTTGGAAGAGTTCGCCCCTGTCTCGTATCCTTCACCGTTCGCTCAGGGCGGCGCCGCCGCCCCCGACCAGTAACGGATCGCCCCATGAAGACCACCGACCTCGTCGACAACCAGTACCTCCGCAGCGACCTGCCCGATCTTCGCGCAGGCGACGAAGTGAAGGTTCACGTGCGCGTCGTTGAAAGTGGCAAGGAACGCATCCAGATTTTCCAGGGCAACATCATCGCGATCCAGGGATCTGGCGTCGCCGAGTCCTACACGGTGCGCAAACTCAGTTACGGAGTCGGCGTCGAGCGCACCTTCCCCAAACACAGCCCGGCGGTGGCCAAGGTCGAACTGGTGCACCGCGGGGAAGTGCGTCGCGCCAAGCTCTACTTCCTGCGCGAGCGCACGGGTAAGGCCGCCAAGATTCGTGAAAAGCGCGAATCCTGATCCGTGCACACACTGACATGAGCCATCGCCTCGTGCCGGGGCCCCGTTGAACACCGACGATCTCGAAAACTTCGAGGCCGAACGCGAATTGCAACTCGCCCAGGAATACCAGGACGTGGTGTCCATGTTCCGCTTCGCAGTCGAATCAGACCGCCGTTTCTACCTCGCGAACGAGGTCGTCACGCGTGTCGCCGCCGACGGTCCCCGTCCGCTCATCGAACTGGAGTTGACCGACGCATGGGTGTGGGACATGTACCGCAAGAGCCGATTCGTCCCCCGGGTGAAAATCCTGTCGTTCAAGGACGTGAACGTGGAGGAACTTCCGGGCCCCGAGGTCTAGCCGCGACCCGTCGCACCCGCGGGGCGTGGGGCGAGAACCTCGTCGCGTCCTGGTACGTACGCAATGGTTGGCGCATCGTGGCGCGCAACGCACGACACGGCAGGGGAGAAATCGACATCATTGCCGAACGTCGCGGCATGTTTGCCGTGTGCGAAGTCAAGACACGTCGCAACAACGACTACGGGTTCGCCGCAGAGGCAATGACGCCGGGCAAATGTCGAACCGTGCGTCGTACCGCATACGGATGGGCGCGCGACAACGGTGTGCCGATGTCACGGCTGCGTTTCGATGCCGCGTTCGTGGTGGGGACGTCGATCGACGTGGTCGAGAACGCCTATTGAAGCTTCAGGTGGAAGTGTTGCGGTGGCGACGTTCCCAGCACGCGTGATGCCAGTGGCGACGCAGATCAGGCGCATCGCGGGGCACGGTGACGCAGTGGCCCGACCCCGTCGGAATCTCGCGGTTGCAGCCCGGACACAGGTAGGCCTTGGTCGCCTCGTAGGGCTGGATGCGGCGCACCTCGATGGGTCCGTAGAGACCGCTCCAGATGTCACTCATTGATCACCCGAGGAGGGCCCAAGCGACGAGGGCAAGAGCGACGGCGAGTGCGGCCACGACGAAGACGATGTCGGTGCGACGCCTGACCCGCTTTCGTGTCGCATCGAAACCCACGGTGTCATTATGTATCGTCGGGTCATGGCAACCAACGCGTACGAGACGATCACCCTCGGGCGGGCCGACGGTATCGTCACCATCACCCTCAACCGCCCCGCCAAGAAGAACGCGGCGAACAACGTGATGTGGAGCGAACTGCTCGCGACGTTCCGCGAAGTTGCCGCATCGCCCGACGATCGTTGTGTCGTTCTCACCGGCGCAGGCGGCGACTTCTGCTCGGGCGCCGACCTGTGGGCGGGCGACGACGCCGGCAGGCAGCACCAGTTGGCGCGCATGCGCAACGTCGGCGACGTCGCCATGGCCCTGGCCCGTTTGCCCCAGCCCGTCATCGCCAAGGTTCGCGGTGTCGCCGTTGGCGCGGGCATGAACATGGCGCTGGGCTGCGACCTCGTCGTTGCCGCCGAGAATGCGCGGTTCTCGGAGATCTTCGCCAAGCGCGGTCTGAGCATCGACTTCGGCGGGTCGTGGTTCCTGCCGCGCCGCGTTGGTCTGCACCGCGCGAAAGAACTTGCACTCTTCGCCGACATCATCGACGCGGCCGAGGCCGAGCGCATCGGCCTCGTCAACCGCGTCGTGCCCGACGTCGAACTCGATGCCTTTGTCGACGGCTGGGCGAGGAAACTCGCCGCCATGCCACCGATTGCCATCGCCCAGACCAAGCGCATGCTCAACAATGCGATGAACGTCACCCTGGAAGAGGCGCTCGACGACGAGGGCGCGGCACAGACGGTCAACTTCGGCACGAAAGACACGGCCGAGGCGCTCGCGGCTTTCACCGAAAAGCGCAACCCCGTCTTCCGCGGCCGGTAGCGGGCGTGCGCGCTCGGCGTGCCGTGGCGGTGCTCGCCGTGCCGGTGGTGTTTGTGTTTGCGTCGCACGTGCACGCTTCGAGCGACCCGAACGCCACGACCACGGTCACCGACGAACAACCAGACGAGGCCGTCGACGAACAGGGCGGTGTCCCGGTTCCGACCTCGGTCGTCTCGGTGAGCACCGTGCCATCCGCGGCCACAACCGTGCCGCTGGGTTGTCCCCCTCCACCCGTGTCGCAGGCCGTGTTCGTGGGCAGGCTGGAGGTGCTCGACGCGACGCAGGCGCTCTTTGAGGTCGTTCGGTTGAGATCAGGCAGCGTCGCGGGCTACTCGACCGAGGTTCCCAACGTCGACGGCACGGTGGTCACCGAGGTCGGCGTCTACTACGGCCGCGACGTGAAGTTCCTCGAAGTCGGGGACTCGTACCTCGTTGGTACCGCACTCGACGCGACCACCGGTCGCATTTTTTCGCGCGTGACCCGAGAGGCCCCCCTCTTCGGTGGCAATCAGGTGGCCGATATCAACAACTCCGGCATCGTCTGTCCCGTCTTTGGCGATGTTGCGCGCACCCTGAACGTCGACGGGTCGAGCATAGAGTCGGGTGTTTTGTCCGGGCTGTCGGGCGAATCCGACCGATTGCTGCTGGCCTTTCTCGTGCCCGGCGGCTTGGTGCTGCTGGGTTTGGTGACGTTGGTTCTGGTGCGTCGCGCACTTTCCGCCTGACGGCGGGATGAATCAGGCCACGAATGCCGCAGTGGCCCGCGAGCGCAGTTCCGACACCGCAGCGCCGAGACCCTCCGGGTGCTTGAAGAGTGCACTGCCCGCGACGAGAAGATTTGCGCCCGCCGCCGCCGCTCCGCTGACCGTCGCCGCCGAGATGCCACCGTCGACCTCGACATGGATGGAATCACCGAGTCCGGCTGCACTGACCATGTCACGTACCTCGCGGATTTTGCATTCCATCGCCGAGATGTACTTCTGGCCCCCGAAACCCGGGTTGACCGTCATGATCAGCACCAAGTCGATGAGGTCGAGCACGTTCTCAACGGCCGATGCGGGGGTCGCGGGGTTCAGGGCAACCGCGGCAGTTGCGCCCAGCGCGCGAATGTTGCCCAGGGTGCGGTGCAAGTGGGTGCATGCTTCGGCGTGCACGATGAGCCGTGAACAACCGGCCTTGACGTAGTCGGCGGCCGCGGCGTCGGGTGTGAGCACCATCAAGTGCGCCTCGAACGGCACGCTGCAGTGGCGGCGTGCCGCCGCGATGACGTCGGGACCGAACGTCAGATTCGGCACGAACTGTCCATCCATCACATCCCACTGGATGAGGTCGACACCCGCGGCCTCGAGATCACGCACGGCCTTGCCCAGCTCCGCGAAGTCGGCGGGCAAGACGGAGGGTGCGATCTGGATGGGAAGCGTCACGTAGTCCACTCTACCGATGCAGGCTGAAACCTAAAGTTGATGCATGGAACTCGAAGCCGGCGCGTTGGTGGCCGGCGGCGACGCTCTTGGTCGCATGCCGAGCGGCAAGGTGGTGTTCATCGAAGGGGCGTTGCCCGGCGAGACCATCGAAGTGGAACTCACCGATTTGCGCCGGGACTACGCGAAGGCGATCGCCACCCGCGTGATCTCTGCGTCCACGAATCGTGTCACGCCGTCCTGCCCCCACGTGGCGGACCGCTGCGGAGGATGTCAATGGCAACACCTTGCCCTCGGGGCCCAGTACGAGGCAAAGGTGCGTATCGCCATCGAGTCGTTGGTTCGTATCGGCCGCGTGGCTGTCAACGACGACTTGGTCATGCGTGCCGCATCGGGGGGTCGGCTGCCCGGTGCCGGGTACCGAACGACAGTTCGACTCGCCTTCGACGCCCACGGACGCCCCGGTTTCAGGGAGCGCTCGACGAATCGCGTCGTTCCCGTCGGTGAGTGCCTCGTTGCCCACCCGCGGCTTCATCGGGCCATCGCAGCAATCACATCGCGGCCGGGCAGCGATGTCGAAGTCACGCTGCGCTGCAGTGCTGCGACCGAGGTGGTTGGTGCGGTGGTCCACGGTGACGAGCGCAGTGTTCGCGGCCTGGAAGCCGTCGACGTGCTGGGGGACGATGCGCGGCTCGTCGAAACTGTTCACGGAACCGACCTCGTCGTGTCGATGGGGTCGTTCTTCCAATCGGGTGTCGCCGCGGCCGATTTGCTCGTCGATGCGGTCTGTTTGCTCGCGGGTCCCGAGGCACTGAGCGGAACATTCGGCCAGGTCGTGGATGCGTACGGTGGGGTGGGGTTGTTCGCCGCAACCATCGTGCCGACGCACGTTCCGGTCACCTTGATCGAGTCGAATCCCCGTGCCGTCGCTGATGCACGTGTGAATCTCGCGTCGCGTCGCGCAACAATCATCGAGTCGACGGTCGAGGCCTGGAATGCCCAGCCGGCCGGCCTTGTCATTGCCGATCCGGCCCGCACCGGTCTTGGTGCGGCCGGTGTCGCGGTGCTTGCCGCGACACGAGCACCCGTGATCGTCCTCGTCAGTTGTGATGCCGCGGCCGGCGCGCGTGATGTACGACTGCTCTCCGATGCGGGCTACGAGCTCGACGACCTGTTGGTGCTCGATCTCTTTCCCCACACGAATCATCTCGAGATGGTCACGAGGCTGTGCCGCATCAATGCAAGCGATGAGAGCCGACCCGTCACGAGATTCTTCGAAGGACTCGCTCCACCCGCTGCATGAACCTGTCGCGCTCGAAGCGTGTCGAGCGATCGACCGCGTGGAGCGCCAGCCAGTGCGCGCGACATCGCCAAGAGCAGAGGCGCCGAATTGATCGAACGATGGCGGTCCGGCCCGCCCGCCCGCACCACAGGTTCGCGCCCCTCGACCTGCCGTGTGTCGCAACGACGATGATCCGCGTGACGTTGCGAAGTCGGGGCATCACGTGTCCGGTGGACTCGTCGACTTTCCATGCAACACCATTCGCCAGAACCCGGTCGATCCAAGCCTTCAGGATCGCGGGTTGCCCCGACCACCAAGTCGGATAGACGAAAACCAGCGTGTCGCACCACGCGACGTCCTCGAAGTAGGGAACGAGGTGCGGTTTGGTGGACGGTGCAGCACCACGCAGTGACCATTCATTGGCCGACATGGCGGCCGAGAACCCGGCCCCGTAGAGATCATGAACCCGCACCTCGTTGCCGACTTCGCGACACACCTGCCCGACATGGTCAAAGAGTGCACGGGAGAAACTCGTCGGATCGGGGTGGGCATGGACGACGAGAACCCGCCTCGTCATCACAGACCCGCCAGTCGGTCACGAGTGCGCGAGACGAACCGTCGCCGTCCCTCCTCGTTGGAGGCCTCGCCGGGCCCCGCCCAGCAGACAAGTGTGCGGGTCCGCCATCCGGTGGCCCGTCGCAGTGAGCGTCCAAGCGCATGGGCAAGTTGCCGTGTGGAGCGTTGGGGAAAATTCCCCGGCGGCTCGGCCGCCGTCACGACGACGACACGCCGCACATGGCGCAGCCCGGGACTCACCCGCCCGTTGTCAGCCAAGCGGAATGCGACGCCGGGTACCAGCGCACGGTCAAAAAAACCCTTCACCATCGAGGGTGGGCCCGACCACCACATCGGAAAGACGAAAGCCAAGACGTCGGCCCCGGCGAGCATTCGCGAGTAGGACTCGATCCCCACGGTGTCGGTGGCCGCGGGTGTCGCGTAGGCGCGCCACTCGGCGGGGGCCATCGCCGCCTCGAAGTTGTCCCTGTACAAGTCGATGACATCCACGACGTGACCAGCAGCGCTGAGTCCCTCGACGGTCGCCTCGAGGAGGGCGGTGGCGAACTGATCGGGTCTCGGATGGGTGAAAACGACGAGCGCGGTCACTACCCCCACTCTACGAAGTCGGGGAACTGGACTACCGTCGGGCGGGGGGTGAGTGCAGTGGTGGCGGCACCGTGCGACGTTCGAGACATTTCAGCCGGATGGCTGGGTGAGGTGTTGGGCAGCCGCGTCGACGACGTCGACATCGAGGTCATCGGCGCCGGTGTCGGTTTCATGGGGCAACTCGCCAGGGTCCGGCTTGTATCGCGCGACGTCCCCGCATCGCTCATCGTCAAGATCCCATCGGCCGACCCCGGCGCGCAGATGATCGGCGGAATGATGCGCGTCTGGGAGCGAGAGCACCGCTTCTATACCGACATCGCTCCGAACATGCGGTCGGTGAGCATTCCGCACTGCATCCACTCGGGTGTCGACCCGTTCGTCTTGGTGCTCGAAGATCTCGCCCCGGCCCGTGCGGGCGACCAGGTCGAGGGGCCCACGCAATCACAGGCAAGGGCCGTGATTGACGCGGCGGCGGCACTGCACGCGGAGTGGATGAACAGACCCGAGCTAGCGACATACGATTGGATGCCCGACCTCAACGACCCGTCGACGGGCATGGTCGCGCAACTCTTTCCCGCCGGCTGGCCGGTGTTCCTGGCCCGCTACGCCGACTCGCTGCCCGAACGTGTGCTGCGGTGGTGTGAAGCATTCGTGCCGAGGATCGTCGACTGGGTGCATACCTACGACGACTGGCCGACCACGTTGATCCACGGTGATTTTCGTCTCGACAACATGTTCTTCGACGACCGCGGCGGAGTGACTCTCATCGATTGGCAGCTGGCGATGCGGGCGCCGAGCACGACCGACCTCGTGTACTTCATCGGTACGAATCTGCCGACAGATACACGGCGAGTGATGACCGAGGAGTTGATCAGTCGTTATTGCGACGGACTGCGCAGCCGCGGCGTTTCCGCAGAGTGGGCCGACCGCAGCCGCATACGAAAGGGTCTCACGGAGGGCGTGCTTTTCTATTGCACGTCGTTCGCAGCGAGCATTCTCACGCTCGACCAGGCGAACGAGCGTGGTGCAGCCCTCATGGACTCGCTCGTGCGGCGAGCCTTCTCCGCAGCCGACGATCTCGATGCCGGCGGTCTGCTCGGCCTTTGAGAGATCCACCACCGGTGCTCCCGTGGGGGGCCGCCGCGGGCCGACGACGACTTCCCGAGATTCCCGCGACGCTCGACTCGCCTCACGCGGCGCCGAGGTCGGCCAAGGTGGCCACACGCCCCACCACGCCGCAGGCAGCCCTCAGGAGGGGCACCGCGAGCAGCGCGCCGGTCCCCTCGCCAAGGCGCAGGTCGAGGTCGAGGATCGGGTGCAGGCCGAGATGCGCGAGCGCCCCCGTCGAAGCCGGCTCGGCGGAACGGTGCGCTGCCAGACATGCCTGTATCGACTGCGGGGCGATCTCACGGGCCAGACAGGCCGCTGCCTGTGTCACGACACCGTCGAGGAGCACCGGCGTGCGCAGCGAGGCCGCGGCGACGATGAATCCGGCCATGGCAACGATCTCGGCACCGCCGACAACCTCGGCGATCGACACGGGATCCGTCAGCGACCGCAACCGGTCCACTGCGTCCGCCACGACCCCACGCTTGCGGTGCAGTGTTTCGTCGTCGATACCGGCGCCACGACCCGTCGCCATCCGTGGGTCGATACCGCAGAGGTGCGAGATCAGTGCGGCAGCAGACGTGGTGTTACCCATCCCGACCTCACCGACGCACAGCAGGCGGGACCCGCCGGCAATCAGCCGTTCGGCAGTCGATGCCCCCACCTCGAGTGCGGCGAGCACCTCGGCTTTCGTCATCGTGCTGCCCGAACGCACGTCACGTGTGCCCTCGCAGACCTTCTCGCGTCGCACGCGCAGGTCGAGGTCCGTGGCGAGCAGGCCCACGTCGAGGACCTCCACGTAGACGTCGGACATCTCGGCAAAGACTGACGAGGTTGCCTTTCCGGCTGCGATCGTGGATGCCATGACACCCGAGATCGCCTGCGGCCATGGGGTGACGGTGTCGTCGGCGGCAATTCCGTGGTCGGCACACAAGATCGCCACCGCACACGGGTCGGCGACGGGGTGCTCGGTGCACTGGATGGCTGCGATTCGTGACGCAAAGTGCTCGAGACGGCCGAGCGAACCGAGCGGCTTGGCCAACTGGTCGAGTCGGGTACGGAAACGGGCGGCAAAGTCGTCGTCGGGTCGCACCGGCATGTTCACGGCGCGCGAGACGGCCGATGCCGGCTCGCGGGAAAAGCGTGTCAAGGCGTGGACTAGATCCGGCCCTGCGTAGCAGAAGTCCATGCCCGCACCAACGGCGGCGATCCTGTCGCTCTCGTTGTCACCGACGTACAAAGCACGGTTCCCGCGAACCCCGACGGACTCGAGGGCAATGCGCATCGGCGTCGGATCGGGCTTGTGAACCCCGAGGTCTGCGGTTGCGAGAATCGTGTGGAGATGCTGTTTGATGCCCACGGTGTCGAGGTGCACCGCAAGTTGTTGGGATGTCATCTCCGTGGTGTTGGAGACCACCCCGAGCATGACCCGTCCGGACAGCGCCGCGACGACCTCGGAAACACCCGGCTTGATCCTGGGAACCAGTCCCGCGGGGTTTGTGCCCGTCATGTCCTGTTCGACGAGAGTGTTTCCCACGTCGAAGAGCACCGCGTCGTACTTCTGCACGATGTTTTCGATCATTCCCGATTTTCCTACGACCATCCGAAATCACCGCCGATGCCCACGATTGCCATCACGCTCAGGAGCACCGCGCTCTCGCTGATCTGTTCGACACCACCCAGAACGTCGCCGACGATACCGCCGATCCTCTTCACGGCGTAGGTGACGCCCAGGCGTGCCACCACCAGCGCCACGACAAAGGGAACCAGGCCCTGCCAGCCCGCAACAACGAATCCAAACACCACACCCAGACCAAGTGCGATCGACATGTCGAGTTTCCTCACCCCGGCGACGTAATTCGCTCCGAGCCCCTCTGTGATCCCGTTGCCCGCATGCATCACCGACACCGCCGCGGCGCGGCCGAGGCAGTGCATCAGCACCACGGCGCACACGGCTTTGCGGGTGTCGAGATCGGCGAGCACGGAGACCTGCAGAATGATCTGGAGAACGAGTGCCAGAACGCCGTAGGTGCCGTGGCGCGAATCCTTGAGAATCTGGCGCCGCTGTTCGGGGCTCCACCCACCGACGAGTCCGTCCGCGGAGTCGGCCAGGCCGTCGTGGTGGAAACCCCCCGTGACGAGGACCCCTGTGATCACCGCCAGCACCGCCGAGACCTGGTTGCTGAGAATTTCACGTGACGCTGCCAGCACCGCCGCGGACAACACACCGACACCGGCGCCCACCACCGGAAACCAGCGCGCAACGCGCCCCATCGCGATCTCCTCACCGTGTCTGACCGGCACACGGGTCAGGAACGCGACGGCAACGCGGGCGTGCTGGAGGAACGGCTGGTCAGATGCCACCCTGTGCCCCCGTGAGCGGCGGACCGCTGAGTGCAACCGCCGGATCCTCGAGGCGGAGAAGTCGGCCGGCCACCACGAGATAGGCACCAGACGCCCTCGCTGCGAGTGAGGCGTTGACTCGTCCGAGAAGGTCGCGGTAGTCGCGCCCCAGTGCGGTCCGCGGGTGGATCCCCATCCCGACCTCGTTGGAGACCACGATTGACGGCGCAGAACGTGCCGACAAAAGCTCTCCGAGAGCACGCACCTGGCGGAAAATCCTCTCTTCATCCCACCCGTGATGCATGACGTTTCCCAGCCATACCGTCATGCAGTCGATGACCAACGCGACATCCCCGAGGCGCGACGCCGCCAGGCACACCTCGACGGGTTCCTCCACGGTTGTCCAAGAAGAGGGGCGATCCCGTCGATGGCGCAGAATGCGCGCACTCATTTCGTCGTCGATGGCCTGGGCCGTGGCGAGCACGCAGACGTCCTCTCCCCACCGCAGCGCAAGCGACTCAGCGAGCGAACTCTTGCCACTTCGGGCACCGCCCACAAGAAATGTGAATCGGTTGACCATCAGAAGTCGATGCCCCTCAGTGCCGCGATGCCGTGGTCGTAGGCGTGATGGATGGAGCGAACCTCCGAGGCGGTGTCGGCGATCTCGACCAACTTGGGATGTGCGTCGCGGCCCGTGACGACGATGTTCACGTGACGCGGCCTGTCGGCTATCACCCTGGCCACCTCGTCGGTGTCGATCCAGCCCCACGTGCACAAATACGTCAGTTCGTCGAGCACCACGAGCTGGTGGGTTCCCGCTTCGATCACGCCACGCGCCTTTGCCCAAGCGCTGCGGGCGAGGTTGATGTCGTGTCCGAGATCGGCCGAATCCCAGGTGAAACCCGCGCCGAGGGTTTCGAAGTCGATACCCAACTCGCGACACGAGTCCTCCTCGCCGGTTTTCCATTCTCCCGACTTGATGAACTGGAGCACGACGACTTTCCACCCGAGTGCAACGGCCCGAACCGCCGTTCCGATTGCTGCCGTCGTCTTGCCTTTTCCGTTTCCGGTGTGGAGAACGACGAGCGAATCGGGCAGGCGCAGGTTCGATGGTCTCGGATCCTGCGTCAGGGGTTCGCTCTGATCAGTCACCGCCGTTGCCCCCCTTTTTTCTCTGTGGCACGACGACGACGGTTCCGTCGTGGGACAAGTGGACGCTCGCCGACACCCCGTAGAACTCGGCGAGGGTCTCGGCGCGCAGAACTTCGCTCGCCGTTCCGGTCGACACCACGTAACCCTGATGGAGGAGTGTGAGCCGATCGGAGTAGAGGCCGGCGAGTGTGAGATCGTGCATCGCCGACACGACGGTGAGCCCGTGCTCGCGGCGCAACAGGTCGACGAGTTCAAGCGCGCGCTGTTGATGCCCGATGTCGAGTGAATTGGTTGGTTCGTCGAGCAGAAGGATGGGTGCATCTTGGGCGATCGCGCGGGCGATCACGACGCGCTGCTGCTCGCCCCCCGAGAGTTCGGCCATGTGACGGGATCCGAGATCCGCGAGGTCGAGTCGTTCAAGGACACCATCGACGAGGTCCCAGTCGTGCCTGGTCTCCTGGCCGAAGTGGGAGATGTACGGGTTGCGGCCCAAAACGACGTACTCCCGCACCCTCATGTCACCAGGAATGACCGGCGACTGTGGCACGTAGGCCACGAGCTGGGCGCGCCGCTTGGCCGACCGGAACTGCAACGGCGAACCGTCGACGCGGATGTCACCCGTGTGTTTGACGAGACCGGCAATCGAACGCAGCAATGAACTCTTTCCCGCGCCGTTCGGACCGATGAGACACAGCCATTCACCGGGCCGCACCGTGTTGGAGAAGCCGGCGAGGGCGCGGTGGCTGCCGTAGGAAACCGAGACGTTGTCGAAATGCAAAGACGTCATTTCGTGACCTGCCTGGAGCGGAGAAGTATGAGAAAAAAGGGAGCACCGAAGAACGCCGTCACGATACCGATCGGCGTTTCCGCCGGATCCTGGAGCACACGACCCGGGATGTCGGCGAGGACGAGGAATGATGCCCCGGCGAAGATGGTGATCGGGATGACCGACCGGTAGCTCGCACCGACCAGCAACCTCACCGCATGCGGAACGATGATGCCGACGAACCCGATGAGACCGCTGACAGCGACCACTGCGGACGTCCCGAGCGTCGCGGCAATCACGACAATGATGCGAATTCTGTTGACCGACGCCCCGATTGCCGAGGCCTCCAGTTCGCCGACCCGCATGATGTCGAGAAGCCGCCGGTGGATGAGCAACGTGACCGAACTGACGATCACGTAGGGAAGCACGAGCCAAACGTCGGACCACGTTGCCGAGCTCAACCTGCCCAGGATCCACGAGTACACCTGCCGGATCACGTCATTGTTTCGCTGGAGGATGAAGGTCTGCACCGCGGTCGCCAGGGACGTCACCGCCACCCCCGCCAAGACCAGCGACGCGGCACTCTTGGGTGCGCCGAAAGACACGCCGACCATGTAGGTGACAGCCACGGCCGCCAGACCGCCGATGAACGCGGCGAGGGGGAGCGGGTCGATGATCCAACCCGATGTCTCGGCGCGACCGAGCGCGAACACCAAGGTCGCTCCCAGCCCCGCTCCTGCGGCGACGCCAAGAAGGTACGGATCGACCAGCGAATTACGAAAGACGCCCTGGTAACTCGCGCCGCTCAGGGACAGCATTGCGCCGACCAGCGCCGCCAGGACGACGCGGGGCATGCGCAGTTCCCAGACGATGGTCCAGTCGCGTGCCGAGACGCCGCTGTCCAGCGAGATCAACGGTAGGTGATCCAGCAAGGCGAGCGGGACCCTCCACCAAGTCGGCCCCGCTGTGCCCACCATCGAACCCAGCAACATCGCCACACACGTGCCCACAGCCGCCGTGGGAATCCACCAGCGGCGATGGGTCGGCCCGTGGGCCGCGACATACGAGGTTTCGATCGGCATGCGGTGCTATCCGGCCGGTGCGTAGGCAGCAATCGACTCGCCGATGACCTTGACGAGGTCGACCACTCGTGGGCCCCAACGCGAGGCGATGTCGTCATTCAAGCCGATGACCCGGCCGTTCTTCACGGCGTCGATAACCCCCCAACCCGGCCGGGCCGCGACAGTCTCGGGGCTTTGTTTTTCGTATTTCGTGTCGGCGAGGAAGATCATGTCCGGGTTGGCCGAGACGATGAACTCCTGAGACAACTGCGGGTAGTCGTTGCCTGGCTCCACCTCGTCGGCGATGTTCTGTGCGCCGAAGAGGGAGAAAAGCTGTCCGACGAAGGTGTTCGAGGTGAGGGAAAAATAGGTTGTGTCGAGCTCGTAGAAATACGACAGATCCGTGGCCGGGGCGTCGATTTTGGCAACCGTCTCTTCGACACCGGCCTTGATGGCTGCGATGACCGCTTCGGCCTCCGTGGTTTTTCCGGTGAGTTCACCCAGCTCGGTGATCTGTCTGTAGGAGTCGTCGAGCGTCGTGGCCGCGGGACCGAACCAGACGTCAATGTCGACAGCGGCGAGTTGCTCGGCGAGGTTGCCGGGATCGCTCATGGCGAGAACGACCGTGGGTTCGAGTTCCGCGATGGCCTCGACGTTCGGTTCGAAGCCGTCGAGACGCGGCTCGAAGCCAGCCGCTGCCTCGGGGTAGTCGCTGTACAAGTCGACGGCGACGATCTGGTCTTGAGCGCCGATGGCGTAGAGCATTTCGGTTGCCGTGGCCGACAGCGAAACGATGCGTTCGCCCTCGTTGTCGACGGTTGCGGTGGTGTCGGCCGGGGCGGTGGCCTCGGCCGTCGCTGCGGTCTCGGTGGTGCTCTCAGGGGACGACGAATCGTCCGAGCAGGCCACCAAGAACAGGGCACCCACCGCAAGGGCGGCGAGCCCCCGACGGCGCAATGAAACAATCGACATGGTCTTTCTCCAAGATTTAAAGAGAAAGAAGAGTGGGTCGAGGGTGGCGACGAAGATTCGCCATCAAGCGGACCGCCCTTCCTTCGAGGACTGGTAAACGCACGCAAATCAGGCGACCGGACTCGGATCGCTGGAACTTTCGCTCCGCGATCTCCACCGTTGCGGGACAGTGCCGGATTCTCACCGGACTTCGCTGGATTTTGCGCCCCACGACTATTGCCGTGGCGAAGGGATAGTAACAGTCGGTGTGTGGTTCACAAAATTTGCAAGATGTGCGAGGCCCTCGACGATGTCGGCGTCGCACGGGGCAAACAAAAAACACGTATCACCCATCGCAGAGAATACCTCGCCAGGAACGACGGCAATCGGGTGGATGATCTCCCGTGCGGTGAACGCTTTGGTCTCGCCGACCGCGAGGTTCTAAGGTGAAAACTCGTGGTTGTGCCCCCGGTGTCCCGTGGTCTCATCTGCGTGCTTGTGACCGTGCTGTCGGCGGGGCCTCTCGTGGGTTGTGGTGCACCTGTGCGCAAGGCCCGCGTTCCATTCACGACCCTCCCTGACCCGCTCGCAGAAGCAGGCTCAGAAAGGGTATTCGAAGGTTTCACGGCGGGTCCGGGGGCTGACCTTTCCGGTCTGGATCTCGCCCGCGAGGATTTCTCCGGCCTCGATCTGTCGGGCGCAAATTTTGAGGGAACAAAGTTCGCACGTTCGTGGCTGTCTCGATCGAAGTTCATCGGAGCGAACCTGTCGGGAGCCGACGCGGTCGCGGTGAATGCGTATCGCACCGATTTCAGCGATGCCGATCTCACCAACGCAAGTTTCGTTGGCGCAAATCTCGAGGAGGCGATCTTCACGGGTGCAAACTTGGCCGGCGCCGACTTCTCCTTTGCATTTCTCCGAGGCGCGATTCTCGACGAAGGTGCAACGGCCCTTGCGACGTTCTCGGGTGCGACCATGCCGGATGGAACCATCGGGGACTGACGCTGCGCACCACCCCCGACGCTGGCGGCAAGGGAACCGACAAAACGAGCGCGAAAAGAACGCCGGACAACGCGGCGCAACCGCGACAAACATCGGGAAAATCGGCCAGCCGTGGCTCAATGTCGGATCATCCGGGGGGTGGTTTTGTGTGGGTTGGGTCACGGGAGTAGACCAATGAGCGTGAAACGGTCTTTTATCTCGTTGATGTGCCTGTTGGTCGTCACTGCATGTGGCCAGAGTGATAGCGATCCGTCTCCCACGGAAGCGGGCGACGGGTCTGTCGAGACCGTCTACGACGTCGGCGTGACGACGGTGATGATCAACGAGGTCATCCAAGCAGAAGTGTGGTATCCGGCAGTCGAGGGCCCTGAGGCTACGGAGGAGTACGACGTGCGTGACTTCGCGCCGTCGATCATCCGGGCGATGCTCACGGGTGACGCTCCGTCGACGTATTCCTACGCCGCGACGCGCGATGCCGAAGTGGCGGGCGGTCAGTTTCCGGTCGTTCTCTTCAGCCACGGGTTCGGCGGTTTCCGCACACAGAGCACCTTCTTGACGGCGCACCTGGCGTCACGTGGCATGATCGTCATTTCACCGGATCACCCCTCGCGTGATCTTGCTGCCGCTCTCTCGTCGGGGACGTTCGAGACGGACGACCCGCAGGTGCACCTTCTCGAATCGCTTGACTATCTCGTGGGGGACGACACACTCTTTGAGGGTCACGTCGATGCGGATCGCGTCGCAACGCTCGGACACTCCGCTGGAGGCGGCACGGCGCTGGCCGTCGCGGGCGATGATCGCATTGATGGTTTCGTCTCGATGGCGTCCGGACGACTCGGAGCCGGAGATGACGGTGACATGCCGAACAAGCCTTCGTTCTTTCTTGCCGGGACGCTTGACGCGATCGTTCCACCGTCTCGAACGGAAGAGGCGTACGCGGCTGCTGCGGAGCCCTCCGTCTTGTGGACGATCGAAGGTGTCGGCCACAACGGTTTTGATGATCTGTGCACCTTCGGGAACGGGCTCGGCATCATCGGAGTGGCACTCGCGTCCGGACTCGAACGACTCCTCGAGATGCAGCCGCAAATGAGGTCGCTCGGTGAGGACGGTTGCATACCGCCGTCACGTCCCGTTGCCGAGACGTTCCCCGCCATACGTGACGGGGTCACGTCATGGCTCACGTCGCTCTTCAATGGTGCACCGACGGCACCTGAAGTCCCGGAGGGCATCGAGGTCGCCGTCGCGTCGAAGTAGAAGTCGCCTCGGCTACATTCGCGAGATGACCACGCAGTTGCCGCCACCTCCTCCGTCTCCGCGGTTTTCGGTTCGGGCAACCGCTCCAGCGCAACTAGCCACTGCTGGGTCGCG
>VGAC01000023.1 GCA_016870865.1 Actinomycetota bacterium
CCACGCGCCAGGGTTGGCGGTTGCCCCCGCTGGGCGCGAATCGTGCATCGTCGAGAATGTCGTAGACGACCGCGTCATCGACGGTCTTCGCGGCGAATGCGCGAACCGATGCCGTTGCTCGCAGGGCGTTGCGTGTTTCCATCCCCGCAAACTAGCCAGCATCGCGCGTGTGATTGCACTGCCATACTTTCACCATGACGCTCCCCACGATCGGTGAACTGCGCCCGTGGGCCGACCCCGAGTTGGTGTCGATCAATCGACTGCCGATGCGTACACCGTTCGTATCGAGCACTTCGCGGCGTGTCTCGCTCGACGGTCAATGGGCAGTTCGGCGCTGGGTCCACCCGGGGCTCGTTCCCGCCGAAGCGGTGGGTGAGGTCGACGACGCGGGCTGGCGCCGCATTCCGGTGCCGGGTAACTGGACACTCTTCGGCCTCGGTGACACTCCCCACTACACGAACGTGACCATGCCGTGGGAGGGTCTGCCACCTGCGTTGCCCGACGAAGTGCCGACGGTCGTCTACCGCCGCGTATTCACCGTGCCACGGATGTCGACCGGCGAGGCAGTGATTTTGCATGTCGGCGCGGCGGAGAGCGTGCATGCCGTGTACGTGAACGGTGCGTTCGTCGGCTACGGCACGGACAGTCGTCTGGCAAGCGAGTACGACGTGACACGCTTCCTGCGTCACGGCGACGGCGACAACACGGTTGCGATCGTCGTGTGTCGGTATTCGGCACAAAGCCATGTCGAGGACCAGGACCAGTGGTGGATGGCGGGGCTTCACCGTGAGGTGTGGATCGAGACGCGGGCGCGCGCGCATATTTCCGACGTGCACCTAGACGCGGGTCTCGCAGGGGAGACGACCGGAACGTTGCGTGTGACGACAACCGTTGCCGTCAACGATGGTTCTGCCGTGGCTGGGGGTTGGTCGGTTCGTGTGACCGTCGCCGACCCATCGGGGCGGGTGCGAAAGACCGTCGAGTCGGCGGTGGCGAGCGACGTGCGCCCGTACGTCTTCGCCGGACACTCGGCCGTTGCCGAGTGCGAGGTTTCGAAGGTGAGGGCGTGGTCGGCTGAGACACCACACCTCTATGGCGTGACGATCTCGCTGGTGGATCCATCTGGCGTGGTGCACGAGACGGTTGAGCAACGAGTCGGCTTCCGCTGCGTAGAAATCGTCGAGGGCGATTTCCTCGTCAACGGTCGACGGGTGATGTTCCAGGGCGTGAACCGCCACGACCACCATCCCGAGCGCGGCAAGGCCGTGACGGTCGACGACATGCGAGCCGACATTCTCGCGATGAAGCAACACAATGTGAATGCCGTTCGTTGCTCGCATTATCCGAACGACCCGAGGTTCCTCGACCTGTGCGACGAGATCGGGCTGTACGTCGTCGACGAGGCGAACGTGGAAAGCCACGCGTGGAACACCAGCCTGTGCCACGACCCGCGCTACCGCCCGACGATCATGTCGCGCATCTCCCGCATGGTCGAACGCGACCGCAATCACGCCTGCGTCGTCATGTGGTCGCTCGGCAACGAGTCGGGCTACGGCAACGTGCACGATGCGGCAGCCGCGTGGATTCGCTCCACTGATGCTTCTCGGCCGGTTCATTACGAGCCCGCCATTTTCCACACCGATTGGTCCGACGGCGGAACCGGTGCCACCGACGTGGTGTGTCCGATGTACGCACCGATCGACGCAATCGTCCGCTATGCGAACTCCCTGAAACGCAATCGCCCACTCATCATGTGCGAATACAGCCACGCGATGGGTAACTCGAACGGGTCGCTCGCCGATTATTGGTCCGCGTTCGACAACATGCCGGGGCTGCAGGGTGGCTTCGCATGGGAATGGAAGGACCACGGCATTTTGCAACAGCTCGAAGACGGTCGGAAGCGGTTCGCGTTCGGTGGCCAATTCGGAGACACGCCGAACGACGGCAACTTCGTTGCCGACGGCCTGATGCACAGTGACCTCACGCCGCATCCAGCAATGCGCGAACTCGCCTGGGTCCACCGTCCCGTTGCCGTGTCGCTGGTGGGGAAGGGGGGCGCCGCGCGCCTTGCACTACGCAACCGTCAAGGGTTCCGCGACCTCACGCATCTTCGCGCGACGTGGGAACTCGTGGTCGATGGTGCGGTGACGAAACATGGATCGCTGCGCGTGCCGGGGGTCGCCGCGGGAGAAACCGTCCGCATCCCGCTCCCGGTGTCCGTACCCAAGGGGGGTGACGTGCGATTGTCGGTTCGGTGGTTCTTGCGTCGCGACGAAACCTGGGCGTCTGCGGGGCATTTGACGGCGTGGGACCAGGTCCTGTTGCGCCAAGCGAGACCCGCACGGAAGAGGCCGGCAGCGCTGTCGCCAAAGAGCACCGTCACGCCCCCGGACGTGGTTGCAGCACTCGAACCGCTGCCGACCATTTGGCGGGCGGCCGTCGACAACGACGGATTCAAGAACATGCCCGGGATTCGCGGGTTCGGTGAGTCGTTGCGTCGTTGGCAACTACAGGGTGTCGATGTCCGCGACGCACGGCTGATCGATGTCAACACCAACCGCACCGTGAACCGTGACTGCAGTGTGTCGTTTCGGCATTCCTTCAGGGTGCCGACCGACCTTGCCGATATTCCGCGCGTCGGGGTCACCTTCCCCGTGCCGCCTCGCTTCACGCACCTTCGTTGGGTGGGGGAAGGGCCCCATGAGTGTTATCCCGACCGCCGTTCGTCGGCGATGTACGCGACGTGGGAGGGTGAGCCCGACGAATTGCCGTACCTCGTGCCCCAGGAATTCGGCCTGCGTACCAACTGCACCCGACTCGACCTCATTGACCCACGATCGGGCGACGTGCTGCGCGTGGAAACGCTAGGCAACCCGTTCCATTTCTCCGCGACGCGGCACACCGCGGGTGACCTGTTTGCTGCCGGCGATGCGAGTGAGCTGCGCCGCCGTGAATACCTGACGGTGCATCTTGATGCGGCTCACCGCGGGCTCGGTACCGCGAGCTGCGGGCCCGACACACTGCCGAAATACCGCGTCGCCTCGGGTCGCTACACCCTGGAATATTGCATCTCTCTGCGGTGATAACTTCACCCCGCGATGGGCACCAAGGAGGACGAGGTCGTTGCGCGACTCACCGGACCCGGAGGTGCCTTCGAAATACAAACGGTGCCCGTTCATGGTGTGCCCCTTCGCGTGTTTGCCACCGCGCCGACGTCGCTTCGTGATCTGTGGCTCCAGGGTGCGGTCCGTGGAGACGTGCCGTACCTGATCTACGGCGAGGACGTGGTTACGTTCGGTCGAGCCCATCGGATGGTGTGTTCTCTCGCGCAGTGGCTGGTCGACCATGGAGTGCGGAAAGGCGACCGTGTCGCAATAGGCATGCGTAACTACCCCGAGTGGGCGATCAGTTACTGGGCGATTCAGTGCGTCGGTGGCATCAGCGTGAGTTTGAACGCCTGGTGGATCGCGGAAGAGTTGAGATATGCACTATCCGATTCCCAAACGAGCGTCGTCATCATCGACGGAGAGCGCCTCGAACGATTGAGTGATGAACTACTGCGAGAAGTCGGTGTGCGTCACACGATCGTCGTTCGTGGCGACACCCGACCGGGGTCGACGCGGTGGCTCGACGCCGTTTGTGATGAATCGGCGACGTTACCCGACGTCGATATTGCACCTGATGATGACGCGACGATTCTCTACACCTCGGGCACAACGGGGTTTCCCAAGGGCGCCGTCGGCAGCAACCGTAACCACGTGACCAACGTGTGGAACGGCCTGTTCCGTGCCGCGCAGAATGCCGCCCTCGCCGACCCCAACGCCCCGAAGCCGGCGGTGAAGCGTCAGCCAACGGCGCTGTGGACATTTCCGTTCTTTCACATCGCGGGTGTCACCGGCGTCAGTGTCGCTCCGGCCACGGGTGGCGCACTCGTCACGCAGTACAAGTGGGACCCGGCCGAAGCATTGCGACTGATCGAGAAACACAAAGTCACCCAAATCTCAGGTGTTCCCGCCGTGATTCGGTCGTTGCTCGAGCATCCCGACTACGACCGGCACGATCTCTCGAGTTTGTCGACGATCTCGCAGGGTGGGTCGCCCGTTCCGCCAGATTCGATAGCACGCATCCAAAGTGACTTTTCGGGCAAAGTGAGCCCGACGAACGGCTACGGCCTCACCGAAACGACGTCAGCCGTCGTGGGCAATGCGGGCGCGGCGTATTTCGGCAAGAAAGATTCGGTCGGCCAGCCGATGATCGGGACCGACATTCGCATCGTCGACGACCAGGGAAACGATCTTCCGCTCGGTTCGGTGGGCGAAGTCTGGATTCAAAGCCCGATGAATGTCCGTGGCTATTGGAACAAACCCGAGGCCACGGAAAAGTCTTTCACGAACGGATGGTTTCATTCGGGTGACGCCGGCTACGTCGACGAGGAGGGCTTCCTCTTCGTTGTCGACCGCATCAAGGACATGGTCATTCGCGGTGGTGAGAACGTGTACTGCGCCGAAGTCGAGGCGGCGGTGTTCGAACACGAATCGGTTGCCGATTGCGCGGTCTTTGGTGTGCCGCACGCGAGGCTCATGGAAGAGGTTGCGCTGGTCGTGGTGCCCAAGGTTGGGCACGACGCTCGCTCAACCGATGCACTTGTCGCACATCTCAAGTCACGGCTCTCGGCGTTCAAGGTTCCTGCCCATGTGTTCTGGACGAACGAGCCCCTGCCGCGCAATGCGACCGGCAAGGTACTCAAAAAAGACCTCCGCGAAACCTACGGCGAGAAATAAAAAAGGACCCGGCCACCAAAGCGGCCGGGTCCTTTTCGTTCGATAACTCAGTCTTCAAGCGCCTCTCTGGCTTCGGGTGAGAGAGCCTTTAGGAACGCTGAGGAAAGTGATTTTGCGTCCTTTGGTGTCAAGGATTCGAGCTGATCGGCGGTGAAGGAGTCGGCGGCTTTCGGGTTGAGCGACCGCAACTGCTTCGGTGTGAGTACGTCGATCTGTTCGGGCTGCATGGCGCCTGCCTGTTCATCGGACAGCTTGCCGAGAACACGCGGGGGCAACGATGGGATCTTCTCAGGATCGATTTCTGCGAGTGCGTCGGGGCTCATCTTCATGAACTGGCCGGGTGCGAGAACCTTCAGCACCTTGGCCGTCATCTCATCGACCTGTTCGGGTGACAGCACGCTCATCATCGTGGCCTTCATCTTCAACATCTGCTCGGGTGTCATCCCCTGGAATGCCTCTGGCGCCATCTGGTCGATCTGTTCGGTCTTCATCGAAGCAAAGACGCTTGGACCAAGGCTCTTGAGCTGGCCGGGTTGCATTCCCGCCATCGCGTCGGCCGCCATCGCGGCCATCTTTTTGGGGTCCATCGCCTTGAAGATCGAGGCACCCATTTTCGCCATCTGGTCGGGTGACAAGCCGCCCAACGCGCCGGTACCCATCGCCTTGAACTGGTCGGGCGTCATGCCGGCGAGCGCGTCGGGCGACATATTTTCCATCTTCGACTTGTCGAAGTTGCCAAACAATTTCGGACCCATTGCTTTCATTTGCTCAGCGGTCATTCCTTGGAGCGCCTCGGGTGCCATCGCCTTGAACTGGTCGGGTGTCATGCCCTTCATCGCATCAGGGGTCATCTTCATCATTTGGTCGGGGCTCAGCAACCTGAGTGCATCCGGCTTGAGTCCCGCGACAGACTTCATGTCGAAGTTCTTGAACTCATCGGGCGCAAGTGTCTTTAGTTCATCGACCGAGAGGCCCTTGCTGGGGTCGAAATTGGTCGGCAGCTTGCCGATCATCTTGTCGAGCGAGAGCGCACCCTGGGGCATCTTGAATCCGGCTGGCACTTGGATGCCACCGCCAAGCCCCGTCTGTCCTCCCGCAGCGGTGCTGCCATCGGAGGCACTCTGGCCAGAGGCGGCCATAAGTTTGCGTAGAGCGTCTTGGTCGAGAGTCGCATTGCCCGTGCCACCGGCAGCCCACTCAGCCTTGGGAAGGGCCTTGCACATCGCTTCGATGAACGGCATCAACTGACCGGGCGCAGCTTCGATCTTTGCGTATGACACACCTGACACTTTGCAGACGCCGGGAACGGATCCGCCACCCGTAAATCCACCTGCGGGCGGTGCTCCGGTACCGTCTCCAGGTGCCGCTCCGCCGGTTGTTCCGCCGGGCATGCCGCCGGGCATGCCGCCTCCCGGCCCTGGAGACGCGTTGGTAGCCGCAGGCAACCCGAGTGCGACGGCCGTGGAGATTCCGACAATTGCGCGCAGAAGTTTCATCGCGGTCTTTCTGATGCCTCGCATGAGGAAAAGGGTAGCCAAGATTCTGGGGGTGCGGAAGTAGCCTCGGCGCCGTGTCCGGCCTGCTTCGCCTGAGTTTCGTGAGCTCGGTATCCGACCACCGGGACCTGCCGGAACTCGCGGTTGAGGTGGCCGTGGTCGGCCGGTCGAACGTGGGGAAGTCGTCTCTTGTCAATGCTCTGGCCAACCACAAGAACCTGGCAAAGGTGTCCAAGACGCCCGGACGGACGCAGTTGATCAACCTCTTCTTGTTGTCGGAGTCGACAGGCGTCGTGGACCTGCCGGGTTACGGCTACGCCGCGGTCCCCAGCCGGGTGAAGGCGGGCTGGGGCCGGATGATCGAGTCGTATCTCATCGAGCGTGAAAGCCTGGTCGAGGTGCTGGTGTTAGTCGACGGGGAAGTCGGCCCGACGAAGCTCGACGTGCAGATGATCGAGTACCTGCAGGCAAATGGCGTACCGATGCGAATAGTTGCGACGAAGCACGACAAGGTCAAGTCGTCGAAGCGTGAGACACGCAAGCGCGATCTGGCTGCAGGGTGCGGCGTGGCGCAGAAAGACGTCATGTGGGTGAGTGCCGATTCGGGCCTCGGAATCGAGACCCTGCGGAACCACATTCTTGGTGTCCTGAAAAATGACTGAAAAGCAGGCGGGGATCTCGTGGATCCTCGTCTCCGCCCTGGCGTACTCGCTGTTCACTGTGATGGCAAAGCGTCTGCTCGGCGAAATCGGTCCGACCGATGTTCTCTTCTGGCGGTTCATGATCGCGTCCCCCGTCATTTGGGTGGTGGTGCTGCTTCGTGCACGCATGCAGCGCGGACCCAACCCGCTGCATGTCGAGTGGCGTCCGCGATTCGTGATGGGACTGCTCTTCGGGCTTCTTGCTTGGTTCGCCTTCGTCGGTGTTGACAAGTTGCCTGGAGATCTCTACGTGATCATCATCTACACGTATCCGGCAATGGTCGCGGTCGGCGCGCGGGTGTTGGGCAAACCCACGACGCGTCAATTGTGGGTCGCACTTGGTATCACGACTGCCGGTGTCGCATTCACCGTGCCGGAGATCTTCGATGGTTCACAGGATGCCGCGCTGTTCGGTTTCGTTCTCACCTTGTTCAATGCCGCGTTGTATGCCGGCTACATCCTCTACAGCGAACGCATCGTCAACGACACGAAAGGCCATCACTTGGCGGGGGACAGTTTTGTGGCTGCCGCATGGGGGATGGTGGGTTCTCTGGTCGTGGCGACCGTTGTCGCCGTTGCGTCGGGCGGCGTTTCCCTTCCGAACACGGGTCTGGCGATCGCCTGCATGTTCGGCCTTGGCATCATCAGCACGGTGGTGTCACAGACGGCCTTCTTCCTCGGCGTGTCGAAATTAGGGCCGGCACCGGCGGCGCTGGTTGCCGCCAGCGAACCCGTGATGGCATTGACGTGGCTGGTCATGTTTCTCGACGAGTCGATGCGTGCGATCCAAGTGGTGGGTGCCGTGCTCGTCATCGTGGGCGTCGTGTGGTCGCAACGCACGCGACCCGGGTGCGTCACCGATTCGGGCTCTGTGGGCGAGTGATGCGCACCGATCGAGAAGTGTCCGGGTGCCACACCGAAAGGCCCGCTGACCAACAGCCGACTCCGCAGCCCTCGAGGGTTTGGAACATGCGCACAAGGTCGGCGTCCCCGGACCCATCTCGGACGGGTATCTCGTGATGTTGAGGCAACGATGGTGGCCGGGTGCGGACTTGCCCGCGGGTTTCGTCCATGCCCAGTTCCGCGCCGAGCACCCGTGTTCGTCGGTGAGACAACGCCGTGGGCGTGGATGAGTCTGATCGCGGCCGCGATGAAACCTCCGGGTCCAAGTGCTCCTTTTCGTCGGCTCATCTGGCAAGTTTTGGGCTGCTCCGAACTAGTCTCAGAGGGGTTCGCGCCACGTGGCGCCAGTCGCAAAGGGGAAAGACATGACCCGTTTGGGTATGCACTCGGGAATCGCCACCGACGACGCAATGAACCTGGCGATGTCGGACAAGGCGATACCCCTATACGAGGCGGTCAAGCAGTTCATCAAGAACGAGGTCGACCCCATCACCGAGGAGTTCTATGAACTCGGCGAGGGGCGCGCCAACCGCTGGGCTTACGCCCCCGGACAACTCGAACTCCTCGAGTCAGTCAAAGACAAGGCCAAGGCCAACGGCCTCTGGAACTTCTTTCTCCCCAATGCCGAAACCGGTGAAGGTTTGTCGAACCTCGACTACGCCTACATCGCGATGGAACTCGGCAAGAACCCCCTCGCCTCGGAGTGCCTGAACTGCTCGGCACCCGACACCGGCAACATGGAAGTGATCGAACGCGTGGGCACACCCGAGCAGAAAAAGCAGTGGCTCGAGCCCTTGCTGCGCGGTGAGATTCGTTCTGCCTACGCGATGACCGAACCCGATATTGCGTCGTCGGATGCCAAGAACATCGCGTGTCGTGCGGTGCTCGACGGTGACGAATGGGTCATCAACGGCGAGAAGTTCTACATCTCCGGCGCCGGTGATCCGCGCTGCAAGATCATGATCGTCATGGTGCTCACCAGTCCCGACGGTCCGCCATCGCGCAAGCACTCGCAGATACTCGTCCCGATGGACACGCCCGGCGTGGAAATTATCGGTGCGATGCACGTATTCGGCGAGGACGATGCACCCCATGGTCACATGCACCTGCGATTCAACAGCGTGCGTGTTCCGGCAAGCAACATGCTCTTGGGCGAAGGGCGTGGCTTCGAGATCTCTCAGGTCCGCCTCGGACCCGGACGCATCCACCACTGCATGCGCTCGGTCGGTGCGGCCGAGCGTGCGCTCGAGCTGATGGTGCGCCGTGGTCTGCACCGCGAGGCATTCGGTCGCCCACTCGTGCGTCTGGGCAAGAACCCCGAGGTCATCGCAAAGGCCCGCATCGAGATCGAGGCTTGCCGACTGATGGTTCTCCGTGCCGCCAAGGCAATGGACACCATGGGCAACGCCGAGGCACGTGTGTGGGTGAGTGCCGTCAAGGCAATGGTGCCCGAGCGCGTGTGCAAGATCATCGATGAGGCCATCCAGATGTACGGCGCCGCCGGTGTGTCGCAGTGGACGCCGCTGTCACGCATGTACGCCAGCCAACGCACCTTGCGTCTGGCCGACGGACCCGACGAAGTGCACTGGGGTGTGGTCGGTCGCTTCGAGATTGCGCGTCACGAAAGCGAGCCACCGATCGAAAAGCCGACCGAATACAGGGGTATGTTCTCCGGCCCTGCATGAGGCTCCACTACGAGATCGGTGGTTCCGGGCCGCGTGTCCTGTTCTTCAACGGCTCGGGCGCCACGCTCGAGGGCTCTGCGGTCATCATCAAAGGTCTGCGTGAATTTTCGAGCGTTCTTGCACATGATCAACGCGGTCTGGGAAAGACCGGCGTCATAGACGGTCCTTTCACCATGCAGCAGTACGCGCAAGATTCCGCCGAACTTCTCGACCATGTCGGCTGGAAGTCGTGCATCATCGTTGGTATCAGTTTCGGCGGCATGGTTGCCCAGGAGTTCGCAGTCACGCATCCCGAGCGTGTCGAGAAACTGGTGTTGCTGTGCACCGCGGCCGGCGGTGTTGCCGGCGCGTCGTACCCGCTTCACGAGGATGTCCACCTCGACCCCGCTGCGCGTGCCGACAAACAGATCCCAATTTTCGATACACGTTTCACGCCCGACCACCTCGCAAAAGACGCATTCGCTGCGGCGTTGGCCAAGATGCTGCGCGATCGCGAGCACGTGCCGAAGTCGGATGAGGTGCGAAGGGGCGAAGTATTGCAACTCGAGGCGCGTCGCCACCACGACGTCGCGGGTCGTCTCGGGCGCATCACCTGCCCAACACTCGTGATGGCCGGCAAGTATGACGGCATCGCACCCGTTGCGAACTGCCAGGCCATCGCAGACCGAATCCCGAATTCGGAACTACGCATCTACGACGGGGGACACCTCTTCATAGCGCAAGATCCCGCCGCCGTGGCCGACATCGGCAGATTCGTTGTCGAGCCAAATTTCTGAAACCGACCTTCTCAGCGTCCGCGGAACGGCCTGATGCCGTTGGCGGGGACGACGCCGAGGCGACCCGCCTCAAAGTCCTCGAAGGCCTGTCGTAGCTCGGCGCGGGTGTTCATGACGAACGGTCCGTACTGTTCGACGGGTTCGCCGATGGGCTCGCCACCCAACAGCAACACGTCGAGCGACGTGTCGGGCGATGCCGCGACGCTGATCGTGTCACCGGGGCCGAAGACCGCAAGGCGACCAAGTCCGAACGGCGCTCGTTCGGTGCCGACACTGCCTTCGCCGGAAAGGCCGTAGGCCAGTGCGTTGTATGCGGGGTTCCATGGCAAGGTCATGCGTGCGCCGGGGGAGAGCGTGGCATGGGCAACGACGATGGGTGTGTGTGTCGAGCCGGGGCCCTTTGCGCCGTCGATGTCGCCCGCGATGATGCGGATGATCGCTCCCGCATCGGGTGTGGTGACCAACTCGACGAGGTCGGCTTCGAGGTTCTGGTACGCCGGCGGAATCATCTTTTTCTTCGCAGGAAGATTGACCCACAGTTGAATGCCGTGAAACAAGCCGCCGCGTACGACAAGGTCTTCGGGTGGAGTCTCGATGTGCAGAATGCCTCCGCCCGCGGTCATCCACTGCGTGCCGCCGTTCGAGATGACGCCGCCACCACCCTGCGAATCCTGGTGAATGAAAGTGCCATCGATGATGTACGTGACGGTTTCGAATCCGCGGTGCGGGTGCCAGTCGGTGCCGCGCGGTTCGTAGGGGGCGTAGTCCACCTCGCCCATCTGGTCCATCATGATGAACGGGTCGACCTCGGCGCGCGTGGCACCGTGGAAGGCGCGACGAACGGGAAAGCCTTCACCCTCGTGGCCCGAGGGTGCGACCGTGGTGCGCTTGACGGGACGGTCGCGCAATGCGGGTTTGGTGGCGATGTCGAGCCCCACACGGGTGAGGGTCAACGGGTTTGCCGTCACTGCCGGTATGGGAGGGTCCTTTCGGAAGAAAGCCGGTTACTTGAGTTCGCGGACAAACTATCGAGCCCGAACGGCCTGGGCGAGCCGTGCCTAACGTTGCGGGGTGCGTGCCTGGGCCCGTCGTCGGATTGCGCTTGTCGGATGCGTCGTTGCATTGCTGACCGGCTGTGGCTCGGCCCAAGAGACGGCGCCGACCCAACCCGGCGATGCTCTCGAATGGGCGGCGTGCGACGAAGTCGAGTGCGCAACCCTCAGCATGCCCCTCGACCAGTTCGCAGCAAAGTCTCACTCATCCGCGTGGATCGACCTGCGGGTGTATCGACAGATTTCATCCGTCGCCGACAGCCGGCACCTTCCCCTATTCATCCACCCCGGTGGTCCGGGTGCCGACGTTCGGGCGGCGGTTGCGGGCGCCCGCGCGGTGTTGGCGCCGATCATCGATGACTTCGACATCTATGCGCTGTCGACTCGTGGGACGGTTGACGGAACCCCATTCGACTGCGGCGCGAGCCTGCACGATTTGCGCGTCATTGATGTCGACGGGCGTGCCGCGGGGCGCTTTGCAACGAATTGTGTCGAGAAGTCGGGTTCACTCGTTGGACGTGTCGGCACACGCCAGAGCGTCGAAGACCTGGAGGACTTGCGCGTCGCGCTCGGTTTTGGGAGCGTTCGTTTCCTCGGGTGGAGCTACGGCGCGACCCTCGGGGCGGCCTGGGCCATGGCGTACCCGGAGTCAATCCGATCGATGGTTCTCGACGCGCCGAGCGATCCGCGGCGGCCGTGGGCCGAGCAACTACGTGAGCGGTACGTTGCTGCGTCGGCCGCATTCGCGCGGAGTTCGTTATCAAATGGCATCGACATTGCGGGGAATGCACGCGAAAGCGCGCTTGCACGCGAGTACCTGTTGTACGAACCCGATGCCGTTGGTTCGGGAAGCGAGTTGATTGCACTCAGGCTCGGTGAAACTCCGAACGGTGACAACGATGGGGGAATCGAGGCTCAGGTCGGCGTTCATTGTGCCGATGTCACTCATGCGGCGGCACGTATGGCGATCGACGTGGTCGAGCCGAGGCCGAAGATCGGTCTCGGAGCGACGTTCGATCGGGTGTGCCTGGAATTCGCCGAATCATCGACCCCGTTGGTGGCGATCGACGTCGATCCCCGGGGAACACGTGTCGACGTGATGGTGATTTCCACGACCGGCGACCACGTCGTTGCGTCCGTCGTTTCACGTCGATTGGCGAAGGACATGTCGTGGCGGGGTTTCGTCGTGGATGCCGATCGTCATCTCAGTGTCGGCTTTGACCCCGTCGCGACGAAGGAGGCGATGGAGTTCCTCGCAATCGGCGAATGACTAGTGATCGAAGCGCCCCGGCGGCGCCGCACCGGGCTTGCGCGCCCACATTTTCTTGCTGTCGAAGTTGAGTTCGTAGTCGGGCTTCAGCTCGATGACCACGCGACCCGGTGAGTCCAGGAGGGAGAGAAATGCGGCCGCCCCGGCTTCGTCGTCCTTGCGGATCGCGCGTGCCAGTTCGGGCAGCATCCAGTCGCGTGTCCCACGGTCGTCGTGCACGGTGCATTGACCGCGCACCGAGACCGTCTTGCCCGGCCCGATCGATGTACCGACCGAAGAAATCATCGCAGCGGCATAACCGGTGCGACGGATCGCGGGGATGCGTGCGCGGGTTCCGGCCGCCGTCAGCCAGATGCTGCCCTTGCGCCAAATGAAGCTCATCGCAACACCGAAGGGTTGGCCCGCCTTGTTCGTCCAGATGAAGGTGCACTCGACCTGCTCGTTGAGCAGACGATCACGCAGGTCGGGGTCAAGTTGGCATTCGGCAAGGTTTTCGGCATCTTCCACGTCGATCAAACTAGTCTCATCCGTGGCGGCTGGTCAGGGCTCGATGATGTTGAAGCCGGGTTCGAAGGCATCGATGTTGCCGAAGATGGTCAGCAGGGCGGTGGGGTCACCGTCGAGGGTGATGTTGCCGGCTGCGATCTGATCCACGAACGTGGTTTCCTGCAGCAGCACGCGCATGAATTCGCTGCGCGGCGTGACGACCGTGACGGTCGCGTGGTCGTCGTGGCGGCCGGGCACTGCGTAGAGCGTGCGATTCGACAGGCCGAGAACCCAGTGTTCGTTGATGTCGGTGAACGTCCAATTGACCACGGCCGTCTGACCGCCGACTTGTTCCGACTTCAGGCGAACCGAAACGGTGTCGAAGATCTGCTCGACGGTCATTGCCGAAAGAATTCCCTTGCCGTGTGCGTTGGCGCCGCCGGGCTTCAGCGGGCCATGGCGCAGTTCCTGCGCGCCCTGCAGGTAGGCGTTGCGGAATGCCGCTGATTCTGCCTGGTAGCCGAGTTGTTCGAGTGCATCGGCTTGCAACTCGCGTGCTGCGGTGTTGGTGGGGTCGGCAAAGACGAGGTGGTTCACCAACTCGGCAACCCAGCGATAGTCGCCGGCACCGAACGACGATCGTGCGTGGTCGAGTAGTGCATCGGCTCCACCGGCCAAGTCGACGTAACGTTTGCCCGCATCGGACGGTGCGAGCTTGTTGAGGTTCGCAGGGTTGCCGTCGTACCAGCTGAGGTAACGCTGGTAGACGGCCTTGCAGTTGTGTATCAGGTCGCCGTAGTAGCCGCGGGTGTGACCTTCGGCGAGAAACTCGTCGGGCAGACGCAACTCCGCCGCGATTTCCGTGGGGACGAGTCCCTTGTTGGCGAGGCGCATCGTCTGGTCGTGCATCCACCTGTAGAGGTCGCGCTGGAGCGTGAGGAACCCGCGCACGTTGTCGGCGCCCCAACGAGGCCAGTGGTGCGAGGCGAACAGGAGAATGGCCCGATCACCGAACAGTTCGATGACTTCGTTGATGTACTTCGACCAAGCGAGTGAGTTACGCACCTGTGCGCCACGGATGGGCACGAGATTGTGCATGGTGTGCGTGCAGTTCTCTGCGGTGCACAGCCAGCCGAAGTCGGGGAAGAAGAAGTTCATCTCGGCCGGTGCTTCGGTTTCGGGTGTCATCTGGAAAACGATGCGCACGCCGTCAACGGTCATTTCCTGGCCGGTGTGGGTGATGTCGTGCGTCGGGGCGACGAGGCCCGAGATGTCGTGGGGCACGCCTTTGCCGAGACCCGCGTCGATATGTGCGTCGGGTCCGGGTGGCAGCAACGGCCCGAACTGGTACGCGGCCCGGCGCAGCATGGCCGGGCCGGCGATGATGTTTTCGGACACGGCCTCGTGCAGGAAGCCTTCGGGTGCGATGACGATGCATCGCCCCGCGTCAACGTCGGCCTGTGATGTCACGCCGTTCACACCGCCAAAGTGGTCGACATGCGAATGGGTGTAGATCACCGCGACAACAGGACGCGCACCAAGGTGTTGTGTGGCCAGGTCAAGTGACGCCCGTGCCGATTGGCCCGACGTGAGTGGGTCGATGACGATCCAGCCCGTCGCACCCTCAATGAAGGTGATGTTGGAAATGTCGTAGCCGCGAACCTGCCAGCATTTCGGTGCGACTTCGAACAATCCGTGGCGACGGTTCAACTGCGCCTGGCGCCACAGGCTGGGGTTCACCGTGTCGGGTGCGGGTGCATCGTCGGCGATGAACGCATAGCGCGAGATGTCCCACACCATTCGGCCCGTGGCGGGATCGGTGACACGTCCATCGGGTATCGCAGCGATGAAGCCACGGTCGACGCGCAGGAAGTCCTCGGCATCGAGGTCGAATCGAACCGCTGCATTCGCGGCGCGGGTGTGTGGGGTTGCTGGTTTTCTCATTCGCGGATCCCCTCTTTATTCGACACGAAGATGCCCGCCGTATCCCTCATCTGCGTCGGCTTCGGATGATCGAAGCGGTCGTCCCGAACGTTGTCCACGTGGTTGGGAGCGGCCTTCTGCAACCGGCGTAGGTCGCATTCGGTGGGAACGGCCTCATGCTGCAGCGGTCCTCTTCAGCGCGCTGTCGTGCCGCGAGGCCACCCCTCACCAAGCCGTCGGGGCGCCGCGTGAGCCAGCCGACCGACAGACGCAATGCCTCGGCGGGACCGGCTTCGAACCCAGGCATCAGGCCGGCCGGGCTTTCGATGAACGAGTGTCAAGCCGATACGGATGTGACATACGATCAGCGTAGTTGCGGTGTGCAGATCGTTGCGACCGCACACTTCGGGGCAATTCGTGAAAGGGGGGAATCATGTCGGCAGATCTGGAACGGCGTATCGCGCGTCTTGAGGCAATCGAAGCGGTGCGTTATGCGTTTCATCGCTACTTCCACGCGATCGACAACAACAACATCGACTTGTTGATCAACGAGGTCTTCACGAAAGACGCGGTTCTCGTCATCTCGAACTACCCGCCCGGTAGTGGACAGAACCTGTTGCTCGACACGGAAGAAAAGATTCGCGCCGTCTACGGACCCATCAAAGCCGACGGCCATCGCCACAACGCAGCCAACACGTCGGTATGGGTGAACGACGACGTCACCGAAGCCAAGGTGACCAGCTTCTTCGTCACGACGATCGCGTGGGGCAATCAGGGCGGCATGTACGAGGGCACCTTCGTTCCGATGGGTGACGGCACGTGGAAGGCCAAGCGTTGGCTGGTGTCGAGCCAGTGGGGATGGCGCCTCACCGACACCGACCTCAAGTTGCCGGGGCCGTACCTCTATGAGCCGCCGTCGGTTGGAACCGAAATGGGTGGCTACCAGCCGAAGTAACGGCATGTGACATCTGGGGCTCGGTGAGGCCAGATGGGCATCACTGCATGATCATGTAGTCATGTTGTTGAGCAACAAGGTTTTCCTGGTCACCGGCGCGACGGGTGGCTTGGGTCGCTGCATTGCAAACGAGATCGAGGCCCGCGGAGGCTTCGTCCTGCGTACCTCGGGTGGCGAGTGCGACATCACCGAGGCCGGAGATCGAGCCGTTATCACGCAGATGGTCGTCGACCACGGCGGTGTCGACGGCGTCGTCTTTGCATCGGGCGTCGTCGGTTTCGGTGCGCACGGCACGCTCGAGTCGGGCGCAATCCAACGACTCGTCGATGTGAACGTCACCGGCCCACTTGAACTCACGAACCAGCTGATCCCGCACGTTCACGATGGTGGTGTGGTTGTGTTCATCACTGGTGCGGTGGTCGACTTCACGACTGTCGGTATGGCCGCCTACACCGCGGCCAAGGCGGGGTTGTCGGCGGCGTGCCCGGTGTTGCGGCGCGAACTGCGTGGTCGCAAGATCAACGTCATCGATGCACGTCCACCACACACCGAAACCGGTCTTGCAACGCGCGCAATCTTCGGTGAGGCACCAAAAATGAAGCAGGGCCTTGACCCCGAGGTTGTGGCGAAGCGAATCGTCGTCGCCATCGAGGGCGACGAAAACGAACTAGCGCCCGTCGTGTTCGGCGAGTAGCGCGTCGAGGTAGTCTGCGCTCGTCAGTTCCAGTTCGGAACACGAGTTCAAGATCTCGATCACCTTCGGGTCGGGGTGGTTGCCTGCGATGCGCTCCCACGCACCGGCGCCCTGGCGCTCGGCGTTGGCCTGAATGCGCAACTGGTCCCACACGTCGAGTGGCGCGAACACGTCGTAGTAGGTCTTTAGTGCGCCGGGAAGTGGTGCTTGGAGTTCGGTGCGTCGTGATTCGTCCATCGGGAAAGCGGCCTCGATGCGGTTCGCGATCTCGTCTTCCGCGACTGCGCAGCGCATCAAACCCTCGGCGTGTTCGGGCAACATCTCCGCCCATCCGCGATAACGGCTCGCCGCGCCACGTTCAAGCAAGGCAAGGAAACGGGGGGAGATGTCCGGTGGGACCTGTGAGATGAAGGGACCCAGCAATTCACCGAAACGGGGAATGACGACGTTCGACATGGCGGCGAGAGTACTCGCCCTCTCCGGCGGCTGATTGAACGACAAGTCTAGGGAATGTGACGAATTGAAAATTCCCCACCGACGCCGCCCGAACCCCTATTCAGGCCGATGCCCGAGGTCTATCGTTTTTACATGAGAAAAACCATTGTCCGAATGTTGACTGCGGTTGCCCTCGTGGGGGGAACAGCGGTCGTTAGTTCGACCGGTATCGCTTCCGCGAAGGGCAACACACCCGTGAAGAAGATGGCGACGGCGCCTGCGCTGTACTCGCTTACGACGATCAAGCAAACGGCGCCACCCCCTGGTTGCGTCGGTACGGGCTGTCCGCAGATTGAACAGAGCGTTCCCGCTTACATCGCCGCAACTGGTTTCACCGATCTGGTTGGAGCCAAGAAAATTGATACGTACTCGGTGAACACCGGCCCTAACCAGTCGTCTAAAGGCGGCTGTGCAATGTCAAAGGACAGCAAGTTGTTGTGCTGGGGTTCAAATACGTATTCGCAGTTGGGCAATGGCCTCACTACGGATTCGGAGACGCCGGTTCAGGCCGTGGGACTCGGTGCGATCCAGGACATCAGCACAAATGGTTTCACCACCTGCGTCGTGACAACCACGAAAGAACTGCAGTGCGTCGGCAAAGGCTCGTGGCCCGGCTACTCCAAAGTTGAAGTCTCGGGCAACCAGAACAGTCGCACCAACACATGGAATGCCACAACGAACAATTACGCCGAGTCGATTACGCCAAATGTGAGCGTCAACGAATGTCTCATTCGTAAGGACGGAAAGAACGTGGCGACGGTTTCGAGTTGTTGGGACCAACAACTGGCCGCGTCCTCTGCGTGGGTCACCGTCGAGACCGGAGTCGAAAAAGTTCAACTCGCGGGTTCGTCGGGCTGGGAAAACTCCAACATTTGTATTTTGAAATCTGACAAGACGGTCAAGTGTTCAAAGGTGACGCCGGTGAAGCCCGGTAATCGCGTCGACGTCAGGGTCGAAGATTTTGACTGCAACGGCGACGGCAAGTGGGACCTCACGTACTCGTTTCTTCCGGGAGAAGTGAGAGTCGACTGCTTCAATACAGGTTTGAATCTGTGGGGCGCGAGCACTCCGAAGTGGTCAGCGCGTGATGGTAGCCGAAGTGAAACGCCGTGGCCGGCTGCCGAATGGACGTGGGTCGATTCGGGTGTCAGCGACATCGTTGACTTCGCGATGAGCGAGCAGGCTTGGGGGTCTGATGGAACCGTGTGCATGATCGCAGGCGCAGAGAAAAGTCTCGTGTGCAAGCCATACACGGGCGTGTCGTCCAATGGTGACCCCCGCACCGCCAAGGCAACGGGTGGCGCTTGGGGCAAGTCGAACCCGATTTCGGGGGTCTACAACGCCGAAAAGGTCTACATGACGACGTTCGGCGGCCAGCTCGCCCTGTGCGTTTATGCAGTCGGGACCTTGTCATGTGGCACCGCTTCGTTTAACGGCTCTTCGATGAGTTTCCCGACGACGGTTGAAACCATCGCCGTCATGGAAAAGCCGATCTCGATTTTCAGCCAGGCAGGCGCGGGCTTCAACAAGGCGTACTTCATGACTGCCTCGGGACTGCTGTCCGCCGACGCGTGGGCATTTAGTTGCAGCGGTTGCCAGAAGCAATCGGGCAACATCCTCAGTGCCGTTACGGCTTTCAAGGATGCGACCTCGACCAACTCTTACTTCATCGAGAAGATGACCGGTGCAACCGATTCCTACGACTTCATTCCGGTGAGTCTCACGACGGCGACTCGCAAGCTGTTGTCGCAAAAGGCGATCACCGTGAAAACATCTGCCGGTGCAACTCTTGCGAATACGGACGTTCGTTGGACTGCTCCTGACGCCCCCGACTCATTGAGCTCCTCAAAAACAGCCAAAGACGTTACGAGTTCGGAAGGGGTTGTTCGTCTTGCGACTTTGCCTACTGGTCCGGTGTCGTTCACGCTGCGCGGTGGAACGCTCAGTGATGGCACGTACCTGCAGGCCGCAGTCGTCACTCAGGTGATTCCCGAGAGTGGAACGGTCGAAGTGATCGTCCCCGTGTCGTCAGGTGTCGTCAACCGCACAGTGACAGTGCAGTTGACCGACAAGACGCCTGTGCCGAATGCCGTGGTCAGTCTTCGGAACAACTACCTGACTTACAACTACGCGAACAATGGGTCGGCGAACTCGTCATGGTCTGCGACTGCCCCCGACACTAAGGGCTTCATGCAGCAGGCGTCGTGCGCTTACTGCTTCGTCCCACCGCCGACATACATCACTGGTGCAAACGGCTCGGTGACGTGGAAGTCGTTTGCTCCCGAGAGCAAGTCAAGCCAGTACGACGCTGAGATCGTGTACGACGACGGTTCGCTGAACCAAAAGGTTCGCGTGAACTTCGTCGGTACATCTGCAGACGCAACGACGGCTGGCAATTCAACGACGGTCACGATGCCATTTATGGCAAATATCCAGACGCCGGTTCCCGCAGAAGTCACACCGAAGGCTGATGGTTCGGTGGAGATTCCGGTGTCGCTGAAGGACGGGGACAATTTGCCGATCTCGGATCTCGAGGCGAAGGCCGAAGAGGTTTGCGGCGAAATGCAACAGGGTGGCCTGTGGTCGGGGAGTTCCTCGGTCCAGGAAGGTTTCTGTGAAGGCCGTGGTCCCGGTAGTTCGACTGGTACGCCCGGCAGCACAAGTCAGGTTTCGAAGTCGGCCGTGAGCTCATTCGCCTGCACCGCATCGACAAGCAAGAAGACCGACAGCAAGGGCGCCGCGACAATCAAGTTGTGCCCGAGCAAGTCGGGCTATTACCGCGTGCGTTCAGCGGGTGTTCTCCCGTCGAAGTCGATCTGTGTGAAGGTGAACAACCAGCCGTGCACGGTGACGTTGCAGAACTCGATTGCGGGTTCGACCTCATCGTCGACAAGTGGTGGCGGTTCGACCGTCGCCGCGGCACCGAACACGATGAAGGCGAAGGGCAAACTGTCGATGGCCCAGTTCTTTAAATTTTTCGCGTCGAAACCCGGTGGTGGTGTGGTCAAGGTGACTGCCTCGGGTGCTTGCAGGGTGGCGGGCAAGAACGTGGTAGCCGGCACCAAGAAGGGCGTCTGTACCGTGACGGTCACCCAGGCCGCCAAGGGCAAGGTCAAGGGCACAAAGAAGGTGTTTAAAGTCAAGGTGGTCTGACCGCTCGGAAGTTCGACAAGGGCCGCGGCACTTCGGTGTCGCGGCCCTTTCGCTTTTGTGCGTCTAGATGGTGAGTGAAGTGATGACGCGCGGGTGAAGGTGCGGCCACGATCCGGCGAAGCCGGGGTGCAGGTCGTAGGTGTGAACGTCGTTGATGTTCACCCAGTGGACGGCTTCTGATTCGCCGTTGGCAATACCGGCGTTCGCATCGCCGTGACAGTGGGCGATGACGGTGTGGTAACCCCACGAGCCGTGGTCGTCGGTGAACACGTCGACGACATTGAGATGGTGCTCCTCGACGCCGACCTCTTCCCACGCTTCGCGCTTGGCGGCCGCAACGGGGTCTTCATGCGAATCGAGTGCACCGCCGGGCAATGCCCACGTGTTGCCACCGTGCGTCCATGCGGCGCGAAGTTGGAGAAGCACATGGGGTTCGGGAAGGTCGCGGCGCACCAACAAAAGTCCTGCGGCGCCGTAGAGGCCCCAGTGGTAGCGGCCGCAGTCGCACTCCACCCAACCGTCACCATCGCGCAAGCCCACGCGCACAGTTTGTCAGTGTGGCGTCGAAAGCACCCAGTGCAGTAGCGTCTCCACATGGCGAGACCACCCGTTTCTCTCAGGGCACTTGCGGCGGCACGCGGCGACGAGCCGGCCGACTTGTTGATTCGTGGCGGGAGGGTTTTGGCCCCCGCGACCAAGCAATGGGTCGATACCAGCCTCGCGATTTGTGACGGAGCAGTGGTTGGCTGGGGAGACCGGGATGCGGTTGAAACCATCGACGTTGGCGGTGCGGCCCTGGTCGCGGGCTTCGTCGATGCGCACATGCACCTCGAATCGTCGAAGTTGTGGGTGAGCGAATACGTGAA
>VGAC01000024.1 GCA_016870865.1 Actinomycetota bacterium
ACCACCCGCTGTCGGGGCACCACCCGCAGACGGTGCGGTGATCGACCCGTTCTTCACTGCCGCCTTGAACGCGCCACCTCCGGCTCCGACCGACAACTTGACACCCGCCGTTGTGAATGCCCGGACGGTGAACACCTTCACGGATGCGACATCAACTTTGTCGCCTGCTGCGGGTGGCAGTTCAATGTCGGGTACCGAGCCGGTGTTCCTGCCGCTCGATGAACTGTTCACCTCGTTGATTTGGTTGGATTTCGGCGACACGGCAGCAGTCGGCGACGTCGCCGTACCTGCAGCGACATCGCTCGCCTTGAGACCGAGATCGGTGAAGGTCGTCTCGATCGACTTCACGTCACCGTTGCCTGATCCAACCGCGACTGTGAGATCGCCGCTGGTTGCATCCGCCTGAACCGCGATCGCAGTCGGACCGTTGCCCTGGCCCCCCGGCGGCGGGCTCGGCTGGTTCGCCTGTGTCGCCTCGGTCTTCAACTGGAAGAACTTCGCTCCACCATCGATCGACAGGTAGGCACCGTCGGTTCCGGCGACGGCGATGACACCGGTGTCACAGTCGATCTTCATGTCGCTGTAAGTCCCACTTGTCGTTGCAGTCGCCGAGTGTGCAGGCGCCGTCGTGACGGCGCTGATCTTGTACAGACCCTTTCCGGTGACGGAAATGAAAGCCGTGTCGGCAACCTTTGCCGCCGCACCCGTCGGGCAGTACTGAATCGCGCGCACGCCGGCCGTATAGGTGCCCGTACCCGCCGTCGCGGCACCACCAGAAGCCGCCTCCGATCCGAAGTATTTGATGTTGCTCAGCGTCGTTGTACCAGTCGAAGTGTTCGTCGCGACGGACATCAACGCGACCGACCCGGCGGACGAATCGCAGCCTGTCGGCCCGAGGTTGTTGCTGCACTTGTTGACGGCCGCGAGCATCAGGTCCTTGCCGGCGATTCCCTCGATTGCTGACAAATGGTACTGGCTCCCGCCGCTGGCGAAACTCGCGGGGCTCAACGTGCTGCCACTTGGATTGGCGGCGCCCTCGAAGACAAACTCCTGGCGTTGCGACGAAACTTTTGCGTCGCGCACGGCGGCTGTTGCGGCGAGTTCCTCGCTCATCTGCGTCTTGCCGGTGCCCGTTGCCGTGGTGAAACCCTTGACGTGGAGGAATTCTGCCGATGAGTTCGTGAAGCCGGCGGCGATGTATTGGTAGTCACCGGCGCCGTTCCACCACTCGACTGCGTAGCTACCTCCGGCGCCAACGGTGCTGAACGAAGTCCCACCGTCGGTCGTCAGCAGGGTGCGACTACCGCCGGTACCGGTCATGCTGAGGATGAACTTCGAACCATCAGTCGAGTTCGGGTCGTAGGCGATGTCCGTGACGTTCGGGGCCGTCAAACCATTGACTGCGATTCCACCGGAGGTTTTTTCCGTTCCGGCCGAGGCCTGAGAGTTCGTGTAGTTGTTTGCCGCCGTTCCACCTGCCTGACCAAATGACGGACGGTTTCCGGTGGTGGCATCCAGATTCGCCGACTTGCGGACACCGAACTGCCCGTCTCCCGAGATCGCAACCATGTTTGTCGAAAAGTCGTAGCCGCTGTCCCACACAAACCCCGTGTTGTTGTTTGCACCGTTCATTTCCGCAAGGATCAGCGTGCCGGCGGAATGTGCCGAACCAACGTTCACCGCATCACCTGTGCTGTTGTACGCCCACATGCACTGGCCGATGGTGCCGACTGCTTCAAAGCCGTTGAGCACACCGCTGGTGGGAGCAACCGGCGCGATTGAAGCAACGAGTGGAGTGCCGCCGTTTTGCCCACAGATTCCGCCGATATCAGTCACGGTGCTGAAGGTGTTGTTGTTGTTTCCAGCCTTCTTCAGAGCCGAGTTGTTCGCCCACGTACCACTGTTGTTTTTCGATACCGCGACTGACTTCGTGTCTCCGTTGACGAGGTGCGTGATGATGACCTGAGGAGTGGCTGTGCCGAGGGTGCTCATTTGGATGAGGCCGACACCGCCCGTTCCCAAGGTCATCGAGGGTCCCGACGTGAACGAGACTTCAGTTGCCCTGATGTCGGCAGCAGCCGCCACGCCATTCAGCAGCGACACCAGCACCCCAGCGCCGTTGATTGCGGCCATGTACATCTGACCGCCACTGCCCCTGGCAAATGCGACCCTGTCTCCCGCCGCGAAGCGTCCGATCGTCGTCGTCACATTTGCAAAAACCGGGGCGGAGTCGCTCTTGCTGTCGGGCATGACCGCGGCCCACAGGGCGCTGTCGGTGCGAACGAAGATGTACGAATTCTCCTCTTGTGCTCCGCCATGGACCCAGTAGTGCTTCTTGTTCTGGCCCGTGACTTGGCTGTAAGTGGCGATCTTGGTCCAGGTGCTGCCGTACGTACGTGAGAAGAAGAGGTCGCTTCCAACTTGGACAGCGACCTCACCCTTGGCTTGAGAGGTGAAGATTTCACCCGCCGATTGCGCTTGTGACATCGCCCCCGCAGCCGTTGCCGAGGCTTCGGTGTCCTCTGCGGAGGTCGGCACCGGTGACCACGATCCGCCGTGGTCCGTCGTGCGCCACACCGATGGCTGGGCATCGGAGGTCGCGTAGAACACCCCGCTCTCGGCGTCACCAGCCAAGGTTCGGACCTGGCCGCCGTAGGCGTTCGAGAAGGAAAGTTTCGACTTGGTCGAGGCGGTGAGTTTCACCGATCCACCTGCAGCGGGTTTTGACTCGACAAGCTTTGTGCCGAATCCGGGTGCCGTGACGACGTAACTCGTGGCGTTGTCGTCCTTGACCGTCACCTTTCCGTTGGCATCGGCGATTGCGCTGTCGACGGCGTCACCATCGGTGTTCAGCACGGCGACCATGGCGCGCGGGATGGCAACACCATCGGCGTCGGTGATGGTGATCTCGACATCCGCCGCGTGGGCGACTTCGGGAATTGCGAAAAGACCAATGGTGGCAATCGATGCGACAGCTGCGACGGAACGGGTAAATCTGCGGAACATGTCCCCTCCTGAGTGGATTCGTTCTCCAGACTAACAAGGTCTGAAGAATCCTCAAGGCAGTTCTCCGTGCCTATGGTTTTCCCATGGCAAATATTGAGGTGACGGCAGAGCCTCGGTCGGTGGGCATGTCAGCGGACCGTCTGGCGAAGTTGGACACCTATCTCTCTGGCTACGTCGAGCGTGAGCGTTTGGCGGGATGGTCGATGGCGGTGGCGCGGCGCGGTCAGGTGGTGCATGCGTCGACGCACGGCATGGCCGACGTTGCCGCGGGCCGGAAGATGGCGGCCGACACGATCTTCCGCATCTATTCGATGACGAAGCCTTTGACATCGGTGGCGGCGATGATGCTCTGGGAAGACGGAAAGTTGCAGTTGACCGACCCAGTGTCGAAATTCATTCCGTCATTTGAGAACTTGAAAGTTTTCAAGCGTGGTTCGTCGACCGCGCCACTCTTCGAGGGACTCACCGAACCGATGCTGGTCTGGCACCTCTTGACGCACACCTCGGGTCTCACGTACGGCTTCTTGATGTCGCATGTCGTCGATGAGATGTACCGCAAAGCCGGTTTCGACTGGGGCGTGCCGACAGGAAAGAACCTGGCCGAGATTTGTGATCTGTTGGCGGAGTTGCCGCTCTTGTTCCAGCCCGGGGGCGAATGGAACTACGGCGTGTCGACCGATGTGCTGGGACGCGTAGTCGAAGTGGCATCGGGCATGCCGCTGGACGATTTCATTGGCACACGAATCTGCGAGCCGTTGGGGATGGTGGACACCTCTTTCTTCGTTCCCGAGGAAAAACTCGACCGCCTCGCCGAGTTGTACGGCCGCAACCCCGGCACGAAGAAGGCGACCCCGCTCTCCGTGGCGGGTGCTGCGGCGAAGTCGAAGCCGATGTGCATGATGGGTGGGGGTGGCATGGTGTCCACGATGGGCGATTACATGCGCTTTGCCGACATGCTGCGCCGTGGCGGTGTTGCCGACCCGACGGTCGGTGGTGCTCGTCTGTTGTCACCGCGCACCGTCGCCTACATGGCGTCGAATCACCTGCCGGGCAACGCCGATTTGTCGGAGATCGGCCGGCCGATCTCCTCGGAGACCACACAGGAAGGCTTCGGTTTTGGTCTGGGGTTTACGGTGCTGATGGACGTCGCACGAGCAAAGACCGCGGGGTCGTTGGGTGATTTCGGCTGGGGCGGTGCCGCCAGCACCACGTTCCACGTCGACCCTGTCGAGGACATGATCGTTTTGTTCATGACGCAATTGATGCCGTCATCCACGTATCCGCTGCGTCCCTACATTCGGCAGTTGGTCCGTCAGGCGATCATCGACTGATCGGCTGCGATCATCACGTCGGTCGCTTTGCAGAGGGCGACGACGCGTGTGCCCGGGGCGAGGCGGAGTGAATCGACTGCTTCGCGCGTGATGGTCGACGTCATCGACTGGTTTTCGTCGATGTCGAGTCGCACCGACGAGAGAATGTCGCCGTGCTTCACGGCTGCCACGGTTGCATGCAGTTGGTTTCGCGCACTGAGGTTCAAGGGTGAGGGGGGCATCTCGTCGTGCGGTGTCACCGTGCCTTCGAGTTCATCGAGAAACCGCAGGGCCGCGCGGGCCTGTTCACGTCGCCACAGCGACACTGCATCGCGACCCGTGTTGGCGAGGATCGGTGTGGTGCGGTCGTTCAACGCCGCGCGTTGGGCCCGCACGAAATCGCGCGTGTCGTCGCCCGCACGCTCCAACAAGAGCACCCTCACGAGAAAGTCACTCCGTATGTCACGCAGGTGTTCAACCGGACTCGTGAGCCACTCACGCGCGACGCGACGGCCCACCGCCGTGCACGTGAGTGTCCACTTCAGTTGACCACGTACACCCACCGCTTCGCTCGATGTGACGAGATCCATCGACTCGAGCTGTTTGATCGCGCGGTAGACGACGGGTCGGCTGTGCGTCAACACCGCTCCGAGCGACCCGTCGGGCGCGAAATGCCGGGCGAGGTCGTACCCATGGCCAATCCCCTGGGAGATGAGAACGAGTGATGCCCCGCTGATCGATTCCAGTGCTTCAGGGGTGATTTTTGGTGCGGTCCGCGCCACGGAAGGACTATAGTCCATAATGAACTATTGGATAGTCAGATGATGACCAATACCTTTGGCGTCCATGCGCCGCCTGTATTGGATGCTTCCCCTCGCCATCGGCGGCGTGGTGACGGCATGTTCGTCCGGGCAACCAAGCGACCGACCCGAGTTGAACATTCATGTCGCGGCATCCCTGGGTGGGGTGTTCCGGTCTCTTGGTGAGGAATTCCAGGCGCAGTTTCCCGAAGTGACACTGAGGTTCAACTTTGCCGGAAGTTCGACACTCGCGACGCAGATTGAACAAGGGGCGCCGGCCGACGTCGTGGTGATGGCCGACTCGGCGAACATCGAGAAACTCGTGACAAACGGTGACGTCCGCGAGTCCGATGTCAGCAATCTCGCGCACAACGAACTCGCCATCCTGGTCGAGCGGGGGAACCCGTTGGCCATCGATTCGTTGGATGACTTGGGCCGATCTGGCACCCGGGTCGTGTTGTGCGATGACGCACAACCGTGTGGTCGGTACGCAGCGATGATCTTGGCAATGGCACGGGTTGTTGTCGAACCCGCAAGCAGGGAGGCCAACGCCGCGGCTGTGGTTTCGCGAATTGCCAACGGTGAGGCCGACGCCGGCATCGCATACCTCACGGATGGGCTCGTGCCGAACGACAATGTCGAGGCCCTTCGGATCCCGACATCGACGAACGTCAGGACCAACTACCCGATTGCCCGCGTTGCCGATCCATCGTCGGGTGACATCGCCGCGGTCACCGCGTTCATCGCACTTGCCCGGGGCCCAGCGGGCGACCGACTGCTGACGGACGCAGGATTCACGCTTCCGTGACACGTCGGCTCTCAAATCCACGCGGCCTGGCCGTCTTCGGCTTGCCCGCCGCAGGTTTGGTGATCGTCCCCGTCGTCGCGGTGGTGTGGCGTACACCGTGGTCGAACTTCTGGTCATCGATCTCCGGAGGCGCAGCGCGCAACGCCCTCGCGTTGTCGCTTCGCACGTCGTTGATTGCAACGGTGCTCGCGCTGGTTTTCGGCACACCGCTCGCATGGATGCTGGCCAACTCTCGCTCGCGTGGCCGCGCCGTGGTGCGTTCCCTCCTCGTTCTCCCGATGGTGTTGCCCCCCGTCGTGGGTGGGGTTGCATTGTTGTTTGCCTTCGGGCGACGGGGTCTGGTTGGCGGTGTCCTCTACGACTGGTTCGGCATCCGTCTGGCCTTCACCGAAACTGCGACCGTCATGGCCGAATTCTTCGTTGCAGCACCTTTCTTCATCGTGGTGATGGAGGCTGCTTTCGAGCAGGTGGACCGACGCGTGCTGGGCGCCGCGCGCACATTCGGAGCGGGACCATGGAGGGCCTTTCTCACGGTCACGATCCCTCTCGTGCGGCCGTCGTTGATCGCTGGGCTCGTCTTGACGTGGGCGCGGGCACTGGGAGAGTTCGGGGCGACGATCACCTTCGCCGGCAACACGCCGGGTCGCACCCAGACCGTTCCGCTTGCGGTGTACGGCGCGCTCGAGTCGGGTGACGACTCGGCTCTTGCGCTGTCGATGCTGATGGTGGTGGTTTCGGTCGTGGTTCTGGTTGCGTTGCGGGGTCGTTGGATCGGCGCACTGCGGAGGGGTGGCGAATGAGCCTTGCCATGCAGTGCCGGTTCGTTCGCGACACGTTCTCGATCAACGTCGACGTCTCGGCCGCCTCGGGTTGCGTCCTGGGCATCACGGGTGAGAACGGATCGGGAAAGACCACGACCCTCGACATGATTGCCGGCTTGCTGCCCTGTACGTCGGGATCGATCATCATCGACGGCTCCACCGTCGATGATTCGGAAAAGGCAGCCTTCGTGCAACCCGAACAACGTGACGTGGCGACCGTGTTCCAGGGTGGTGGACTGCTGCCCCACGTGTCAGTCGGCAGGAATCTCACCTTCGGGCGTGGACGTGCACTTCGCGCGACACCACGTTTCGACGAAATCGTCGGTGCTTTCGACCTTCACCAACTACTGCGACGCAAACCGAGCGAACTCAGTGGCGGGCAGAGACAACGCGCGTCGTTGGCCCGCGCATTTTTGTCTCCGTCGCGTGTCCTTCTGCTCGACGAGCCGACGACATTCCTCGACCCCGACTCGCGCGACGTGATCCGACGGCTGATGAAAGAATGGTTCGAGGTCTACGAAGGGACAGTCGTACTGGTGTCGCACGACCCCGCAGAGATCGAAGAACTCGCCGACATTGCGCTGCGGGTTGCCGTCACCCGCGGCGCGACGATCGAGGCCGATCTTGTTCTCGGCTGAAGTATCAGAGGTGCGAGATGATGGCGTCACAGGATGACACGGTGATGCCGGCACCCTCTTCGACGTCGAGGCGCTCGAGGACGCCGTTGTTGATGATCGCTGCGTAGCGCTGCGAGCGTGCGCCGAGTCCGAAGCCGGAACCGTCGAGTTCGAGGCCCATTGCCTTGGTGAAGTTGCCCGAGCCGTCGGCGAGCATCAGGATCCCCGAGGCGCCTTGTGACTGCTGCCATGCGTCCATCACCCACGGGTCGTTCACGCTGATACACGCGACGGACGTCACGCCCTTCGACTTCAGTTCGTTGAAACGCTGCACGAAGCCGGGAAGATGAACCTTCGAGCAGCCCGGAGTGAACGCGCCCGGTACGGCAAAAAGAACAACCTTGCCCTTGCCGAGAACCTCGGCAGAACTCACGGGCTTGGGCATTCCATCCTCTCCGAGGACATGGATCTGGACATCGGGAATCTTGTTGCCGGCTGAGATTGTCATGCACAAATGGTGGCACACTCGTGCGCGCCGAACAACCGTTGGAGCATGGAGGTGACATGGAGCAGCTGACCGGGGTCGACGCGAGTTTCCTCAATATGGAGACCAATTCGGTCTTCGGGCACGTCAGCGCCATGTACACCTACGACGTCAGCGACGCCCCCGGTGGCGCCAGTTACGAAGCGGTTCGGGCCGCGATTCTCGAGCGTCTCGACGAGCTGCCCGTGTTTCGGCGTCGGCTGGTGACGGTCCCCCTCGGCCTCGACCTTCCCTACTGGATCGAGGACCCCAACTTCGATATCGATTTTCATCTGCGTCACCACGCTGTGCCGCCGCCCGGCACGCCCGAACAGGTCGGCGAAGTTGTGAGTCGCATCATCTCGCGGCCACTCGATCGTTCACGACCGTTGTGGGAGTTCTACGTCATCGAAGGCCTCGACAACGGCACGCGTATCGCGCACCTGAACAAAATCCATCATTCGACGATTGACGGAAAGTCGGGCACAACGTTGCTCGAGACGCTGCTGAGCACCGACCGCGCTGCGCGACCCACGCACGATCATGCCGTGTGGTTCCCCGACCGTGTGCCCACCGATCAGGAACTGTTGTTGAAAACCGCCGCCGAGTACATACGCCGACCTGAGAAGTTCGTACGGCTGACCGTACGCACGCTGCGGGAAATTGCCGCCCAGACGCACGTGGGCAGTCTGCAGATGCTCGCAGACATGATTGCCCAACCACTGCCGGGGCCCATCGGTACGGTCTTGCGCAAACGCCTGCGGCGTTCACACGGCGAGGACGTCGACCGTGCCCCCGCACTTCCGCCCACGGCGGCCCCTCGCACGCCGTGGAACACCAACATCACCCCCCACCGTCGTTTCGCTTACACGACGATCAACATCGACGACGCAAAGACCATTCGTCGCGCGACGGGCGCAACCTTCAACGACGTCGTGATGGCGTTGTGTGGCCTCACGTTGCGCAAGTACCTGATCAAGAAGAACGCGCTACCGGCCGAGCCGCTCGTTGCCCTGGTACCGGTAAGCACCCGCACGTCTGATGAAAACGCGACCTACCAGAACCGGGTCACCGGTCTTCTCGCCGAACTCGGCACCGACGAGGACGACCCACTCGCACTGTTGGGTCGCGTACAAACGTCGATGTCGCGCGCAAAGACGAACCTGCAGGCGATTCCCGCCGCCACCCTGCAGGACTTCACCCAGTTCGCACCCCCACTCATCGCGGCGCGAGCGATGCGCATGTACAGCAGACTGCGTGTGGCCGATCGACTGAACCCGCCGTTCAACCTGATCATCTCGAACGTGCCGGGCCCCACCGTTCCCCTCTACTCCTCGGGCGCGGAAATGAAGCACTTCTTCCCGGTCTCCACGATTGCCGATGGCCAGGGCCTGAACATCACCGTCCAGAGCTACCGCGGGAATCTCGACTTCGGATTCGTCTCCTGTCGTGAGCTGATTCCCGATCTGTGGGAACTGGTCGACCTGCTGCACCAATCGCTCGACGAGCAGCTGTCGGCCGCCAAGTCGCTAGCCACCAAGTAGCGCATCGAGTTCGTCGAGCGCTTCGCGCGGGTTCTTCACGTGGATCGTGCGCAAGCCCACCGCCGTTGCCCCCGCCAGGTTTCCCGCGAAGTCGTCGAGGAGAACCGCCCTCGATGCTTCTTCGAGTCCGAGTGCACCGAGTGTGTGACGGAAGATCTCATGTTCGGGTTTGCGCATGCCGACATGGCTCGAGTCGATGTACGCGTCGAACAGATGCGGCGGTACGTCCTCTTCCAACTTTGGACGAAACTCACGGATGCTGTTCGACAGCAAGGCCGTCTTGTAGCCGCGCCCCCGCAATTCGGAGATCTTCTCGAGAACGAACGTGTTCACCTCGTACATTCCGGGCGCAAGAATCTTTTCGACTTCGTCACCGCGGAATGTCATTCCGGCTTCCGCGGCAATCGGCTCGAGCAGTTCCTGCAGAACTTCCATCGGTATTTCACCGCGTTCGAGACGGTGCCACGGATGGTTACCCGATTCGAACTGCGGTCCCATCATCACGTGATGCAATTCGGCCGCCGAACAGCCGAGGCCCTCGGCGATCATGCCGATCTGTCGGGTGATCGGCGTGATGATGACGCCACCGAAATCGAAAATGACTGCGGAAATGTCGGTCGACTGTGTGGCCACGACGAAACTCTACGAATGCCGGCGCTTCCAGGCCGTGTCAGATCGCCTGGGACAGCATGACGCCGGTGACAATTGCACGGGCCGTCCAGCCGATCGTGCGCGGCCAATTGGTGACGACGAGACGCCGTCCGACGGTCGCGTCGGGTGAATTCGCCATGCGCTCGTGCAGCGGCACCGACAACAGAACGGTGCTGGCGAGCACGACGGCCAAAATCACCGCACCGAGCCACGCCAACCAGGCGTCGACTCCAGCGGGGCGTGCAAACAGAAGCGCAAGCGTGGTCACGCCCTCGACAGCCATCGGCAGGCCGACAACCCAGGCCGTGCGGCGTTGGTGTTCGACGGCAATCTCGGGAGCGCGGTCGATACCGATCGACGCCAACAACGGATAGTGCACCAACTGCACGAACCAAATCACCCCGACCATGACGGAGGTCGCCACGAGATTGAGCACCAGTTGCAGCACATTGCGACCCTAAAACACCACCGCCGAGTGTGGTTGACTGAGCCCATGAGCGACGCCGAATTCCCTTCGACCGACCATGCACACAACCACTCCTACGGGCACGACGTTCAGGCCGAACTTGCGCCAATCAGCCGCGAACTGCGCGAGCTGATCCCCGACGTCTACAAGGGCTTCGCCGGTTTGCACGCGGCCGCATTCCGAGCCGGCGCCCTGGATGCAAAGACCAAGGAACTCGTCGCACTAGCGATTGCCATCACCACCCACTGCGACGGATGCATTGCCGCACACGCGAGGGGCGCCGCGCGCAACGGCGCCAGCGAAGCCGAAGTCGCGGAGCTCATCGGTGTGACGATCTCGATGAACGGCGGACCGGGCACCGTCTACGGGCCCCGCGCGTTCGCGGCATTTCGGGAGTTCAAGGACTCCTGACACGCAGGTGAAGGTTCGGTGAACGCACCGCAAAGGGTCGCCTCTTTCCCTTCACACGGTCTGGTGCCGTCGCTACTTTCGGGTCATGTTCGGACGAAAAACCAAGAAGGCCCGCAGAACCGTCGTCCACACCGCGGAATGCGCGGCAATTCACGAAGCGATGCTGATGTCGCTTTACCTCGGATACGGCGCACCATCCGCACCTCTTTTCATTCCGTCGGGCGGCCTCGTGTGCACGTGCGACGATCGGGGCGGCGGCACCGCGACCGAATCACCCGTGCCGCCGGTCAGCGAAACGCAAGCACCACTGCAGTGCACCCTCATCGCGGTGTGATCAGACAAAACAGTGTGATCTGAGAGACTCAAGCCCGAAAGAGGGGCAAGATGAAGATCACGCTTTTGGGAACCGGTAGTCCACTGCCCGACCCGAACCGCGCAGGACCATCAACTTTGGTGTCGAGCGGCGCGCACAACGTCGTCGTCGACTGCGGTCGCGCGTGCGTGATGCGTCTCACCGCCGCCGGGGTGTTTCCGCCGTTCGTGAACTTGGTGCTTCTCACCCACCTCCACAGCGACCACATCTGCGACCTGAACGACCTGGTCACCACGCGTTGGATCACCACGCCGGCCGCAATGGCCGCACCATTGAAGATCGTCGGCCCTGTCGGTACGCGCCGCGTGGTCACCGGCATGCTCGAGATGTTGGCCCTCGACGAGCAGTACCGCCTCGCCCACCACGAGGATCTGCGTACCGCGGGAGGCATGAAGATCGATGTCGTGGAACTTCACGCCGGCGACGTGCATGAACACGGCGACATGACGATCGGCGCATTCCGCACCGACCATCGCCCGGTCGAACCCACTCTCGGTTACCGCATCACCCACGACGGCAAGGTCGCCGCACTCGCGGGTGACACCGTGCCCTGCGACGAGTTGTACGACATGTGTCGCCATGCCGACGTCTACGTGCAAACGGTCTTGCGCGACGACCTTGTGAAAGGTCTCGCATCGGCACTTCCCGCCAACGCGGCGCGTCTCACCGACATTCTCGACTATCACTCGACCGTGCAACAGGCCGGTCGAACCGCGTCACGTAGCGGCGTGAAACATCTTGTCCTGACCCACTACGTGCCCGCGATGCAGGCCGGCACCGAGGACGAGTGGCGATCACTTGCCGCAGAGTACTTCGCCGGCCCGATCACATTGGGTCCCGACCTCACCTCGGTCGAGGTCTGACACGTATCACGAACGCTGTGTCATCCAGACTTCGGCAAGAGCGACAACGAGACCGATTACTGCGAGCACACCGAGACCTTCACTGAAGAGAATCACGCCCTCGATCGTGCTGAGGGCAGGTGTGAGGAAAAAGAGGCTGCTCACCTTTGCCGCGACGGAAGGGTCGAACTACGGCCCGTCAATCACCCAGAGCCTCTTCTCCATCGCTCCCTGACGAATCGGTTGGCCGCGGTCAGGGTTGATCGCGGTCGACAATTTTCGGAATTCGGGCAGGTTCCCAAGCACGAAATCTCTGCAGCATCGCGAACCCGTCGGCTTCAACCACCAGCGTGTCGCGGTGTGCGGGCTTGATGAACCCGGCCGATGTCGTCTTGTCGATGAACGTCACGAGATCGTCAAAGAAACCCCGGTAATTCAGTATGCCGCATGGCTTTTCATGAATACCCAACTGCATCCACGTGACCGCCTCGAACAGTTCATCGAAGGTTCCAAAGCCACCGGGCAGGGCGACGAAGGCGTCCGCTCGGTCGGACATCGCGGCCTTGCGTTCGTGCATCGTGTCGACCACAAGCAGCGACGTCAATTCCAGGTACGCAAGTTCCTTCACCCTCAACGCCTCGGTGATCACGCCGTGTACTTCACCACCGGCCCGCAACGCGCCTTTTGCAACGGCACCCATCAAGCCGATACCCCCACCTCCGTACACGAGTGCGATCCCCTCGGTTGCGAGCAATCGACCGAAATCATGGGCGAAATCGGCATATCCGGGGTCGACACCGTTGCTTGCCCCACAGTAGACGGCGACCGACGCGAGCTTCTTCACGACGATCGCATCAGACGAACTTCGCCCACATATCCAGTGGCATGCGATCGGACATCAAGGTGTTGATCGGCGCCGACTCATCCACGTGACCAATGGCCATTCCGCAAAACAACATCTCGTTCTCGGGGGCACCGACAAAACTGCGGACGGCCGCGTGACGCACGGCCCAGTACTCCTGCGAGCACGTTCCCAACCCACGCTCGACCGCGAGCAGCATGAACGTCTGCAGGAACATCCCGAGGTCCGACCATTGCGGTAATCCCATGCCGCGGTCGACGAAACAGAACAAGGCCGCCGGTGCGCCGAAGAAGTCGTTGTTGTGTGCGAACTGTCGACGACGACCGTCCTTGTCCTCACGTGCGATACCAAGCGTGGCGTACATCGCCTCACCGACCGCGAAACGGTTCGTGCGGTACGGCTCGCCGAGCTCGGGCGGGTAGATGTCGTACTCGGGCTTGTCCATCGGGGGCTGCGAGGCGAGGTGTTCGCGCAACTCCACCATCGACCCACCGTTGACCATGTAGATGCGCCACGGCTGCAGGTTCCCGCCACTCGGTGCCCTCGCCGCATCGGCGAGGATCCCCCGCAGAACATCGTCAGAAACAGGCTCGTTCGTGAACTGACGAACCGACATTCTTTTGTGCACCGCTGCAGTCACATCCACGGCAAAACCGTACTGCCCCGTCACTGCAAGGCCATATCCTCGGCGCATGACCGAGGCCGAGGTGACGGATGATGTCGCTGTACGGCTTGACCCGTTGGCCGACACCGACATTGGCTGGATCACCGCCGCCTGTCAGGACCCGGAGATCCAGCGTTGGACGGTCGTTGACTTGCGTCCCGTGGGAATGATCGCAATCCACACCTTCGACGCGAAAACGGGCGTCGCCGACATCGGCTATTGGGTTGCACCGTGGGGGCGCCGCCAAGGAATCGCGCGCGGTGCGATCAAACTTCTCATCGAAGAGATCCGCGGCATCGCCGGGGCAGGGGCGGTGCAGGCACGTATCGCCATTACCAACACTGCGTCACGACGCACGGTTGAGTCATGTGCCTTCACTCTCGTGGAAGTGTCCTCGACATTGACCTGTCCCGACGGCACCAACACCGTCGCAGCCGCGGTCTACGGCCTCAACCTCTAGCTCTTTTTTCTGGCGCGTCAACAGCAAGGCTGACGCACCAACGGCGCGGCGACTCGTTTGTCCCTGAGGCTCGGCAAGGCACCCCACGGCGGGGGTCTTGGTCGCGCAGTTGGGCGGAAAACCGAGGGCAGGACCGCGGAGGGTGGTTTGTAGACGTTAAGTCTGGAAAGGGTCGGCCGCCGACTCCATGCTTTACATCCCCGCGTTGCCTCACTACGGTTTGGGATGAGCCGCGCTCAATGACGTGGGTCACATTGTCCACATAGAGAAGGGTCCGAAGTGATTAAAAACGAAGATTTAGATCTCCTGGTATTCAACGCGCTGTCCTTCGGCACTGCGGTCATGCTGGGTGCTTTTGTGTATTTCCTCACGCAGATTTCTTCGGTGTCGAAGAAATACAGGTCGTCAATTGCGGCCTCGGCTCTCGTCGTGGGAATCGCCGGGTACCACTACTACCGCATCTGGAGCGACTGGAAAGTGGGCGAAGTCAACGAGGGCTACCGGTACGCCGACTGGCTCATCACTGTTCCGCTACTGATCGTCGAATTGCTCATCGTTCTCGGTACGTCCCCCGAGCGTCGTCGCAAGCTCATGACGACACTCGTTCCGGCAACCGTTTTGATGGTGGGTCTTGGATATCCGGGCGAAGTTTCGACGGAAGATGGAACCAAGTGGACCTTCTGGATCCTGGCGATGATTCCATTCATCTACATCCTCTACACGCTCGTCGGTGAACTAAAAGAAGCCAAGGGGCGCGAAAGTGCAAGTATTTCGGGTCTCATCAACAGTGCCACGAAGATCCTGCTCGTGACGTGGTTGGTATATCCGATCACCTATCTGTTCCCGGTCTTCTTCGAGTACCCGCACGATGGTGCCGAAACCGCGCGTCAGCTCGGCTACACCATCGCCGACATCACAGCGAAGGCCGGGTACGGTCTCGCGGTGCTCGCGATCGCCAAGGCGCGGTCGGCATCAGAACCGTCCTGACATAACGAATGGGTTCTCAACGAACCCGCTGATGTGACCCGACCCCGGGTTCGATTGCCACCAAAGATGGTGATCGAGCCCGGGGTCAGTCAATTCCGGCGTTAGTTTTGGCTCATGGTGACGCCGCGGGTGAAAGCAGCCGGCGGATTCGCGGCGATGAAATATGTCCTCGCCAGGGGTCGCTCGGTCGGCTCCGTCGCGCTCTACAAGCGCCTGCGCAGCAAAAACGCCTGCAAGACATGCGCGCTCGGCATGGGTGGCCAACAGGGCGGCATGGTCAACGAAGCGGGCCACTTTCCCGAGGTGTGCAAAAAGTCGGTGCAGGCCCAGGCCGCCGACATGGGCAAGACGATCACCGAGGCCGACTTACGCGCGATGGGCGTCGGCGATCTCGCCCGCCTATCGAGCGCACAGGCCGAAGCGATGGGTCGTCTCACGTTCCCCATCGTCTGTGCGCAGGGAGACTCCCATTTTCGTCGTGCGTCGTGGAGCGAAGCGATGCAGTTGGCTGCCGACGCATTCACCTCGACACGAGCCGACCGCACCTTTTGGTACGCCAGTGGACGCTCCAGCAACGAGGCAGCGTTTCTCATGCAGGTCGTCGCACGCTCATACGGCACCAACAACGTCAACAACTGCTCGTACTACTGCCATCAGGCGTCGGGCGTGGCTCTCAACTCGATCTATGGCAGTGGTACCGCCTCGGTGTCGCTCGACGACCTTGGAATAACAGAACTTGCTCTGGTGATCGGCGCGAACCCTGCGAGCAACCACCCACGTCTGATCACGCAACTCATCAATCTGAGGCGTCGTGGCGGCAAGGTGATCGTCATCAATCCGCTGTCGGAACTGGGTCTCAAGAAGTTCCGCCTTCCATCACAAGCCAAGAGTCTGGTCATCGGTTCGACGGTCAGCGACCTCTACATCCAACCGCACATCGGAGGCGACATCGCCCTCATGGTGGCCCTGTTGAAAGGCGTCATCGAGTCGGGCGCGGTGAACCAGTCGTACGTCGCAGAGCACACCGAGTCGTGGGACACGGTGCGTGATGCCGCCGTGTCCGTGTCGTGGGACGATCTCATCGAACGCAGCGGTGTCTCACGGGCCGACGTTGACGCGTGCGTCGAACTTCTTGCCAAAGCCAACTCGGCGGTGTTCATGTGGGCGATGGGCCTCACCCACCATGCGCACGGCGTCGACAACGTGCGCGCGCTGGCCAACGTCGCCATGGCTCGCGGATTCCTCGGTTCACCGGGTAGCGGTCTGATGCCGATTCGCGGACACTCCAACGTGCAGGGCATCGGTTCGGTCGGCGTGTCGCCACATCTCAAGGAGTCGTTTGCCAGGAGCCTTCGCGAAAAGTACGGCGTCGTTGCATCATCGACACCCGGCATGGACACCTATGCCTGCATGAACGCAGCCCATGATGGACGCGTCGATGCCGCCCTCATGCTGGGTGGCAACCTGTGGGGCAGCAACCCCGACTCTCACTGGTCGACCGAGGCACTCGGCCGTATCGGCACGGCAGTGTCGTTGACGACGAAGTTGAACCAGGGTCACTTCAACGGCCGCGCTCGCACGACCATCGTCCTACCCGTCCTCGCCCGTGACGAGGAACCCGAGTCGACGACACAAGAGTCGATGTTCAACTTCGTGCGGCTTTCCGACGGTGGTGCGCCGGCTGTCGATGGTGACATGCGCTCGGAGGTGGCGATTCTCACCGATCTCGCTCAACGTATTCTCCCCCGTGATCGCTTCGACTGGTCGATGATCACCTCACACGACACGCTTCGTCGTGCGATCGCCGACACGGTTCCCGGCTACGGCGCGGTCGGTGACATCGGCACGACAAAGAAGGAGTTCGAGATTCCGAACCGTGTCTTTCATGACGGCGTCTTTCCCACCTCCACGGGTCGCGCCCGATTTCGACACGTCGAGATACCGATCGTGAGACGTCCCGTCGATGGCTTCATGTTGATGACCATCCGCTCGGAGGGTCAGTTCAACTCGGTCGTCTACGACGAGGAAGATTTGTACCGCGGCACCACACGCCGGGATGTCGTGATGATGTCACCCGTTGACGTTGCGCGTCTGGGTTTGCGCGAGGGTGACGCCGTCACGGTGCGCAGCGCAACCGGGAGTCTCGATGTCGTCGTGGCCGAGGTCGACATTCGCGCGGGGAACACCGCGATGTACTACCCGGAGGCCAACGTGTTGGTCGACCGCAGCCTCGACCCCGAGTCATTGACGCCCGCATTCAAATCGGTTGCCATCACGGTGGAACGCCGTAACGGCTGAATCTGTCAGGCTGCCCAGCCATCGGCGGTGATGTGGTCGGCAATGAACGCCGCGACTTCGCATCCGCAACCATGATGCGAATCTCCGCTCGCGTGCAGAACCCCGACAACGCCCGGACCGCGGCCCGCAGAGCCACTGCGTTGTTCCACAAGGTCGGCCGGAACGACAAAGATTCGGCCCCCAAACATCGTCGAACGGATCGGGATGTCTCCGATTCGTGTGGGATCGACATCGTACGGGTCGTCGTCGAGGGCGCTCATGTTCGCGATCTTGCCTACTTCGATACTGCCAAGTTCATTTTCTCGCCGCCAGGAATACGCAGCCTCGATGGTGACCGCCCGCAGCGCATCGTGAACGCCGATGCGTTGTTCGGGACCCGCAACCCGTCCCGACGGCGTCACGCGATTGACACCGAATGAAGCCATCAACATCGGATCGGCCGGGCACATCGGCAGGTCGGAGTGGTAGGAGAGCGGAATTTTCCTGCTCAACACCGAAGCGGCACGCACCATTGCATCGGCGCGGACGGGCCCGAGACCCCACTGCGAGTACTTGTCGGCAAAACCCACCGGGTAGTACGGATTCGCCGAGACGATGGCCCCGAGTCGTGCGATCTTGTCGACCTGCTCTTCGGTCGAATTCGCGAAGTGGACGATCACCGTACGGTGGTCTGTGCGAGGTTTGCGGTGTTGGGCATCTTCGATGACACCGAGCAATACCTCCAAGCCAAGGTCGCCGTTGACGTGAATGTGAATCTGCCAACCCGCGTCCCAGTACGCATCGAACACCGATCTCAGGTCGTGCGGCTCCATCAGCCACTCGCCGTGATGTTCCGGATCGGGGTTCCCATCGTGGTCGAGGTAGGGGTCTTTCATCTGCATCAGCTGCGAGATGATCGCGCCGTCGGCGAAGAGCTTGACGTGCCTGTCGAGTACACGCACCTTGTCGCCTTGGCCGCGCTCGACCTGCTCGAGTGCATCTGCAACGAACTCGTCTGGGCCGAGACCGCGCACCGGCTGGGTTCGCCCCTCGACAAGGAAAGTGCTCTCGAACGGCACATCGTCGTGGCCGAGAATCGATTGATACAACTCCCAGGGCTCGCTGCGCCAAAAAATGCCGGGCTCGTTGATTGCGGTCACCCCGTTCATGTGCAGGTACTCGACCAGTTGGGTCAGGCCCGCCTTGAAGCGTTCGGGCGTGAGAAACAGTGGCATCAGATATTTGGCCAGAATGATCAGCCAGCCATTCTCGTAGAAGTGCCCGCGCTCCCAGTCGAGCTGCGTGCTCGCCAAGCCATGACCTCGCGTCAACTCTTCGGTCAGGCCGATCACCTCGAGCGCCGCCGTGTTCAGGATCCACTCGTGGCACGAGCGTTGCCACACTGCCGTTGGTCGTTCACCAACGAGCTTGTCGAGTCGACCCCGGTCGAGGGGTCCGTGCCACAACGCGTGCCAACCCCACGAGAACAACCACTCACCGGTTGGCAACGAGTGGTGTGCCGCAATGAGCCTCGCGTCGTACTCCTCTGGTGTGCCGGCCGCGAGGTGCACCCGCCGCGGCAACTTCCAGTCTTCGGGCGCGATGACCTGCGTGGTCAACGTCGAAGCACCGAGCATCGGGTGCAGGTGCTGGTCGATCAGACCGGGCAGCAGAACCTGATCGATGAACGCATCGGAGACGACGTGGTCCACTCCAACCGCGGAGATCACCTCAGAGAACGAACCAACGGCAACGAACCGGCCATCACGAACCGCAACTGCTTCAGCCGACGGATGTCGAAAATCCATCGTGATGATGCGCTTTGCGCGATAAACGACCGTTGGCATTATTGCTTCACACGAGACCCGACTGCGTGGCAACCGAGCGAATAAAGGCGCGACGGTTTGCAATCGGCCCGATCTTTTCTTCAAGTGGACCTTCAATCGACAACGTTGCAAGTCCATGAGCGAGTGACCACATCGCGGCTGCACGTGCGCGGATGTCATTGATCGATGAGGCTTCACCAAGCCGTGCGCGGACGTGCTCGACAAGCGTGTCGAAGGCCGCATCGGCGAATGTCCGCAACTCGGGGTCATTTTCCATGTCGCACAGATCGCGGCGGAACATCACGCGAAAATGTCCGACGTTCGCCAATGCGAACTCGACGTAGGCCTCGAGCAACGCCCCTGCTTGTTGGTCGATCGGAGCCGACACGGCCTGGTGCAAAGATTGACCCAAACGGGTGAACCCATCGAGTGCGATTGCGCGGAATACCCCTTGACGGTCGGCGAAATGGTGGTAGGGCGCCTGATGGCTGACACCTGCGTCGGTAGCCAACCTGCGCAGCGACAAGGTGTCGGGGCCGTGCTCGGCGACATGGTCAACGGCGGCACGAAGGATGGTGTCGCGAAGCCCTGAAACAACCACACCCGCAACCTAGCGAGGCCCCATGACAACGTCTAGTTTTTACTTGACACTGTCAGGCTGGGTTGGTACCTTTCCCAAATGACCGCCGTGAATGCCCAATCGCAGGCCAACCCTTACCTCGCGGGGAACTTCGCACCGGTTCACGACGAAGTCACCGCGTTCGACCTGGAAGTGATCGGAGAACTACCCGCCGACCTGAACGGCCGCTATCTCCGCAACGGCCCGAACCCGATCGCCGAAGTCGACCCCTCAACACATCACTGGTTCATCGGCGATGGCATGGTGCACGGCATCCGCCTCCGTGGCGGCAAGGCCGAGTGGTACCGCAATCGGTACGTGGGGTCCTCGCGATTGAGCGAGGTCCGCGGCACAGCCGACATCCCCGGGCGCAACTGGAATGACTCCCCCAGTGGCCCGAACACGAACGTCGGCGGCTTCGCCGGAACCACGTGGGCGATGGTCGAGGCGGGTGGATGCCCGGTCGAGTTGACCTACGAACTCGAGACGGTCGGGCGCAACGACTTCTCGGGCACACTCCCCGGTGCGTTCACTGCACACCCCAAGGTCGACCCAGCAACCGGCGAGATGCATGCGATGACATACGCCTGGGCGCAGTGGCTCGACCACGTCCAGTACGTGCGGGTGGGTCGCGACGGCCGCGTCAACCGCACCGTCGACATTCCGCTGCCGGGCATGTCAATGGTGCACGACATCTCGATCACCGACCGCTACATCGTGGTCTACGACCAGCCGGTCCTGGTCAACCTCGACAAGGCCTTCGCCGGCTCGTCATTCCCCTTCGAGTGGAGCGACGACTACGGCAACCGCATCGGGCTGATGCCCCGCGAGGGAACTGCCGCCGACATCGTGTGGATCGACGTGCCCGTCGGGTACGTGTTCCATCCGATGAACGCTTACGACACACCCGACGGCAAGGTCGTGCTCGATGTCTGCTTCTACGAGACCATGATGCGCGACGACACCCTCGGCCCGTTCGGCGACTCGCTGCCCCGGCTCGTGCGGTGGGTGGCCGACCCCGTCGCGCGCACGGTCGGCGTCACCGTGATCGACGACCGCGTGAACGAGTTCCCCCGTCACCGGGGGTCCTTGACCGGCAAGAATTACCGCTACGGGTACTGCGCCCAGGTCGACACCGAGTCGATGCACTGGCCCACCGTGAAGCACGACCTCCTGACCGGTGCACGGGAGGAGTTCGACCACGGTCCGGGGCGTGCCGCCGGCGAGCCGGTCTTCGTCGGCCGCCAGGGCTCAACGGACGAAGACGACGGGTGGCTCGTGACCTTCGTGCACGACGGCAACGACGACTCGGCCGAGTTCG
>VGAC01000025.1 GCA_016870865.1 Actinomycetota bacterium
AGTGGTCTTTTCTCGTATGGTGGAGAGCGTGGTTCTGGGGGTTTTCATGTTGTTGGCCGGAGTGACGCACTTCGCCAATCCGCATTTCTTCAACGACATCGTGCCGCCATGGCTTCCGCCGAATGAATCGTTCTGGACGTACGCAAGCGGTGTCGCCGAGGTCATCGTCGGCATCCTGTTGCTGCGATCTTCGACCCGTCGTCGTGGGGCGATCGCTGCCATTTGGTTGTTCGTCGCCGTCTACCCGGCGAATCTCTACATGACATGGGACTGGCGTGACCGCGCGGTCTCCGCACAAGTCGTCAGTTGGGTACGCCTCCCCCTGCAGTTCCTACTCATCTGGTGGGCTTGGCGGATCGCCGAGAAGTCCCGGGAGGAAGCACCGTGGCCGGGGTCGACCTCGTCAGCGGCCGCACCAGGCTGACTTTCGACGCCGCACGCGGAGGCCGTGTCGCACAGGTGTGGTTCGACGACGTTCCTCTCTTGGTTGGCGAGGGGCCAGCGGTCGACGACGTGTTGGGATGGGGTTCCTATCCGATGGTGCCGTGGGCCGGACGACTTGCGCACGGTCGGTTCCAGTTCCGCCGTGACGTCGTGACGATGCCCGCCAACGAACGGAACCACGCGATGCACGGTGTCGGCTTTCTCAACGCCTGGGATGTCGTGGCATCGGGGACGTCGTCACTCGTGGCTCGACTCGACCTCGACTCCGTCGGCTGGCCCTTCAGATCGTGGTGTGAACAACGCATCTCACTCGGGCCCGAATCACTGCACATGGAGATGTCGGTGCACGGCACCGACCGCGAGTTCCCGGCGCAGGTGGGATGGCACCCGTGGTTCCTGCCCCCGACCGTTTGTGATATCGCATTCGACACGATGTACGTTCGCGACGTTGACGGCATCACGACGACCGAGACCCGATCGCCGGTGGATCCGCCGTGGGACGACTGCTTCACCGATGCTGCACACGACCCGCACTTGCTGGTGAACGGGGTCGATGTGTCTCTCTCGAGCACGTGTCACTACTGGGTCGTGTACACGGGTGATCCGAACGGTGTCTGTGTCGAACCTCAGTCGGGAGTTCCGAATGCATTCAACTCCCGGCCGGAATCCGGCCTCGACATCGTCGGCACGGCACGCATGTTGCAGCACTCCTTCACCTGGCGCTTCGCGCGCTGAGCGATCAGAGGTCGAGCCGGAAGATCGTGATCGGGGTCCCGCGGAAGACCTTGGTCTCGACCCCGGTCCAGCCGAGGCGTCGGTACCAGTCGCCCAGGTCGTGGGTCCAGACGTACACCCGACCGAGAGAGAGGTCGCGACAGCGGCCGAGTGCAGCATCCAGCAGTGCGGTTCCCACACCCGCTCCCCGTCGGGCGGGATCGACAATCATCGCTGCGATCCATGGGGTGTAGTCGTCGACGTCATCGAGGTCGTCACGTTCGACGATCGAGACCGTACCGATGCACCGACCGTCCTCGAAGGCGCCGAGAATCACCGGCAGTGAACCGTCATGTGCGTGCATGAGCGGGTTGTAGAAGACGATCCAATCATCGTGATCGAAGGAGGGAAAAGCATTGCGGTAGTGGTCGACCTGCCAGTCGATGATGCGCTCGACAAGCATCCAACTGGCAGGTAGGTCGCGCACCTCGAACACACCGGTCGGGGGCTCCATCCCCGAAACATTAGGGTTTGACGAGAGGAGGAAAAGGTGAAGGTTCCCTTGTCGGTGGTTGATTTCCTGCGGCGGGCCGAACAGGTCTACGGCGATCGCTTCGCGCTCGTCGATGAGCCCGACCAACCTGCCGCGCCGTGGCCAACACTCACCTATCGCGAGGTTGCGCAACGTGCCCGCGCGCAGGCCACTGGCCTCGACGCCCTCGGAATCGCTCAAGGTGCCCGGGTGGCGATGGTCAGCCACAACGCCGCGCGTCTCTACACCGCGTTCTTCGGCGTGAGTGGGTCGGGGCGCATCCTCGTGCCGGTGAACTTTCGCCTCGTCGCCGAGGAAGTCAAATACATCATCGAACACAGCGGTGCCGAGGTGCTGCTCGTCGACCCCGAACTGAATGACGCCCTGTCGGGCGTGTCCGCCCGTCACCGCTTCGTCATCGGAGCCGAATCCGATGAGGTGCTCTACAGGTTCGGTGACGAGCCGCGGCCGTGGACACCAGACGAAGATGCGACGGCCACGATCAACTACACCAGCGGCACGACCGCACGACCAAAGGGCGTGCAACTGACACACCGCAACCTGTGGCTGAATGCAACGACCTTCGGCTGGCAGATGGGTGTGAACGACCGCGACGTCTACCTGCACACGCTCCCCCAGTTCCACTGCAACGGATGGGGCATGGTCTATGCCGTGACCGGAATGGGTGGCAAACACGTCATCCTGCGCAAGGTCGACGGAGCCGAGATTCTTCGTCGTGTCGACCAACACGGGGTCACCATGTTGTGCGGGGCACCGGCGGTGGTGAACATGATCCTCGATGCGGCCGCCGCCTGGGACGGGCCGATTCCCGGGCGCGATCGTGTCCGTATCGTTGTCGCGGGCGCACCACCACCGACCCGCACGATCGAACGTGTCGAAACCGAACTCGGCTGGGAATTCGCACAGATCTACGGGCTCACCGAGACCGCGCCCCTTCTCACGATGAACCGGCGACGTGCCGAGTACGACCATCTCTCTCCGGCCGACCGAGCCGCGCGACTGGGCGCAGCGGGTGCTCCGGCGATCGGCGTGGAAATCCGCGTCGATACCCACGGTGAGGTACTGGCACGCAGCAACGTGGTGATGGACGGCTACTGGAACCAGCCGGAGGAGACAAAGAAGGCGATCGTCGAGGGGTGGTTCCACACCGGTGACGGTGGTGGTGTCGGTGACGATCATTACCTCACGATCTCTGATCGCAAGAAGGATGTCATCATCTCGGGTGGCGAAAACGTGAGCTCCATCGAGGTCGAGGATGCGATCTTTTCGCACAGCGACGTTGCCGAAGTGGCCGTGATCGGCGTGCCGGACGAGAAGTGGGGAGAACTCGTGCTTGCTCTCGTGGTCAAGACCCCGGGCTCTGCGCTCACAGCCGACGAATTGATTTCCTATACGAAGACGAAACTCGCGGGTTACAAGTGCCCGAAGCGCATCGAGTTCCGTGAGGTTCTCGCACGAACCGCGACGGGCAAACTGCAGAAGTTCAAGCTGCGGGAAGAGTTCTGGGCCGGACGCGACAGGATGGTGAATTGACGATGGGTTTCCGTGTCATCCAATGGGGAACGGGAAACGTCGGGCTCGCCTCGCTCAAGACCGTCATCGGCCACGCCGACCACGACCTCGTGGGTTGCTACGTTGCGACTCCCTCCAAGGCGGGCCGTGACGCGGGTGACATCGCCGGGCTGGGCCCGTGCGGGGTGAGGGCGACGAACAGCCTCGAAGAAATCGTTGCCCTCGATGCAGACGTCGTTCTCCACATGCCGCTGTCCGCCGCACAGGTGAACGATGATCCCGACAAGGACACCAAGGACATCTGCGCACTTTTGCGTAGCGGCAAGAACGTGATCACGACCGTCGGCTACGTCTATCCCAAGGCGTACGGCGCGGATGTCGTCACGCGACTTGAATCGGCGTGTCGTGAGGGAGGTGTGTCCGTGCACGGCACCGGGATCAACCCGGGATTCATGGCCGAACTCATCCCGCTGGTGTTTTCGTCGAATTGTTCGCGCATCGACTCGGTGCTCGTGCGTGAGCACTCGGATTTTTCCTTCTACCCGTCCCCGCAGATCATCTTCGACGTCATGGGTTTTTCCTTCGTGCCCGAGCGATACGAGTCGCACACCGCCCGATACCGCAAGTGGTTGAGCGGTCTCTTCGAAGAGAGCGTCCTCATGGTCGCCGATGGTCTCGGCCTCGAATTGGATGAGTTGACCGTCGAATCGGAAGTCGAACTGGCAACGGAAGACCTCACCATTGCCGCGGGTCCGGTGCCGAAGGGAACCGTCGCCGGACAGCGCTGGGAATGGTGCGGGGTCGTCGGTGACCGCGACGTCATTCGTCTCGAGGCGATCTACAAGGCCCACAAGTCGGTCGCACCCCAGTGGCAGAGCGCCGCATGGGTGTGCACGATCGAAGGCGAACCCCGCCTGCACTTCGAGGTGAACAAGTGGACGACGAACGGCTTGGTCGGCACTGCGATGCGTGCGGTACATGCCATTCCCGCCGTGTGCGCCGCACCGGTCGGCATTCGTACCTTTCTCGACCTGCCACTCGTCGCGGGTCGTGGCGTAGTCACGGCCTGACGTGTCACCCACCGCACGCCGACTCGAGTGGCCGCACTCGCTGTGGTCGGCCGCGCGGCGCGCTCATCAGCCCACCGTGGTGGATCTGTCACGTCGATTCGACGTGGCAATCATCGGTGCGGGATACACGGGGTTGTGGTCGGCGGTGCATCTGGCCGAGTTGCGTCCTGATCTTGACATCATCGTGCTCGACGCTGCCGAGCCGGGTTTCGGTGCCAGTGGACGCAACGGAGGCTGGTGCAGCGGTCTGTTCCCCGTCGAGATCGACTCGTTGACTGCACTCCACGGTCGTGATGCAGCACTTGCGATGCAGCGTGCCGCCATCGACTCGGTCGAGGAGATCGGGCATTGGATCAACCGTCAGGGTGTCGATTGCGACTGGGCGAAAGCGGGCACCCTGACCGTCGCGACCAATGCCGTCCAAGAGGTGCGTCTGCGCGGAGCGGTCGACACCCTGCACCGACACGGACTCGACGATGCCGATGTGCGCTGGATCGACGGTGAAGAACTGGCGCGTCGTGTCACTGTGGCCGGCGCACTCGGGGCGTCGTACTCGCCCCATTGTGCGGCTCTCCACCCGCTCAAATTGGTGAACGCCCTGGTTGATCGGGCGGGCGAACTCGGTGTTGCGATCGTCGGCGGTCTCAGAGCCGATGCGATCGACGACACGGGGATTTCCGGGTCACTCGATGAACGACCGACACACATCGCCGCAGACTGGGTCGTCAGGGCGACCGAGGGTTACACACCGATGTTGCGGGGCGCGCGGCGCGCAGTGATACCTCTCTACTCCTACATGGTCGCCACCGAACCATTGTCCAACGACACGTGGCGCGACATCGGCTGGGACGCGCGCGAGACGCTCGCCGAGGGGCGGCTGATGGTGACCTACGCACAACGAACGGCCGACGGTCGGATCGCTTTCGGTGGTCGCGGTGCGGGCTACAGGTACGCAAGTCGCATTGCGGGTCGGTTCGATGCCGACGACACGGTGGCTCGGCGCATCGTCGCGACCCTCCACGAACTGTTTCCCGCCACGCGTGGGGCGCAGATCACCCATCACTGGGGTGGCCCGCTCGCCGTTCCTCGCGACTGGCATCCGTCGGTGGTGGTGAACCGTGCCGAACGGCGAATCAGCGCGGGTGGCTACGTGGGTGACGGAGTCGCGCTCTCCCATCTCGCCGGGCGCGCCGTGGCCGCGGCGATCGCCGGCGAGGGGTCGGCGGTTCTCGGGCTCCCCTTTGTCAATCACGTGGGACGGCACTGGGAGGCCGAGCCGCTTCGCTTCATCGGGGTGAACGCGGGTCTGCGTCTGCCGGTGCTGGCCGATGCCATCGAGTCCCGCACGGGTCGGCCCGCGACACGGCTCGGGAAGCTGATGGACCGACTCCTCGGTTAGTTTTTGGCCCATGCATGACATCGTGATCAGCGGAGCCACCATCGTCGACGGCACCGGGACGGCTGCCTTTTCAGGGGATGTCACCGTCACCGACGGCGTCATCACGCAGGTCGGCGGCAAGGCCGATGGTGCGGCCAAGCGTCGCGTCGTCGCCGATGGCATGACCCTCACGCCGGGCTGGGTCGACGTGCACACGCATTACGACGGCCAAGTCACATGGGACGAGGACCTCGAACCCTCCGCTACGAACGGCGTCACGACGCTCGTCATGGGCAACTGCGGCGTCGGATTCGCCCCCGTGCGGCCCGGCCAGGAGGCACCACTGATCGAACTCATGGAAGGTGTCGAGGACATTCCCGGCAGTGCGCTCGCCGAGGGAATTCCGTGGGGTGCATGGGAGACGTTTCCGCAATACCTCGACTACCTCGCCACGCGCCGCTACTCGATCGACGTCGGTACCCAGATCGCACACGGAGCATTGCGCTTCTACGCGATGGGCCAGCGCGGGGTCGACAACCTCGACGCAACACCCGACGAGATCGCCGACATGGCACGCATCGTTGGCCAAGCGATGGACGCAGGTGCCCTCGGATTCTCGACGTCTCGCACGATCGGGCACCGTTCATTGTCGGGCACTCCGGTTCCCGGAACCTTCGCGGCTGACGACGAATTGATGGCGATTGCATCCGCCATGGGCCGCGGGGTGTTCGAGGCGATTCCGGCCGGCACCGTCGGTGCGCTCGAGGCATTGGGGGGTGAGCGTGCAAAACCCGTCGAGGAAGTGATGAAGTTCGCCGAAGTATCACGGTCGAGCGGAAGGCCGGTCACGTTCACCACGATCCAAATTGCCGAGGACGTGGACCACTGGCGCGAGGTACTCGAAACCGTTTCGCTCGAGAACGCAAAGGGTGCTCGACTGCGGCCTCAAATCGCACCGCGGGCGGTCACGGTGATGACGAGCCTCGACACCTACCACATGTTCATGCGCAAGGTCACCTACCTGCGTGAACTCGCCCACCTTCCTCTTGCCGAACGCGTCCGGGAAATGCGCAAGCCGGAGATGAAGGCCGCCATCCTTGCCGATCGCAGCGTTCCGTCCGAGAATGCCGGTTCGATGCAGGCGGTCGTCGGCCTCTACGCGCGGGCGCTCAGCGCCACCTTCCCCCTCAATTTCCCGATCGATTACGAGCCCACACGCGGTGAATCGGTCGTCAGCCGCGCCCACGTGCTCGGGGTGAGTGCCGAATCACTGATGTACGACCTTCTCCTCGAAGACCAGGGGCGCGCGTTCTACGCCATCTTCGGGTCGAACTTTGCCAGGGCGAACCTCGACGCCAGCCACGAGATGCTCCTCCACCCCGACACCGTCACGGGGTTGTCCGACGCAGGCGCCCACGTGAATTTCATCTGCGACTGCACGATGCCGACGTTCCACCTCACACACTGGGTGCGTGACCGCTCGCGGGGTCCACGGCTCGGACTCGAGTTCGCCGTCAAGAAACTCTCGAAGACGAACGCCGATCTGTACGGACTGACCGACCGCGGGTCGATTGAGGTCGGCAAGCGTGCCGACCTCAATCTCGTCGACTTGGACAACCTCGCGATCCAGGCACCGTTCGTGCGCTACGACCTACCTGCAGGTGGGTCGCGTGTGCTGCAGCCGTCGACGGGTTACAAGGCGACGATGGTCAACGGTGTCATCACGCGCTTCGATGACATCGACACGGGTGAACGACCCGGTCGTCTTGTCCGTGGTCGCTGATCGCCCCGCTTCGGGCGCCTACTGAACAAGCGTGAGGCCGCCGTCGACGACGAAGATCTGTCCCGTCGCGTAGCGGCTCCGCAGCAGAGCCATGGTTGCCTCGGCGCAGTCGTCGGGGGTCCCCGAACGCTTGAGTGGAGCGATCGTCTTCACGGCTTCGTGCTGCGGACCCCAATCCGAGGTCCAGGGTGTTGCGATGAGGCCGGGTGCAACCGCATTGACACGCACCGGCCAGCAGCTCTTCGCCATGAGTTTCGTCATCTGGTTGAGCGCGGCCTTCGTCATCGAGTAGGCCACCGAACTCCCCAACTGGCGCACGCCGGCGATCGACGTGATGTTGACGATGTTCCCGTCGTCGGCCCTCTTGAGATGGGGCACGGCGGCCTTGCTCAACCACCATGTGCCATAGACATTGACTTCAAAGGTCTTGATGAATATTTCGTCGGTGAGCGCATCGAGGTCGTGGTGCGGGATCGGTGTCGTCCAGCCGGCGTTGTTCACGAGGATGTCGAGTCGGCCGAATTTTGCGACTGTTTGGTCGATCAGACGGATACAAACGTCTTTCTTCGAAATGTCGCCGTTCATGTAGACCGCACCGTTGCCGATCGACATCGCAACGGCGGTGCCCGCCTCGACCGAGGAAGCAGAGTTGACGACCACCGTCGCGCCCGCCTCACCGAGCCGTCGTGCAATGGCCTCACCGATACCACTCGAGGAACCGGTAACGATTGCAACTTTGCCCGTGAATTCCGCCATGCCGAGACGTTACTGTTCAAGTGATGGCCGTCGGACACGTCAATGTTGCTCTGCGCGACGAATCCCGTGAGGGTCGCACCCTGACAACCGAGGTGTGGTATCCGACGAGCGACACCACGGGGGTGACGACTCGCTACGAACTGCTGCCCGGTGTCGGCTTCGATTCACCCTGTGCCATCGAGTCCGCCACACCCGCACCGGGCCCGCACCCCGTCATCGTGTGGTCACACGGCAGAACCGGACTTCGTCACATCTACACGAAGTTGTGCGAAGGACTTGTCTCGAACGGCTACGTCGTGGTGGCGGCCGACCACACGGGTGACACCCTCTTCGACTGGTTGACGGGCGCGAACGTGGACGACGAGAGCAACGAACGTTTGCGTCTGGGCGACGTCTCTTTTCTCATCGATGCCATCTTCGACGGTCGCATGGGGACGAATCTGTCGTCGGTGGTCGATGCAGGCCGTGTCTTCGTCGCGGGCCACAGTTACGGCGGGTTGACCGCGATCATCAGTACCACGGGTATCCACGGGATGGCAGGTGACTCGCGGGTGCGCGCAGTCGCGGGATTGCAGGCCTACACCCGTACTCTGCCGACCGAATTGGTCGATGCGATCCGCATACCGACGATGCTCCTCGTCGGCCTTGGTGATCTCACGACACCACCGGTGACGGATGCCGACCCGGTGTGGGCGCGTTTGTCGGCACGCAACGGCAACCACCGGCGCATCGACCTTGCCGACGGCGGCCACCAAGCCTGCAGCGACTTCGCGTACTACATGGAGGTACTGCCGTCGATCCCCGACGTGCCCCGGATCGTGGTCGACTACCTACAGTCGATCGCTGCCGAGTCCCCAGCGGGTTTTGGCGAAACATGGCGCACGACCCTCGACACTCAGATTGCCGAGGTTTCGCGCTTTTTCGCCGCGTTCTAGGTCGCGGTCCCGTGTTGCTCGGATTCCGCCCCTCTGCGCCGGGGGTCGCGAATCTTCTAGAGTTCGGGCATGACACGCCTGCGCAAACTATCGGTCGAGGAACTTCCCGAGGACATCCGCAAGATGTCGCGGGCCGACGACAAGACGCCACTTGAACTTGGTCTCACACGGATCTTCGCGCATGCCCCCGAGATGACAAAGGGCATGTCGGCGTTCGCTGCATCGCTCAAGATTCACCGCACGCTCCCACCACGTCTCATCGAACTCGTGCGGCTGCGCGTGGCCTTCCACAACCAGTGCCGCAGTTGCATGGCGATCCGCTACCCGGATGCCCTGGCCGATGGCCTCAACGAAGACCTTGTTTGCTCGTTGGAAAAGCCGATGGAAGCCGACGGGCTCTCCGAGCGTGAACGTGTCGCGATTCGCTTCGGCGAACTGTTCGCCACGAACCACCTAGCCATTGACGATGCCTTCTACGACCTGTTGAAGCAGCACTTCACTGAGGCCGAAATCGTCGAGCTTGGTTTCAATGTCGCTCTCTTCGTTGGTATCGGACGCTTCGCGGCAACCCTCAACATGATCGAGGAACTGCCCGATCGATTCCAAGAGCCCGGCGAGGTCGTCCCCTGGGGGCCCGACGCCGTCGTCATGCGCTGAGACGCTGCGTTGGCTCTCAGCCCAGCGTGACAGATTGTGTCGCGCGCGTTTTGCCTCGGGCGAGGGCACAACTGCACTTTGTCTTGCGCGGTCCAGTTGCAGCGATGATTGACTCTGTTCCCACACGACAAGACCCGTCGCCGGCAACGACCGGGTGCACGATGTCGGGGACGAAATCACCCGCACCACCGGGGAGTGTCGCCTGCGTGCCCAGCGAGCCCAGCGACCCGGTCGCTATCCACGACGACGCGAGAAATAACGCAACAACAAGTCCGTGGTTCGCATTTTCTCCACTTTCCACTCCCAAAACGGGGACTTCACACGTCGAGAAGAACCCCCCCACGATATGACTAAGGTCACCTTGTTCGCTAGCGTTCGAAGTATGACCAGCACCCCCCAACCGTCTGAGCAAGCGCTCTCGGTGCCCGCCGAGGCGTGCATTCCCGATATCGACGTTCTTGCGAGCATCGGTTTTTCCTGGCGCGAATTGCGGCGCGGCGCCGTCGCCGATCAACTCCGCGACAAACTCTTCGGTGTGGGTGATTCGGCACTCGACCCGGGCCAAGTCGACACACTCGATCTGTTGGTCGAGCGTGAGAGTTGGCGAATGGGCGACCTCGCCGAGGCGTTGCGTGTCGACCCTTCGACGGCGACCCGCGCCGTCCAACGGCTCGAGAAACTCGACCTCGCCCGCCGCCGCACCCTGCCGAGCGACGGGCGTGTCGTCACGGTCAGTGCGACTGCTGCGGGGCATGAGCGTCACGCCATCATCAGCGAGCGACGTCTCAAGGCCATGAGCCAGATTCTCGGCCCGTTCGCCCCCGGGGAACTCGCCACTCTCGCCGACCTTCTCGATCGTTTCGTCAAGTCGATTGATGAAGTAGGCGTCAGCTTCGAGCCCTGATCGCTAGAATCGGCACATGCTCGCTGCGAATCCTTGGCATTGGTGGATCGGCGTCGTTCTCGCCATCGCGTCCGGTGGGGCAATCATCGGGGTCATCGCCGGCTACGTGCAGAAGGTCAGCGCGACGCGCTACCCGGGGCGCCGCAAGCGTTAGATGACGATCAGCGTTCGCGAGACTGATTTCGTCCGCATCCTCCTCTCCCGAACCAACTTTCCCCCTTCTGGACCCGTCGCGTGCGCGACGTCGGGAGGCCCCGACTCGATGGCTCTCGTGGTTCTGGCGGTCGCCGCAGGTTTGACCACGACCGCACACCATGTCGACCACGGGCTTCGGCCCGAATCGGCGGCAGAGGCGAACCTCGTCGCCGAAGTCTGTGGTCGACTTGGAGCCGAGTTCGTTGCACACCGCGTTGCCCTCGACGACGGTCCCAACCTCGAAGCGCGCGCCAGGGCCGCACGCTTTGCCGTACTTCCAGCCGGTGTCCTCACCGGCCACACCGCCGATGATCAAGCCGAAACGGTGCTACTCAACCTCATGCGTGGGGCGGGAGTCGATGGTCTGGCGGGCATGCGGCGTTCCCCTCGAAAGCCACTCCTCTCGATTCGGCGTGCAGAAACCCACGAACTGTGCCGACTCTGTGGCATCGCTGTTGCCGTCGACCAATCGAACCGAGATCCACGGTTCCGTCGAAATCGCGTGCGGCACGAACTCATCCCCCTCTTGGACGACATCGCACAGCGCGACGTGTCCGCACTTCTGGCGCGTGAGGCCGACCTGATCGCCGACGACGAACAATTCCTCGACAGTCTTTCTGCTGCACTCGACGTGCACGACGCACGGGCTCTCGCCGGTGCCCCTCTGGCACTTGCTCGACGGGCGGTCCGGCGATGGCTATCCGACCCGTACCCGCCCGATTCTGCGACTGTTGAACGCGTCCTCGAGGTGGCGCGCGGGCTGCATCCGTCATGTGACATTGGTCGTGGGCGGAGGGTCATTCGCAGTCGCCAACGTCTAGAATTGCGCTAATGCCACCGAAACTGCGCGGCAAGTGGGCTTTGGGTATTCAACCCCGGAACTTCACTTGGATCATCAAGGACAGTCTCGCCATCTGCGAACGGCCGGGTGGCTACGGAGTCAACCACCGTCGTGTCCGGCGGCAGGAAGAGATCATCTGGTTGCGTGAGAACAACTTCGCCAAGGTTGTGTCGATCATCGGGGCTCCCCACAACCTGCACAATTACGACGAATTGAACATGCCCTACGTTCACTGTCCGTTGACGGGGGCCGATGACATCGACGCCTGGCTACGTTCGTTCTACGCAGAATTGCAGCAGCTCCTGTCGGGTGACGCGAAGGTTCTCGTGCATGCCGAGGAGGTTGGCGACCGGATCATCGGCATCATGGGCGGCTTCATCCGCTGGAGCGGCTTGATCGAGGATCCATCCGGTGCGATCACCATCACCGAGCGCATCGCCGGCCGCCAACTCGACCCTTTTGCACGCGAACTGATTCTGCGCGTCCACGAACTGCGGTGACCAGAGGATGACCCAGAAGGTTCTCGTCACGGGCTGCGGCGGTGAACTCGGCTCGCTTGCCACGGCGATGCTCGAGGAAGAATCGTGGGTCGGGCGAATTCTCGGGGTCGACGTCGACCCACCCCGGCAACGCCTCCGCCGCACCGACTTTCGGCGTATCGCTCTCAATCGCACAGCCGCCGTCTCCCAGATCATTCTCGACTTCGACCCCCACGTCATCGTGCACCTCGGAGTGTGGGAACCCAATGCCCGCCTGTCGCCCGATGAGGCCGAGCGCACCACATCCGACGTCGCTCGTGCTGTTTTCGACGCTGCACACCAGGCGCCATCGCTCGAGGCGGTCGTCGTTCGCTCGGGCCTCGAGGTGTACGGAACGCGAAGCCACGCACCGCTGACTCCAACCGACACGACGACACCCGCACCGGCCTCACGTTTCGGGCGGATGCTGCAGTTCCTCGAACGCCAGGCCGCCGACCTGCGTGCCGCGCGTGGCATCACCGTGGCGAATCTGCGACTCGCCTCCGTTCTCGGCGCCCATGTGCCGAGTCCACTCGGTCGCCTCTTGCGTCTACCAGCGGTTCCCTTCTTCTTGCCGTCGGATCCGCCGTTCACGGTCGTCGAAGACAACGACGCCGCTCTCGCCTTCCGCCTCGCGGCCAGTCACAGGTTCGACGGTGCAATCAACATCGCAGCCCGGGGCACGACGACATCACGCCGCGCCGCGCTACGAGGGCGACGAATACCGGTTCCGGTCGTCGGCCCGGGCTGGTGGGTCACCGAAAAGGTCGCCAACCTCGCCGGGGCACCGGTTCCCGACCACGTTCTCGAGATGCTCCAGCACGGTCGACTCGCCCACACTGGTGACAATGCGAACCTCATCAAATTCACCCCACGGCTCTCCACGCACGAGGTGATCGAACGGCTCTACGAATGGCCGAGCATCATTCGTGTTCCCGCGACGGTGCAGGTGGCCTGATGTCGTACGCAACGATGCGCGATGGTGTGCGAATTCACTACCAGGCCGCAGGAAGACCGGGTGCGCCACCCGTGCTCATGATCCAAGGACTCGGTGCTGATTTGCACGGATGGGACATGCAGCGTCTGGCTCTCGCGCCTCTCTATCGAATCATTGCGCCCGACAATCGCGGTGTCGGTCGCTCGGACCGTCCCGAGGTGCCCTTTTCCCTCCAAGACATGGCCGACGATGCGATACAGGTTCTCGATGCAGAGGGGGTCGACACCGCACACGTCGTCGGTGCCTCGATGGGTGGAGCAATCGCACAGATCATTGCGGTCAAGTACCCCCACCGCACGCGATCCCTGACCCTGGCTTGCACTTCGGGTACGAACCCGGAATGGCGGCGCGAACTGCTCAGCAAATGGTCACACCTCGCCACGACCAAGGGCATGACCGCACTTGGCCGCGAAGCAGCGCGTTGGGTCATTGGTCCGCGATCGTTGCGCCGCCTCTGGCCGGCCTTTGGTTGGCTTGGCCCGTTCGCCCTCGGCCGCCCGGGCACTGATTTTCAGGCGCAGGTCAATGCCATCCTGTCGAGCAGTGAACAACTCGAGTACTTGAACCAAGCCGTGACCGCGATCCGCGTGCCGACCCTCGTCATCGTCGGTAACCAAGACATCCTCACCCCACGCGGAGACAGCGAGTTGCTCGCCGAGCAGATCCCGACTGCGGAGTTGGTGGTCATCTCGGGTGCTGCACACGGCTTCATGGTCGAGCATGCGTCGACGTTCAACAAAGAGTTGATCGGCTTTCTCCGCCGGGCGGAGAAGGCACACCGACGCAGCGTTGTCACCCGATGAAGATCACCGTCGTGGGTGCGGGTCTTGCCGGACTGATCGCCGCACGCGAACTCGTATCACGGGGGCATTCGGTTGTCGTGATCGACAAGGGCCGCGGCGTGGGCGGACGGCTTGCCACACGTCGTATCGGTGACGCAGTCTTCGATCACGGCGCACAGTTCTTCACCGTGCGCGACCCGCGTTTCCAAGCCATCGTCGACGAGTGGCTCGCTGCCGGGGTGGTGCGCGTGTGGTGCCGGGGATTCGGTTCGGAGCAAGATGGCTTTCCCCGCTACGTCGGCAGTTCCGGCATGGCGTCCATCGCGAAGCATCTGGCGACCGGTCTTGACGTGCGCACCTCGTCACTGGTCTTTTCGGTTCTTCCCGCGACGAATGGTGGATGGACGATCACCCTCGACACCGGGGAAGCGTCCGAGACCGATGTCGTGATCCTCACGGCGCCGGTCCCGCAGAGTTTCGGTTTTGCATTCACGGGTGGTGTCGAGTTCCCCGAGGAACTGCGCACGATCGACTACGACAGAACCCTCGGGCTCCTCGTCGCGCTCGATGGCCCGTCTGCGATTCCGTTTCCGGGTGCACTGCAGAACCCCGACGAAGTGTTCTCCTTCATCGGGGACAACCACGCAAAAGGTATTTCGCCCGTTCCTGCAGTCACCTTCCATGCGAATCCCCGCTGGAGTGCAACGCACTGGGACACGCCACACGACGAAGCCGAACAACTCCTCCGCGAAGCGGCGGTTGATTATCTCGGAGGGTCCTCGATCACGGCGTCCAATTTCAAGCGTTGGCGCTTTGCCACACCGCAGCGCAACTGGCCCGATCGCTTCTGGTCGAACGACGCGGGCGACATGGTCGTTGCGGGTGATGCATTCGCGGGACCACGCGTGGAAGGTGCGGTGCTGAGCGGTCTCGCCGTGGCGGCAGCCGTATCGTCAGCGAACGACTGACGACAACAGCGCGTCGGTCGCACCACGCAAGGCCGCGGTCGCGGGCGTTTGCGGCAAAGCATCACATGCCGCCTCGGCCCGCGCGACAAATTCACGTGCCGTTGAGATTGCCCGGCGGATACCGTCACCCGAGCGGACGATTTCGATCGCACGTCGCTGCGTTCGACGCCGCAACGGTCGACCGAGCATTGCGCGCAACTCGCCGGCCGCGGCACCCCCGGAGGCCAGCGTGTGCATCACGGGCAGCGTGTAGACGCCCTCCACCATGTCGTGACCGGCAGGCTTCCCCAGTTCGGCATCCGTGGCCGTGATGTCGAGGATGTCATCCACGATCTGGAAAACCATGCCGTACGCGGTGCCGTAGGCAGTGAGATGGTCGACCGTCGTGCGGTCGAGTCCCGCGACGATCCCCCCGATTCGTGCGGCAGTGCCGTACAGCGAGGCGGTCTTGCCTTCGATGCTCGAGAGATAGGAGTCGAGCGGACGTTCCGGCTTGTAGGTGAATCGCAGTTCTTCGATCTGACCCTCGCAAAGCTGCCCGATTGTGTGCGCAAGAAGACCCGCGACCTCGGTGCCCAGTGAGGCGGCGATTTCTGACGCCCGCGCCAAGAGAAAGTCGCCCGCCAGGATTGCCTGGAGGTTGCCCCACTTCGCATTGACGGTTTCGACACCGCGTCGGGTCTCTGACTCGTCCATCACGTCGTCGTGGTAGAGCGACCCGAGATGCACCAACTCGCAGGCGATTCCACCCTGGATCGCGTCGTTGGAGGCGGAGCCGGGAGTTGGGTCGGCGACGAGGCTTGCGACAATCGTCATAACGGGACGCAGACGCTTGCCGCCAGCAGAAATCAGGTGCGAGGCAATTTCCGTCAAATAGTCGTCGGACGTACGCACCGCTGCGAGCATTGCCTCTTCGACCCGCTGTCGGTCGGCGCCCATGGCGGGAAGATCAAGCAACGGAGAGCCAACGGCCACACCCGCAGAATACGACCTTCAGTGCAGTGTCCCCCAATGCTGCCGATACACTCCCGTACAGTTGTCTGTTGCCGGTCAGGGCAGTGGCGAAAGGCGGTCAAATTGTTCGAACGCTTTACCGACAGGGCTCGGCGCGTCGTCGTGCTCGCGCAGGAAGAGGCTCGGCTGCTCAACCACTCCTACATCGGGACCGAGCACATCCTCCTCGGCCTCATCCACGAGGGTGAAGGTGTCGCCGCCAAGGCGTTGGAATCGCTCAGCATTTCACTCGAGGCCGTGCGCGCCCAGGTCGAGGACATCATCGGTCAAGGCGGGTCGTCGCCATCGGGTCACATCCCCTTTACGCCCCGCGCGAAGAAGGTTCTCGAGCTCTCACTGCGTGAGGCACTGCAACTCGGCCACAACTACATCGGCACCGAACACATCCTCCTCGGCCTCATCCGCGAGGGTGAGGGAGTCGCCGCACAGGTATTGGTGAAACTCGGAGCCGACCTCGGTCGCGTCCGCCAGCAGGTCATCCAGTTGCTCAGCGGCTACCAGGGCCCCGCGGGCGGCAAAGCCGAGGGCCAGTCGTCGGGAGGCTCCTCCTCTTCGGGCAAGGAAGAACAGGGCGACAAGGGCGGGAGCCAGATCCTCGACCAGTTCGGCCGCAACCTCACGCAGGCCGCCAAGGAAAAGAAACTCGACCCCGTCATCGGCCGTCACCGTGAGATGGAGCGCGTGATGCAGATTCTTTCGCGCCGGACGAAGAACAACCCCGTGCTCATCGGTGAACCCGGCGTCGGCAAGACCGCCATCGTCGAGGGGCTCGCCCAAAAGATCGTCAGCAACGACATTCCCGAGACGCTCAAGAACAAGCAGCTCTACACACTCGACCTGGGTGCGCTCGTTGCCGGCAGCCGTTACCGCGGTGATTTCGAAGAGCGCCTCAAGAAGGTCCTGAAGGAAATCAAGACACGCGGCGACATCATTCTTTTCATCGACGAGATCCATACGCTCGTCGGCGCCGGCGCCGCCGAGGGTGCCATCGACGCCGCATCGATCCTCAAGCCGATGCTCGCCCGTGGTGAACTGCAAACCATCGGAGCAACGACCCTGGATGAGTACCGCAAGCATCTCGAAAAGGACGCCGCCCTCGAACGTCGATTCCAGCCGGTGAAGGTCGACGAGCCCACGCTTGCGCACACGATCGAAATTCTGAAAGGCATCCGCGACAAGTACGAGTCGCACCACCGCGTCACGATCACCGACCAAGCGCTCGTCGCCGCGGCGAATCTCGCCGACCGCTACATCAGCGATCGCCACCTCCCCGACAAGGCGATCGACCTCATCGACGAGGCGGGCAGCCGTCTGCGCATCAAGCGCATGCAGACCCCGCCCGACCTCAAGGACCTCGAAAAGCGCATCTCCGAGGTACAGGACGCAAAGAAGAAGGCCGTCGAGGAACAGCGTTTCGAGGAAGCCGGTCGCCTGCGTGACCAGGAGCGTTCGTTGCTCGAAGAGCGGGCCCACAAAGAGGCCGACGTCAAGGCGTCGGGCGTGGATCTCTTCGATGAGGTCAACGAAGAAGCCATCGCCGAGGTGCTCAGCCTCTGGACCGGCATCCCGGTCTACAAGCTCACCGAAGAAGAGACCGCAAAACTGCTCAACATGGAAGTCGAGCTGCACAAGCGCATCATCGGCCAGCAAAACGCCATCAAGGCCGTGTCCCAGAGCATCCGCCGCACGCGCGCAGGTCTAAAAGACCCCAAGCGCCCCAGCGGGTCGTTCATCTTCCTCGGCCCCACCGGTGTCGGCAAGACCGAACTAGCCAAGACACTCGCCAATTTCCTCTTCGGCAACGACGACGCACTGATCGCACTTGACATGTCGGAGTACATGGAGAAGCACACGGTCAGCCGCCTCGTCGGTTCGCCCCCCGGCTACGTCGGCTACGAAGAGGGTGGCCAGCTCACCGAGGCCGTGCGTCGTCGCCCGTTCAGTGTCGTACTTTTCGACGAGATCGAAAAAGCGCACCCCGACGTGTTCAACACCCTGTTGCAGATTCTCGAAGAGGGCCGCCTCACCGACAGTCAGGGTCGTACCGTGGACTTCCGCAACACCGTGCTCATCATGACCTCCAACCTCGGCACGCAGGACCTGCGCAAGGCCAACGTCGGTTTCACCAAGGCCGACGAGGCCGTGTCGTACGAACGCATGAAGGAAAAGGTCAACGACGCGCTCAAGTTGCACTTCCGCCCCGAGTTCCTCAACCGCATCGACGAGGTCATCGTGTTCCACGAACTCGCCAAGGCTGAGGTCACGCAGATGGTCGACCTCATGACCAAGCGCCTGGGCACACAGTTGGAAAGCCAGGGCCTGGGTATCGAGCTCACGCAAAGCGCAAAGGAACTGCTCGCCGAGCGCGGCTACGACCCGCAGCTTGGTGCGCGGCCCTTGCGTCGCGCCATCCAGCGCTTCGTCGAAGACCCACTGTCCGAGAAGATCCTCCAAAAGGAATTCGCAGCCGGCGTGATCATCGTCGTCGACACGGAGGATGACCCCGACAAGCCCGGTAGCCAGCAGCTCTGCTTCCGCGCCGTCGAGGGCTTCCAGCCCCCGTCGGCCGTCGAACTCGCCGGCGCGGGCGAAGGCAACCCGACCAGCCCCGAGTGACCTCACTGCGCACGCGACTCACCGCGATTCTCGCGGCCATCGCGTGCGCGGTCATACTCTCGTCGTGTCGGGTCGACTCCGTCGTCTCGATCGTCGTCGAGCGTGACGGTTCGGGTTCACTCGAACTTCTCCTGACCGCCGACAACGACATCGTCAACCAGGCTCCCCGTCTGTCGACCGACCTCGACTTCGCCGACATGGTTGCCGCCGGCTGGACCGTGACAGGTCCCGAGTCGACCGACGATGGTGGACTTCGTGTTCTGCTGTCTCACGCCTTCGACAACGAAACCCAAGCGAGCGCACTGCTGACGCAGATCAACGGCAACCGCGGACCTTTCCGCGATGTCCGCATCACCCGTGAGGGCAAGTCGCGCGACTCGGTGTGGAAACTCACCGGTCGACTCGAAGTCACGGGCGGCCTGCAGGCATTCGCCGATGACCAGTTGCTGCAGGTCGTTGGTGCCACACCCTACGAGGAAACGGTGAAAGAGGCCGGCCTCGACTTGGGCAAGGCACTGAGCCTCCAGGTCAATGTCACCTTGCCGGGCAAGGTGCAGTCGACGACGGGCTTTCCACAAGATGGGGTCCTCACTTGGCGCGTGGCCACCGACGGCACGCCGGTCGACCTGTCGACGACAACCAATGAGGTGGATGTTGCCGGCACGCTCGGCGGAATCCTTTCTTTCGTGGCTCGCGCGCTGCTCGTCGCGTGGCTTGCCGTGATCGGCTGGGTCGGCCTGCGCGTGTGGCGTCGCCAGTCGCGGCGACCCCGCTACGTCGAAGTCGACGAATAACGCCTGACACCCGTCGCCTAACGTTGGCGCAATGGCAAAACTACGGGTCGTCTACCGCTGCACCGAATGCGCGGCTTCATTCCCGAAGTGGGCGGGTAGGTGCGTGTCGTGCGGAGCGTGGAACTCGCTCGTCGAAGACGTCGAGGGTCCCGAGCCGCAACTCGCCTCACTCGCAGTCGGTATGTCACTCGTCGCGCCCGGCGTACCCAAGCCCATCACCGAAATCGACTCTGCGGTCGGCCAACCCCAGCCGACCACGATTCCCGAACTTGACCGGGTCCTGGGCGGGGGCCTCGTACCGGGCTCTGTCACGTTGCTCGGCGGTGAACCCGGTGTCGGCAAAAGCACGTTGCTCATGCAGTTGCTCGCCGCGTGGCCGAAAAAGACGCTCTACATCACCGCTGAGGAAAGCACCCAACAGGTACGCCTGCGGGCCGAACGTCTCGGTGCATTGGGCGACAACGTGTGGCTGCTCGCCGAGATGAGCCTGCCCAACATCTTCAATGCGATCCAACAGGTCTCCCCCGACCTTGTCGTCATCGACAGCATCCAGACCATCGCCGACCCCGAACTCTCCTCACCGCCCGGATCGGTGGTGCAGGTTCGCGGCTGCGCGCACCGACTCGTACAAGAGGCAAAGCACCGCAGCCTCCCCGTCATCATGGTCGGTCATGTCACCAAAGAGGGTGGGCTGGCCGGACCGCGTGTACTCGAACACGTCGTCGACACGGTGCTCTCGTTCGAGGGCGAACGCCACCATGCTCTCCGTCTCCTTCGCGCCGCCAAACACCGCTTCGGCCCCACTTCCGAGCTCGGCCTGTTCGAGATGACGGAAAGAGGAATGGTGGGCGTGCCCGACGCCAGTCAGTTGTTCCTCGCTGACCGACGCACCGGTGTCCCCGGTTCGGTCGTCGTACCCACGCTCGAGGGCCAGCGTCCGCTACTTGTCGAACTGCAGGCGCTCACCAACCCTGTCTCGGGTGGGGCTCCACCACGACGTTCCGCGCAAGGTGTCGATTCGGGTCGTCTCGCACTTCTCCTTGCGGTCCTCGAACGCCGCGCACGTATTTCACTCGCAGGCCACGAGGTCTATGCCTCTGTCGTAGGCGGTGTGAAGTTGTCCGAACCAGGTGCCGACCTCGGCATGTGCCTCGCACTGGTCTCCGCCGTCGTGAACAAACCTCTACCGGCCGATCTCGTCGTGATTGGCGAAGTTGGTCTTGCCGGCGAGGTTCGACAGGTCGCACAAGTAGGCCGCCGTCTGGCCGAAGCCACGCGCCTCGGCTTCACCCGAGCCATCGTCCCCGCTTCGGCATCCGCAAAGGTGCAGGGCATCCGCGTCGACACCGCCGCGACCATTAACGAGGCCCTCTCTCTTGCCGGCCTCACCGGCGCCGTCGCCGACTGACACGTGAAACGCGTCTTCGCGAATTGGCTCGAAGTTCTCCCGCGACAGGTCGTGAGACCACACCTGGCGAGCTCCGTGGACTTGAAGTCACGAGAGATCCAAGACTTCGCTACTTCC
>VGAC01000026.1 GCA_016870865.1 Actinomycetota bacterium
CCCGTCGGATCGGCCCCGACAACGAAGCAACTGTCAACGTGCGCCCATGAAATGGTCGAGCCAATCGTGGTAGTGCTGCACGCGGGCCTCTTCCTCGTTGAGCAACTGGCTGGTGAACCCGCGCGAGTGCATGCCGGCCTGGACGTCACGGATGAAGTGGATGTCTTGGTCGACCGTGGCATCCATCGTCTTCCTGCCGGCGATGACGTCGTCCTGTGTGAACTCGTCGTGCACGGGGCGGGGGATGGGGAGCAACTCGCTCTCTCTCCACGGCCTGAAGGTGACACCTGCACGTTCGGCGACGGCCGGGTTGGGCTGCAGTTTGAAAGTGAACTTGTCCCAGTAGCACTTGTTCGGGTCGCTGGGATGCGGTCGCGCGCGCATGACGAGCGCGGCCTCGGGCTGCACCGTGACCATGGTGTTGGGGAAGAGGTTGAACTGTTCGATGTCGGTCAGGCGACTGTCTGACAGGTCGCTGTAGTCGTAACCAAGGGCTGCGCCCATTTCACGTCGCCGCCGCTGCATGGCAAGGCGGAAATCAAGCACGTGGCCATCGAAGGTGGTCGGGTCCATGCCGAACTTCTCGCACTGGGCGAGTTGGTAGAAATTCATCGTCGGCGGTACCGGCATCGTCGAGTTGACCGTGTGACCAAGGATCTCGACGCTGGTGTGACCATTGGTGAAAAGTTCGACCTGTGCGGTCGGGCAGTCGAAGAGCATCGCGTGCTGCGGGTGAATGTGTTCGACGTGATAAAGCTCACCGAAATTGTCGAACACCGCCTTCCAGTTGGCCTCGAGGAAAACCGTTTGATCGCCGACCAACGTCATGCGTTCGAGGTGGAACGGGGCGAGACGCTCCGCAATCACACCGAGGGATTCGAGGAGTGGCAGCGCGCTGTTGTCCATACAGATGAACACAAGACCCATGAACGTCTCGCAACGCACCTTCGGCAGCGAACGTTCCTCGCGGTTGACACCACCTTCGAAGAGATGATGGCTCGGCACGACGACGAGATGTCCGTCGGGGCGGTACGACCACCCGTGGTACGGACACACGAACGACTCGACGCATCCGCGTTCGGTGACACAGATGCGCGCACCACGGTGCTGGCAGGCGTTGTACATCGCGTGCACCTCACCATCCCGCCCACGCGAGATGATGATCGACTCGCGTCCCAGGTTGAAGCGAACGAACTCGCCGGTTTCGCGGACGTCTTGTTCGAGACAGGCGAACAACCACTGCTTGGGCCACATGAGGTCGTTTTCGCGCTGCATCCACTCTGCCGAGATGTAGCGCTCGGGCGTGATCGGCAACGATTGGATCGGTGCTGGACCATGGTTGATGATCGGCTTGGGTCGAACGACTGCCATGCGACGCCCCCTTCGTGAAATCCCCGGAAAAAATCTACCGCTACGCTGATCCGCATGCCGAGCGCCAAGAAAGTGGTCTCCGCTTCCGCGGCTCCGTCGGGGCAAAAGCCCTCGAGGTTCCCCGCGAACCACCGGTACGGCTTGGTGTGCAACTCACAGAACCCAGACGGCCGACTCTCCGGGATCGCTGACCTCGTCACCCGTGCGGTCGACTCGACCCGGTCTTTTTTACGTCCCTTCGGGACCGACCTCGCGATTGGCGGCCTTCTTCGCGTTCCGGAGCGGAGGAATTGACAGCCGATGCACCCCACACCGGCACATCCCAGATCCGTGGACGAAGTGAATTTCTTCGATCCCTCGACACAGGAGAACTGGTATCCGACCTACGACCTGCTGCGCGAGGAGGCACCCGTGTGGCAGATGCCGGGTACGAATACCTACGTCCTCACGCGCTACGAGGACATCCACGATGTTCTGCGCCGCACCGATGTGTTCATGCGCGGCGCAAGCGAATCGACACCGTCTGCCGGTGCATCAGCGGTGGTGAGGGAGATCTACGCAACGAAGGGCTGGCCCCGGGCGAGCATGCTCGGCAGCAACCCACCCCAGCACAAGAAGTACCGAGACATCGCCGATCCATTCTTCACTCCCGCGGGTTCGGAGAAGCGTCGCGGTTTGATCACGGGCATCGTCAACGAACTCGTCGACGACTTCGTCCATCTCGGTCAGTGTGAATTCGTGACGGCGTTCGCGGTGCCTCTTCCCGTGCGTGTCATCACGATCATGATGGGTTTCGAAGTCGGGGACATTCCGAGGCTGAAGAAGTACTCGGAAGCGTGGGTGCTGCCGTTCCGCGGTGGCCTGACGCGCGAAGAAGAGATCTACGCGGGTGAGACGGGTGTCGAGTTCCAGCACTTCATCCACGCAACGATGCAGAAGAAGAAGGCGGATCCTGACGACTCGGTGATCTCGTATCTGGTCAACCAGGCCCGCTTCGACGGCCAGCGTCCACTCGAGGATCATGAGATCATCAACATCGTCGACCATCTCTACATCGGTGGTAACGAGACGACGACGTTCGCCCTCACATCGACGATGTGGCTGATGCTCGCAAACCCCGGGGTGTACGACGCTGTGCGCAGCGACCCGTCCCGTGTCAAGAACCTCGTCGAAGAGGGTCTGCGATGCGAGTCACCGACGATGGGCATGGTGCGCAATGCGATCATCGACACCGAGATCGGTGGGGTGAGGATTCCGAAAGGCTCGAACCTGCACCTGCGTTACGCGGCCGGGAACCGCGACGAGCGGATGTTCGGGTGCCCCGCCGACTTCGACCTCGACCGCACGAACTCGGCGCGGCACATGGCGTTCTCCCTCGGCGAGACCCACTGCACGGGAGCCGGTCTGTCCCGCCTGGAGCAGAACATCGCCTTCGACGTACTCGTCAGGCGGCTCCAGAACCTGCGTTTCACGCCCGAAAAGAACGATTTCACGCACCACCCGAACGTCACGCTGCGCGCCATGAAAGAATTGCACCTGTCGTGGGACCTCAGTTGATCGGAGACAACGGATGAACGCAGCAACGATGGAGTTCACCTACCCTCCCCAGGCCGAGGCGTACCGCGCGAAGGTCAAGGTCTTTCTCGCCGAGAACCTGCCCGCCGGATGGAAGGGCATCGGCACCCTCACGCGCGACGAGGCGTTCGAGTTCACCAACCAGTGGCGCAAGACCCTCTACGCCAACGGCTTCCTGGCGGTGCAGTGGCCGAAGGAATACGGCGGCCAGGGCCTGTCATCGATGGAGATGGTCGTGCTCTCCGAGGAGTTCTTCAAGGCGGGTGTTCCGACCGGCGGCCACAATGACGGATTCGGCATCACGATGCTCGGCAACACGCTCCTTGCCATCGGCACCGAAGAACAAAAGCGCCATTACCTGCCGCGCATTCTCGCGGGTGAGGACCTGTGGTGCCAGGGCTACTCCGAGCCCGCCGCCGGGTCCGACCTCGGCAACCTCGGTTGTCGCGCTGTGTTGGACGGCGACGAGTGGATCATCAACGGCCAGAAGATCTGGACGACGGGTGGCCACCATGCCGACCACATCTTCGTTCTCGCCCGCACGTCGCCCGACGAGGTGAAGCACAAGGGCATCACGTTCCTGCTCGTCGACATGCGTCAACCCGGTGTCGAGGTGCGCCCCATCCGCATGATGTCGGGCGAATCCGAGTTCAACGAGGTGTTCTTCACCGATGCGCGTTGTCCGAAGGGCAGCGTCATCGGCGAGGTGAACGGCGGATGGATGGTCGCCATGACGCTGCTCGGCAACGAGCGCGGTGCGGGTGCCGCCATCAACGCGCTGTCGTTCCGCGCCGAGCTCGACAAACTGACCCACTTGGTCAGGGAGCGCGGCCTCACCGACGACCCCCACGTTCGCCAGCGACTCGTCAAGGCCCACACGAAGGTGGAGGTCATGCGGTTCCTCGGTTACCGCGCGCTCACGGCATTCCTGAACGGCAAGAAGCCCGGCCCTGACGCGTCGATCGGCAAGTTGTTCTGGAGCGAGTACCACAAGGAAGTCACCGAACTCGCCGTTGATGTTCTCGGCGCCGACGCTCTCACACCGACCGGCACGCCCGCGCAGACCTACATTCGCTCGGACGCCGTCGGCTCGCCGAACTCGAGTGCGAGTTGGGTCGATGTCTTCTTGAACGCGCGCGCCGGCACGATCTACGCCGGAACCAGCCAGGTGCAACGCGGCATCGTGGGTGAGCAGATTCTTGGCCTGCCGAAAGAACCGCGCGCCGACGCCGGGCCGTGGCGCACCATTCCCGGCCACGGCTGACCCCGACGGGTCGGAGCACCCGTTGCTTTCCTGCGACGACTTCTTCAGGGTGTCGGCGTTGATCGAGTAACCCGTGCCGGGAACGGTTCTCGCCGGCGAGGTTCAGGCGGCCCGGAGCGGTGGCATCACACCGCTGTCACGCGCAACGGAACACGTGAAGGCCCCCACACCGGGAGTTTTGCGTGTTTCCATTCGATGGGTGCTGCCAAATCGACTGACTCCCACCTTTGAAGAAGAACAGACAGGGTTTCCTGCAGTTCTGCGCGGGCGAGGGCGGCGCCGAGGCAGTGGTGTACGCCGAAGGAGAACGCCATGTGGTCGCGCGCGTTGGTGCGCGAGGGTTCGAAAGAATCCGGGACGGGGAAGTGCGTGCTGTCGTGGCTTGCACCCGACAGGCCGATGCCGATCAGTGTTCCGACCGGAAAGTGAACCTCGCGGTACTCGAAGGGCTCGTGCACCAGACGCATTGCCATGCGGATGGGGTTGAGCAGACGCAGGGACTCTTCGACGGCCCCCGCGACGAGACTCGGCTCGCCGCGCAGTCGTTCCCACGCACCCGGGGTGTCGAGGATGAGGGCCATCATGGAGCCGAGTTGGTTGCGTGTCGTGTCGATACCTGCTGCGATGAAACTGCGGATGAGTGAAACGAGTTCGCCCGTCGACAATCGATCCCCCGCCTCTTCGGCGATGATGAGCTTGCTCAACAAATCAGCCGAGAGATTGTTGCGACGTCCCTCGATCAGGCCCACGCAATATCGGTCGAACTCGGCGGCATCACGCGCCAGTCGGGCGTCGCGTTCGGTGTCACCCACGGCCGAGGATTTCAACACCTGGAAGTGTGACTCCGCCCACTTGCTGTAGAGGGGGAAGTCGCCGCGGCCCGTGCCGAGCATGTCGCCAATCACCGCAACGGGAAGTTCGTCGATCATCGACTGAAACTCGACGAAGCCCGTACCCGCGGGCAGCCCTTCATGCACGAGGCGCTCGACATGGGAGCGAATCGCGGGGCGCAGGGTGTCGATCGACTTCGGTGAGAAAGCCTCGGCAACGAGCCGCCGTAGTCGCAGGTGTTTCTCGCCTTCGGCGAGAAGAATGTCGTCGGCGGGAAGGGAACTGACCGGGTCGGCGATGCCGGCAAGAAGCCCGGGAACCTTGCCCGCCGCCTGGTGCAGACGGCGCTCACGGAGCAGCGCGGTCACATCGTCATGGCCGAACACCACATAGCCACACAGCCAGCGTTGGATCCACCCGTTGCCACGCGCCATCCCGACCTCGTCGTGGTACTCGGCGGGCGTCGGGTCGTCGAGCGACATTCGGTAGCGCGGCAGGTCGAGGTCCCCGATGGGTACGGCCATGTCAATCGATCCTCATCCGTTCCTCAGAAGTGGCAGGACGTCGCGGGCGAAGCGTGCGCATTCGTCGCGGTGCGGGTAGCCCGAGAGGATGAACGCGTGGATACCAACGTCGCGGTAGCGGTTGATCTTGTCGGCCACTTGCCGTGGAGTGCCGACGATGGCCGCGCCACATCCGCTGCGGGCCCTGCCGATGCCGGTCCAGAGATGCGGCTCGACGAATCCGTCGTGCGCCGAAGACTCGCGCAGTTCGGCCTGTCGCCGCACACCCAGACTCTGCGAGTCGAGCGACCGCGCGCGAATGCGGGCCCCTTCGGCGTCGTCGACCGCGGCAACCAGGTGCTGTGCCGCAGCCAGGGCCTCGGCCTCGGTGTCGCGAACCACCACGTGGCAGCGGTACCCGAACCTCAGCGAACGACCGTGCTGCGCGGCGCGCTCACGGAGATCATTCATCGTCGCGGTGATCATCGCCTCGGTGTCGGGCCACATCAGGTACACGTCGGCCCCGGCGGCGGCAACGTCGCGCGCCTCTTCACTGAGCCCACCGAAGTAGAACGAAGGGTCGACCGGGTTCTCGACGCAGATGCGCGGTGCGTCGAGGTGCGCAGAATGGAACTCCCCGTCGAAGTCGACACGCCGTCCCTGCATGAGCGCGCGCACGATCGTCATCACCTCGAGCGTGCGTCTGTACCTCGTGGGGCCGTCGCGGGTCTCGCCGGGGAGGTCGGAGGAAATGATGTTGATGGTCAAACGACCACCGAGCGTCCGGTTCAGCGTCGCCATCTGTCGGGCGAGTTGGGGTGGCCACATTTCGCCGCAGCGCACCGCGACGAGCAGTGACATCGTCGATGTAAGTGGTGCAATCGACGATGCAAACGACGTCGTGTCGATGCCAAGGTCGTACCCCGAGGGAAGGAGGATGTTGTCGAATCCGCCACGTTCGGCCTCCAGAACGATGTCACGACAGTGCTCCCAGCTGCTGCGCAGGTCGGGACGAACGACACCGAGTTGTTCGTAGTCGTCGTCGCACAACGCACCGAACCATGCAACTTCGGCCGCCGGCCGCACCGTGTTCACGGCAGCGGTGCGCCCTCGCTGGCCACCACGACGCGGTACACGTCGGTTCGCGAGAGAGCCACTCGAACGGCCGAAGCAAGGTCGCCCAAACGCTCGGCCCGTTGCGTGCCGACCAGGGCGACCGCGTCAGCGGGATGCGCCAGCACAAAGGCGATCGCAACCGCGGCGCGTGAGACTCCCTCGCGCGCGGCGAGTTCGTCGAGAACCGACACCAATTCGGGCCGCACGCCCTCACCCGAGGCGAGGCGGCCACCGGCGAGCGGACTCCACGCCAGGGGGGTGATGCCCTCTTCCATGCACAGGTCGAACGTGCCGTCGCGCATCGGTGCAAGTGCAGCGCACGAGAACTCGGGCTGGGTGGACACGAGTGGTTCCTCCACATAGGTCGCCAGCGCGATCGTCTGCGAGGGCGTGTAGTTCGACACACCGAACATCGACACCAGCCCGCGGTCGCGCAGCGAAGCGAACGCGACGGCGATCTCTTCGGGGTGCGTGAACATGTCGGGTCGGTGGATTTGGTAGAGGTCGACGTGGTCGACACCCATCCTGCGCAGTGAGGCCTCGCATGCAGAGATGAGGTACGCACCCGACGAGTCGTAGGGAACACCCGGGATGATGCCGCCCTTGGTCGCCAGCACCATGCGGTCACGCAACGATGGGTCGGTGGCGAGCACACGACCCAACGCCTCTTCGCAGGCACCGAAACCCGTTCCGCCCCAGTCGAGGCCGTAGACGTCGGAGTTGTCGATGAGGTTTATCCCCAGGTCGAGAGCGGTCGCGATGAGGCGGCCGTTGTCGGAGTCGGACGTGCCGGTCAAACGCCAGCAACCGAAACCGATCGGGCCGATCTCCACATCCTCCCCGAGCCGACGGTTGGCATCGGACACGAGGTTCTCTTCCATGGACTCAGGTTAGTCATGTGTGGAAAATGCAATTTATGGTGAGACCGTGAACGAGTCGTGTCCGAATCCCGTGCGCCGCGCGGTGATGGTGCAGAAATGGCGAGACCTCGCCTACATCCACTGGCGCTACGACCCCGGCACGGTGCAGGCACTCTTGCCCCCGGGTCTCGACGTCGACACCTTCGACGGTTCGGCCTGGGTCGGTCTCATACCTTTCTCTATGCGCGGTATCACGTTGCCCCGCATGCCGGCCGTGCCGTACTTCGGGTCGTTTCCCGAAATCAACGTGCGCACCTACGTCCGCCACAACGGCATCCCGGGCGTGTGGTTCTTCTCCCTCGACGTCAACCGCCTGATCCCCGCGGTCGTTGCCCGCACCACTTATCTGTTGCCCTATTGCTGGGGGCGGGCTGCGAACCGCATCGAGGGCAACGTCCTGCGCTCGCGCGTCGAGCGTCGCTGGCCGTCACGCGCCCATGCATCCACGATGGTCGAGATCGGCCGGGCCATCGCGAAGTCCGACGAACTATCGGTGTTTCTCTCGGCGCGCTGGGGTCTCTACTCGCGTGGCCTGTTCGGCGGCCTCATGTATGCGCCCGTCGACCACGAACCCTGGCTCCTCCACGAGGCACAACTGCAGGCCGTCGACCAGAACGTTGTCGAGGCGGCCGGGTTGCCCGGCCCTGCGGGTGACCCGCACGTCATGTTCTCGCCGGGTGTGTCGGTACGTATCGGTCGTCCGCGCCGTGTCGCGCGCCGCGCCTAGTCTCGGCGCCATGGGCAAACTGCGTTTCGGTGTCGTCGGCACCGGAATGATGGGCTGCGAACACCTGCGCAATCTTCTCCCCATGGACGACGTCGCTGTTGTCGCGGTGTCCGACCCCAACCACGAACCGCTCGACTGGGCGCGGCTCACGATGGGTGAGAAGTGGGACGGCGTCCGTGCGTTCTCTGACCACCGCGATCTGCTCGCATCAGGTCTCGTCGATGCGATCGTGATCGCCTCCCCGAACCACACGCACAAGGCCATCCTCGACGATGTTCTCGCAACCGATGTTCCCGTGCTCGTCGAGAAGCCGATGTGCACCACCGTCGACGACTGCCGCAGCATCGTCACGGCATCGAAAAACAGAAAAGCGGTGACGTGGGTGGGTCTCGAGTACCGCTACATGCCACCCATTGCCAAGTTCCTCGACACCGTCCGATCCGGTGAAATCGGTGCACTACGAATGCTCGCCATCCGCGAGCACCGGTTCCCGTTCCTCATCAAGGTCGACAACTGGAACCGTTTCTCACGCAATACGGGTGGAACACTCGTCGAGAAGTGCTGCCATTTCTTCGATCTCATGAACCTCACCGTCGGCGCGCGACCCGCGCGTGTCTATGCAAGCGGTGCCCAGGACGTGAACCACATCGACGAGGTGTACGACGGTGAGCGATCCGACATTCTCGACAACGCCTACGTGATCGTCGACTATGACAACGGCGTGCGCGCCATGTTGGACCTCAGCATGTTCGCCGAAGGTGGTCGCAACGAACAGGAAATCGTCGCCGTCGGCGACAAAGGCAAGCTCGAGGTAGCGGTGCCCGGCGATGGAAACCTGTATCTCGGCCGTCGCTCGGATCGCTCGGTGTCACCCCTGGCGGTCACCGTCGGCGACGTCGGCCACGTCGGCCTCCATCACGGAGCCAGTTACGTGGAACTGCGCAGGTTCTGCGACGCCATCCGCGGTACCGGCCCGGTCGAAGTCGACACCACGGCCGGCTTGTGGTCGGTCGTAGTCGGCGCTGCCGCCCACAAGTCGATCGACGAAGGTCGCCCCGTCGACATCGCCGAATTCGGCGTCACGCAACCGACCTAGTGTTGCAGCCATGCTGCACCCCTTCGACGACTTCCCGGTTCACCAAAGTTCGGCACCGGTCATGCACGTCTACAGCGACGCGCCCGGTGTCTACGACCGGTACTTCTACAACGGTCACGACACCGCGGGTGAAATTTTCTTCGCCGTGGCATTCGGTGTGTATCCGAACAAGCAGGTGATGGACGCAGCATTCTCCGTGACGTTCAACGGTACGCAACACAGCGTGCATGCATCACGCCATTGTGATCGCGACCGCACGGATCTCGAAGTCGGCGCCGTCCGCATCGAGATCGTGCGCCCCATGCTCGAACACCGCATCATCGTTGACAATCGCTTCGGCGTATCGGCCGACTTGACCTGGCGCGCAACGTCGGCCCTCCTGGAGGAACCGTCGTTCAAGCACCTCGAGAACGGCCGGCCACAGATGGACTACACGCGCATGACACAGTTCGGCGAATGGTCGGGCTGGGTGGAAGTCGACGGGAGGCGTACAAATCTCGCCGACAGAGGTGGCATCACCGGTTGCCGCGACCGGTCGTGGGGCGTGCGCAACTCGACCCGCGGTGCAAACGGACCGAAAAAAATACCGCAGTTCTTCTGGTTGTGGGCACCCACCACCTTCGACGACCGGTACGTCCACGCAGCAATCAACGACTATGCGAACGGCAGGTCGTGGCACCGCAGCGGCGCCGTCACCGAGCGCGTCACCCATTCGTCGACGTCGACGGAGTCGGTGCTCGACGAAACGAAGGTCGATCGCTGTACCGCGGTGCACATCGAACCCAAATGGACCACGGGCACGCGGTGGCTCGAATCAGCAACGGTCACCCTCGAGCGCTGGCGGGCCGAACCCGTCGTCGTGACCTACACCCCGCTCCTGCGATTTTTCATGCGCAGCATCGGTTACTTCCACCCAGAGTGGGGTCACGGCGAGTGGAAGGGCGAGTTCGCCGAAGCGCGTGACGAGTTCGTCATCGCCGACGCCAACCCGACCGACCCGTCGATGCTGCATCTGCAGAATCTCTGTCGGGTCGAAGCGAACGGCCGCACGGGCACGGGGGTGTTCGAGCACCTCGTCGTCGGCCCGCACGAACCGAGTGGTTTCGTATCGATCCTCGACGGCGCCCGCTGACGCATACTTGACGGTATGACCACCGTTTCGCGCCTCCAACGACTCAACCTGATTGCGGCGGTGCTGCACCTTGTCCAGGGCGCCGCGATCCTCGTGCTGGCGAACGATTTCGCTCTTCCCGTGACCACGTTCTTCTGGAACGATGTCCCGAACAACCGACTCGACATCTCGCGGCTCGAACGCAGCTTCGATGTATCGATTGCCTGGGCGGCGGCACTGTTCCTTTTTCTCTCCGCGCTGTTCCACTTCATCGTCTCGACGGTGGGCCGCAAGACCTACGAATCAGAGATCGTCGACGGTCAGAACCGCTTCCGATGGGTCGAGTATTCGATTTCGTCGACGCTCATGATCATCGCTATTTGTCTGGTGTTCGGCATCGGCGACATTGCGGGACTCCTGGGAATTGCAGGAGCGAACGTTGCGATGATCCTCTTCGGCTGGATCATGGAAGTCGTGAACAAGCCGGGCGCCAAGGTGTGGTGGACGCCATTTTGGTTCGGCTGCCTCGTCGGCATCGTGCCATGGGTCGGACTCCTCATCTATCTCCTCGGCCCTGGCAGCGAAATGCCGAAGTTCGTCTACGGAATTTTCGTGAGCATCTTCGTCTTCTTCAACCTCTTCGCGCTGAACCAGTATCTGCAGTACCGCAAGGTCGGGAAGTGGGCTGACTACGTGTACGGTGAGAAGGCCTACCTGTGGCTCAGTCTCACGGCCAAAAGCGCTCTTGCATGGCAGCTCTTCGGCAACACGCTCTCGGCCTGAGCAATCCGTAGTTTTTGTTAAAAATTGGTGTCCGGGGCCCTGCCGTGAATGCCGGAGCGGACAGTCGCACTATGGTTTGGGCATGAGAGTCGACTCGAATTTCTTTTGTACGGTGCCGATGGACGACGCGGGCCAGGTCGAACCGACCAAGCGCCGGTACGACAACAACGCGGTGATCGAGTGCTACAAGAACCTCGTTGCGTGGGCGAAGACCGCCGACGAGGTCGGAATCGACACGATGTGGCTGACGGAACACCACTTTCAATACGAAGGTTACGAAGTTCTGCCGAACCTGATTTTGTTCGGCCAGCACCTGGCCGGACAGACGACGAACCTGCGCCTCGGCCAGATGTTCAATGTCGTGCCCCAGTGGCATCCCCTGCGCCTCGCGGAAGACTTTGCGATCGCCGACATCGTCACCGGTGGGCGCATGGAGTTCGGCGTTGGTCGCGGCACGGTACCGCGCGAGGCGTGGAGCCTCGGCACGGTGGTGGCCTCCGGTGACAACGCGATGTCGGCCGAACACGACCGAATCAACCGCGAGGTGTTCGAAGAGTCGATCGAGGTCATCAAGACTGCGTGGACCAACGAACGCTTCTCGTACCGCGGCAAGCATTTCGTGTTCCCGCCCGACGACATTCCCGACCGCGGCAAGTACGTCGACGACCTCACGCTGATTCCGCGGCCGTTGCGTCAGATCGACGTGTACCAACCCGTGACATCGCCCGAGACCGTCGAGTATGTCCCGCGCGAGGGTCACAAGGCGGTGTACTGGTTGCAGAATGCGGACTCGCAATTGCAGAAGTGGAATCGCTACGCGGAGATCCGCGAGGAAATCGGCCAGCCCGTGGGTCCGGGAGAAGACCGTTGTCTCGTCATGAACATTCACGTGGCAAAGACGCGCGAAAAAGCAATGGTGAAGGGCAAGCCCGGTCATGACGAGTTCGCGAACTTCCTCTCGCCGTACGGTCGTTTCTCGTCGTACCGCAACCCCGACGGCAGCAAGGTCGCTTTCAACCATTGCCCAACCGTCGAAGAGTCGAACGACCAGAAGATCCAGATTGTCGGGTCGATCGACGATGCGGTCGACACGCTCGGCTTCTGGCGCGACCTCCTCGACTTGAAGCACATCTGCTTCTTCTTCGACTTCCCCGGCGTGTCGCGCGAAGAGATGATCGAGCAGATGCACCTCGTGACCGAAGAGGTCTTCCCGAGGCTCGGCGAAAAAGTCGAGCGTCGGCCGTTGCCGAACTTGGAACCGCTCGTCTGAGCGGCGCGGTTCGCCTCTTGTGCTGATCACCAACGTCATCACACCGTCGTCTAGCGGTGCGGTGGTGGCGGTGCGCGTCGAGGACGAAACCGTTGTGGCAGTGGGGCCGGGCCTCGTTGCCGGGGCGGGCGAGTGGGTGATCGACGGTGATGGCGGGCTGTTGACGGAGTCGCTCGTCGAGACGCACGCACATCTCGACAAGGCCTACCTCGCGGAGTTGATTCCGAATCCGACCGGAGACCTGATGGGGGCCATCGCGGCGATGATCGCGAATCGGCACGTGATGACGGTGGAGAACACGATCGAACGTGCCGAACGTGCGGTGCGCACGATGGTGCGCAATGGCGTGACGACCATCCGCACCCATGCCGACGTGACCCAAGAGAATGGTCTGACATCGGTCGAGGCGCTGCTCGAGGTGCGGCGACGCACTGCCGCGATCGTCGACCTGCAGATCGTGGCGTTGCTCGGCTGGCCACTGACCGGCTCACGGGGTGAGGTGCACCGACAACTTGGCCGGGAGGCGGTTGGAATGGGTGTTGACATCATCGGCGGGTGCCCGCATCTCGACGATGACGTGTTGATGGCCAATGCGGATCTGGTCGACCTTGCCGGTGAATTGGAGGTTCCGCTCGACCTGCATGCCGACGAGCACACCGACGGCGAACGTACGTCACTTGTCGATCTTGCCGAGCGGGTGATGACGAGTGGTTTCAGCCATGGCGTGACCGCCAGTCATTGCGTGAGTCTGGGCATGCAGCACGTCGACGACCAGCGGGCGACCGCCGAGAAACTTGCCGAGGCCCGGGTGGGCGTGGTCGCCCTGCCACAGACAAACCTGTTCCTGCAGGGCCGCGACACGCAGTCGGCGATGCCGAGGGGTCTGACCGCGGTGAAACATCTCCGCGACGCGGGCGTGCTTGTTGCCGCGGGTAGTGACAATCTGCAGGATCCGTTCAACCCGGTCGGTCGCGGTGATCCGCTCGATGCTGCTGGATTGATGGTGCTCGCCGCACATTTGCTGCCCGCTGATGCGCTGGCCAGTGTCACATCCGTGGCCCGCGCGGTCGTCGGCGTACCCGCCGCCGGGCCCCTGGTCGGCGCTCACGCCGACCTGATGGTCACCCCGGTGTCGGGTGTTCGCGAAATGCTCGCGACGTGCGCGCCACGGTCTCTCGTCGTGCGACGGGGACGTGTCGTCCACGGCCGGGGGCGCGGCTGACAAAAAGTCAAGTGACGGCCGATCACCCTTTTTTGGCGGGGTCGGTGCACGGATTATTGTGCAGAGATGGCGGGTGCCTTGTCCTTCAAGAACGTGGGCATGACCTTCCCCGACGGTACGCGTGCGCTCGGCGGTGCCACGTTCGACGTGAATCCGGGCGAGTTCGTCACCGTGGTTGGCCCCAGTGGTTGCGGTAAATCCACGCTGCTGCGCATTGCGTCGAACCTCGAGACCGCGACCGACGGTGTGTGCGACGTCGACCGCGACAGCATCGGCTACGTCTTTCAGGATGCGACGTTGCTCCCATGGCGAACCGTCGCCAAGAACATCGAACTGCTGGCCGAGCTGCACGGTGTCGACAAGGCGGAGCGCGAAGGGCGAGTGCACAGCGTCATCGACCTCGTCGGACTGGTCGGTTTCGAGGACAAGTACCCGAAGCAATTGTCGGGCGGCATGAAGATGCGCGCCTCGCTGGCGCGTTCGCTCGTGATGAAGCCCCGCGTGTTCCTCTTCGACGAACCTTTCGGGGCCCTCGATGAAATCACGCGCGAACGCCTGAACGATGAACTGTTGCGGCTCTTCCGGTTGGAGGGCTTCGCGGGGTTGTTCATCACGCACTCCATCTCCGAGGCCGTCTACTTGTCGACCAGGGTGCTGGTGATGTCGTCGCGTCCCGGGCGCATCGTCGACTCATTCGACGTGCCTTTCGAGTACCCACGTGCACACTCGTTGCGTTACGAACCAGAATTTGCCGAACTGTGCGGTGAGGTCTCGACCGCACTTCGTGGAGCGCTCGTATGACCGACATCAAGTCCGAGTTGGCCGTGATGCCTCCGTCGACGCACGGTCCCGACGATGCACCGGTCGAGACGACGAATCGGGTGCGGGCGAGCGACATCATCGGCCCGACCGTCGTCTTCGTCTTGTTCATCGGCTTTTGGTATGCGTTGTCGACGACGATCCTTCCCGAACAGAAGCGCTTCCTCCTGCCGACACCGCACAAGGTATTGAAGGAAGGATTTTTCACGTGGCAGGTCGGTGAGCAGCGCGGTCTGTTCCCGATTCTCAGGTCGATGTGGAGCTCGATCCAGGTCGCACTCATCGGTCTGGTCATCACGATCGTCATCGGAACCATGCTTGCCACGGCGATGGCGACGCGACGTTGGGTGGAGCGTGCGACGTGGCCGTACCTCGTCGCGTTGCAATCGGCGCCGATTCTTGCGATGACGCCGCTCATTCGTGCGCTGATCGACGGTGTGCAAACCCAGCGCGTTCTCGTTGTCGTACTGATTGCCTTCTTCCCGATCGTCAACAACACCCTGTTCGGTCTTCTCTCGGTGGAAAAGAGCCAGCACGAGCTCTTCACGTTGCACGGGGCGGGCAAGTGGACCCGGCTCATGAAACTGCAGTTTCCGGCGGCAATGCCGAACATCTTCGTGGGCCTGCGTATCTCGGCGGGTCTCAGCGTTATCGGTGCCGTGGTCGGCGACTTCTACTTCCGCCAGGGTGGCGTGGTTGGTATCGGGGCCCAGATCGACATCTACCGCGGTCGTCTGTGGGGTTCGGAACTCGTTGCAGCCATCCTCCTGGCGAGCGTTTTTGGTCTTGTCGTGTTCATTGCTTTCGGCTTCCTCTCGAAGGTGGCGATCGGCAAATGGCACACAACAACGCGGGGTCAGTGATGCCCCCGGCCGTAATACAGCAAGTACCAACCAACAAAAGGGAGAGCAAATGAAGAAGAAAGCAGCAGCCCTCATCGGCGTGCTGAGTCTGGTCAGTCTTGCCGCGTGCGGTGGAGACGACGAAACCACGGACACAGCCGCGACCGAAGAGACAACGGCGGCAACCCAGGACACGACTGCAGCCGCGACCGAGGAGACCACGGCACCCGCCGCGGAGCCCGTGTCGCTTGCCGGTGTGTGCCCCGACACCGTCACCTTCCAAACCGACTGGAACCCCGAGTCAGAACACGGCTTCCTCTATCAACTCGTCGGTGACAACTACGAAGTCGACGCTGCCGGCGTTCGCGTGACGGGCCCGCTCGTGGCCTCGGGCGGCGCCGACACCGGTGTCAAGATCCAGGTTCGCGCAGGTGGGCCGGCGGTGGGCTTCAGCTCGCCGACGTCGCTCATGTACCAGGATCCGGACATCTTCCTCGGCTTCGTCAGCACCGATGGTGCGGTTCAGGACTCGGGTGAATTCCCGACGATGACAGTCGTAGCACCGTTCAACATCAACCCGCAGATCATCATGTGGGACCCGGCGACGTACCCGGACGTGAAGGCAATCGCCGACCTGAAGGCGGCGAAAGCAAAGGTTCGCTACTTCGGTGGCGCTGCGTACATGGAGTACTTCACGGCGAACGGCATTCTCGACAAGGGACAGGTCGACGGTACCTATGACGGGACCCCGGCCAACTTCGTGGCCGACGGTGGCAAGGCAGCACAGCAGGGCTTTGCAACGTCGGAGCCGTACTACTACGAAAAGGTTCTCACGGACTGGGCCAAGCCCGTCGCGTACCAGACGGTGCACGACGCAGGCTGGACCACCTACGCCCAGTCGCTGGGCGGCAAGCCCGAGACCATCGAGAAGAACGGGGACTGCCTGAAGCTTCTCGTGCCGATCATCCAGCAGGCGCAGGTCGACTACGTCGCCGACCCGGCCGAGACAAACACGCTGATCCTCGACCTCGTCAAGCAGTACAACAATGGTTGGCTCTACGACGCGGGACAGGCAGCGGCAGCGGTCGAACTGGCGGTTGCGAACAAGCTCATCGCGAACAGCCCCGACGGCACTCTCGGCAGCTTCGATCTCACACGTGTGGAGGACTTCATCAAGATTGCGGTTCCGACGTACGAAAAGATCGGTGCCAAGATGAAGGAAGGCATCACTGCCGCCGACATCGTGACGAACGAGTTCATCGATCCGTCCATCGCATTGCCCTGATCGGCTGATCAGAAATTGAAGTTGATGGCCCGGGGGCGACCCCGGGCCATCGCTCTGTTCGGGAGGTTGTCGTGTCAGAGGTGATCGAGATGCTGCGCTTTGCCGTTGCTGCGTCCGAGCGCGACGCATGGCTCGAGGTGGAACGCCGGGTGTGGACCGGTTTTCTGCGGTCGGTACCCGGATTCCTGGGCAAGGAGACCTGGGTCGACGACGAGGACCCGGATGCCGTCACCGTGGTGATCTGGTGGGAGTCAAAGGAACATTGGCACGCGGTCACGGCCGGGGAATGCGCAGCGGTCGACCGTGAGATGGGCGAGTGGTTGCGTCCGTGCACGATGCGCTCCTGGCGCGTGGTGCAGGGCGACTGAGCCGATTCAACGACCGAAGTTGAACACGGCGACTTCGCCGAGCGCGGCAACGAGATTCGCAACCGCCGACTCGAACATCTCCCTGCCCATGTCGGCAGTGGCGTGCGTCGGGTCGCCGATGTGACCCTCGGGGAAGAAGTCGTTCGACAGCCAGCCGAAACTGACGGTTCCACCAAACCGCACGTGGTGATTGTCGGCCAACTTCTCGGGGATTCTGCGGACCGCCTTCGACATGTCAACGAGGTCGGGACGCAGGTGCAACATCACCGCGGTCTCATCGGTACCCCCGTGCACACCCATTCCCAGTTCACTCGCGCCCGACGCGCCGCCCTGGTCGGAGGGAAGCGACGGATGGGTCGTGAAGGTTTGCAGGCCGTGGTGCAGGCGCAGTTCACGGTTCGCCACGTTGAGCAGGGCCGAGTTGCCACCGTGGCCGTTGAGAAAGACCAGCTTGCGTGCACGGGTGCGGGCGATGCTGCGACCGATGTCGTCGAGAACGCAAAGCAAAGTGGTGGGCGACAGCCACACGGTGCCGGGGGCCCACGCGTGTTCGTTCGACTTCGTGTACGACAGCGTGGGAAGAAGCCACACGTTCAGCTCCGAAGGCGCGGCCACAACCGCGGCCTCGGCGACCGCTGTGGCGATGACTTCATCGGTATTCAGGGGTAGGTGCGGGCCGTGCTGCTCGATTGCACCGAGCGGTTGGAGAAAGATCGACTCAGGGGTGATGAACCGGTTGACATCGGGACCACGAAGTTCGCCCAGTCGTCGCAGCTCAGCCATCAAACCGAGCCTACCCCTGTGGGATACTTGATCCATGTCCACGACGCCGTCGCTCGAATCGCGCTTCGATGCACTCATCGTGGGTGGCGGGCACAACGGTCTGGTGTGCGCGGCATATCTCGCGCAGTCGGGCATGAAGGTCCTCGTCATCGAAGCGCGCAGCGAGGTCGGAGGAACCGCGGCCTCGGAATCGTTCGCGGGCGTGACCGTCAACATCTGCAATTGCGATCACCTCACCTTCCGCACGGCCGGCATCAGCGACGACCTCGGCCTCGATCAACACGGTCTTCGCTACATCGACATCGACCCGACACAACTCGCGACTTCGTGGTCTGACAGGAGGGTGTGGCCGTTGTTCCATGATCTCGACCGTCAGATCGAAGTAATCAAACGGTTTTTCCCCCGTGAAGTGGAGGGATATCGCAACTTCGCCAGGGCCGCGATGCCGGTGGTCGAACTGATCCTCGAGGCGGGAAGTCAGCCCCCGACACGGCGTTCGCTCATCGGCAAGGTGTTGGCCAAGCGTTGTCGCGGGGCGGCGACGATGTTGAAGTGGAGCAAGATGTCATCGGCGCAGGTGCTGCGGCAGTTCTTTTCCAGTGAACTCCTCATCGCACCGTCACTCGTCACGGGGCCAACGGTGTGGGGTGTCTCGCCGCACACACCGGGGACGGGCCTCGGGGCCCTCGTCTATGCGATGCGCCATGTCGCCAAAGTCGGTCGTCCGATCGGTGGCAGCGGTATGGTGCCGATCTCACTGCGGCGCAGTATCGAGTCGAACGGCGGCACCGTTGCGACGTCCACGATGGTGTCGGGCATCCTCTGCGAGGGTGATGCCGTGCGCGGCGTCGAACTCACCGACGGTCGCATCGTCGAGGCATCGATCGTGGTCTCTGCGTGCAACCCACACGACACATTCCTGAAGTGGCTGCGCAACCCGCCCGCGTCAGCAGGGCCCATGGTCGAGAAGTGGCGCCAAACGCCACATTACGAAGGGTACGAGTCGAAGATCGATGCCCGCATCACGCGCAGGCCCGTGCTGCGTGACCTCGACGTCGACACCGTGAGGGAACTCGGTGCCGATCCGTTGGCAGCGACGCTGGTCGTCGCACCGACGACCGAGGAACTGCATGCGGGTTTCGGCAAGATCGTGACGGGTGAAATTCTGGAGCGGCCCGCCATGTTGGTGAACCTGCCTTCGGTGGCCGACCCCACGATGTCGAACGGTGTCGACGAAGTTTTCAGCCTCGAGGCGCTCTTCACCCCGTATTCGTTCCGTGGTGGGTGGGGGACCCTCGCCGAGCCCCGGCGCTGGCTCGAGCTGTATGCCGACCTCGTCGAACCGGGGTTCCTCGACACGATTGCCGATTGGCGCTGCATGACCCCGGCCAGGTACGAGACGGAATTCTTCTTGCCGCAGGGGCACGCGACGAGTTTTGCCGGGGGGCCACTTGCAGCACTCCTGAACACGGATCCCGAACTGACCCGTTACGCGACACCCGTGAAGGGTCTCTATCTGACCGGTGCGGCGACGTTTCCCGGGGCGGGTGTGTGGGGTGCGAGCGGCAAGAACGCCGCACTCACGATCTTGCGGCGATGACCGCGATTTCCATCTTCCACTCCGGACGCGCCAGCGCGGGAACCGTCACGAGGGTGCTGGCAGCAAGGTGACCCTGCAGGGCGGCATCGCGAGCGGCCATGACATCACGCAGATGCTCGGCGAGTTGCTCGGAGGCCACCACGTACGTCGTGATGGAAACGATGTCATGCGGACCCATGTCTGCCTCGCCGAGGATGCTCGTGATGTTGCGCCACACCAACGCGGCCTGTTCGCCGATCGCATCGGGTGTCGTGCCGTCGGTGGCATTCGGTACGACCCCCGAGGTGAACACGAGTCGTGCGCCCGAGGGCACCTCGATTCCGTGTGCGTAGGCGGCCGCGGGCGCCGACATTGATTCGGGACGAAGAACACGGTTCATGGACGAATGCTTGCAGTGGGCCACGCACCGGTCAAGAAAGACTCATGCCGCCGAACCCCGCCTGTTCAAGTAGTTTTGGGATGTGCGCGACTACACGGTGGGTGGCCCCGAGGCAAAGAACGCCGAGGAGAACAACCTCGTCGAGGCCGACTGGTACAGACCGGAACTCGACCGTGAAACGATGAGGGCACTGATGGTGCGCAGCAACGGCATCGCCGCGCGCGACACCATTCTTTGGTTGGTGCTTCTCGTCGGTTCGGGTGTTCTTGCTTACCTGGTGCGGGGCACTTGGTGGGCCATACCCGCTTTCGCCCTCTACGGCGTGATGTACGGATCGGCAAGTGACGCACGTTGGCATGAATGCGGTCACCGCACCGCCTTCCGCTCACGCCGTACGAACGACGTCATCTATCACATTGCCGCGTTCATGGACTTTCGTGAGCCGATCAGCTGGCGCTGGAGCCATGCTCGTCACCACAGCGACACCATCATCGTCGGACGTGACCCTGAGATCGCATTCCAACGTGGTGCGCCACTTCTCAATACGCTCCTCGAGCTCTTCGCCATCCGTACCATCGTCGCGGAATCCAAGAAGTTGTTTCTCAATTCCATCGGTCGGCCGACCACCGAGCAGGCGGATTTCCAGCCACGCGAGGAAATGCCTGGCAGCATCCTGTGGTCGCGCATCTACATCGCCGCATTTGCCGGAGTGAGCGTGTGGTGCATCGTCGTTGGGTCGGTCCTGCCCGCAATGTTCATCGGTCTGCCCACGATCTACGGTCGTTGGCTCATGGTGGTCTACGGGATCACTCAACACGC
>VGAC01000027.1 GCA_016870865.1 Actinomycetota bacterium
GATCGCCGTCGAGAAGCAGCGTTCGCTGAATCTCTGACCTCTGTTGCCTGACGGCGTCCTTGGTGGGCCAGGTAGGGATCGAACCTACGACCAAGGGATTATGAGTCCCCTGCTCTAACCACTGAGCTACTGGCCCGAAAATCGCGAACAAACCGACGCGGAGGCGGAACTTGCTCGGGGGGTGGGGCTCGAACCCACGACCCACGGATTAACAGTCCGTTGCTCTGCCAACTGAGCTACCCCCGAAGAACCTCGCGCAGACTAGCAGCGGGGTCGGGAAATCAGTCGTCCAAAAAGCCCCGCAACCGGGTCGAGTTGTGCGGATGGCGCAAACGGGCAAGTGTCTTTTGTTCGATCTGACGGATTCGCTCTCGCGTCACGCCGAAGGCGGTCGCAACTTCGTCGAGAGTGCGGGGACGCCCGTCCTCGAGGCCGAACCGCATGATGAGAATCTCACGGTCGCGTTCGGGCAGGAGGTGCAGTTCTGATTGCACGGCTCCGATCAGCGCGTTGCGTTCGGCGACCGTGATGGGCGACTCGGCGTTCGCATCGGCAATCATGTCACCATAGGCGCCCCCGTCGCTGTCCTCGCCGAGAGGTGAGTCGAGGCTGACTGTTGGAATCGCGTACTGCATGAGCTCGAGCACCTTGTCGACCCCGAGCCCACAGCGGGCTGCGACGTCCTCGGGGCTGGGGTCACCCTTCAATTCTGATGTCAGTTCGCGTTCCGTGCGTTGGATGCGGTTCACCAGATCCATCATGTGGGTGGGAATGCGAATGTTGCGACCCTGGTCGGCCATCGCCCGCGTCATCGCCTGGCGGATCCACCATGTGGCGTAGGTGGAGAACTTGAAGCCCTTCTCGTAGTCGTACTTGTCGGCCGCACGCATCAGGCCGATGTTGCCCTCTTGTATGAGGTCCTGGAGTTGCAGGTCTTTGCCGTTGTAGCGGCGCGCGATTGACACGACGAGGCGCAGGTTGGCTTCCACCATTCTTTGTTTTGCCTCGGCCCCGGCCGTCATTGCCCGCCTGAGGGATTGCTTTCCCGAAACACTCACGGTGCCGACGCGCAACTTCTCCTCGGCAAGTTGCCCTTCCCTGATCAACTGCCCGAGTCGGCGTTCCTCTTCGGCCGTGAGGAGATCGTGTTTGCCGATGTCGCTCAGGTACTGGCGCATGGCCTCAGAACCACGTTCGGTCACAGCCATACTCCCCCTCCCACCCCGACAACACTAGAGCGAAAGCGGGGGCTCCCACGACAGGATGGCGTCGCCGGAGACTCAGGCCACGAAGTCGTCTGAGACACTGTTCGACTGCAGCCAGCCGAGCAGGAACGCCGCCGCCGAATCACCAGCGGATGAGTCGAGTTGCTCGAGGTGCAGGCGAGCGTCACGGTCAGCGCGCAGCACGTTCGGGTCGGTCACGCCGCGCCGTGATGCGAGTTCTCGGCGGACCGCAGCGGCGATCAGGTTGAGGGCCTCCGCGCGACCGTTCGTATCGATGTCCACGACGACGGCCCGCTCCAGCACTTCGCGCGCCTCGGGGTCTGCGGCATCGATTGCCGCACCGACCGATCCCCCCGACTCGGCGACGGCGACGAACGCGCGTCGCATGACGTCGGTCGGGAACAAATCGGCAACCAACCACGGGGCGATGGAGTCCCAGCTCTGCAACAGAATTGCAATCGCGGCGAATTCGGCGTTTTCCCTGGTGCCCTGGTCGCGCGGAGCCGCGACTTGGATCCGCGGATTGCGCTCACGCCGCTCGACACGGGGCACCACGTCACCAACCGGCAGGCCCGTGTGAGTGGCCACCTGGCCGGCATAGATCTTGCGAACGTTCAGGTTCGGATGCTCGTTGATGACCGCGATCGCACGCTCGGCCGTACGCGCCCTCTCCTCGGGTGTGCGGACCGGGTTGGCGTCGAGAACTCGTTGCAGACGGAAGCCGAGGAACGATTGTGCGCCGTCGACCGCGGTGCGCAGCGCCTCCGGGTCGGAATGAGCAAGTTCACCCGGGTCCTTGCCCTTCGGGAACAATGCAACGCTGACGCTGACCTCGTACTTCGCCTCCCACTCATAGAAGCGCTCCGCCGCACCCTGCCCCGCCGCATCGGCATCGAATGCGAGAACGACCCTGTTTGCAAAGCGCTTGAGGATTCGTACGTGCTCTTCGGTCAGCGCGGTGCCACAGGTCGCGACGGCCCGCGGAACACCGGCGCGGTGGAATCCGATCACGTCCGTGTAGCCCTCACAGATGATCACCTGGTCGGCGCGAACGATGTCTGTCTTCGCCCAGTTGAGTCCGTACAACGTTCGCGACTTCGAATAGATCGGCGTCTCGGGTGAGTTCTTGTATTTCGCGGGGTCGGTACTCCCGGGCAGGATCCGCCCGCCGAAGGCAAGCACGTCGCCCGAATCCGAGATGATCGGAAAAAGAACACGGGCACGGAAGGCGTCCTGCATTTTGCCGCGCTTGTTCGTGAAGGCAAGGCCGCAGTCGCGCAGCACGTCCTGTGTGATGCCATTGTCTTTTGCCAGGCCGAGTGCGAGCGCGTCCCAGTCGTCGGGGGCCCAGCCCAACTTGAACTGGCGCGCCACGTCACCCGCAAGACCGCGACTGCGCAGATAGTCGCGCGCGGTGCGGGCATCGGGGCCGTTCACCAAACGATCGTGGTACCAATCGGCCGCGGCCGACATCGCCTCGACCAATTTCTTGCGGCGTTGACGGTCCTTTGACTCGGTTCCCGAGGTGTACGTGAGTTGGTAGCCGTACTTCCCCGCCAGCGACTCGATGGCGCCGACGAAATCGAGGTGCTCGATGTCCTGGACGAAACGAAAGACGTCACCCGATGCGCCACAGCCGAAACACCGGTAACGCCCGGTCTCTTCACGAACGTTGAACGAGCCCGATTTCTCGGCGTGAAACGGACACAGGCCGACCCAGTTGCGGCCCACACGCCGCAGTGCAACGTAGCCCTGGACGACTTCGACGATCGAGATTCGCTGGCGCAGCGCCTCGATGTCGTCGCCGGAAATCGCCATGCGCGGAGTGTAATTCCAGCCCCTTGATCCAGGGTTCCGGGCGCAAAATGTTGCGAAAAGCGCACCCGGGTGCGCCGAGAATCCTGTGGTGGGGGGTTTGGTTACTTGGTTTCGCTGGTGAGGCCACCGAGAACAGCCTGCGCCGCCGACAGACGAGCGATCGGCACGCGGAACGGCGAGCAACTGACGTAGTCGAGGCCGGCCGCGTAGAAGAGCCCGATCGACTCGGGATCACCGCCGTGTTCACCGCAGACACCCAACTTGAGGTCGCGCTTTACTTTGCGGCCCCGCTGGGCGGCCTGGTGGACGAGTTCACCGACACCCGACTGGTCGATCGTCTCGAACGGGTTGCGCTTGAGCAGACCGGCCTCGAGGTACGCCGGCATCATGCGGCTCTCGACATCGTCGCGGCTGAAACCGAACGTGAGCTGGGTCAGGTCATTGGTACCGAAACTAAAGAAGTCGGATACCTCGGCGAGCTCGTCGGCACGCACCGCGGCGCGCGGCGTCTCGACCATCGTTCCGATCGTGACCTTCGGCCGCGACACCTTCTTGCCCTTCGACCTCGGTGCCGGCTTTGTGGCGTTCTCGCGCAGCACTTCCTCGACCCACGAACGCGCGAGGGCGAGTTCTTCACGGGTGACGGTGAGGGGAATCATCACCTCGGCGACCGGCTTGTAGCCCTCGGCCGCCACCTCGTCGGCGGCCTCGAGGAGTGCACGCACCTGCATCGCGTAGAGACCGGGCTTGATGACACCGAGACGCACTCCGCGCGTGCCGATCATCGGGTTGAACTCCGACCAGCTTTCGGCGGCTTCGAGCAACTTCTCCTCGACGTGGCTGAGACCGGTGGTCGCCTTCTTGATTTCGAGTTCCGATACGCGCGGCAGGAATTCGTGGAGCGGTGGGTCGAGGAGGCGCACCGTGACGGGCAGGCCCGACATCTCGCGGAAGATCGCCGCGAAGTCTTCCTTTTGCACCTTGCGCAGGTCTTCGAGAGCCTCGGCCTCGGCTTCGGGGGTGTCGGCGAGAATCATGCGTCGCACCACCGGCAAACGGTCGGGGGCCAGGAACATGTGCTCGGTACGGCACAGTCCGATTCCCTCGGCGCCAAGCTCACGTGCGTTCTTTGCGTCCTCACCGGTGTCGGCGTTGGCCCGCACGGCCATCTTGCCTTTGCGGATCTGGTCGGCCCACTTCAAGATGATCCCGAATTCCCTCGGCGGCTTGGCGGCCTCGAGCTTCAACTCGCCGACGACGACCTCGCCGCTGGCACCGTCGATCGAGATGACCTCGCCTTCCTTGACGACCACACCGCCGACCGAGAACTGCCTGCCCTCGATCTTGACGGCCTCGGCACCCACCACGGCGGGGGTTCCCCAACCGCGTGCCACGACGGCGGCATGGCTGACCAGACCGCCGCGGGCGGTGAGGATGCCCTTCGACACCATCATGCCGTGCACGTCTTCGGGGCTCGTCTCGTTGCGAACGAGGATCACGTCTTGACCCGCATCGGCGGCGTCGGCTGCATCATCGGCGGTGAAGTACACCTTGCCGACCGCGGCACCCGGCGACGCAGCGAGGCCCTTGGTCAACACGACACCTTTGTTCGCGAACTGCGGGTGCAGCACCTGGTCGAGGTGGTCGGCGGTGACGCGCATGACCGCTTCCTTCTGGGAGATCTTCCACACCCGCTTGCCCCTGCCGCTGCCCTTGGTCATGTCGACGGCCATCTTCAGCGCGGCTGCACCGGTGCGCTTGCCGACGCGGGTCTGGAGCATCCACAACTTGCCCTGTTCGATGGTGAACTCGGTGTCGCACATGTCCTTGTAGTGACGCTCGAGACGCTCGAAGATGACGAGCAGTTCGGCGTGCACCTTCGGGAAGTACTTCTTGAGCGCGTCGAGGTCCTGCGTGTTGCGGATACCGGCAACGACGTCTTCGCCCTGGGCGTTGACGAGGAAATCACCGTACGGCTTGTTGTCACCCGTGGCGGCATTGCGGGTGAACCCGACACCGGTGCCCGAGTTGTTGTCACGGTTGCCAAAGACCATGGCCTGCACGTTGACCGCTGTGCCCAGGTCGTGGCTGATCTTCTCGCGCACGCGGTATGCGATGGCACGGGGGCCGTTCCAGGAGCGGAAGACGGCCTCGATCGCACCGCGCAACTGCTTCTCGGGGTCCTGCGGGAAGGGTTTTCCCGTGTGCACCTGGACGATCTTCTTGTACGTCTCGCAGAGCGCCTTCAATGCGGCGGCCGGCACGTCGGCGTCGGATGCGGCACCCGCGGCCTGGCGCACCTTGGTGAGCTCGTGTTCGAACTCCTCACCGTCGAGACCAAGGACGATGCGTCCGTACATCGAGATGAAGCGGCGGTACGAGTCGAACGCGAAACGCTCGTCACTGTTCTTGGCAAGACCCACCACGGTCTTGTCGTTCAAACCGAGGTTGAGGACCGTGTCCATCATGCCCGGCATCGAGAACTTGGCACCCGAGCGGACCGACACGAGCAGGGGATCACCGGCGTCACCCAACTTGCGACCCATCTTCTTTTCCAACGCGGCGACGTTCTTGGCGATCTCGCCGTCGAGACCCTTTGGCCAGCCGCCCTTCATGTAGGCGCGGCACGCGTCGGTGGTGACCGTGAAGCCGTGGGGCACCGGCAGCCTCAACACGCTCATCATCTCGGCGAGGTTGGCCCCTTTGCCGCCGAGGAGATCTTTCATCTCCTTGGGGGCGCGGCGGTGTTTGTGATCGAAGGCGTAGACGAATGGCACGGTTCGGGAGTCTACGGCGCAGGCCCCCGTAGCCTTCAACGCAGTGGGTGTTTTCCGACTGTTGGGCTTCCGGGTCGAGGTTCGACCGGGGTTTGTTCTTTTCCTCGTGCTCGTCGTGTTGCTGTACGGCGGATCGCAGGGCCTCTGGGCTGCGGGATCGATTGCGGTCTTCACCGTCATCCACGAACTCGGCCACGCCACCGCCGCACGTGCGACGGGATCGCATGCCGAGATATCACTCGATTTCCTCGCCGGCTACGCCTCGTACGTCCCGCGTCGCAAATTGTCGCGACTCGAGCGCGCGGGCATCGCACTCGCGGGTGCAGCCGCACAGTTCACCACCGCCGTCGTGGTGCTCTTGGTGATGGGAGCGAATCCGTTTTCGCGTGAGGACATCACGCTCAACGATGCGACGATCAGCATCTGGTGGGCGGGAGTGGTGCTTGCCCTGGTGAACCTGATTCCGATTCTCCCCCTCGACGGTGGCTCGATCCTTTCCCTGTGCGCCGAATGGCTCTCGCCGCGGCGCGGCCGCACGCTCATGCTGTGGTTCAGCGTGGCGGTCTCCTCGGTCGGCATCGCAGTGACCGTCGTCGTGTCGCAGTTACAGGGTTTCCTCGCCTTTGCGGCCGTGCTGCTGATCCTTCAAGTGCAGATGCTGCGCGCCGAACGCGGACTTGCCGGCATGCGCGCACGACTCACGCCCGTCGAGTTCGTCGCGGCACTACAAGACGCGGGCCGCCACGACGAGGCCGCACGCGAGGCGGCGAGTGCGTTCCGCAACGCGCCCAGCGCCGAACTTGCCGCTCGCATCGCCACGTCGCTCACCGCTGCCGGCGACCACGACGGAGCGGTCGCGTGGATGGCCCTGGCGGAGAAGTTGACGCTCACCCGGCGCGATTGATCAGGCGGGTCCGAGTGCGACACCGATGTCGGCAACGTCGCGCTTGGCACGGACGATGGCCTTGCCGCCGCCGACCGAGGTCACGGTCACACCTTCGACGACGACGTCGCCCACCCGGAAGTTCGCATCGTCGACGAGACGCAGGGTGTGCGGTGCGGTGACTGCGCGCGAATCCATCCGCTCGACCAATTCCTGGCCCGGGTAGCAACCCTTCGAGAAACTCACCGCCACCGCGACGAGACCGGTCTCGGCAGGGATGCACCCCGGTGCAAAGTCGACGCCCGCCAACGGCCAGCCTGCGGCGACACGCATCGCGTCGAAAGCCTCGGTGTCGCACGCATCGATGCCGTCGACGTCGGCGACCGACGCGCCGATCAAATCAACCGCGGTGTCGCCTCCCCACCATGCATCAACCACGAGACCGTCGGTCGGCACGCCACCCAAGGGCGACGCGAATTCGCGCGCGCCATCGCCGCGCAAGGCCACGCACTGCCAGTCGAGGGCCTCGATGTCCGCCTTGACCCTGATCCGGAAGCGGTTGAGGCGGGCGATCACCGCCCCGGCAAAGCCCACTTCGGTGTCGAGGAGGAACACCGTGTCCTCGAATCGCGTCACGCGCACCACGGCCACGACCTTCCCGGTCGGGTCGAGCAGCAGCGAATTGCGTGAGGTGCGAACGGGCATGCCGGCGATCTGGTTGCTGAGCTGCGATTGCAGGTACGACTCGGCATCGTCGCCCTGCACACAGACGAAATCGCGAGCGAGACGGAATTGGTGCAGACCCACTTCAGACCGCCGTCCCCATCGCCCGACGACGCGCCGTCATGCGCCGTGCCGCCGGAATCGCGGCGAGAAGCGCCGCCGCCTTGTTGTGACACTCGTGGTTCTCGTCATCGGGGTCACTGTCGGCAACGATCCCGGCGCCGGCCTGCAGGCTGGCGATCCACCCACCGTTGCCGTCGGGCCGAACGAACATCGTGCGGATGGCGATCGCCACGTCGAGGTTGCCGCTGAAGTCGATGTAGCCCACGACGCCCGCATAAGGGCCGCGCTTGACAGGTTCGAGGGCGTCGATGATCTCCATCGCGCGAACCTTCGGTGCGCCACTCACCGTGCCGGCGGGCATCGTGGCGCGCAGCAGGTCGACGGGGGTGAGGCCCGAACGCAACTGGCCCGACACCTGCGACGTGAGGTGCATGACGTGGCTGTAACGCTCGAGAGTCATGAGTTCGTCGACCTTCACGGAACCGAATTCGGCGACCCGCCCGATGTCGTTGCGGGCGAGGTCGACGAGCATCACGTGCTCGGCGACTTCCTTCGGGTTCTCGCGCAACTCGCCGGCAAGACGGCGGTCGTGCTCGTCGTCACGGCCCCGACGACGCGTTCCCGCGATCGGCCTACCGGTGATCTTGCCGTGCGAGAGTTGCACCAACGGTTCGGGTGAACTGCCGACGATGCACAGTTCGGGTTCGCGCACGAAATACATGTAGGGACTCGGGTTCACCTGACGCAGCACGCGGTACACGTCGTAGGGCTCGGCCTCCAGCACCACGTCGAAGCGTTGCGAGAGCACCACCTGGAAGATGTCACCCGCCCGCACGTGCTCCTTGGCTGCTTCGACGGCGCGCTGATAAGCGCCGTCGGGAAGCGAGGACGCCACACTCGGCAGGTCTTCCCCAGCAACGGGGGGTTCGACCGGACAATAAGGCAGGGGTCGTGCCAGGCAGCCGATCGTTTCCCTGATGCGCTCCGATGCGGCAGCGTAGGCCGCGTCGATGTCGGTGCCGACGGTCGGGATGCTCTCCATCACGTACAGGCGCTGGCGCCAGTGGTCGAAGGCAACCAGCGATCCGATCACGTTGACGACAGCATCGGGGAGATTGCGCACATCGGGTGGTGCACCGGCAAGATTCTCGACTTCGCGCACGACGTCATAGCCGATGAATCCGACGAGGCCGCTTTGCAGCGGTGGCAGATCGGCAAACAGCGGGGCTTGGTAGATGCGCAGCAAAGACTCCATCGCAGCCAGGATTCCCTCGTCGGTCGGCACGCCATCCGGAAGGTTGCCAGACACCTCGACCCGGCCGCCGCGCAGCACGAGTCGTGCCGACGGGTTGCGCCCGACGAAGGAGAACCGGCTCCAGCGTTCACCGTGCTCGACCGACTCGAACAGAAAACCGTCGTCGTCTCCCACCACCTTGGCGAAAACGGACACCGGTGTCTCGAGATCGGCGAGAACTTCGGCCCACACCGGAACGATGGGGTGCTTGGCGGCCAGTGCGCGAAACTCGTCGAGTGTCGGGCGCATCAGGCGGACTTTCGGTGGAAGCAACGCACTTCACCGGTGTGGCAGGCACCGCGGCCTTGTCGTTCGACGGCGGACGACAAGGTGTCATCCTCGTACCACGCTTGTTTTCCGCTACGGCTCGACAAGACCATGCGACCCTCGGCGAGGGTCCGGGCATCTTGCCTGACCACGGGAACCAAACCGCCGGGGTTGAATCCCACGGTGGCCAACTGACCGTCGAGGTGCGCGGCCGGCGTGCTTGTGCGGGTATCGGCGCTCACAGGTAGAGCCCCGTGCTGCCCTCGATGCGTGACGCTGCGACCGCGTGCAGGTCGCGCTCGCGCAACATTATGTAGTCGGCGCCACCCACCTCCACCTCGTAGCGATCATCGGGACTGAACAGGACGTTGTCCCCCACCTCGGCTGCACGAACGTTTTGGCCGAGGGCAACGACCTCGGCCCAGACGAGACGTTTGGAGATTTGGGCCGTCGCGGGGATCAGAATGCCCCCCGATGAACGGCGTTCGCCTTCGTTCTGGGGAATACGGACCAGCAGACGGTCGTTGAGCATCTTGATCGGAAGCTTTTCGCGCGCGTCGCTCACGGCTGGCACGGTATCCGCGCGGAGCCACGGATAAAAACCCGTTTTCCCGCGCGAAGTAGCGTTCGAGCATGGCCCAGCACCACGTCACCGATCCGGCGGTCCGCGAGCTTCTCGATCACCAGGAAATCCGCAACGTGATCTCGCGCTACTGCTGGGCCCTCGACAAGAACGATCGCGAACTTTTCTCGAAGGTCTTTGCACCCGACGCGACGGCCCACCTCGGCAGCCCGCTCCTCGAGGGCATCGACGCCATCTGGGCCCGCATTCGCCAGGCGCTCGGCCACCTCGACAGCAGCCAACACATCACGGGGTCCCAGGAGATCAACGTGAACGGTGACACCGCCACCAGTCGTGTGTATCTCTTCGCACAACACATTCGCAAAGCAGCCAAGAACGGCCCCCACTACGTCGTTGCCGGCGAGTACCTAGACGAACTCGTGCGCACCGCGCACGGCTGGCGGATCAAGTACAGGATTCTCAACACCCTCTGGACCGAAGGCAACAGAGAAGTCGCCACCGGCGACAGGTAGTCGACTAGGCGGGTCGCACGCGCACGCCGGCCGCCGACATCGCGGCCTTGGCTTGTGCGACCGTGTGTTCACCGAAGTGGAAGATCGATGCGGCAAGAACGCCGCTCGCTCCGCCCAATGTGACGCCCTCGACGAGGTGCCCGAGCGAACCGACGCCCCCGCTCGCGATGACGGGAACGTTCACCGCGTCACACACGGCCCGCGTGAGATCGATGTCAAAACCCTCGCGGGTTCCGTCGCGGTCCATGGAGGTCAGGAGAATCTCGCCCGCACCGCGGGTGACGGCCTCGGCAACCCATTCGAGCGCGTCGATTCCCGTCGGCGTGCGCCCGCCGTTGAGGAACACCTCCCAACCCGAGCCGTTGACACGCAGCTTTGCGTCGACGGCACAGACGCAGCACTGGACGCCGAATTCGGCTGCGATCTCCGAGACGAGTTCCGGCCGTTGCACGGCCGACGTGTTGACGCTGACTTTGTCGGCGCCGGCGCGGAGCATCGAACGTGCATCTTCAAGGGTGCGGATTCCTCCACCCACCGTGAAGGGAATGAACACCTCTGCGGCGACCCGCTCGACCATGTCAATGGTGGTGCGCCGGTTGTCCGATGATGCGGTGATGTCGAGGAACACGAGTTCATCCGCGCCCTCGGTGTCGTAGCGGGCGGCCAACTCGACGGGGTCGCCCGCGTCTCGCAGGCCGACGAAGTTGATGCCCTTCACCACTCGCCCATCGGTGACGTCGAGACACGGGATCACACGTGCGACGTTCACCGACCCGACCCCACTGCGCTCAGGGCTTCGCCGAGCGTGAAGCGCCCCTCGTAGATCGCCCTGCCCGTGATGACGCCCTCGATGTTCGGAATCGCCGACACGGCCACGATGTCGTCGATGGTTCCGACACCGCCACTGGCGACCACGGGCATCGGCGCGTCGTGTGCGGCGTGCGTCAGCCCCTCGATGTCGGGGCCGACCAACATGCCGTCACGGGAGATGTCGGTGATCACCGCGCAGGCCGCCGTCGGATACATCCCCAGCGCCTCGGCAAGGCCGATTCCCGACGACTGCGTCCAGCCCTCGGTCGCGAGAATCCCCCCGCGGTGGTCGAGACCCACCGCGACGAGAACACCCACCCGGGCTGTCACCTCGGACACGAGAGCGGGTCGGCGAAGCGCCGCCGAGCCCATCACGACACGCGCCACACCTGCCTCGGCGAGGGCGGCGGCATCCGCCACCCCGCGCACGCCGCCGCCCACTTGCAGCCGTGCGCGACCCGACAGTGCGCCTGCCACACGCGAGATGACCGGACGGTTCACTGCCGCGTCACCCTTTGCGGCGTCCAGGTCGACCATGTGCACCCACGTCGCGCCGGCGGCCACGAACGCCTCCGCGACCTCCAGTGGGTCGTTGCCGTACACCGTTTCATCCGCATAGTCACCCTGTCGCAGGCGCACCACGTTGCCGCCACGCAGGTCGATCGCGGGGAAAACGACGAAGCCCGTCATCGTGCGCCCCCGCACGACTGCACGAAATTTCCGAGCATCGACAAACCGTCGGCGGCCGACTTCTCGGGGTGGAACTGCGTCGCCACGACGTTTTCGTGTCGTACCACGGCAGTCAGGTCGGCCCCGTAGTCGCACGTTGCAACCACGACTCGCGGGTCGGTGGGTCGTGCGGCGAAGGAATGCACGAAATACACCCAAGGGGTTGCGGGCAGCCCGATGAAGAGCGAATCGGTCGCGTGCACGTGCAGTTCGTTCCACTGCATCTGGGGCTTGCGCACCGTGTCGGGAATCGCCTCCACGCGCCCACGAAGCACCCCGAGGCCCCGGTGCATCGGATCCTCGTCGCTCGCGTCGAAGAGCATCTGCATGCCGACGCAGATTCCAAGGAACGGCCGACCCGATGCCACGGCGTCATGGACGACGGACTCGAGGGCCGCGCCGCGCAGGGCGTCCATGCAGGCACCGAATGCGCCGACACCCGGCAACACCACACCGTCGGCATCGGCCACCAGGCCCGCGTCCCGTGTCAGACGCGCGTCGGCACCCATGCGGACGAGGGCCTTGTGCGCCGAACTGAGATTGCCGATTCCGTAGTCGAGCACCGCAACGAGCGGAGCCGTCATGCAAGCACACCCTTCGTCGAGGGAACGCCCCCGCCCTCGATACGCACGGCGTCGCGCAACGACCGGCCGAGTCCCTTGAAGGCCGCCTCGACGATGTGGTGCACGTTGCTGCCGCGCACGAGCGTCACGTGCAGCGTGATGTTGGCGGCCGTGGCGAACGACGAAATGGCGTGCTCGGCGAGATTCGGGTCGAAGGGCGGATTGCCGAGCGGCAGACATTCGGGAATCGGCACATCCCAGAAAACGAACGGACGACCCGAGAGGTCGAGCACGATGTCGACGACGGCCTCGTCGAGCGGATAACGCCCGCTGGAGAAACGCCGCACACCCGCGCGGTCACCCACCGCCTGTCGGAACGCCTCGCCGAGGGCGAGTGAAACATCCTCCACCGTGTGGTGCGTGTCGATGTGGAGGTCGCCCTTTGCGACGAGCCTGAGGTCCAAGCCACCGTGGCGCGCAACCTGGTCGATCATGTGATCGTAGAACGGGATGCCCGTCGACACCTCGGCCGAACCCGTGCCGTCGATGTTCAATTCAACGACGATGCTGGTCTCCTTCGTGGTGCGCTCGACGACCGCGGTGCGACTCATGCCAATACCTCTTTCAGAGCGGTCACAAAGGTTTCGTTCTCTTCGACGGTGCCGACCGTGACGCGCAAGCAGTCACCGAGCCCCGCCCAACTGCTGCAGTCGCGAACGAGCACGCCGCGGTCGAGCAATCCCTGCCAGACGGCCCTGCCCGACATCGACTCGGGCCTGAAGAGCACGAAGTTGGCGCCGCTTGGCCACCACGTGACGGGCAGGCGATCGAAGGCCGCGGTGATGACATCGCGGCCGGCAACTATGTCGCGCACGCGGGATTCCATTTCACCCACGAACTTCAACGCCAGCAGACCCGCGCGCTGCTTGAAGGCGTCGAGGTGGTACGGCAACAGGACGGCTTCCATGTCGGCGACCAGCCAGCGCGGACCGATGAGATACCCGAGGCGCGCCGCGGCCATCGACCACGTCTTTGAAAATGTCCGGGTCACGACCAACGGAGTGTCGTCGTTGACGAGTTCGAGTGCCGACCACGGGGAGAATTGCGCGTAGGCCTCGTCGACCACGACGACACCCGGTGCGACTGCCAGCATCACCTCGATGTTTTCGCGCGGCTCGACGGTTCCCGTCGGGTTGTTGGGCGAGCAAATGAACGAGACCGCGGGCTGGGACTCGGTGACGACCCGCTCGATTTCCCGGGGATCGAGCGTGAAATCGGCGTTGCGGACACCCTCGACGACGGTTGCACCGACGACACGCGCGATCTGTGCATGCATCTGATAGGTCGGCGAGAACATCGTGACATTGCGACCCACACCCGAATATGCAAGGAGTACCGATTGCAGCACCTCGTTCGAACCGTTGGCGACGAGCACCTGGTCGGCCGACACCCCGTGGAGTGCGGCGATACCTTTGCGCAGCTCGGCAGCGACGCGGTCGGGATAGCGGTTCCAGTCGAGGTCTCGTGCGACGGCCGCGACCTCCTCGAGCCAGGCCACCGGAGGCGCGTACGGCGCCTCGTTGGTGTTGAGACGCACCGGGACATCGACCTGCGGCGAGTGATAGCCGGACAGGGCCCGAAGATCGCTGCGCAGTGGGATTCGCTTCACACGACAACGCTACCGAGGGTGACTCAGGTGTTCTTGGCTATTTTGAGCGCCCGGTCAACGGCCCTGCGTGCCGAGTCGACGGACCGCGCAATTTCGACGATCGCGCGGTGAATGTCCTCCTGCTGACGCACACCCGGACGGCCCTCCAGCTCGACGGCCCGGTCGCGCGTGCGGTCCAGCGCCTCGCCGAACGCCTCGAGTTCGTTGCGCAGGGCCATGAGGGTTTCGTTTCGCGGGGTGCCGTTGGGTTTCGCGGCCTTCGACTTCGCCATGGTTATCAGCCCCTAGGGATTCGCGGACGGGCAGATGTCAACGAGCACACAGTCCCGACATTTCGGTTTGCGGGCATCGCACGTGCGACGACCGTGCAGGATCAGCCGCAGGCTGAATCGACCCCACTCCTGGGGGGGCAGGAACTTGTTCAACTCGAGTTCCACCTTGACGGGGTCCTCCTGGGTCGTGAGACCCAGGCGTCGCGACAGCCGGCCGACATGCGTGTCGACGGGAAGTCCGGGCAGATCGAACACGACACTGCGCACGACGTTGCCGGTTTTACGACCGACGCCGGGCAGCGTCACGAGATCTTCGAGATCGCGCGGCACTTCCCCGTCGTATCGATCGATGAGTGCGCGCGCCATTCCGATGAGGTTCTTCGCCTTCGAGGCGTAGAAACCCGTCGAACGCACCAACTCCTCCACGCGCGAGACATCGGCGTTCGCGAGGTCCTCGGGTCCCGGGAACGCGGCGAACAAGGCGGGTGTCACCATGTTGACGCGGGCATCCGTGCACTGTGCCGAGAGAATCGTCGCAGCGAGCAGTTCGAAGGCGTTGCGGTGGTCGAGTTCACAAAGTGCCTCGGGAAATTCGACCGCCAGGCGCTCGGCGACGACCTTCGCGCGCGATGCTGCCGACCGAGGCTTGCCCATGTGCGGCGACACTACCCAGCACCCGACGCAACGGCGGTACCCTGACGGAATGCTGAGCCTCGAGATTCGCCGCAACATCGACGCCCAGGGCTTCGAAATCGTCAACGGCCTCCTCGAGGCCGCCGAGCGCGCCGATGGCCACCGTGCGCTCTCGGACCACCTCTGGCTCGACCTGCGCCAGGGTGGACGCACAGGTTTCGCCGCCATCATCGGCCGGGAGGACGACCATGAACACCCCGTTGCCTACGCACAGGTCTCGCGCGGCAATGAAAGCTGGAGCATCGATCTGGTTGTCCATCCGCACCATCGCTACGAGATGGCCGCGATTGGCCCGGTGATGCTCGATGCCGCACTCGACGTCGTGCGCGGCGAGGGCGGCGGATGCGTGCACTGGTGGGTGTTCGAACCATCGGCGATCTATTTCGAACTCGCCGAGAAGGTCGGCATGCACCCGAGGCGTGAACTGTTCCAGATGCGGCGGGCCCTTCCCCTCGAGACCGGGCTTTCCCTTCGCAACGAGCCCGGCTTCACGCGCGGTTTTTCCTTTGCCACCGACGCCGCGTCGTGGCTCGAGGTCAACAACCGCGCCTTTGCCAGCCACGCCGAACAGGGCGACTGGAACATCGAGACCCTCACCGCGCGCACACTCGAACCCTGGTTCGACGCCGAAGGATTCCGCATCACCGAGATCGACGGGCGAATCGCCGGTTTCTGCTGGACGAAGATGCACCCCGGCGCGGTCGGTGAGATCTACGTCATCGCTGCGGATCCCGCCTTCACGGGGCGCGGCCTCGGAACCAAGCTCACGATCGCCGGTCTCGATTGGCTCGCGGCACGCGGCGCAACGACCGGCATGCTCTATGTCGATACCAACAACGACACGGCCGTTGGCATATACCGCAAGCTGGGTTTTGTTCCCGTGTACCGTGAGCGCGCTTTCGTGGGCGACGTCAGTTGAACACCACCCTCTACGACGCCACCGCCCACGACATCGCCCGCGTGCTCGTCGGCCAGCCCGCGTACCGGGTCAAGCAGGTGTGGCAGGCCCTGTACGAACAACTGCGCGCGCCGGCCGACATCACGAATCTTCCTCTCAGCGCCCGCAACGAACTCGCAGCCGCCCTTCCCGAATCGTTGGTGTGGAAGACCGAGAGCACCGACGCAAGCGGCGACACCGTGAAGTTCCTCTGGAACCTGTGCGATGGTGGCCACCCCATCGAGACCGTCCTGATGCTCTATCCGAATCGCGCAACGGTGTGCGTCAGCACCCAGGCGGGTTGTGCGATGGGCTGCGGGTTCTGCGCGACGGGCCAGGCCGGCTTCAACCGCCATCTCAGCGCGGGTGAGATCGTCGAGCAGGTGGTCAAAGCGGCACGGCGCGCCAAGGAAATCGGCCACCGTGTGTCGAACATCGTCTTCATGGGTATGGGTGAACCACTTGTCAACGAGGCCGCGACCCGCGCCGCCGTCGAACGCATCCACGACGACATCGGCATCTCGGCACGTCACCTGACGATCAGCACGGTCGGCATCGTTCCCGGTATCCGCCGGTTGGCCCGCTGGCCACTGCCCGTCAACCTCGCGGTCTCGCTGCACGCCGCGCGTGACGAACTGCGCGACGAGCTGGTTCCGATCAACAAGCGCTACCCGATCGAGGACCTCGTCGCCGCATGCAACGATTACCTCGACCAGCGGCACCGTCGCGTCAGTTTCGAGTGGGCGCTCATCAACCGGGTGAACGACACGAGACGGGACGCGAACGAACTTGCCCGGCTCTGCAAGCGCCTGCGTCCCAGTGCGCACGTGAATCTGATCCCGCTCAACCCCACACCGGGCTGGCCCACGCGGGGGTCGTCACCCCGGCGCGTGCAGGAATTCGCCGACATCCTCGTCGGACTCGGTGTGAACGCGACGGTGCGCCGCAACCGCGGAACCGACATCGACGCAGCATGCGGCCAACTCGCCGCCGGCCAAACCATCACGCCCGTGCGCCTCGGCCGCACCGAGAACTGAGTCGCCTCAGCGCAGGTACTTCGGGTTCGCCACGCGCAGTTTGTCGACGACCGACTCGAAAACGAAGGCTTCGACGTCGCAACGCACGATGCCACCATCGTCGAAACCACCCTCACGAATCCGCCGTGCGAGCTCCGCATCATCGGCACATCCCAATTCGCGCAGACCGGCTGCGTGACGTTCGTGCTGTGCGGGGCCGAGTTCGATCTCGCGTTCCACCATCGCCAACACGTTCGCCGCGACACGTGCGTGGAACTGCATCGCACCAGAGACGTCTGGCATGACCTGGTTCTCGAGCCACTCGCGCACCGCCTCGGTCAACTGTGCCGCGCTCGGCGGGTCGTGCGGGGCTGTCACTTGACGACCGCCGACAGTTCACGAATCGCCATCAGTGCGTCGTATTCGTTCTCGCACACCCGACGGCCGATCGCGGCGAGTTCGTGGCTGCGCACCACACCGTTGAGGTGGTACGAGGCCTGGGAAATACACATCAGACCCCATTTCACCGTTCCGAGGAGTTCCCACCAACGCAGTTCCTGTTCGTCGATGCGCACACCCGACTCGGCTTCGTATGCATCGAGCAGTGAGGCATAGTCACCGACACCCGCCACCGGTCTGCCACCGCCGAACCGCCACGCGCGCACGCACACCCAGCCGAGATCTTCCGCCGGGTTGCCGATGTGCGCGAGTTCCCAGTCGAGCACCGCACGCAGACCGTCGCCACCCACGATCACGTTGCCGAGACGAAAATCCCCGTGCACCAGGCACCATTCGCGCGGCGCGGGTCGGTGTGCTTCGAGCCAGCGGAACGCGATTTCGAAAGCCGGATGGGACCGGCCCGATTCATCCATCAGTTGCACGTACTTGGCCACCTGGTCTTCACCGTCGAGACCCTCGATGGTGGTGTGGTCGATGCGGTGGATCTGCGCCATCGCCCGACCGATCTGCGACGCCAGCACGGGCCGCGCGTTTGCGAACTCGTCGTCGCGCAGAATCTTGCGGGCGATCGTCTCGCCCTCGACGGCGCGCACCACCATGAACGACTCGTCCAACGGGTTCGCCGTCATCCCGCGGGAACTTGTCACCACCTCCGCCGTCGGCACGCCAAGTGCGTGGGCCGCCTCCAAGACGGCCACCTCGACGTGCATGTCGCGCGGCGAACCCGGCCGCTGACGCTGCAACACGAACGACTCACCGCCCACGGCGAAACGCCACGTCTCGCGTGAAGCACCGCCGGTCAGTCGCTCGAGTGGCGCCACATCGCCCGTGACACCCGCACCGCGCATCACATCACCCAGCGCGCCCCGCAGTGTTGACTCAGACGATTCCACCACGCTGGAACGTTACCCTTCACGCTTGGTGTCACCCGCTCTTGAACTACACAACATTTCGCTTCATCGCGACACGACGGTCATCCTCGATGACGTGACGTGGGTGGTGCGTCCCGACGAGCACTGGATCATCCTCGGGGCCAACGGCTCGGGCAAGACCTCACTGATGCGCATCGCCGCGTTGTACCTGCACCCCAGCGCCGGCGAGGTCGTCGTCGCCGGAGGGCGCCTGGGCAGCACCGACATTCGATCACTGCGCCGTCGCGTGGCCTACATGTCGGCTGCCCTCGCCACCGAGTTGCGCCCCCAACTGCGTGCCTTCGAAGTGGTGATGACGGCCAAGCACGCCGCGCTCGAAGCGTGGTGGCACACCTACGACGATGCCGACCGCACCCGTGCCGTCGCCTGCCTCGGACAACTTGGTGTCGCGCATCTGGCGGACCGCGAGATCTCCGCACTCTCGTCGGGGGAACAGCAGCGGGTCTTTCTCGCCCGAACACGCATGAATGACCCCGCGGTGATTCTCCTCGACGAACCGAGCGGTCGCCTCGACCTCGGTGGACGCGAGCAACTCATTGGCGCCCTCGACGAGACGATCGCTTCCGATTCCGGTGTTGCGACCGCGATCGTCACCCACCACGTCGAAGAAATTCCCACGCGGGCCACTCACCTTCTTGCCCTCAAGCGGGGCAAGTCGATCGCCAGCGGACCCATCACGGGACTCCTCACCGCCGAACTCTTGTCGGAAACCTTCGAGTTCCCCCTGCGGGTCGAACGCCGCGATGACGGTCGCTTCAGCGCCCGGGCGGGCTGACGAGCGCACGCAGGTTTTCGCGGCCGCGTTCGATGTGGTCGGCCAATACCCGCTCGAGAATCCCGCCGGTCCACAGCGTGCCGCCGTAGTACAACTCGACGCGCATCACGACGGATTCGCCTCTTTCCACCATCGTGCAGGTCATGCGCCACGGCGCATGGTCACGGCCATCGTGCTCTTTGCGTTCGAAGACGACCAACTGCGGTGAATCGGTGGTCCGTTCCATGCGCAACCGCTTCGACCGGGCGAACGGCCCGACCTTTGCGCGCAGTTCGACGTCCCAGGCACCGGGCCCCGCCAGCGTCGCGCGGTGCACGAGCGGCATCCACCTCGGGTACTCAGCGAGGTCGACGACGAAGGGACGCAAACGCGTCAGCGACGTGGGTGCCTCAAGGGTTGCCTCGGTGCGCATGCGGCTCTCAGTTCCGCTCGCGACGCTCTTTGTTGCCGAACGCCCGCGCCAACAATCCGCCACGGGCAGGCTCGGCTTCGAAGGCGCCATCGACTATGTCTTCGAACAATGTGGGTGACCACGGCATTGCCTGCGTTTCGTCGAGTACGGGTTCGGCTTCGACCGCGGTGGCATCAAACAACTCGGCGGTGGGCGCCGCTTTCTTGCGGGCTTGCTTTGCCCGGGTCTGCTTGTCTCGAAACGGCCGCACGTTTGCCTTCTCTGCTTCCACAGGCTCGCTGACCGCCGGCGTTTTGAACAGCCGCGGCACCGCCTCGCGCCGGTCATCGACGTGCCAGCCGCGCGGCACCACGAGGGCATCGGCATGTCGGCGGCACAGGATTCCCGTCCCGTAGGGACGCGCCGTGTCCCCGGGCTCGAAGGGGCCCAGCCACACCAGCAAGTTGCCGGTGTTGAAGCCATATGTGACGGTGGCAGGCGCGGAACATCCGGGTCGCTCGCAGAGTCGTGGCACACCAGAAAATTAGTGGGGCACACAACGGCGGCGCGCCATCCTGTGCTGGTGGGCGATACCGGGCTCGAACCGATGACCTCCACGGTGTGAACGTGGCGCTCTGCCAACTGAGCTAATCGCCCCTT
>VGAC01000028.1 GCA_016870865.1 Actinomycetota bacterium
GCAATGACCGAGGACACAACGGCCGCCGAGGGCGACGCCGCTTCCGAGTCGATCGTCGACATTGCTGTCGGCAACCCCGACTTCAGCACCCTGGTCGAGCTCCTGACATTGGCCGAGCTGGTTGAGACCCTGTCCGGCGAAGGCCCGTTCACGGTGTTCGCACCGACCAACGCCGCCTTCGAGGCCCTGGCCACTGACCTTGGCACCGACTTGGCTGGCTTCTCGAAGATGGTGACGGAGGACATCGAATTTCTCAAGACGGTTCTTCTGACACACGTTTACGCCGGCAAAGTCATGGCGGCGGACACCGCAGCCCTCGACGGCCAGGAAGTCGCCATGGTCAGCGGCGAGAAGGCAACCGTTTCGTCGAAGGACGGCGCCGTGTCGCTGACCATCGGTACATCGGTAGCCAATGTTGTGACCGCTGATGTCGCGGCGTCGAACGGCGTGATCCACATCGTGGACAAGCCGATCCTCCCGCTCGCGGCCCAGGACTGAGAATTACACTGACCTTTGGTCAGTGAAGTGACTAGGGGCGGGGCACCTGCGGGTGTCCCGCCCCTGTCCTTTGTGGGTGGCAACATTGCGCGGTGAGTTCACTGCACGACTTCTTCGATTACGCATCGGGAATCGACGCCCGACAAGGCATGCGCCGCGTAGGCGACGAGATGTATGCGATGCCGTTTATCACTCCCGCGTACTGCAGGGCGCTGATCGACGCGGCCGAGGCTACGGGTGCCTTCGCACCCGACCGAGGTGACCCGGTTCCCGGGGTGGAATTGTCAATCGCGCGGATGAGCCCCGTCGTGTTCGAGGCCATGGAGAACCACATCGGTGCGCAGGTGTGGCCACAGTTGCAAACCGAATGGCGGTACATCGATTACCACGGCGTCAACGATGCCTTCATCATCAAGTACGAAGTGGGTGGCCAAGAGTCGTTGCGGATCCACCATGACGTGGCGCAGGTGTCGATGAGCGTAAAGTTGAACAACGACTACGACGGTGCGGAGTTGGACTTTCCGCGCCAGGGTGCATCTAACGCCGGCCTCGCAGTTGGTGAGATTTTGGTGTGGCCGAGTTTGGTGACACATCCCCACGAGTCGTTGCCGATTCGCAGTGGTGTGAAGTACAGCCTGACGATCTGGTGCGAATTGCCACTACCGATGCACTGAGTCTCGCTAACTTCGTTACAACGATGAAGATGTTGCGATGGGTCATGGTCTGTGGGCTGTTGAGCTCTGTGCTCGGGTTTGCGCCTTCGGCATTGTTGGCCGCCCCGATTCGTCGTGAGGTTCCGCTGAACTTGTTCCGCACTTCGCCGTTTCCTCTGCCGGTGATGTCAGTGCGGATGACGTCGGGTGCGGCAACACAGGTGGTGCAGGTGCGCCTCTTGAGCCTTGGCTTCTGGTTGAAGGCGGCGAGCGGTGAGTACGACTTCACGACGCGTCAGGCAGTCATGGCTTTCCAGAAGTTCGCCGAACTGCCGGTGACGGGCAGTGTCGATGAAGAGACGGCCGATGCGATTCTTCATGCCGAACGTCCGCTGTCACGCAGCGAAGAAAAGGGCCTCGACAAAGACGTGGTCGAGGTCGACCTCGACCGACAGTTGACTTTCGTCGTTCGCAAAGGGGTGACAGAGGCGGTGCTGAATGTGTCAACGGGGACGGGCAAGCCGTATGTCGAGCGCAGTCCGAAGAACCCGAACATTGTTGTGCGCGATGTCGCCGACACGCCGAAGGGTCGGTTCCGTGTGGAGAAACTGCGGACCGATGGCTGGTGGAGCGGGGACCTCGGTTCGATCTATCGACCGATCTACTTTCTTGGGGGTATCGCGTTCCACGGTTCGGCAGTGATTCCGGCATATCCGGCGTCGCACGGGTGCGTGCGCGTGTCGGTGGACGCGATGGACATGTTGTGGGAGACCGGCCTGCTGGAAAAGTGGGACGACGTCTGGGTGTACTGACCCGACGGTGCGAATTCCCGTCAAGGTGGGGCTCTAAATTGGCGGGGCGATGAACGGGGAGGAAATGCAACCGCGGCGGTTGGGCCACGTTCAGGCTCTCGATGGCCTGCGCGGAATCGCCGTTTTGCTGGTGGTGATGAGTCACCTGCCCAACGTTGCCCCGGGGATTTTCTCGGGTCAGAAGTGGCTGCGCAGCATCGTCGAGGGCGGGTACCTGGGTGTCGACATTTTCTTCGTGCTGAGCGGGTTCTTGATCACATCATTACTGGCCGAGGCATTCGACGCCGGCGACGGCCACGGGCGGGTGTGGCGCAACTTCTACGGCCGACGTGCGCTGCGGTTACTGCCCGCGTTGGTCACCCTGATGGTGGTGTTCACGGCGGTGACCGTGGCCGACGGGGCCACGCTTGGTTCGTTGTGGCCGACGGTGCGTTCGGTGTTGCTGTATTACAACAATTGGCACAGCGTCTGGGACCCCGAGCACTTCAATTCAGATCTGGGGCATCTCTGGTCTTTGGCAATCGAAGAACAGTTCTACATCCTTTGGCCCGTTGTTCTGGCCGCTGTGCTGGCATTCTCGACACGTTTGCGTGTTCGTGTCGCGCTGGTTGCCATACCGGTCGTGTGGGTGTTTTGGTACCGGTCGCAAGTGTGGGAAGCGGGTTCGGGATGGGCGAATGTATTCGTGCGCACCGACACACGCATCGACACATTGTTGGTGGGTTGTCTGGTTGCACTCGTCTTTCGCTATAGGCGACCACGAATCGACATTGTCACGTGGGGTGGTCTTGCGGGAGCCGTCGTGCTGATCGGGATGGTCGCACGTTCGTCATACCTCCAGCCGTGGATGTACGAGGGAGGCCTGACACTCGCTGCCGTTGCGGCCGGTGCCGTCGTGTTGGCCACGGCCGAGAGCGTTCGGCTATTCAGCGCAGTGACATCGGCACGACCCCTACGCCTTGCGGGCCGGGTGTCGTATGGCCTGTACCTGTGGCACTTTCCGGTGTTCAACTACGTTGAGCGCCACACTGCGACGTGGTCGGAGGTGCTGCGCACATTTGTCGCTATTGGTGCGTCGTTTGCGTTGACCGCGTTGTCGTGGGTTCTCATCGAACGCGTTGCTCTGGCGCGAAAGGACAAATGGTTCGGGTCACGGACGCCGCGTTCAGGGACCACCGAGACCGTCGCGCCGTCGGTGTTCACGCAGTACCTCTGGCGGGGTGTGATTGCGATCGGAAGTGGTTCGGTGGTGACCCTTGCGTTGGCGAACGTTTGGCCCCGCAGTGAGATACCGACGACGGATCGCATGGGCTACGCACTCCTTTCGAACTTCCCCCTGAACCGCTACTGGCAGGTGGCGTTGTTATGGATGCTGTTGATGCCCATGGTGGCGACGTTTGTCTGGTCGCTCCTACCCCGACTGGCACGGCTAAGGCCGGGTTTGCGGTCTTTCGTGGGCGATGGTCCGTTGCCGCGTGTCACATTTGATGACACAACCACAGTCGAAGAGTTGCGCTCGGGTCGCGCAGGTTCGTGGGCCCGTCTTCTTCTCGTGGGTGCCACGCTTGGACTGCTCGTGGCGACGGGTCTCGAGCGAGGCGTGTCGAACGGCTGGTGGTGGCTTGCCCTGTGCGCGGGGACCTATGCAGTGGTCGTAGTGCTCGTGTCCCGTCTTGTTTCATCGGCTGCGTGGAGAAATTGGGCCGCGGTATTCAACCTGCTGGCTTCATCACTGCTGCCAGTCGTATTGTGGTGGGCGGCCCGCACGACCTATGTGGTGAGGTCTGACAACGGCAAGCAGGTCGACTATCCGTGGATTCCGCTGTTGCCGATGGTGGTCCTCGCAGTCGCATTGTTGCTCGTCGATGCGCTGTGGTTGAGGCGCAACGGTACGGCACCGGCGCACCGGCGCGAACGCGGGCGGCTCGTGTTCTTCGTCGTGCCGGTTCTGCTGTTCACCTGGGTGAGCAGGCTGCGTCCCTCGACGGGTGACATCGATGTTTTCCACCATGGTGAGAGCCTGAACGGTGGTTGGCTGTGGGCGACCGGTGAGGTGCCCTGGCGTGATTTCTTCTTCAACGTCGGTTTCTACCCCGCGGTGTTGGCACCGCGTGCAGCGTTCAGGTTGTTCGGGACGACTTGGTGGGGCCTCGTTGCGGGAACGCACATCTTTCTCATTCCAGCACTCGTGGTGTCCATCTATCTGGCGTGTGCGGCTCTCGTGTCGCGCTACTGGGCTGCAGTGGCGGCGATTGCCGTCTTGTTGGCCTTCCCCGCACAGGCGATGGGTGGTTTCCTGCGGACTCTGAACGGCGACCCAACGCTGTTCATTTTCCGCTTCTCGTTCTTGGCACCCGCGACGATTGCGCTGCTCGTCTTTTTGCGCAAGGGGTCGTGGACCCGCGCGGTCGCCTTCGGTGTACTCGTCGTGCTGAATCTCGTCATGAGCCCCGAAATGATCGTGTTCGCGGTGGCATTCTGTCTCATCGTTCTTGCCCGCGATGCAGTGAGGTGGCGGCGCGGGCAGAGGATCAGCCAGACGTTCCGCTGCACCATCCGGGCAGCGGCCGGCATGGTCGTGGGTCTCGCTACGGGTGCCGGGGCGTTGGCGTCGATGGGGGCGCTCGAGGCCTATGTCGGTTGGTGGCGGATCTTTCCGTTCAAGTGGTACATCGAAACCGGTATACCCATCGGCCTTGCAACCGACATCGACTCATTCCGATGGGGCGGCGAATGGGTCGTGTTTTTCGCGATCCCACTGGCCGTGCTTGTTGGTGTGTGGTTCGTGGTGTGGCGACTGCGCAGCCGTCGTGAATTGCGCAATGAAGACTGGGTCGCACTCGCACTTGCGCTCGGGAACCTGTTGTTCTTCCAGAAGGCGTTGAACCGCCCCGACACACATGTCTACCAATCACTGATTACGGCGATCCCCTTGCTCTTCTACATCGTGGTGCGAGGCCTCACAACCGTCGCCGAGGTCGTCAAGGAACGCCCTACAGCACGGCATGTTCGGCGCCCGACCGCCTGGCTGGGTCTGGCCCTGGTCGTCGCTCTGTTTCCGTTCATGCCCGTCGCCAAGGTGCTGAACAAGGACATGGCCACGGCTGGATCGCGGTGGAAGGTCACGAGCGGACCAGTTGCCACACTCGACCGTATCGGCTACACGGACGACGGTGCCTTTGTTCAGACCGCGATTTCGGTACGGGATTTCGTCGAACAGAATCTGGGTCCGGATGCAGTGATCTTCGATTTTGCGAACACCTCGGGTCTGTACAATTTCGTCCTCAACCAACGACCGATCAGCCGCTTCAGCTACGCCGTGCAGATGTCTACACGACCTGCGATGCGTGAAGTCATCGCCGCACTGAAGTCGCGTAGTCCCGAAGTGGTGGTGTACGCGTGGGATGCGTCGATTGACGAATGGGACAAGATGCCGAACAGCATTCGGCACTACGACCTAGGTGAGTACATTCTGCGCAACTACTCGCGGTGGGCGGTGGTCGGCGAAAAGGGTTACAGGCAGACGCTGATGCTGCGCAACGACCTGCGGCCCGGGTACCTGATGCCGGCCGATGCCGTGCCTGCGCTGTCGGGACAGGAATTGTCAGACGATCTCATCGAACTACATGACTGCAATTGGGGTTACGCGGCGAGTCATTTGACCGTGACGCCGACGGGTGGTGAGCGGATGAGAGCCGAGCCGGTGCTGGCAACGATCACCGCGTTCGGCTGGGCGTTCACGGAGAGCGATGATGCGGTGGAGATTTCAGTGATGCTGCGCGGCAAGGAGATCTTCCGGGGACTGACAACACCGAATCGAGCCGATATTCTCGAGCGCAAGATTCAGACGGGATCAAACTCAGGTTTCTATTTTGACATTCCCGTCACGGAGGCGACCGCATCCCGCGATGAGTTGACGGTCGGTGTGGTGGGTGAAAAAGGTGTGGTGACCACCCTGCCACTCGTCGCGAAGCAGGGTGTGAACGACGCGACGGGCGAATACGACGTGCGAGTCAACCAGGCGGTCGACGGACAGGTGCCCATCGGTGGGGGAACCGACCGGCGGTATCTGATGCGCATCGAGTTCCCCAGAAAGCGGACTGATTTTTCGTGGTTGGTGGTGCGCAGTAAGTTCGGCTTTTCTGAGACGACTTTCAGGTTGTACGACCGTGCGCTCGAGCCCCCCCGCCAGATCACGTTTTCAGCAGCCCCGCGCACCCACCTGGCCGGGGGCCTGATGGCCTCTTGTCCCAAGTGGTTCGCATGGGACACAGACGTGGTGTACCTGGAGTACGACCATGTGATCCTCGACCCCGAGGTTTTTGCCTACACAGAGGCGGGGAATCGCTAAGACAGGCGTAACGAGTCGAAGACAGATTACGATTCGGTGATTGATGAGTGAACGAGTCGCGCCCCGCATCGGAATCCTCGTCGTTGCCTACAACGCCGAGTCGACCCTCGAGGCCGTTCTCGATCGCATCCCGACTGATGTGGCCGGCATGGTTGAGGCCGTGTTGGTGTGCGACGACGCGAGCGTCGATCAAACACATGAGATCGCGCTCGCCTACCAGCGGCGTAGCGACCGCCTGCCTCTGCACGTCGTTCGCCACCCCGTGAACCTGGGATACGGGGGCAACCAGAAGGCGGGTTATCGCCTCGCCTGCGAGATGGGCCTCGACGTCATCGTGTTGTTGCACGGTGACGGCCAGTACGCCCCCGAGGTGATGATGGACATCCTCCGGCCGCTCACCGAGGGCACTGCTGACGCGGTGTTCGGCTCGCGAATGATCGACCGTGGTGCGGCATTGAAGGGCGGGATGCCGCTCTACAAATACATCGGCAACAAGATTCTCACCCGTTACCAAAATACAATGGCGGGTCTGTCGCTGTCGGAGTGGCACAGCGGTTACCGCGCCTATCGCACCTCGACCCTCGCATCGCTGCCGCTGGCGACGTATTCCGATGGTTTCGACTTCGACACGCAGATCATCCTCGGCCTCGCCGATGTGTCGGCTGACTTCGTTGAGGTGCCGATTCCCACCTACTACGGTGACGAGATTTGTTACGTCGACGGCATGAAGTACGCGCGCGACCTTTTCCGTCATTCAACGCGTCACCGCTTGCACAAGATGGGATTCGGACCAGCAGCAACGGTCGCCAGCGGGGCGTACGAATACAAGAGCGACCCACACTCGTCGCACGGCGTGATTCTGCGCTATCTCGCACAACTGCCCCCGGCTGAAATCGTCGACCTTGGATGCAGTGACGGATTGTTGAGCAGTCAAATGCGCAGCCTCGGCCACAAGGTGATCGGTGTCGACTTCGAGGAACACGCAATGGTTCACGGCCGCGTCGACAAATTCGTGCAAGCCAACCTCGACAACGGGCTTCCAGCAGACCTACCGACGAGTTTCGAGTACGTGGTGTGTGCCGATGTTTTCGAGCACGTGCGCCAACCCGATGCACTCTTGGCAGAGATCATGCCGAGGTTGTCGCCGGGTGGTGCCATCATCACCAGTGTGCCGAACTTCGGCCACTGGTATCCACGTCTGCGAACTTTGTTCGGAATGTTCGACTACGACCGTCGCGGGATCCTCGACCGCACGCACATTCGCTTTTTCACCCGACGCAGCTTCGAAAGACTTGCACGCAATGCCGGGTGCTCGGTGCGCCGCGTCGCTACGACGGGCTTGCCGTTCGACGTGGCTGACCGCGGTGGCGCGGGTGGTGTGAGCCGGAAACTTGCTCCGGTTGCCGCCATCGACCGCGTCCTGGTGCGCATCAGGCCGCAGTTGTTCGGCTACCAGTTCATCTACGAACTGAAACGCTGAGGCATCGAAATGCTCGAGGTGATCACTCCCGCTGAGATGGCTGATGTCGTGAACATCGCCGCTCTCGAGCAGGCCGTTTCAACGAACGGCTACCGAGACAACACGCCCTACCCGCACATTGTCCTCGAGAACTTTCTTCGCGACGAATGGTTCGAAGCCGTTGTTGCCGAATTTCCGGCCATTGCAGCCGAGAAGTGGACGAATTACTCGCATGTGAACGAGCGCAAGTTCGCGAATCAGAAGTACGAGACGTGGGGTTCGGCAACTCGACACGTTGTCTCCGTTCTCAACTCGCCCGCATTCGTCGATTGGCTGGGCCGGGTGACGGGAATCGAGGGGCTCATCATCGATGAGTCGTTCGAGGGTGGCGGAATGCACCAGTCGATCGCCGGTGGATACCTGAACGTGCATGCCGACTTCACGGTGCACCCACATCACCGCCATTGGCAGCGTCGGGTGAACCTGCTGTTGTACTGCAACCGGGATTGGCGCAGTGAGTACGGCGGTGAACTCGAGCTGTGGTCGCGTGATATGAAGCGCTGCGAGAAGCGTGTCGCCCCGTTGAAGAACCGTGTTCTGATCTTCAACACCGACATGGATTCATTCCATGGCCATCCCGACCCGCTGACGACTCCGGTTGGTGTTGCCCGCCAGTCGCTCGCGCTGTACTACTTCACCCAAGAAGAGGCACCTGTCGTGCGCTCCACCGAGTACCGGGCGCGCCCCGGTGACGGAGCCAAGCGAGCACTGATTTTTGCCGACAAGCAGGCACTGCGAGGTTTCGACTGGGCCAAGCGCAGGTTCAATATCGGCAACGACTTCGCCAGCCGGGTGCTCGGCGCAGTCGAACGTTTCCGCCGCCGCTAGACGCGCTTGCGGATGGTGACACTTTTGCCGACCGAGCTGCGGCAGGCGCCTGAGGCGAGGTCGAAACGCCAGCCGTGGAGGGTGCAGACGAGTTCGTCACCCTCAATGACGCCGAAGACGCCGAAGTCGGCCTGACGGTGTGGGCAGAAGCGGCCGACGATGTAGTCGCCGACCTGCACCTCGTCTTGTGCGATGGCGGGGGTTTCGGTGGCCTTGCGATAGGCCTCGACCTCGGTGCGGCCCATGCGTTCGGATGAGAGCGACTTGAAGAAGTTGTAGACGTTCTCGTTGAAGTCGCCGTCACGCCAGGCGCGGAAACGCGCGGACAGGAAGAGTGCATTGGACCAGTCGACGGCTTTGTCGGCGACGATGGTTTCGAGCAGTTCGCGCTGGACTTCGAATCGGTAGCGGTAAGGCTGGTTGGTGTAGCGCTGGACGTCGGAGTATTCGAAGTGCAGCAGGATTCCGAGATCGTCGTGGCCGGTGGTTTGGATGAGAATGTTGCCACCGATGCCGACCGACACGGTGGGGCACATGGCCATGAGGGGACGAAACCACTTTTGGATTTCACCGAGAAGATTGTCGGTGGGTGCGTGCCAGGTGGCCTTGTGTCGTGCGAGACACGGTTGCCAATCGGCCTGGTAGGCGGCGAGGTGGGCACCGATCGAGTTCCAGATGTCGTGGAGTTCGACGTCGGCGACGGGGTGTGTGACATCAATGCTGCTTGGTGTGACGTCGATGGTGGTGCCCGGCATGTTGAGAATGGCAGGTTTGTTGATTTGTGCGAGACGCTCGATGAATTCGGGCTGGTGCGGGAAGATGGTGATCTCGTCGCCCGTCACCTTGTTGAGGTGGAACAGTTCGGGGTCGAGAAAGCAGGGCGGGCCGGCGCTGGGTACGACGACACGGGCGTCGAGGCTTTTGGCGTAAGCGAGGGCACGGGCGAACTGCGACTCAACCTTTGATTCAGCGAGGTGGCGCTTGTCGGCTTCGGGCATGTCATAGACCATCGGATACCAGATGGCCCCGCTGTACTGCAGCAGGTGAATATCGATGGGGCCGTGTTTGCGGAGGGTATCGGTGTCGTGGATGCGGCAGTCGTTCTGGTTGACGGCGATGGTGTCACCATCCATCACCACGAGGGCGGAGTCGCCGCCGGGGCCGTCGGTGATGCTGGTCTCGACGTGGATGGCAATCGACACGCCGTTGGTGAGTGGTTGTGCAACACCGTGCTGCGTGCGCACGAAGGTGCGGAAGCCCAACTTGCCGAGTGTGCGTTCGAGTTCGCGCGTCGGGAAGTCAGGCAGGAGAACGGGTGTCGACTTGTTGACGTGGTTGGCCAGCCAGGCCTCGTCGAGGTGGTCGCCGTGGATGTGCGAGATGTAGAGGTAGGTGGGATTTTCCAGTTGGGCAAGCAGTGTGGGGTCGAGTTTGTCGTTGCGCGGGAAGGGGAACCACGAACCAAAAAAGGCCGGTTGGAACCACGGGTCGCAGAGGATGCTGACACCCTTGGTGTCAATGAGCATGCCTGCGTGGCCGACGGGCGAGATACGCATGGGGGTGGGCCGGTTCGATGCCGTGGGACTCAGGCGACGGGCGGGTCGGTGAACTGTTGGCCGTTGCGCGAGACATGTTCGGTCCACGCCGAACCGTTCCAGTAGCGCAACTCGAAGCGACCCGAGGGATCGGGGTACCAAGCAGCGGGGGCCACGGCGTCGCCGACGCTGCTGGATGTCGCGTTGACGGGGTTGCTGGAGGCTGCTGTGGCGGCGGGCTGGCTGACCGGTGTGGGATTCGTTGGCACGGTCGACGTGGGTGTCGGGTTCGCGGGTGTGGGTGCCGTTGCGGTGTTGTTGACGGTGCCGGTGTTGATGGTGCCGGCGATGGCGGCGCGGCGCACGAAGGCGGTCACCTGCGAACCGGTGGAGACGATCTGGAGGATTTCCCAGCCCTGGGCCGAGCGTTCGGTCATCAGGCGTGCCAATTCCGAGGGGTCGGCGCTGGTCAGCGCGGCGTATTCAAGCATGGGGTGAGGCTACCTGCGGCTAGCCAACGGCGTCAGTTCGTACCAGGGCATCGATGTCGGTGTCGGTGGGCGGGCCGTCGTGGATGAGATGGCCGTCACGTAGGGCGACGATGCGTTCGACACGGCTGACGAAAGAGAGTTCGTGTGTGGCCACGACGAGTGTTGCGCCGTCGGATCCGGCCTGGGCGAGGAGGGCAAGGAGGGCTTCCCTGCCCGCGGCGTCGAGGCCGACGAAGGGTTCGTCGACGAGGAGCAGTTCAAAGGGGCGAATGAAGGCGATGGCGATGGCCACCTTTTGGCGCAGACCGCGCGAGAAACGTTGCGGGAGTTCTTCGGCGCGGGCGTAGAGACCGAGGTGATCGAGAAGATCGGCGGCGTGTTGTTCCCACTCGGTGACACCGTGCATGCGCGCGACATATTCGAGGTGTTCCCACACCGACAGGTCGTCGTAGAAGACGGGCGTATCGGCGAGGTAACTGGTCAGGGTGCGGGCCTCGAGGCTGGATGGTGCGTGGCCGTCGATGTTGACGCTGCCGGCGGTGGGGTCGAGCAGGCCCGCGGCCATGCGAATGAACGTGGTCTTGCCCGAACCGTTGTGGCCGAGGAGTGCGACGCGCTGGCCGTGTTCGATGCGCAGCGTGAGGGGGTGAAGTGCGGGCGCCTCGGCGTAGTCCTTCGCAACGGCGAATGCCTCGACGGCTGCAGCGGGCAGGCGTGAGGTGTTTGTTTGGTTGGTGTCGTTGTCGCGCCGGCTGGGCGGCCTGGGGTGACGGCTCATCGCGACACACCCGCCTTTCGCGACCGTTGGCTTTCTTCGACCGACTTCCTCCACCAGCGGCGGATTGCGTCGCGTTGACGCACCCAGCCCGCGACAAGCAAGAGAACGAGTGCAACACCGACGCACATGCGCACGGCGGTGGCGACGGGATGGTCGCCCGATTCGACTGCTTCACGAACTGCGACGACGGACAGGCTGCCGAGCGTGGCGACAACGACGGGGAACACGGCACGGGTCATCGTGGTCAAGCCGGCAACCTCGGGCGGCATGAAGAGGGACTTTGCGTTGTCACCCAGCGGGTCGGGTGCGCCCTTGACTGCATTGATCACTGCGCCGGCCATACCGGTGGCGAGAGCGAACGGTGCGAGCACCACGGCGGTGGCGATGGCGGCACCGTCGTGTTCAAAGATCGCTGCGGCGATGATGGCAATGATACTGAAGGGGATCAGCATGACAGCGGGCACAATGAGATGGCGCAGCATGAGTGCGCCGCGGTCGACGGGTAGTGAATCGGTGCGCTCGGGTTTGTCGACTTCCTGCGACAGGGGCTCGACGAGTTCGAGACCGAAGACGAAAAGACACAGACCGCTGGCAACGACGGCGGGTGTTGTGCCGCGGTAGGCGGCCACCTGTGCGAGGGCGGCGAGAACGACCATCAACATCATGCGTGCATAACGACGCGCAGGGAACTTGAGGAAACTGTGCACGCCGCGGCGCACGACGGGGGGAAGCGCCCCGTGGCGCTTGAGTGTGACCCACGATGTGGCGCGCATCTGTTCCTGGCTGAGCTGACGACGCAACAACATCACGGTGCGAATGTCTTGCAGTGTGACGGCGAAGCGCAGTTGTGCGACGAGATTGCTGCGTCGGGCGAGAGCCTCGACCGACAGTGTGCCGACGACCAAGACGCCGGCGATCGCGACGATGCCTGTGATGACGGCGGCGATCAAGTCGATGGTCTCGATCCGCAGCGCCCACAGCGCCAAGCCGCCGAAGGCGTCAAAGGGGCCCGGCGTGGAGGTGTCTGCAACGGTGACGGTGGTCTGCCAGAACAGTGGTGCCGACGCGAGAAGTGTGGCGAGTGAGGGATGGACGCGCAGGCCGTGCACGACAAGTGCGGCGCCCACCCATACGAGACCCACGCATGCGCCATAGATGGCACCGTAGAACGCCCAGGCACCAAGTGAGCCGGGGAGGCGACGCGCGGCGAGTTGGCCCGCGGCCGCGCCGGCAAGTGCTCCGGCGAAGGCCGCCGCGCGCAGACGTTGGATGGCGGGTTTGCGCAATGCATCACGGATGGCGATGGGGGCAAGGAGAACGTGGCGCACTTCGGCGTCTTCGACGGCGATCGGCCCACCCCCGGCGCCGCTGCGTGCGCCGAGGAACAAGGCGACGGCGACGATCAGCCCGAGAATGTTCGGACCGTGGGCTGTGATATCGGTGATGTCGTTGGTTGATGCGACAGAGTCCTCGAAGACGCCCGAGATGAAAAGCACGCTGCCACCGATGAGGATGGCGGCGAGGTACACGCGGTAGAGGGCCTCGAACCACTCGGTTTCCTGCACGCGGCGGTGACGGCGCGCGGAACGCATCTCGCGCAGGGCGAGAAGTCCCGTCGAGGGGGGTGGCGCCACGGTGGCGGTGTCGGACACGGCAACCATCCTGCCACCGCATGCGACAAAGAGACGACAGACTAAGGGAACATGGATACCGAGACGATGCAGTTGTTGTCGGTCCTGTTGGCCTTGTTCGCCGCGGGTGGCACGTTGGTTCTATTGGTCGCGCGGCTTGCTGCGGCGCGGTCGCGCGGCGCGGCGAATTTCGTGGTGGTGTGCCGGCCTCTCGCGCTGCCGTTGGCGTTCATCGTGGCGGGCTTCGCGACCTTCGGCAGTCTGTGGTTCAGCGAGGCGGCGAAATACAACCCCTGCAAACTGTGTTGGTACCAGCGTATTGCGATGTATTCGCTCGTGGTCGTGTTGGGTGTCGCACTGGGACGGCGGTGGATTGCGGGGCGGCGGTTGCCGGCGGGTGATGCGTTTTTGTCGCAACGCGAAATCACTCCGTATGCGGTGGTGCTGGCCGCGCTGGGCAGTGTCGTATCGGTCTACCACTACTTGTTGGAGTGGAACCCGACGTGGGAGAGCAACGTGTGTTCACTCGATGTGCCCTGCACTACCATCTGGTTCCGCGAGTTCGGTTTCGTGACGTTGCCCTTGATGGCGCTGTGTGGTTTTGTCAGCATGATCATTTTGCTGTCGACGACGTATCGTTTGGTCCATGAGCGTTGACCCGAACGGACATAAGTCGTTGTCGACGAAGTGGATCGTTGCAGCCATCGCAGTGGTGTTGGTGGTGATCGCCGGTATCGCCATCGTGGGCGGCAGGTCCGACGACGATGCGTCGACGGCCGACGGCGCGGGTGCGCAGGTGACACCGGGCGGCGGGGATTCAAGTGGGGCCGCGGGTGGTGCGCCCGGTGAGTTCCAGCCCGTCACGGCGATGGGAGAAGCGCTGGTTCCACTCGAAGAGTCGGTTCCCGCCCCGGGTAGCGACCCGGCAGAGGGTGTGGCCGCACCGATGTTGGCCGGTTTTGACTTCGCTGGTTCAGCCGTGACCGTGAGGCCGTCTGGTAAGCCGGTGCTGTTGGTGTTCCTTGCGCATTGGTGTCCGCACTGCAACGCCGAAATTCCGCGTCTCATCGAGTGGAGGGAATCGGGCCAGATGCCCGACTCACTGGAGGTTGTGGGCATCGCCACGGGTTCGCGTGACGACCAGGTGAACTGGCCGCCGTCGCAGTGGTTGGTCGACAAGGAGTGGCCGTGGGCCGTCATGGCCGACAGCAAAGACCAAGAAGCTGCATTCGCGATGGGTGTGAGTGGCTACCCCGGCCTGGTCTTGCTCGCCGGTGACGGCACCGTGTTGGCGCGGCGCAGCGGCGAAGCGAGCGTGAGCGAACTCAATGACTGGGTGGGCGCTGCGATGCTAAGTGCGTGACTTGACCGCCGAATGTTGCGGTCAAGGTCTCGCGGGGTGATGCACACGCAACCGTGTCGGACACCGAGAAAGCCATTCACGTGGCCATCACGCGGAGGAAATCACCGGCCAAGCACAGGAGCATGTTCGACACCGCGGGGCTGGGGTATCGGGTGGCTTCGCCAAGCACCTGCAGTGGACGGTTTCGTCAATGATGGTGTTTTGAGGCGCGATGTCGGGACTGATCTCAGCTTTGGTCGTCGTCGCCGAGTAATCCACGCGCGGCGTCCTCAGCGAGGCGCATCACTTCGCGTAGCGGCAGGCCGGTGTCGCGGGCGGCGCGGGCTGCGTGATCGAACTCGGCTTTCACGCGGTGGTCGTTGCACTTCACATCGATCGAATGGCCGAGTACATCGACGGTGACTGTGCGGCGCGCGCTGGTGAAGCGTTGCAGGGCGGTTGCGCGAATGCCGAGCGAGCCGGTTTCGCGCGAGATGATGGAGCGCATGTCGGCCGCCGACTCGGGGCGGCACAACACCTGCAGACAGTGGCCGTGGCGATCCTTCTTCATCAGGATTGGTGTCACCCAGGCGTCGTTCGCACCGGCAACCATGAGAGTCGAGACGGTGTGGGCGAGAACCTCGGGGGTGACGTCATCGGTGTTCGTTTCGAGAACAATCAGAGATTCGACGTCGTGTGACGTGTCGTGGTCGGCGATGCCGATGAGAACCTGGACGACATTGGCGTGGTCAGGTGGGTTCTTTGTTCCCGCGCCGTGGCCGATGTTGGTGACCGTCATGGTGGGTGCGGGGCCGAAGGATGCAGCGAGCGCGGTGATGATGGCGACACCGGTGGGGGTGGAGACTTCGTAGTCGAGGTCGATTCCACGAACGGGGGCGTTGCGAGCGGCGAGCATCCTCGCCACTGCCGGCCCGGGGCTGGGGATCTTGCCGTGGGCCGAGCGAACCGTGCCATGCGACGTTGCGATGGGTGAGGCAACGATGTGGGTGATGCCGAGAAGGTGCAGCGCGGCGCACGTGCCGACGACGTCGACGATGGCGTCGAGGCTGCCGACCTCGTGGAATTCGACGTCGTCGAGGCTGACGCCATGCACCTTGGCTTCTGCTTCGCCGAGGGCACGGAATACGCAGAGAGCGTTTGCCTTCACCTCGTCGGGGATATCGGCGTTGGTGATGAGAGCGACGATGTCGCGGTACGGACGATGCGGTGCATGTTCCCGGTCGCGATGGTGGTTGTCATCGTGATGATGTTCGACGACGATGGCGCGGGTGGCCGAGATACCGCAGCGGTCGACGCAGTCGGCCGTGAGTGCCCAGCCGTCGACGCCGAGGCCCGACACGATGTTGGCGACTTCCATTGCATCGGCGCCGGCATCGATGAGTGCGCCCAACAACATGTCACCGGCGACCCCGGCCGAACAATTGATCCACGCGCTGTTCATGCGTATTTCCTATGTGCGTCGGTTGAGAATGCGTGCGACGGCGCATGCCGCGCCGAAACCGTTGTCGATGCCGACCACCGTGACTCCGGCGGCGCACGACGCGTGCATGGCAAGCAGTGCTGTGACACCTTCAAGCGATGCGCCGTAGCCCACGCTGGTGGGAACCGCCACGATGGGTGCGCCACTGAGGCCCCCGACGACGCTGGCAAGCGCACCTTCCATGCCGGCCACGCAGATGATCGCATCGGCCGCCTGAACGGTTTCGAGGCGATCGAGGAGGCGGTGAATGCCCGCCACGCCGACATCGACTATTCGCTCGGGTGCAAAGCCGTACGCACGCAGTGTGAGAATCGCCTCGTCAACGACGGGAACGTCGGCCGTCCCCGCACTGATGACAAGCACACGGTGTTGCGACGCACGGTCGGTACCGGGCAAGCGCCAGGCGAAGGTGTTCGACGCGCGTTGCGCACCCGGGTTGTCGGCGAGAGCGGCTTTTGCCTGTGCGTCGTCGACGCGGGTGAGAATGACGGGGCCCTCGCCGAACTTGAGCATCTCAGCGACGATCGTTGCGCACTGTTCGGGCGACTTGCCGGGGCCGTAAATGGCCTCGGGTGTTCCCGACCGCAGCGCACGGTGATGGTCGACGAGTGCATCGCCCGCTTGCGTGAATGGCAGACGGCGAAGAATCCCAGCGGCAGCATCGGCGCTGACCGCTCCCGACTGCACGTCGGCAAGCAATTGGCGGAGGGTCTCGCTAAACACGCCACAATGTTGGCATCTCCTCGCCTAGCCTTCCCAACGTGACCTCTTCGGCCCCCCGTCGCGTCGGCTTCCTCGGGCCGTTCGGCACGTTCACCGACCAGGCTGTACGCACCCAGCTTGATCTGGCCGCGATGGAGCTGGTGCCCTTCCGCACGGTTCCCGACGTGCTCGACGCGGTCGAAGCGGGGGAAACCGATCTTGGTTTCGTGCCGATCGAGAACTCGATCGAAGGCACGGTGAACCTCACCCAAGACGCACTCGTCTTCGACCATGAGTTGTACATCCAGCGGGAAGTCGTGCTCAACATCAAACATTTTCTTCTTGCACTGCCCGGCGTGAAGCTTGCCGACGTCAGGGAAGTGCATTCGATGCCCGTCGCAACGGCGCAGTGTCATGCATTTTTGCGCAAGGAACTTCCGAAGGCCGAGGTGCGGGCGGTCACCAGCACAGCCGAAGCCGCGCGTCGTATTTCCGAGGACTGCTTGGCGGGCGTTGCCGCCATCGCTCCCGAGTCGGCCGCAACGTTGTATGGCCTCGACGTCATCGCGCGCGACATCGCTGACCACGACAACAACCAGACGCGTTTCGTGCTGGTGGGCAAGGACACGGTGAGCGCACCAACGGGTCACGACCGCACTGCGATCGTTGTGTTCCAGCGTGCCGACGAACCGGGCAGCCTGATTTCGATCCTGCAGGAGTTTGCCGCGCGCCGTATCAACATCGACAACCTCCAGTCACGGCCAACGAAAAAAAGTGGGCTCGGCGACTACTGCTTCATCATCTATGCCGACGGCCACGTGGGGGACGAGTTGATGGCCGATGCGTTGCGCGAACTGCACGCCAAGCAGGGTGGCGTGAAGTTCTTCGGATCATTCCCCGCAGCCGGTCAGGCCGCACACAACGCCCGCGAACACGCGGACAGCCGTTGGCGCGACGCCGACGACTGGGTGGCACACCTGCGCAGCCGCATCACACGCTGAGGGCCGGCGGCGATAGCCTCGCGGGCGGAACGGTGGCAGAGTGGACAAATGCATCCGCCTTGAAAGCGGAAGGCCCAAAAGGCCCGGGGGTTCGAATCCCTTCCGTTCCGCCAAATGTTTTCAAGGGCAGTTCGTTGCGTTGTAGGCGGTGGCCGCCGAGCGC
>VGAC01000029.1 GCA_016870865.1 Actinomycetota bacterium
AGCCCGTCGCCTACCCTCTGGCCATGGACTTCGCGATTCCAAAGGAATTTCAGACGACGCTCGACGCGCTCGACGCTTTCATCGAGCGTGAAATCAAGCCCCTCGAGCAGCAGGACGACAACATCCGCTTCTTTGATCACCGTCGCGAGTGGGCCCGCACCGATTTCGACAACGGCGGTGTGCCACGCGACGACTGGGAGGCCTTGCTGCGTGAAATGCGTCGTCGCGCCGATGCGGCGGGCTGGTTGCGTCTTGCGCTGCCGACGGAGTACGGCGGCCGCAGCGCCACGAATCTGGAAATGGCAATCATTCGTGAGCACCTTGCGACGAAGGGTCTGGGTCTGCACAACGACCTGCAGAACGAATCGAGCATCGTCGGCAACTTTCCGACCGTCCTCATGATGCGCGACTTTGGTACCGACGCACAAAAGGCGCAGTGGATGCCCGGGTTCCTCGACGGCACGCGGCGCCTTGCCTTCGGTCTCACCGAGCCGAACCATGGCAGCGACGCCACCTACATGGAGACAACCGCGTACCGCGACGGCGCCGAGTGGGTGTTGAACGGGATGAAGCGTTGGAACAGTGGTCTGCACCACGCCACGCACGACATCATCTTTGCTCGCACGAGTGGCAAGCCCGGTGATCCGATCGGCGTCACCGCGTTTCTCGTGCCGACCAACTCACCCGGTTTCAAGGTCGAGTTCTTCTGGTGGACGTTCAACATGCCGACCGACCACGCCGAAGTCAGCCTCAAGGACGTGCGTGTCGGAGCCGAGGCCGTGTTCGGTCGCGTCGACCACGGGTTGGAACTGGCCCAGCACTTCGTCCACGAGAACCGCATCCGTCAGGCCGCGTCCTCACTCGGTGCCGCACAGTTCTGCATCAACGAGGCCGTCAAATACTCGAACGCTCGTGTGACCTGGGGCAAGAAATTGTCGACGAACCAGGGCATTCAGTTCCCACTCGTCGAACTGCACACCGAGGCGGCGATGTTGCGCCAACTGGTCCACTACACGGCGTGGTCACTGGACAACAAACACCACATGGAGGTCACCCACCTCGTGGCAATGTGCAACTACCGCGCCAACCGTCTGGCCTGCGATGCAGCCGATCGTGCGATGCAGACCTGTGGTGGGGTTGGCTACTCGCGCCACATGCCCTTCGAGCACATCTACCGCCACCATCGCCGCTACCGCATCACGGAAGGCAGTGAAGAAATTCAGATGCGCAAGGTCGGAAGCCAACTCTTTGGCTTCGGCGGCTCGGCGCAACGGCGCTAAATGCAGATCAAGCAAACGCAAGCACGGGTCCGTTGACCCGTACGTCGACGCACTCGCCCACGGCCGGAAGCAACGTTGCATGGACGCGAACCGACACGACGAAACCGCTCGCGAGGCGCACGTCGACGATGCCATCGTGCCCGAAGAATCTCGTTGAACAGACCACGCCGTCGCATGAGGGTGAATTCGGGTCGACGGAGTTCGCGGAAATCTCGATCTGTTCGGGTCGAATGACGATGTCGGTGGGGCCCGCGACGGCGGGGCGGGACAAGGTGACGCGGCCGGTATCACAGAGTGCATGGACGCCGTCGTGGTCGACGGTACCGCGCAGCACCACTGCGTCACCGACGAATTGCGCGACCTGTTTCGTCGCAGGTTCACGGTAGAGCGTGACGGGATCGGCTACTTGAACGAGACGGCCGTCGAGAAGAACGGCCACCTGGTCGGCCACCGACAATGCCTCTTGCTGATCGTGCGTGACCCACAGGGCGGTTTCACCTTCACGGCGCAGCGTGGCAACGACTTCGTCGCGGACCGTCTGGCGCAATGTCGCGTCGAGGGCGGTGAACGGCTCGTCGAGCAGGACGAGCGCGGGCGACGGGGCGAGGGCACGGGCGAGGGCGACCCTTTGCTGCATCCCACCCGACAGTGATGAAGGACGCGCATCTGCGAGGTCACCGAGTTCAATGACGTCGAGCAGGTGGCGCACGCGTTTTTCGGCGTCCGAACCACGGCGCTTCTTCAACCCGAAGGCGATGTTGTCGAACACCGAGAGGTGGGGAAAGAGCGCTCCTTCCTGCGGAACGATCGTCACGCCGCGACGTTCCGGGGGAACGAGCGATCGTCCGTCGTGAACGACGACGTTGCCGGCAATCCTGACCGTGCCCTCGGAGGGTGTCTCGAATCCGGCGACGGCACGCAGCAGCGTCGTCTTTCCCCCACCCGAGGGGCCGAGAACGGCGGTGATACTGCCCCTCGGCACGGCAAGCGAAACACCCTCGAGCACACCGAGCGCGCCGAAGGAGTGCGATACCGAGTCAACGACGAGGGCGGGTGTGTCGTTCATCCTTGACGACCCGGTGACGAGGGCCGTGACACGCGCAGCACCGTGAGCGAGGTGACGATTGCAGTCGGTACCGCGGTGACAATCATCAAAGTGAGAGCGTACGGGCCGACGGCCGAGTAGTCCGACACGGTGCTGTACTTCCAGATACTCGTGGCGAGCGTCTCCCAACCGGTGGGTCGCAACAAGAGTGTCGTCGGCAGTTCTTTCATGGCATTCAGCATTGTCAGCGCAGCCGCCGCCCCGATGCCCGGAAGGGCGAGGGGAACGGTGACGCGGCGGATGGTGGCCATCGTTCCCGCCCCCAGACTCTTTGCCGCCTCCTCGATGCGCGCGGAGGACTGTTCGATCGAGTTGCGGATCGCGGCGACCGCGAGGGGCAGGAATATGAGCAGCTGACCGAGAACGAGCAGCGGCAGTTTCTGGTACCACGGCCTGAGAAGCCGAATGCCCGCGTAGACCACCGAGATCGCGATCACGATCCCCGGGAGGGCATGCGTCACGTACGTGCTTCGCTCGACAGCGGAGGAAAAGCGCGACCGATAGCGCGAGGCTGCGATACCGACGGGAAGCGCAACGAGGATCGTCGCAATCGCTGTCAGCAAGCCGATCAGGAAAGAATCGAGGATCGCCCCACGCACGTCCGCCCAAGGGACCGAACGTTGCGTCTCGCGGCCGAGCCACGAGATGACGCTCACCACCGGGACGCCGAGTCCAACACCGATGATTGAGAGCGATGCAACAACGGCACCGACCACGGCGCGGGGTGAGGCGGTGTTCCTTCGATTTCGACCGACACCCGAGCCAATGCGCACGGCCCCCGCTCGTCCGCGTGCCCTGCTCTCGAGTGTGACCAAGATGAGCGCGGCCGCGACCAAAACGAGAGAGAGGATCGCTGCGCGGGACGGGTTGAAGCCGGCTCGGTACGCGCCGTAGATCACCCACGTGAACGTCTCGTAACGCATCGCGGCGACCGCACCGAAATCTGACAGCACGTACAACGCGACCAGCAGGCCGCCGGCGGTGATTGATGGCCGCACTTGGGGGAGCACGAGTCCCCACATCACCTGCCGCTGCGTCCTGCCCAATGACCGCGCAACATCTTCTTGGGTCGAGTCGAGGCCTCGCAGTGCCGCCGCGACGGGCAGCATCACGTACGGGTAGCACGCGCACGTGAGAACAATCACCGCGCCCCAGAAACCTTCGAGACCGGGTTGCCAGGAGATCCAGGCGAACGCCGAAAGATACGAGGGAATGGCGAGGGGAAGTGCAAAAAGAACGAGTAGCACGGCGCGTCCGGGGAGCGCCACGCGTGTTGTCACCCATGCACCGACGGTTCCGACGACGATGCTCGCGGCCGTGACGACTGCGGTGAGCCACGTGCTGCGGACGATGAGGTCCCATGTACGCGACTGGAAGATCTCGTCCCAGACATTTCCGGCGCCGCGAGCGAAGGCTTGGGTGGCGAGATAAAAGGCGGGAATCAGTGCGATGACGGCGGCCGCCACGGCGGGTAGCGCAAGTGGCGCGGGTACACGCACGCGACGGCCGACGTTCATCGCTTCGCGCTCACTTGGTCAGCAGGCCGACGTCAGAGAGCAATTCTTGCGTGGCTTCGATCGAGCTCAGGTCGGACAGGTCGATGCTCGGTGGCGCGATGTCGGCAAGTGACGGCAACTCGTCGTACTGTGCGACGCCCGAAGCAACGGGGTATTCGAAGATCTTTTCCGCAAAGTAGGTCTGCCCATCCTTGGACAGCAGGTAATCAACGAGCGCTTGTGCGGCGGCTACGTTTTTGCTGCTCCTGAGAATGCCGACGCCCGCGACATTGACGAGGCTTCCGGGGTCGCCATTGCGGAAGTAGTGGTTCTTTGCTTTCACGGCGTCTTGGCCCTCGGCAAGGATCTTTTCGTAGAGGTAGTAGTGGTTGACCAGTCCGACGGCGACCTCGCCCGAGTTCACCGCATCGCGAACCACGCCGTTCTTCTCGTAGGCAATGGGATCATTTGCGGCAAAACCCTCCAGCCACGCGCGCGCGGCATCCTCACCACGCAGGACGCGCAGCGCCGTCACGAACGATTGCCAGGAGGCATTGGTCGGTGCGAAACCGATCCTGCCCTTCCACTTCGCATCGAGCAGGTCGTCGACCGACGCGGGTAGATCGGCCTCGCTCGTCAGACCCGGGTTGTAGACGAGCACGCGCATGCGCCCGCTCGTGGCGACCCATCGCCCGTCCTGCGAGCGGTAGGCGGGGTCGACCATGTCGAGAGTCTCTTGCGGGAGAGTTGCGAGAAGCTCCGCACTTTCGACGGCACCCAGTGCGCCCGCATCCTGCGAGAAGAAGAGGTCGGCGGGGCTGGCATCGCCCTCCGTGACAAGCAGCGCCGCCATCTCGCCGCTGTCGCCGGCGCGCAGATCGACTTCTATGCCGGTCTTGGCCGTGAAATCGGCAAGAACGGGGGCGATCAGTTTTTCGCTACGACCGCTGTAGACGGTGATTGTGGCGCCGGCCGTGGGCTTTGTTGTTTGGGCGCTCGGCTCAGCGTTGTCGTTGCCGCACGCGACGACGAGCAGACTCCCAGCCATCGCAAGTCCGGCAAAGCGGACGATTCGGGGACACTTCATGATTCTCAACTCTCCTTTTCAAACGCCGTTCCCGCAAACGGGAGGCGGCGGTGCGAGGCACCCCGAGAGAGGGTGCCGTTAGGTATTCCTAACAGACTAAAGTTAGGCAGACCTAACGGGTCACGTCAAGTCGGTGATCGGGGGCCCACGACTACCGTACGCCCATGACTCCGAACGCGCCCGGAACTCCCGTCGACATCAAGCCGCGCAGCCGTGACGTCACCGACGGCCCGCAAAAGGCACCCGCCAGGGCGATGCTCCGGGCCGTGGGTTTGGGAGACGGCGACTGGGACAAACCACAGATCGGTATCGCCTCGGCGTGGAACGAAGTCACGCCGTGCAACATGACGCTGCGCAAGCTGGCCCAGCACGCCAAGTTGGGTGTGCAACAGGCGGGTGGCGTGGGACTCGAGTTCGGCACGATCACCGTCAGCGACGGCATTTCGATGGGCCATGAGGGAATGCGCGCGTCGCTTGTCAGCCGCGAGGTCATCACCGACTCAGTCGAGACCGTCGTGCACGCCGAACGGTTCGATGGTTTCGTCGGTTTGGCCGGCTGTGACAAGAGCATTCCGTCGATGCTGATGGCCGCGGCTCGTCTCAACCTTCCGTCGGTGTTCGTCTACAACGGGTCGATCATGCCCGGCCAGTTGAACGGCAAGGCGCTCGACATCACCAGTGTGTTCGAGGCGGTCGGTGCGCACGCGCTCGGCACCATCGACGATTCCGAACTAAAGGCCATCGAAGAACATGCATGCCCGGGTGAAGGCGCCTGCGGTGGGATGTTCACCGCCAACACAATGTCGTCGATTGCCGAGGCGCTGGGTATGAGCCTGCTCGGCACCGCATCGCCGCCCGCCATCGACCCGCGTCGTGATGACGACGCGCGCCGCGCGGGTGAGACGGTTGTCAACATGCTGCATCTCGGCCTGCGTCCGCGCGACATCATGACGAAGAAGGCCTTCGAAAATGCGATCGCCATCACCAATGCGTTGGGTGGTAGTACCAACGCGGTGCTGCACCTGCTCGCGATCGCCCACGAAGCCGGGGTGGAACTCAGCCTCGACGACTTCAACCGCATCGCTGCGAAGGTTCCCCACTTCGCCGACCTGAAGCCGGGCGGGAAATACCACATGTCCGATGTCGACCGCATCGGTGGCGTGCCGGTCGTGTTGAAGGCATTGCTCGATGCGGGCCTGTTGCACGGCGACGCCATGACGGTGAACGGCAAGACGATGGCCGAGAACCTCGCCGAAATCGATCCGCCCGCTCCCGACGGCGACGTCATTCACCCCGTCTCGCAGCCCATTCATGCCGAAGGCGGCATCAACATCCTCACGGGATCGCTCGCACCGAAAGGTGCGGTCGTCAAGGTTGCGGGGCTCACGCACGACCAGATGCACTTTGCGGGAACGGCCCGCGTGTTCGACGGCGAAGACGGCGCGATGGCCGAAATCCTCGCGGGTCACATCAAGCCCGGTGACGTGTTGGTGATTCGCTACGAGGGCCCCAAGGGTGGCCCGGGTATGCGCGAGATGCTCGCCATCACCGGTGCACTAAAGGGTGCCGGACGCGGTGCCGACTGTGCACTCATCACCGACGGCCGCTTCAGCGGTGGTACGTGGGGGTTCTGCATCGGCCACGTTGCGCCCGAAGCCGTCGATGGTGGTCCGATTGCATTTGTTCGCGATGGCGACAAGATTCTGATCGACGTGCACGAAAAACGCCTCGACTTGTTGGTGAGCGACGAGGAGATGGCCAAGCGCAAGGTCGGATGGAAGCCGAACCCGTCGCGCTACACGAAGGGCGTTCTCGGCAAGTACGCCAAGCTCGTGCAGGGTGCCGAAACCGGAGCCATCACCAACTTCTAACCCAAGGGTTTGCGGCGCGCCTGGGTGCAGCTTTCGTCAAGATCTGCGCCGAGAAACGATGTTCTCTTGCGCCACGCGCCATCCGACGAGTGTGAACGCGTTGAAGATCGTCGCAACGACGATGAAGGCGCCGGCAGTTCCGCGATCCCACGCGAAATGGCGTAACAACATTCCGACTGTCACCGTTGAAATCCATACGGCGAGTCCAGTCGCCACTGCGGTGGGTTTCTTCCATGCACGCGTTCCGATCCAGCCGACAATGAGGCCGATCAGGAACGGGGCCACAGTTGAGGCGATACCTGCCGCGTCTTGGTCGGTGTTGTGATTACGCGTTCCGATGAAAACGAACAGAACGACGAGAGCGACGTCGAGTGTGAAGGGGAGACCCCGGTTCTTCATGTGTCGTTTCCCGGTGTGTAGTGATTTCGGTGCAGATCTCGACGAAAGTTGCACGTGGGCGCGACGAGTGGCCTCGTTAGTTTTCGTCGTAGTACTCGCGGCCGAGGTGGGTGATCTGGTCTTCACCCATCATCCAGCGCAGCGTGTTCTTCAGCTTGGTCAACTGAATGAAGAGGTCGTGCTCGGGGTAGAGCCCCGGTGCAACCTGTGGGCTCTTGTAGTAGAAGCTGAGCCATTCCTGGATGCCGCCGAGGCCGGCGCGCTGTGCGAGGTCGGAGTACAGCACCAGGTCGAGGGCGAGCGGTGCGGCGAGAATCGAGTCGCGGCAGAGGAAGTTGACCTTGATCTGCATCGGGTAGCCCATCCATCCGAAGATGTCGATGTTGTCCCAGCCCTCTTTGTTGTCGCCGCGCGGTGGGTAGTAGTTGATCTGCACCTTGTGGAAAACGTCGCCGTAGAGGTCGGGGTTCTTGGACGGTTCGAGGATGTCCTCGAGCACTCCGAGTTTCGACTCCTCCTTGGTCTTGAAGTTCTCGGGTGCGTCGAGTACTTCGCCGTCGCGGTTACCGAGGATGTTCGTGCTGTACCAACCCGACAGACCGAGTTGACGCGCCTTGACCATCGGTGCAAGCACCGTCTTCATCAGCGTCTGGCCGGTCTTGAAGTCCTTGCCGGAAATCGGAATGTTGCGGTCGGTCGCGAACTGACGCAGACACGGCATGTCCACGGCAAGGTTCGGCGAACCGTTGGCGAATGGAACGCCCTCGAGCAAGGCGGCGTATGCATAGAGCATCGACGGCGCGATGCGCTCGTCGTTGGCATCGATCGCCTTTTCGAAGGCCTCGATGGTGGCATGCACCTCGCAGGGCTCGATGTACACCTCGGTGCTCGCACACCAGATCATGACCAGGCGGCTGACGCTCTTTTGGTCGCGGAACCGGTTGATGTCCTCGCGGATAGCGTTCAACATTGCGCGCTTGCCAATGTCGCCCATCGTGTGCTCGCCGGCCAGGTTGCGGGCATACTTGCGCTCGAAGGCGGCTTTCATCGGACGGACGTCGCGCAGCACCTCGGAGACGGCCTCGATGTGCTTGCCCTGTTCCAGCACGCCAGCCCGCGAGGCGGCGACGTAGGCGTCGTCGGGGAACACGTCCCAGGCTCCCCACACGATGTCCTCGAGTTTGGCCAGCGGCACGAAGTCCCTGATGAGGGGGGAGCGGCCGTCGGTGCGCTTACCGAGTCGGATCGTGCCCATCTGGGTCATCGAACCGATCGGCAGGCCCTGGCCGCGCTTGGCCAGTTCGACGCCGGCTATCAGCGTGGTGGTGACGGCGCCGAGGCCGATGACGAGAACGCCGAGCTTGCCGTCTGCGGGGGCGATGGCTGCGGGCGATGGGCTGGTGGTCGACATGTGACGGGCCTCCTGGGGCTCAAGGTAGACAGGCTACGGGAACGGCTCGGGGCCGCATCGTTCCCGCCCGTATCGTGTCCCGCATGCCCGCCGCCGCCGATCCTGTGATTCTCGACGGCATCGCCCTGCGCGACTTGATGGTGGGACAAATCGCACAGCGCATGGCGGCCGCGGGCAACCCGAGCGTGTGCCTGGCCACGGTCCTCATCGGCGACGACGGCCCCAGCCGCACCTACGTCCGCAACAAACACAAGTTTGCCGCTGCCGCCGGGCTGCAGAGCAGGAACGAGGAGTTGCCCGCGTCCACTTCTCAGGCGCAGGTCGAGGATCTTGTCGGTCGGTTGGCTGCCGACCCGGGTGTGCACGGGATCCTCGTTCAACAGCCGCTGCCGTCTCATCTCGACAATGACGCGGTGCTTCGCCTCCTTCCCGCCGAAAAAGACGTCGACGGTTTGACCACCGGTTCACTGGGTCGTCTGGTCCGCGGTGAACCGGGTCTCACACCCTGCACGCCGCTCGGCGTGTTGCGTCTGCTCGAGCACTACAAGATTCCCACCGCTGGACGTCACGCGGTGATCGTCGGCCGTTCGACGCTCGTCGGCACACCACTTGCACTCTTGCTGTCGCGCAAGGGGGTCGATGCCACCACAACCATCGCCCACAGCCGCACGTCGGACCTCACCGAATTGTGCAGGTCAGCCGACATCGTCGTCGGTGCGAGCGGCCAGGCGCGCATGATCGGTGCCGCACACTGCAAGTCGGGGGCGACGCTCATCGACGTGGGAATCTCGCGAACCGAATCAGGGATCGTGGGTGACATCGACTTCGACGCCGTCAAGGGCCTCGTCGGGGCGATCACACCCATGCCGGGCGGCACCGGGCCCATGACGATTGCCTGTTTACTGGAAAACACGCTCACCGCAGCCACGCTGCAGGGCATCACAGTCTGACGTCGCCGTCAGCGGGCAATGAGCGACATCACCAAGCCTGCGAGGTGCCCCCGAGCATCTGTGCGCGTGAGGCCGTGCCGCGAAGTGAACTGATCCCACGACTCGAATGACAGGCAGACATCTATCTGTGTCAGGAGCCGTTCGTCCCGAGCGACTTCGTCGGGGAATGTCGCGGTGACTTGTTCACGCAGGGCCTGGTGCAAGCGGTTCAGGTTGTTGCGGACCAGTGGTGATTTTCGTGCCGTGTAGTGCACGTTCAATGCACGGCGGATGGGGGCCATGATTGTGTACATCTCATCACGAGCGGCAACGAGCCGATCGACGCGTTCAACAATCGGCACGAGTGGATCGACCGGTGCGAGGTACGGATTGAGCGCACCTTCCTGTCGCGCCGCCAGTTCGCCGTACACCGCCTCGAGGTCCTCGAAGTGCTGGAACACCGACCGGGGCGAAACGCCGGCCCGCTCGGCAATTGCACGCGCACCCGTGCCGCCGCGGCCCTCCTGCAGCAGTTCGTACAAGGCATCAAGAATGGCTTTGCGCGTGCGCGCACCACGCGCACTACGACCATCGACATGTTCGACTCGTTCGTCGACCGATGTCGAGTTTTCAGGCGTCACGTGCGATGAAGTCGTTGACGATGGCGGCCAACTCGTCGCCCTTGTCCTCCTGGATGAAGTGACCGCCACCGACGATGGTGGTGTGGGGCTGGCCCGCTGCACCGGGGATCAACTTCTGGAAGTGACGATCAGCGCCGGCCGTGATCGGGTCGCTGTCGCCGAAGGCCGTCAGGAACGGTCTGGTCCATTCCACCAACACTTTCCATGCCGCTTGGTTGGGCCCCGCTGACGGGTCGTCGGGCGAAGCAGGAACGAGGGTGGGGAAAATGCGTGCACCGGCCTTGTACGAGTCGTCGGGGTACGGAGCGTCGTACGCTGCGACGTTGTGTGCGCCAATGGGTCTCGACGCACAACCACCCTGGACGATGTTGCCGACGTTGAAGTCGGGTGTTGCCTGGCTGTACTCGCGCCACGCGCGGAACGCAGCGCCCGGGTCACGGTCGCCCGTGGGGAGGAACGTGTTCGCCGTGACGATTCGCGCGAATCGATCAGGAAACGCAGCAACGAGGCGCAAACCGATCAGGCCACCCCAGTCCTGACAGACCAACGTCAGCTTCGACAAGTCGTTCGCGACGAGCCAATCCGACATCCACGCGACGTGGCGTTCGTAGGTGTAGTCGGCCATTGCTGCGGGCTTGTCGCTGCGGCCGAAACCGATGAGGTCGGGCGCGATGACGCGATGGCCCGCCGCGACGAAGCCGCGGATCATTTTGCGGTAGAGGTAAGCCCAGGAGGGTTCGCCGTGCATGCAAAGGATCGTGTGGGCCGCCGTCTTTGGGCCCTGGTCCACATGGTGGATCCGCAGCGTGGAGCCCTCACCCGAGGGAACCTGGGTGTAGACGGGGGCATACGGCCACTCGGCCAGTCCCTCGAAGCAACTGTCTGGTGTGCGCAATACTTCCATGTATTCGCACTGTAAGTGCAAGAATGTCCCGAATCAAGAGCCTGTTGCACAACGCCCCGGGCCGTGGCACACTCAGTCTCGTGACGAACCCGAGCACGCTTCGCCCTGAACTTCAGGTGGTAGTAGTTCTCTAGGCGCGCGTCCCATATCACGTTCGCCTGGGCTCCCTGCGGGGGGCCTTTTTTGTTGCCCGAAAATCCCTGCTTTTGGCAGATTTTTTGCCGAAATCAACCGAAATCTCCCGCCAACCAATTGACTTAAACGAATTCCGAGGAGGAAAACATGAAGATCACGGGTGCCGAGGCCCTCATCAAGGCCCTCGAAATGGAAAAGGTCGACGTCATGTTCGGCTATCCGGGTGGCTGCATTCTTCCCGCCTACGACCCGCTGCTTCAGTCGCCGATTCGCCACATCCTCGTGCGCCACGAGCAGGGCGCCGGTCACATGGCCGAGGGCTACGCCCACGTCACGGGCCGCCCCGGTGTCGCCATGGTCACCAGCGGTCCCGCCGCGACGAACCTCGTCACACCTCTGTGCGACGCGTACATGGACTCGATCCCGATGGTTGCGATCACGGGTCAGGTTCCGACCACGGCGATCGGATCCGACGCGTTCCAGGAATGCGACACCGTTGGCATCACGCGCAGCATCACGAAGCACAACGAGCTCATCATGTCGCCGGCTGACATTCCGATGGCGGTGCGCCAAGCGTTCCACATCGCGACAACCGGTCGCCCTGGCCCGGTTCTGCTCGACCTACCGAAGGACGTTCTGCAGAACGCAATGACCTGGCACTGGCCGACCGACGATGAAGTTCTTGCAAGCCTGCCCGGTTACAAGCCGAACACGAAGGGTCATCCGCGCATGGTCAAGGAGGCGGCAAAGTTGATGCTCGCCGCCGAGCGACCGGTTCTCTATCTCGGCGGCGGTGTGTTGAAGGCACGAGCGGCTGAACAGGTCAAGCAGATCGCTGAACTGTTGAACGTTCCCGTCGTCACCACGTTGATGGCGCGAGGAGCGTTTCCTGACAGTCACCCGTTGAACCTCGGCATGCCGGGAATGCACGGCACCGCCGCCGCAGTCACCGCTCTGCAGAAGAGCGATTTGTTGATCGCGCTCGGCGCGCGCTTCGACGACCGCGTCACTGGCAAGGTCGCGACGTTCGCCCCCGAAGCGAAGATCATTCACGTCGACATCGACCCCGCCGAGCAGGGAAAGGTGCGCAAGCCCGATGTTCCGATCGTCGGCGACTGCCGCGAGGTCACCAGGGAACTCGTGCGAGCTTTGCGCGAATTGCTCGACGGCGGTGAAAAGCAGGCCGACGTCGGTCCGTGGCGCAGCCGCGTGTCGGGCTGGCGTGAACAGTTTCCGCTGACCTACGAACAGTCCGAACCGGGCGAGGCATTGAAGCCGCAGTACTGCCTTGAAGTACTGCGCGACAATGCACCCCGAGACACGATCCTCGTCTCGGGTGTCGGCCAGCACCAAATGTGGGCGAGCCAGTATTGGAACTTCGAAAAGCCGTACACCTGGGTCAACTCGGGTGGTCTGGGCACGATGGGTTTTTCTGTTCCCGCAGCGATCGGAGCAAAGGTCGGCTGCCCCGACAAGACTGTGTGGGCAATCGACGGCGACGGCTGCTTCCAGATGACCGCACAAGAACTCATCACCGCAACACTCAGCAACGTCCCGATCAAGGTTGGCATCATCAACAACTCGTACCTCGGCATGGTGCGTCAGTGGCAGGAGATGTTCTACGGCGAGCGCTACAGCGAGGTCGACCTCGGTGGTGGCGTGCCCGATTTCGTGAAGTGGGCCGAGTCGATGGGTTGTGTCGGTATTCGCGTCGATTCGCCCGAAGAAGTCGAGCCCGCCATTGAAAAAGCAAATTCGATCAACGAACGTTCCGTCGTCGTCGACTTTCGTGTCGCAGAGGGTGAGAAGGTGTTCCCGATGGTTCCGGCGGGCGCCAGCAACGATGACATTCTCTTGCCACCGTCGCAGACCGCAAGGAGGGAGTTCCTCCGATGAGCAAGCCCCGCCACCACATTCTCTCGGTTCTCGTCCAGAACAGGGCGGGTGTGCTTGCGCGTGTCGCGGGTTTGTTCGCGCGTCGCGGATACAACATCTTTTCGTTGGCTGTCGCGCCGACCGAAGATCCGGAACTCAGCCGAATCACGATCGTTGTGGACGTCGAAGAAACGCCGCTCGAACAGATCGTGAAGCAGTTGTTCAAACTCATCGAAGTCGTCCGCATCTCCGAACTCGACCCCACGCGTTCGGTCGAACGCGAACTCCTGATTGCAACGGTTCGCGCCGGTGCCGAGGTGCGTGGCCAACTCGTCGAGCTCGCCAACATCTTCGATGCGAAGGTCGTTGCCGTGGGTGCCGATGCCCTCACTCTGTCCCTCGAAGGTTCACCCGACAAGTTGGACGACTTCGAGGAACTCCTGCGCGGTTACGGCATTGTTGAACTTCAACGCACCGGCCGTATCGCACTTCCCAAACTCGATCGTGACGCGCGAGCGCGTGTCGTGAAAGGAAAGGCAAGCTGATGGCAGCAAAGATGTATTACGACGGTGACTGTGATGTGGACATCATCAAGAAGCGCAGGGTGGCAATCATCGGCTACGGCTCGCAGGGCCACGCTCATGCATTGAACCTCAAGGAAAGCGGCGTTCCCGTGGTGGTCGGTCTGCGCGAAGGTTCCGCCTCCGCGGCCAAGGCACAGGCTGCGGGACTCACCGTCAAGGGCATCGCCGATGCGGCCAAGTGGGCCGACGTCGTCATGCTCACGATGCCCGACACCGAGCAGAAGGCCACGTACACCGGGAGTATCAAGCGCTACATGAAGCCCGGCAAGGCGCTCGCCTTCGCGCACGGCTTCAACGTTCGCTTCAAGCGCATCAAGCCCCCGAAGGGTGTCGACGTGATCATGGTCGCACCCAAGGGCCCGGGTCACCTGGTGCGCCGCACCTACACCGAGGGCGGCGGCGTTCCGGCACTCATCGCAGTCGAGCAGGATGCGACGGGTAACGCCAAGGCTGTTGCGTTGTCCTATGCGTCGGCCATTGGCGGCGGCCGTGCGGGCATCATCGAAACCACGTTCGCCGAGGAAACCGAAACGGACTTGTTCGGCGAGCAGGTCGTGTTGTGCGGTGGGCTCACTGAGCTCGTGCGCAACGGATTCGAAACACTCGTCGAGGCCGGCTATCAGCCCGAGATGGCGTACTTCGAGTGCCTCCACGAGGTGAAGTTGATCGTCGACCTGATGTACGAGGAGGGCATCGCCGGTATGCGCTACAGCATTTCCGACACCGCCGAATACGGCGACGTCACCCGCGGCCCGCGCATCATCACGCCGACCACAAAGAAGCAGATGCAAAAGATCCTCAAGGAGATCCAGTCGGGCAAGTTTGCCAAGGAATGGATTGCCGAGAGCGAGAGTGGTCGTGCCAGGTTCAACGAACTGCGCGCGGCCGGTGCCGCCCACCAGATCGAGGAAGTTGGCAAGCGTCTTCGTGGCATGATGCCCTGGATTTCGGCCGGCAAGCAGAAGGTTTCCGAAGCCTCCGGAGGCTGAGGAACCTCGGCGCCGCCAGGTGCAGATGTCGTCGGTCTCCGCGCCCACAAGACAAGGGTTCTGGGTGTAAAAGACCCGCGAGATGGTTCGCCACACGGCGAAACATCTATTTGTCGAAAATCGAGAGGGCGAAAATCGAAGGGGCCCCGCCTTGCGGCGGGGCCCCTCCTTTTTGTTGTGCACCTGATAGGGGCAGGTGATTGTGATCCTCAGCAGGTGAGGTTGGGGATGCAAGGGATCGAAACCGTTGGCGGAGTTTTAATACGCTGGTTTTGCGCAGTGCCGTTGATCGTCCACAGGGGGACGCGGACCGAGCTACCGCTTGACGTCGCTGTGGACTGCTCTTGGGCGGCGGGCTGTTGTGCTGGGGCAGCTTCCTGGGATGTGGCAGGTTGGGCATCGGCGGGGGCCG
>VGAC01000030.1 GCA_016870865.1 Actinomycetota bacterium
CCGTTCAGCGACCCGAAAGTGGGTGTTGTCTCGGGCTTCACCTACACGGCAAACAGCCGTGTCGAACACGCTGGCTACTACTTACATGGGTCATTTCTCGACCGGTCGCACTACCGCATTCGGCGGCGCAATCGTGGGCAGCGTGCGTTACTGGAGACGATCCACGAGGTATCGGCCGTCGACTGGCAGTGCATGGCGGTGAGGCACAGCCTTTTCGAATCATTGGGTGGTTTCGACGAGTCACTGGATCACCCATGGGTGACGGTGGATTTTTGCTTACGGGTCGGTGAAGCGGGATACCGCACCGTGGTGAGTCCGCGAGCCGAGTTTTTCGAGTTCTCGAATAACGTCGACGAAGCCTGGTACCGCACCCGCGCACCGAAAGCATTCAGGCAGCGGTGGTCTGCCGTGTTCGCGAACGATCCCTATCGTCCGCAACCTCCGTTACGGCAAAGTGCCGAGGCCGAGCGGCCGTTCTGGCGGCCGAAACGTCTGCGCGACTTTGCGTCAGCCCGGCGGAGGTAGCGGTATGGTCGCCGAAGTCGCGATCATCAACATGACAATCACTGCGCCGACGACGATCAACCCGTAGGTGCCCAAAATACGACGACCCGTTCTTGTTTCACCTTGCGTGGCAATCGCCACGACGAAAAGCGGTGCAAGTGACAGGCCGTAGCGCCCCTCGGGTCGTACCAGCGTGCCGGTGTACACAGTGGTGACCAACGAGAAGAGTGGCGAACCAAAGAGCGCAACAATGCCGCCAACGGCCCCAAATTGAAGCGCAAGTGCCGTGCGGTTGGCGCGCAGCAAACAGACGATGGCCGCGCCGGCGAGGAGGGTCGTGGTGAGCGTACGCAAGAGAACAATTGGCTCAGGCAAGAAATTGACGTGCAGGTAGTTGTCAGACGGGGGCAACCAGCGCATCGAGACGTCGGGGTAGATCAGGAAATCGAGGGGTGGAAGGCCGTTGTACTTGTTCAGAAGGTTCTGTGGAATGATCGCTGGATCGATGGTGGCACGAGCCGAGTCGATGATGAGCCACAAAAGTGTCGTGGCAAGTGCGCATCCGAAAACTGTTGCTGACCCGATGAGTCTGCGCTTGGTTTCGGCGGAGAGTTTGCGCTCACGAAGCTCGGGCCATGCATCGGATGATGCGATAAGGAACAACGCCGCGGCGGCCGCGGCGAGAAGGTTGGTCAACTTGACAGCGCCGGCAACGATCCCTGCGACGGCAAGCCAGCGCAGTGCGAGCCCGGCTTCGATGTACCTGAGAGTCGTCAGTGCAACGACCGCACCGACGAGTACCGAGGCGGAGTCGGGCGTGACAGTTCCCGACGAGTGCACCACCGAGGGAAACACCATCAACATCAGGCTGCAGCCTGCGGCGGCATAGGTGTTGGTCTTCAGTTTGCGGAGGAGATGGAACACAAACGTCACGCCCAATGCCGTGATGAGTGCACTAAAGAATCGTGCTCCCTCGAGATACGAAGAGGTGATGCCGACGGTCCGTAGTGTTCGCCCGACCATACCGGCCCCCAAGTAGTAAGTTGGGGGGTGTGGAGAGGCTGTCTGCCACCCGTCGTCCCGGTAACTGAGTGGGTCGAGTTGCGGCGTGTCGCACGGTGGGGCCAGCCAGCCCACAAGGTCGATGCCACGACACGCTTCTTCGCGCATTGCTATCTCACCAACCTTGTCTCCGATGTGGGTGAGCTGGCCGTTGCTGATCTTGACCGCGTAGTCAAGATGACGAAGTTCGTCGATCGGCGACACCGTTCGATAGCGCAGCATGTGCAGGCACCCGACCGACATTGCAAGGAGGAAAACTGCGATGTACGGCAGTGCTGAACGCACTCTGGATGAATGGTCGGCCCGATTCATTGCGATGACGGTAGTCCTCGGATCGATCTGGTGAGGGCGCCCTTGGACCGGGCGATGTCTCTGCTTGCAAGCGCCCTTGCCGATTCGGCAAAAAGGTTGGCTCGCACAATCAGCGCACGACGTGCGGTACGTGCAGTCGCCTGCCAACCCAACCTCTCTGCCTCATGGGCCACCCATTCAGCGAAGAAAAGTTCTTCGTCGTGACGACGAAAGTCGACCGCCAGGCGCCCTGTTTGACTGTTGTCGTGGCGGCGATAGCGATAGGCCGTCACGGAGGTGCCGACGATCGTTTGGTTGCCGACGAGAAAACGGCGCATGGCATCGAGGTCCAGCACGAAATGCCAGTTCGCGTCGAATGGGGTGGGTGTGAGTAGCCGACGGCGGTAGCAAAGCGTGGGGCAAAAAATCCAGTTGGCACGCATGAGTGACTGCAGTCCACGGTCTCCTGCTGTGAGATGGTCACCGGTGAACCGTGGTGTCAGCCAACCTTTGACCGTGTCAGCCAGGGTACGAGTAGCTTGACCTCGATCATTGATGAGATGAACCCGACAGTGGCCAGCCACAGCCAGTGGATGGCGGTCCATGAGGTTGATCATCGTCGAGATGTAGTGCGTTTCCAGTTCGTCATCACAGTGGAAGATGGTGACGAACTCGGTGTCGGCTAGTGACAATGCCTTGTTCCAGTTGCCTGCCAAGCCAAGATTCGCTTCGTTGCGCACATAGCTGATGCGGGGATCAGCGAAGCCTGCCACCAACTCTTCGCCCGACTCCGGGCCGGCATCGTCTACGACCACAGCCTTCCAGTCGGCGACTGTCTGTTGCTGCAGACTCCGTATGGCGGATTCGAGGTACCCGAGCCCGCTGTAGAAAGGCATTGCAAACGTGATTCGGGTGGACACCCGACAAACGGTATCCGTCGTGCGTCCACGGCACCGTCACTATCCTGTCGGCGTGTCGATGGTTGTGCGACAAGCGTTGATTCTCGGGTTCTTTGGCCTGGTTTTTTGCACCGTGATTCTTGTGCTTGCACGGCATAGCAAGTTGGCCTTCCGATTCGTCGTGGGTTGGTTGGGACTGGGGCTCGTTGCCCTTCTCGGGTCGCTGCTGGTGTGGACAGTCATCCCATTTTCCGATGCGCTTGGCATCACGCCTGCCACATTCGGCTTGTTAATCGCCATTGTCATCCCCTTGGCCCTCGGCGTTGAACTAACTGTGTCGGAGTCGAAACACCATCGGCGAATCCGCGACTTGGCCGAAACCGTTGCCCTGCTGACCGACCATCTCGACATACGGGCAAAGACCGACCGGCCGGCCACCAGCCACGACGCATTGGTGGTGGTGCCGGCCCTCAACGAGGCGGCATCGGTGGCGGGCGTGGTGAACAGCATCCTCCACGCGGGGTTTGAATGTCTCGTCATCGACGACGGCTCGCACGATGCAACGGCGGCGCAGGCCCGCGGGGCCGGGGCCCACGTCATCAGCATGCCCTTCAATACGGGAATCGGCGGGGCGCTACGGGCCGGGTTCCGCTGGGCGGTGGCAAACGGCTACCGCCGGGTTGTTCAGTGTGACGCCGACGGCCAACATTCACCCGCTCTCATTCGGGTGCTTCTCGACGAGCAGGTACGCACCCGCGCACACCTGGTCATCGGGAGCCGCTTCCTGAACAGCAACAACTACGACGCCGGTTTATTTCGGCGGTGGTTGATGCGGCGAATGGCCGCCATGGCCAGCCGTGCCGTTGGACACCCACTCACCGACACCACCTCGGGCTTCCGTTGCATTGCAGATGAGTTACTGATCGAGTTCTCGAAGAACTACCCGCAGGAATACATGGAGTCATTCGAGGCGCTGATCGTTGCCGCCAGGTCGGGGTACACCGTGGTCGAAGTTCCCACCGAAATGTCACATCGCGTCGCGGGGATCGCAAGCAACCGACCCCTGAGGGCCGCCGGCTTTACGGCCCGCGTTCTGGTTGGCGGTCCGCTCGGCATTCGCTTCTCGATTCCCCACTTTCAGCCTGCACAATCCCAAGGTGGACGAGAGTCCGCCACGTAGGGTTGGGGCGTGTTCCGCAGCGTCTCCAAAACGGGTATCAGGCCAATCGAGATCGGTCGCAAACTCGTTCGTTCAATCGATGCCGGACGTGCAACCGGGGCCGATGGTCGCACCACTGCACCGAACGTTTTTTCGATCCATCTGAACGAAAACGACCGCAGCACTTTCGGTGATCTCGAAAAGCCGTTGATCACCGAACTGGTCGACGCAGCCAAGCAGTACGTCGCCGACGAAGGGTTCTCGCTGGTCGGCGACATTGCGGTGTCGTTGGTGACCGACGCAACGATGAAGGCGGGCAAGTGTGAGGTGCGGGCGTCAGTCTCTGCCAGCAGCGGGCTCTCGGGGAGCGCCTCCTCCTCGCTCCGCGAAGCGGACCGCTCGTCAGCGGTCTCCCCTGCGCCCGCTGCGCCGCCTGCAACCAGCATTCCGACGGCCGCTCCCTCGGTACCTGTGGCGCCGGTGACGCCACCGACTGTGGCGACACCCTCTATTCCGTCGGTTCCGATTCCTGCCGCTGCTCCACTTGACAAAAGAGCCGCGCTGGTCTTGGGTGACGGAACGAGGGTGGCTGTGAAGCTCGGCGTCATGTCGATCGGTCGATCAGCCGAGTCATCATTGTCCCTCAACGATACGAACGTAAGCCGTCGACATGCCGAGATTCGCTCGCGGGGCGAAGGTGTCCGCAGCGAGTGGTTCCTGCGCGATGTCGGTAGTACCAACGGCACGATGCTTAACGGCGTGAAGATCAGCGGTGATCAAAAGCTGAAGAACGGCGATGCACTGATGTTCGGTGGTACATCGGCGCGCTTCGAGGTGTCATGACACGTACGGGCAGGCCGGCGTGAGCGACCAGTTGCTGAACACCCTCAAGGTTGCCCTTGTCGGCCTCCTCTATCTTTTTTTTGCCCGCGTGTTGTGGGCGGTGTGGACAGAGGTTCGCGTGCCGTCGGCAGCGGGTCTGACTGCGGACCGCCTGAAGAAACGCTCGCGACATCGTTCGGGCAAGAAAGCGGCTCTCGCCGCGCCGTCCAGGCTGTTGATGGTGGAACCGCCATCGATGCGGGGCAGCACATTGTCACTGGACGACGAAATGCTGGTCGGCCGCAGCACAGACTGTGAAGTGACGCTGGCTGATGACCCGTTTGTGAGCACGAAGCACGCGCGGTTCTATCGCGACAGCGACAATTGGTTCGTGGAAGACCTGGGCAGTACCAACGGCACTTTGGTCAATGCGGTGCGCATTTCTGCTGCACAGATGCTGCGCGTGGATGACCGGGTGCAAACCGGTAGTGCCGTGTTCGAGGTGCACTAGTGGTACAGATTCATGTGAATAAGGGGGCGCTGACCCACCCCGGTCAGGTGCGAACCGACAATGAGGACGCATTCCTCGCTGAGGGGCGATTGTTCGTTGTCGCTGACGGCATGGGCGGCCACAATGCCGGCGAGGTAGCCAGCAAAATGGCCGTTGAAAACCTGCGGCGGGCCGCGACGAAAATCGTCGACGAGGCGACCCTGTCGACGGCGTTGCAGCAGGCGAACGAAGAGATTCACACCGAGTCGAGGATGAACCATATGCGCCACGGCATGGGTACAACCATCGCCGTGTTCGCGGTGACCGACAACGACACCGTGGTGGTGGCCAACGTTGGTGACGCACGCATTTACCGCTGGTATGAGGGCCACCTGTCACGTATCACGAAAGACCACAGTTACGTGCAGGAACTGGTCGATGAGGGTGTGATCACACTGGAGGAAGCGCGGGTGCATCCTCGCCGCAACATCGTGACCCGCGCGTTGGGCATTGATGCCCAAGTCGAAATCTCCACCGCGACGCTGCCCGTGACCATCGGTGCGCGCTACGTACTGTGCAGCGACGGCCTCGTCGACGAAGTCACGGATTCTGAAATCAGCGCCATTCTCGGCCGCCATGAGTCGGCTCAATCAGCTGCAGAGGCTTTAGTTACCGCCGCGAATTCAGCTGGCGGCAGAGACAATGTGACGGTCATTGTTGTCGATGTCACCGATAAGCCGTCATTGGTGACAGGCGCAGGAGGGTCTTCTGACGAACGTTCCGCACAGCGGAGTGAGGAAGAAGAGCCCTCCGAGAGCCTGGCGACGGTCGCCGTCGGTTCGGTGACTAAGGACAATGTTGTCGCAGCACCGGGTCTGCCCAAGGCGAGGGTAGGCCTGAGCCTGGGCTTCATCTTGTTCTGGACGGCACTCGCGGCCATCGTGTTGTCGGTGCTGATTGTGTTCGCGGCGTACGGCCGAACGGGGTACTTCGTCGGGTTCGAGGGCAGCGATGTCGTCATCTACAAGGGGCGGCCGGGTGGTGTGCTGTGGTTCGGCCCGACGGTCGAGGCGCGGACTCCGTTGAAGGAACGAGACCTGACCGAGAATATGGCGATAGAGATCCTCGGTAACCCGACGTTTGGTGATGCAGTGTCGGCGCAGCGATATGTGAACGGCATTCGCGACGAGGTACAGCCGGTGCCGACGACGACACTGCCGCTACCGGTGACCACGACGTCGTCGAGTACGACAACATCCACCACGTCGACGATTGCTGAGTCGACAACGACAACGTTGGGTTCGTGACCGCAAAAAGTCCGCACGTGTTGGTGCGGCGGCGCAGCGAGTTGGGTTTGGTGTTGCTGGCCGCGGTGATCACAGGGGCGGCATACGTGTTGGCCGCGTTGGGAAAGAATGCAACTCTTCCGGCGCGCATCGGGCCCTTCTTGGCTTCGGTGCTGGTGCTCTTGCTGCTGGCCCATATGGCGGTGCGACGATTGGCGCCGGGTGCATCTCCCCTATTGCTGCCCGTTGCTGCGTTGTTGCACGGAGTGGGCTACGTCATGATCGCGCGGTTGAGTGATCGGCTTGCGGGGTTGCAGGCGACGTGGAGTTTGGTTGCGATATCGGCATTCGTCGGGGTGTTGGTGGTGGTACGGCGTGTGGTCGACCTGCTGCGGTGGCAGTGGTGGTTCTTGGGTGCGGGCATTGCCCTCCAGTTGTTGCCGCTGGTTCCGGGTGTGGGGTTTTCATCGGGTGGCGCACGTATTTGGGTGTCGGTGGGGCCGATCAACTTCCAACCCGGGGAATTCGCCAAGGTGTGCCTGGCGTTGTTCTTTGCCGGGTATCTGGCGGACCAGCGTGAGTTGATCCGCGCAGGTGCGCATCGCGTGGGTCGATTTGCCTTGCCCGACGCGCGGGCCTTCCTGCCGGTGTTGCTGGCGTGGGGCGTGTCGGTGGTGGTGATGGTGGCCGAGAAAGACTTGGGCTCGTCGCTGTTGTTCTTCACGTTGTTCGCATTGATGCTGTGGGTGGCGACGGAACGCACGGGGTACGTGGTGTTCGGTGGCGTGTTGTTCGTGGTGGGAGCCACGGTGGCCTACAACTTGTTCGGCCATGTGCGTGACCGCTTCACCATTTGGCTCGACCCGTGGAGCCACTACAACGGCCGCGGCTATCAGATCGCGCAGTCGATGTTCGCCTTCGCCGAAGGCGGCCTGTCGGGCACGGGGTTGGGGTTGGGTGACCCTGGGCGTATTCCGGCGGTGAAGACCGACTTCATCTATGCGGCAATTGGCGAAGAGCTGGGCTTGTTTGGCGCAACGGCGGTGTTGGTGGCGTTCGTGTTGTTGGTGGGCAGTGGGTTGCGCACCGCGGTGCGCACCGACAATGCCTTCGAGAAGTTGTTGGCCGTTGGATTGACGGTGATCGTTGGTGTGCAGGCCTTCATCATCTTGGCAGGTGTGTTGCGGGTGCTGCCGTTGACGGGTGTGACCTTGCCGTTCATGAGCTACGGGGGTAGTTCGCTGGTGGCGAACTACATGTTGTTGGCGCTGTTGATTGCGGTATCGCATTCATCGGCTCGGCGATTGCACGAGGTCGAGCAATGAGCTCCCCAATGAACAAGGTCGATTCGTGAACCGCGTGATTCGTCGGCTGGCAATTGGATTGTTGTTGTGTTACGTGGTGCTGTTCGTGCAGCTGAACGTATTGCAGGTAGGCAAGCGCGATGCCTTGCGGGCCGATGTGCGCAACAACCGTGAGAGCGTTCGGACGTTCGACGCGCCGCGCGGGCCGATTGTGACGGCCGATGGTGTGGTGGTGGCCGAAACGGTGGAGACACCGCTAGAGGCACGTGGCGACTACCGGTACCAGCGCGAGTACCCGACCAAGGACTTGTTTGCGAACGTGTCGGGGTATCACACGTATGCGTATGGCTCGACCCAACTCGAGCACCTCTACGGCGACGTGTTGCGTGGCGACACACCGAAGCAACAGGTGTTGGCCGTGGGTCAAACGTTCTCGGGCGAAGACCAAACGGGGTCGGTAGTGATGACTCTGCGGTCGGACCTGCAGGCGTTGGCGAAACAGTCGCTGCAGGGCCGCGAAGGCTCGGTTGTGGTGTTGGACGTACGTAGCGGTGCGGTGCTGGCAATGTATTCGAACCCGACATACGACCCGAATCTGGTGGCGGTCCACGATGTCGAGGCCGCGGGTGCGGCGTTGACTGCGCTCGACGAGACAACGGGCAAACCATTGTTGGCCAACGCATACCAAGAGCGCTACATGCCGGGGTCGACATTCAAGGTGCTGACCACTGCGACGGCATTGAGTGATGGTGTGGTGTCGGGTGCGTCGTCGTGGCCCGATGAGTCGGCATGGGTGCCGCCGAACACCGACAATCCGATTCAGAACTACGGCAAGAAGGTGTGTGGCGGGGATTTGGTCGAGGTGTTCCGTCGTAGCTGCAACATTCCCTTTGCGCGAATGTCGGTTGATGTGGGGCCGCAGCGCTTGGTTGATGGCGTGCGGTCGTGGGGACTGGAATCGAAGGTGCCGATCGACTTGCCGGGGGCCGCGTCGTCGACGTTTGGTGGCGATGCAAAGTCGTTCGAAGATTCACTTGCCCTGTTGGCCATTCACGGTTTTGGCCAGGGTGGGGTGCAGATGGTGCCGCTGCACATGGCGATGGTCGCCGCTGCGGTGGCCAATGACGGGCGGATGATGAAGCCCTACGTGGTCGACAAGACGCTGGCGCACAACGGCACGGTGTTGACGCAGACCTCGCCCGAGGTGTGGCGCACACCGATTTCCAAGCCCGTGGCAGACCAGTTGACCCAGTTGATGGTGGGCGTGGTGAATGAAGGGACGGCAAAGTGCTGCATGAATCTGGCACGGGATGTGCAGGCGGCGGCGAAAACGGGCACGGCGCAGTTGAACGCCGACGGTGAAGAACAGCGTTCACATGCATGGATCACCGCCTTTGCCCCTGCCAAGGCCCCACGGGTGGCGGTGGCGGTGATGCTGAAGGGCGTGAATGCCACCATCAGCGCGGGAACGGGTGGCACCCTGGCCGGGCCCGTGGCAAAAACTCTTCTCGACCGGGCCTTGTTGGTTGTTCCCAAGTAAGCATTCGGATTCGAACCCGCTCACCTTGAACCCTGTGGGGTGGGCCCACCCCGTTAGCCTTTCGTAGCACCTATGGCGAACGACGGGAAAGCGGTCATCAACGACCGCTACGAGATAGTCCAGCGCGTGGGGCGCGGCGGCATGGCCGACGTGTTCCTGGCCCGCGATGTGCTTCTCGACCGTCCGGTGGCGGTGAAGGTGTTGTTCCCCGAATACGCCACCGACCCGGCCTTTGTCGAGCGTTTCCGCCGGGAAGCCCAGGCCGCGGCCAACTTGAACCACCCGAACATCGTCTCGGTCTACGACTGGGGTCGGGTGGGTAATACGTACTTCATGGCCATGGAATACGTGGAAGGCCGCACCCTGGCCGACATTCTGCGCTCCGACCAGGCCCTGACGAGTGCCCAGGCCGCCGACATCGCTGGCGAAGTGGCAACTGCGCTGTCGTTCGCGCACCGCAACGGTGTGGTGCACCGCGACGTGAAGCCGGCGAACATCTTGATCGGCTCCACTGGCGCGGTGAAGGTGGCCGATTTCGGCATTGCCCGTGCGGTGGATACCGCACAGGAGGCAAACCTGACCCAGACGGGTGCGGTGATGGGTACGGCGACGTACTTCTCGCCCGAACAGGCCCAGGGTGGCCAGCCCGACCCGCGCAGCGACGTGTATTCCCTGGGCATCGTGCTGTACGAAATAGTGGCGGGGGCTCCGCCGTTTCTGGGTGAAAACGCGGTGGGCGTTGCCTACAAGCAGGTGCACGACCAGCCGCGCCCGCTGAACCAGATCGTTCTCGACATACCGCGTGCCTTCGAGGCGATCGTCGCAAAGTGCCTGGCGAAGGACCCGTCGATCCGTTACCAGTCGGCCGATGCGCTGCGTGACGACCTGCGTCGCTACCGCGAGGGCGCCGATGTGGGTGCGTTGATCGAGGCCTTGGGTGGGTCGCTGGGTGCGGCCACCACGGTGATGGCAGCAACGCCGATGACCCCGCGTGGTGATGCAATGACGACTCAGGCCATGCCGACGGTCGGGGCGAATGATTCTTTGAGCGGCATGGTGACTCCGGTGGCGGGTGTGCCGGTTTCGGGGCCGGGCGGCACGCAGGTGATGCCGCAGGTGGCAGTGCCCCCGGGTGCGGTGTTGCCGCCGTACGAAGATGATCGTCCGCGACGTGGTGGTGGCTACATGGTCGCCGCGGTGATTGCGGTACTCGCACTCTTGGGTGGTGGTTTTGCGTTGTTCCGTTCGTTGACGGGTGGTGAAACCGCGAGCGACTTCAAGGTGCCGAACGTTGTGAACCTGACATTGGCCGATGCCAGCAAGGTCATGCTCGACCGTGGGTTGACGCCGGTTCCACTTCCCGTGGCCAAAGACGGCGTGGGTGACGACGTGGTGTATTCGCAGGATCCGTTGCCCGACGTGGTGTTACGCAAGGGCGACGAAGTGAAGTTGACCTACAACCCGAGGAAGGCACCCGTGGTGGTGCCGGCCATTCAGGGTTTGACGGTGAAAGACGCAACGGCGTTGTTGTTGACCAAGGGCTTGACATTGACAATCGCCGAGGTGAGAAACGACGCATCGATTCCACTGAACCAAATCATCAGCCAAGACCCGGGTGGCAACGCCGAAGTACCGGCGGGTTCGGCGGTCAAGGTGGTGGTGTCGGGTGGCGCGGGCCAGGTCACGGTGCCCAGCATCGATGGTCAGTTGCAAGAGGCCGCCGAGAAGTTGCTGAAGTCGGCACCGTACAACTTCATCGTGACGGTACAGACCGAGGTCAGCGACACGGTGGAAAAGGGCCGCGTGGTGCGCACCGACCCCGCGATCGGCGCGCCGATTGATTCGGGCGACACGATCGTGATCTACATCTCGTCCGGCCCACAACAGGTGGAAGTACCCGACGTCGAAGGCCGTACCGAAGGCGAGGCACGGGTGTCGCTGAACACGCGCGGTCTCGGGGTTGAGGTGATCTACGTCGATGTCCCGGCTGGTTCGTTGAACGACGGCAAGGTGATTTCGCAGGGCGTGCCGTTCAAGACGATGGTCGACCCGAACACGTCGATCAAGTTGACGGTGGGCAAGGCCGTTGCGGCCACGACGACGGTCGCACCCCCAACGACCGCCGCGCTGACTCCTGCCCCCCCAACATCGGGTGCTTGATTGGCGGGGCGCTAGACGCGCGCGAGGAAATTTTCGAGCATCTTGTGGCCGTGATTGGTCAGGATGCTTTCGGGGTGGAACTGCACGCCTTCGACATCGAACTCGCGATGGCGCATGCCCATGATCATGCCGACGTCGGTGGCGGCGGTGACTTCCAGACAGTCGGGAAGTGTGTGGGATTCGACGACGAGTGAGTGATAGCGGGTGACTTGAACGGGAGATTCCAGACCGGCGAAGACACCGGTGTTGTGGTGATGAACCTGGGAGGTTTTGCCGTGCAGTAGTTCGGGTGCGCGAATGACGTTGCCGCCGAACACGTGGCCGATGGCCTGGTGGCCGAGACACACACCGAACACGGGAACCTTGCCGGCGAATGCGGTGATGACTTCACAGAGAATGCCGGCGTCTTCGGGGCGGCCGGGGCCGGGGGAAAGAAGGACGGCGTCGGGTTTGGTGGCGAGAGCCTCGGCGACGGTGACTTCGTTGTTGCGCACCACGACTGGCTCGGCGCCAAGTTCACCCAGGTATTGGACGAGGTTGTAGACGAAGGAGTCGACGTTGTCGATGACGAGAACCTTCACCCCCATGACTTTCAGCCTGCCAGCGCGATGCGGGGTTTGCGCCGTGGTTTTTCGTCAGGCGCGACGGGGGGCACTGGTGCGCGTGCCGACGAGAACCCGATAGGTGGTGGTTTTCGATTCGGCCTTGGCGCTGATGGTGTAAGTGCCGGTGGTCGATGCGGTGGCGCTGGCGACCGTGACCCACTTGGTGCCGCTTTGCTTTTGCAGGGTCACTTTTGACTTTGCGGTCGCCTTGCCCGTGGCGGTGATCTTGCCGGCGGCCTTTTTCAGGCTGAGTGTGGGTGTGACCGCGGCGACGGTTGTTGTGGTTGCCGGCTTGGTTGTTGTGGTTGCCGGCTTGGTTGTTGCGGTCGTGGCGCCGGTCGAAGCGGCGGTGACGGTGAGCTTGCCGTATTGGCCGCCTAGGCGATGGCTGCCGATGCCACACCAGAAGTAGTAGTTGCCTGCGGCGTCGAGCTTGAGTGTTCCACCCGAATCAGGTATCGCACTTGGTGCACCCGTGGCGCTGCTGCGTGCACCACCTGGGTCGTTGGTTGTGGTGATGGGGTCGCCGCACTTCCATCCGTTGATGGTGGAACCTTCGGTGCAGAAAACCATGTTGTGTACGCCGCTGGTGTTGTTGAGGGTGATGGTGTCGCCGACCGCCGCCGTGATGGGGTTGATGGCACTGACCGCACCGTTGGCGATGGTCGCGGTGAGTTTCCCGTTCACATAGAAGCACTTCCCGCCGCCGCCGAATGCTGCGTTGCAGGCCTCGTCGCGGCTGTCGGTTCCGGTGATGGGAATATCGGCCGCCTGTGCGGGTGACGCGGCGAAAGTGATACCGGCGAGTGCAGTGACGAAAATTGGGCCGGAGAACTTCCACATGGTCATAGAGATTACGAATGTCTTCGTATGCTTGCGTTATGGAGCAACTGTTTGACCTGCCGGCACACCCATTATTGGTGCACGTGCCCGTGGTTGTGGTGCCAGTGGTCACCTTTGCCTTGCTGTGGTGGGTGGTGATTCGCAGGTATCCGAAGGGTTTTCCGCTGTTTACGGTGGTGTTGTCGTTGATTGCGGGTGTGGGTTTGTTGTTGGCATCGTCGAGTGGTGAGGCATTGGTTGAGGCGTTCGGTTACTTGCGTGAAGAGCCGTTCGTGCGTGAACACATCAAGGCCAGTGAGTCGGCCCGGTTGTGGGGCGTGGTGACGACGGTGTTGGTGGTGATGGGCTATTTCGCCAAGCGGTTGGTGGGTCGCGTGCCGGTGCTGGCAACCGTCAGCAAGGTGGTCTTGGTGGCGGCGTTGGCAGCCAGCATCTCGGCCTCGGGGTTCACCATTCAGGCGGGCCACAACGGGGCCAAAGCGCGCTGGATCGACATCCAGTTCGAGTCGAACAGGTAGGACGGTTTCGTTTCCTCGGGGGGGTGCTGAACGCCTACACTCGGCGTTCGTGGCACCTCCAAAGCGCAAAACGGGTGGTCGGGTGACGCCAAAGGGCACCAAGCCCGGTGGCGTGCACAAAACCCACGCTCTCGACCACAGCGATGTCAAGGCAATGCACGGCACGTCGTCGGTCGAGGCCAGCACGCGCTACACGCCCCCCACGCCCAAGTCGTACTACGAGAGCCCCCGCTGGGTGCCGATTCTGATGTTCGTGCTGCTGGGCCTGGGCTC
>VGAC01000031.1 GCA_016870865.1 Actinomycetota bacterium
GGCCAACTGCCCTAGAGGGCGGTGGCCAAAGACAGGGCCAACTGCCCTAGAGGGCGGTGGCCAAAGACAGGGCCAACTGCCCTAGCCCTCCCGACCTAGCCGCGACGGCGGCGACGGACGGTGCGTTTGTTGCCCGGGCGCAGGTGTGGAGCCGGGGAGATGACCGTGGTGTTGTCGTCGAGGGGTATCCGCATGCCGTCTTTGTCGATATCGGTGGGTTCACCTGAGAACTCCGACACCGCGGCGGGTTGTTCCTTTGGGCGGCGACCCAACACCTGGTCGATGGCGAGCATGCCCCCCGCAACGATCGCTCCGGCAAGACCGTGCTTGCGGTGGGCGCGGGCGACCATGCTCTCGCGGGCTTGGGCGTTGTGAGCCTCGAGGCGTGCCACGTCGTCGTCGGGAGCGCAGTCGAAGGTCTCGTCGTCGGCGTCCTGATCGTTGGCGGTGACATCATCGCGCTCCTCGGACATGCATCGAGCGTACCCTCGGTGCATCCTTCCCGATCGGCGGTGCGTCTAACATTTCTTCATGCCAGAGGGCGACACGATCCACCGAGCTGCGGCGGCATTGCGCACGGCACTCGTGGGTCGCCAAATGGTCGGATTCGATGCTCCGCGACTGACGGGACCTTCGCCCCGCGTGGGTCGCACAATCGAATCGGTTGATGCGCACGGCAAACATCTTGAAATTCTTTGGGACGACGACGTGGTCCTGCACACGCACATGCGCATGACGGGAAGTTGGCATCTCTACCGCCGAGGCGAGCGTTGGCGCAAGTCCCGCCGTCTCGCCCGTGTCATCATCGAAACGGTCGAGTGGGTCGCCGTGTGTTTCAGTGCGCCCGTCGTCGAGACCTACCGCGCCGATAGTTTCGTGCGTCATCCGAACTTCGGGCGGCTGGGCCCCGACCTGTGCAAGGCCGATGTCGATGTCGAGGAGTGTGTCCGCCGCCTGATGTCATACTCCGATCCATCATGTTCGATTTCCGAAGTGATGCTCGACCAACACGTGATGTGTGGTGTCGGCAACGTGTATCGGTGCGAGGTCCTGTGGGCGTGTGAGGTTCATCCGTACGCAACCGTCGGTTCCTTGCCGCAGTCGGCGTGCGTCGAACTCGTGCGTACTGCCGCCGACATGTTGCAGGCGAACCTTCACCACACCGCACGCGTCACCACCACCACGACCCCCGGTGGCCTCGCGGTGTACGGCCGCAACCATCAACGATGTGAACGCTGTCAGGGAATCATCACTGTCGAACAGCACGGCCAACCGCCACGCCTCTTGTATTGGTGCCCCGAATGCCAAACACGTTGCCAGCCGGCACCAAAACGTGACGATTCGAACCCGCTTGCCCGGCTCACCGACCCGCATCCGGCCGGTTCGCATTTCATCGCCGAACTAATCGACGGGCACGACCGCTTCAGCGACGTCGACGAACTGGAGGCCAGTTAAGTCGACGAAGGCGCGGTGCCGAGGAGGCCGCGCGAGGCCAAGACACGGTCGACGGTGATCACCAGTGCGACGCGGTCGGGGCGCTCTTGTGGCTGTTGATATCGGGCCGCATAGCCGGCCACCGCGGCGGCGACTTCCAGCGGGTCGGTCGTCGCGCGAATCACGCCTTCGAGCGTGACCCAACGACCCCCGTCGACCTGCGAGACCGCTGCACGGCCCCCACGGCGAGCGTTGAGCACCTTCTGGGAGCCGTCGAAGGTGATGATCCGCACTTCACCCACTGTCGCGTCGTAACTAAAGCCGACGGGCACGACGTGGGGACTGCCGTCGGCGCGCAAGGTGGTCAGCGAAGCGAGGTGGCGTTCGGCCAAGAAGCCGGCGAGCGCGGGTGAAACGTCAGACGGTCGTGATGGCATGGAGAATGTCCAACTTTGCCGCGCGACGAGCGGGGCCGATGGCGGCGATGATGCCGACGACGATCGACGCCAAGAGGATTATGACGATCGTGCCGAATGGAATCTGCAACGTGTCAACGAAGGTTTCGGGGAGGGCAGTCGCAACCGCCATACCCAGTGGAACGCCGACGACGACGCCAAGCGAGGCACCGAACACAGAGACAATGATTGCCTCCCAGCGAACCGAACGCCTCAACTGACGACGTGTCATGCCGACGGCCCGCAGCAGGCCGAACTCGCGAGTCCGTTCGAATACCGAGAGTGCCATGGTGTTGGCGATGCCGAGAACGGCGATCGCGATAGCGAACACGAGGAGCGAATAGACGATGAACAGCAACTGGTTGAGTTGGTCCTCCTGGCTTTTCTGGAACTCGACACGGTCCTGCACCTCGGCGGAGGGGAACTCGGTCGCAACTCTTTCGACGGCGCTCCGCGCAGCATCTGCATCGACACCATCGGCGATCTTCGCGCCGATGAAGAAGTCGAGCGGCGGTGCCGACGATGCTGCGTCAAGGGTGTCGAGGCTGACGAGCCAGTTGCCGACGATCGATGAATCGGCGTAGATCGCACCGACGGTCAATGCCGTTATCTTGCCGTTCTGCCACGTCATGTCGATTATGTCGCCGACCGCCACACCGAGGTCGCCCGCGGGGTCCTTGTGCAACAGCACCGCACCGTCGGCGATGGAATCGAAACTGCCGCTTTGGATGTCGGTGTCGACAAGCTCACCCATCGCGGGGTCGACTGCACCGATCGACTTCGATTCACCCGCGACCTGCGCGTTTGCGGCACGGAACGGAGACACGGCCCCAAGCTCGGGGAGTTGGGCGAGCTTGTCGGCGAAGGCGACAGGCAGACCCTGGAAGCCCGAGTTGGTGGCGTAGAAATCAGCGGTGATGGACGTACCCAGGGCCTTGCGCAACGTCGCTTGAACCGATGCCGCGACGACGGCGATCGTGCTGACGAGTGCGAGACCGATCATGAGCGCCGACGCGGTCGAAGCCGTGCGTCGCGGCTGGCGCTGGGCGTTGCGGCTGGCAATGCGGCCGGGGGTCTTTTTGTTCATCGACCGCCCGGGAAAGGGAAGGATGTTGCTGACGATGCGGCTGACCGGAGCAGCGACCGACTGGGACAGGCTGGCGACCCCGAGGAAGATCATCACCGCGCCGACGGCTCCCGCGAGGAGGATGCCCACCGTGCCACCGGGCTGTGTGAAGAGTCCGACGACGAGCAACACGATGCCGACCACGAGCGCCGAAGTGGCAAATACGAGACGCTTGTTGCGCTGCAGGCTGGAGAACCCGACCTCGGGTCGCATCGCAGCGACGGGGGGAATACGCCCGGCACGAGCAGCCGGAACGAACGCCGCGAACAGGGTGACGCCGACCCCGACAAGCAGCGACACCGCGATGGTGCGCGCCGAGATGACCGTCGAGGCCGACGGGAAAGCCGCACCCGTGGCGTTGAACAGGGCGGTGATGCCCTTGGAGACGAGAACACCACCGGCGATACCAAGAGCCGTGGCCAGCAGGCCGATGATCCCCGATTCACCGAGGATCATCATGCGGATCTGGCTGACGTCGGCACCGATGGCGCGCAGCAGGGCGAGTTCTCGTAGGCGCTGGCTGACGATGATGGCGAAGGTGTTGAAGATGAGGAATGCGCTGACGAACAACGAGATGGCGGCGAATCCCAGCAGCACCTTGCCGAAGATGTCGATGATGTCGTTTATTGCGCCGGCGGTTTCCTTCGCCGACTGGTCGCCGGTTATGACCTCGTAGGGAGAGTCGGTTGTGTCCGCACCGAGCGCAGCCGCGACGGCGTCCTGCACGTCGCCCCGGGACGCGCCGTCCACGAGTCCCACGAGGATCGAGTCGACTTGCCCTTTCGTTCCGAGGAATGCATCGGCCGTTGCGGGATCGAACGCACTCACGCTGGCGCCGCCGCCCCCTTCGGTGGTCTTCGTGCCGGTCAAGCCGACGAGGGTGAAGTCACCACTGCCGTTCGGTCCGACGATCGGTACCGTCTCACCGAGTGCGTAACCGGCGCGTTCCGCCGACTTCTTGTCGATGGCCACCTCCCCGGCACCGCGAGCCTCGCGACCCTCGAGCACAAGACGACCGTCGAGGCCGTCGGTTCCGTACCACGCGAGACCGAACGACGGGCCTGATGTCTGCAACGGCTTGCCGTTTTTCTTGATGATCGTTGCCTGGCGGAGGATGTTCACCTCGACGGTGCGAACACCCTCGACCGCGGCGATGGCGGCAACGAGCGAGCCGGGAACGGGGTCACGCTGTGCCCTGGCCTCGTCGCCAAAGGCGATGCGCGTGCGAACCTCGAGGTCGACATCACCCTGCAGTTCGTCGAACAAACCGTTGATCGCGTCCTTCACGCTCTCGGTGAGCATGAAGGCACCCGACACGAATGCGACACCGAGAACGATCGCGAATGCGGTCAGCAGCACGCGGAACTTGCGCGCCAGCACGCCGCGAACGGTCAGTCGAACCACGGGGGAGGTCATGGCGGGTCAGGCAAGACGCTTCATGCGGTCGAGTACGCGCTCGGCCGTCGGCTCGCTGATCTCATCGACCACCTTGCCGTCGGCGAGGAAGATGACACGGTCGGCGTACGAAGCCGCGTTCGGGTCGTGGGTGACCAGCACGATGGTCTGCCCCAATTCGCTCACGGCGCGGCGCATGAAACCCAGCACGTCGGAGCTCGACTTGCTGTCGAGGTTGCCCGTTGGCTCGTCAGCGAAGATGATTTTCGGCTTGCTGGCCAGCGCACGTGCCACGGCAACGCGCTGTTGCTGTCCACCCGACAGTTCGGCCGGCTTGTGGTCGAGACGGTCACGCAGACCAACGGCGTCGATGATGCGGTCGACCCAGGGGGCATCGGGGTCCACGTCGCCCAGATCGAGCGGTAGTTCGATGTTCTCACGTGCGCTCAACGTCGGAATGAGGTTGAAAGCCTGGAAAACGAATCCCACCTCTTCGCGCCGCAATATCGTGAGTTGGCGTTCGTTCAACGTCGACAGGTCGACATCACCGAGGAATGCGCTACCCGATGTGAGCGAATCGAGGCCCGCGAGGCAATGCATGAGGGTCGACTTCCCCGAACCACTGGGGCCCATGATCGCGGTGAATTCGCCGCTGCGGAATTCAACACAGACACCGTCGAGGGCGCGTACTTCGCTGTCACCCGTGCCGTAGATCTTCGATGCATCGACTGCGCTGGCCGCAGCCGTGCGTAGCGCGTCTGTTTTGGGAGCCGAGGGGGTCGAGTTCACTAACCTGTTCTACAAGGCGAAGGAAGGGGGTGCCAACGTGGGGGTTGTTCCGGCAGCGAATGAACATCTGCACCCGTACCTCACGTCGCTTGGTGACAAAGTCGAGGGTGCGTGTCCGGGCCGAACCGCCGAAGTGATCAGCAACGCAATTCGCAGTGCACTTGGTCTGACACGAAACGAAATCGGTGACCTGACGGCCGCCGAGTCGACGGTGCACATGATCGCCGAACAATTCGTGATCGACGTCCACGGCGTCACCGATCGGCAGTTCGCCGCATTGAAACAGCACTACGACGAACCCCAGATCGTTGCGATGCTGTTCCGTATGGCGCTGGCCGACGGTCTGGGCAAGTTGGAGAAGGTGGGCTGATGTCGACATCACCCCGCCTCGCCCCGGTCGACCCGAACGCCCGATCGGTCTTCGGGTCTATCCTCGCCCACCAGCCCGGCCTCGCCGCGGCATTCTTCGAGTTGTACGCAGAGTTCTGGAACCGCGGGGTTCTCGACCACGCGTCGAAGGAAACCGTGCGCATGCGCAATGCGCGCATCACCGACTGCGGCTATTGACGCAACGTCCGCTTCACGGTCGTGGAGCAGCGCAACCTGACGGAAGACGAGGTCGACCTCATCGACGACGACTATGCATCGTCGCGTCTCGCCGAGCGTCAGAAGTTCGCCATCGCATTCGCAGACGCATTCCTCGCCGCACAGGGCCCGCCGCACTCCGACACACAGACCCGCATCGAACAAGAGTTTGGTCCTGCCGAACTTGCCGAACTTGGTATCGGCCTGGCGCTCTTCCACGGCTTCAGCAAGATGCTCATCATCTCGGGCTGCGAACCCGAGGAGATGGAAACCACCGTGCTGGCCGCCCCCGGCAGCGAGTCGCGCTGAGGCGACTACCAGCCGTCGTAGTGAACCACCTCGGACACCTCTTTGCGTGTCACGGGCCCCGTCGGTCCGTCGGGGAAACCGAGAGGAATGGTCGTTGCGATGAACACCTCGTCGGGAATCCTCAGGATGCGACGAATGTCGGCCTCGACCATGCCGTGCAGCGTGGTGAATGCCGCACCAAGACCCAGCGCGCGGGCGGCAACAACGAGGTTTTGGCTCGCCGCATAAACGGCTGAATACATGAAGGTCTCACGCGGTGCGCCGGGCGGGTACACGTTGTGTCCGCAGACGAAGATGATGCACGGAAAGTTGCCCATGTTCGCGCCGAGATTCTTCGCACCCGCGAGTGTGCGACGATCGACCGCACTCTCGGGTACCGGCATCGCAGCGACGCGATCAGCGAAGGGTTTGAACAGGTCACCGAGTTGCCTGCGCACGCCGGCGTCGGTGACGACGACGAAATCCCACCCTTGGGTGTTGTTCGGGCTGCTGGCGCGTGTTGCGGCCCACAGCACCTTGTCGAGCAACTCCCGGGGCACGGGGTCCGGTTTGAAGAAGCGCATCGCGCGGGCGGTACCCATTGCCTCGAAGACGTCCATGCCCCCTATCGTGCCAAATGGAAGGACGGAGAATGGCAGGGGCGACCGACATCTTTGACACGGGTCTCATCGTGGGCCGTTTCAACCCGCCACATCTGGGGCACTCGTGGTTCATCAACCAAGCCGCCGGCCGTTGCCGGCGGCTCGTGGTGTTCGTCAACACCCGCGACGGGGAGACCGTACCCGGAGACCTGCGGGTGCAGTGGCTCGCCGACCTGCACCCCGACATCACCGTCACCCGGGTCGCACACAATCTCGACACCGACTGGAATGACGAGGAATTGTGGGCGAAGTGGATCGCGTTGTTCCGCACCCGTTGGCCCCACGAGACGGGCCCGCAGGTGGTCTTCTCGTCGGATTCCTATGTCAGCGAACTTGCCAGACGGCTTGGTGCGCGGGCCATCGTCGTCGACGAACCGCGGGTCAACGTACCGATCAGTGCAACCCAGATACGCAACGACCCACTCGGCAATCTCGGGATGCTTGCTCCCGTGGTGCGCGAGTGGGTCGAAACGAATCACGGCCTCTTCGGCCCGTGACGTTTACTTCTTGTTGGGTTGGGGCAACACGCGCAGGTAGGGCTTGACCGCCGTCCAGCCGCCGGGGAACAGCGTCTTTGCCTCTTCGTCGCTGACGGCCGCTCCGATGATGACATCGTCACCGTCTTTCCAGTTGGCCGGCGTTGCGACCTTGTAGTTGGCGGTCAACTGCAGCGAGTCGATGACGCGCAGCACTTCGTCGAAGTTGCGGCCCGTCGACGCGGGGTAGGTGATGGTCAACTTGATCTTCTTGTCGGGGCCGATGACGAACACCGAGCGCACGGTGAACGTGTCGCTGGCGTTCGGGTGGATCATGTCGTAGAGATCGCTGACCTTGCGGTCGGGGTCACCGATCATCGGGAAGTTGACGGGCGTGCCCTGCGTTTCGCCGATGTCGCCTTCCCACTTCACGTGCGAGTCCACGGGGTCGACCGACAGGCCGATCACCTTCACGTTGCGCTTGTCAAAGTCGGGCTTGATCTTGGCGACGTAGCCAAGTTCGGTGGTGCACACCGGGGTGAAGTCCTTCGGGTGGGAAAAGAGCACGCCCCACGAGGATCCGAGCCACTCGTGGAAGTTGATCGTGCCCTGGGTGGTCTGCGCGGTGAAGTCGGGAGCGGTGTCGCCAAGTCGTAGTGCCATGAACGAAACGCTAACGCTGTTTCCGATAAACCTGACAACTCTGGTCGGGATTTATGTTTGCCTGCTTTTCATGGTCCCGAAAAGGGTAGACACCGTCAGGTGTGGATGCTTCAGACCCCCGCGTCCATGAACGGCGCTGGCTCATCCTCGCCGTCCTGTGTCTGTCGTTGTTTCTTGTCGTCGTCGACAACTTGATCGTCAACGGTGTCCTGTGGAATCTCTGCGTCACCATCCCACACCCCATGGGGAATAGTTGCGCCTCACCCAATCCTTCGCCGACGATGCCGTGCCACCGTCTCGCGGGCGGGCCCAGCGCAGGCCCGATTCACTGCGCAGTCACCCGCACGCATCGAGCGCAGCAGGTCCACCCGTTCGCTTTCCGAGACGGTTGCGAACCTTCATCGACGGTGAGCAAGACGACGGGTTTCCTAGTGGCCACAGGGTGAGCGACGTGGCCGTCGGGCGGGCCCAGCGCGCGGGTCTCAACGGGCACCGCGCCGAGAACAATCAGGCCAACAGCCACACAACCCACCGCCCCTCGATCCCTGTACTGTCAATCCCATAGACACCCCGGTGCGGGGTGGGCGCTTGCGGGGAAAATGTGTCCACCCAACGCACCCTTGTGGCTCTGTTCGGCATGGGTCGAAGTGAGATGCGAGGCGGTAGGGGGGTCGACGGAGCGAGATGGTGGAAAGAAACGAACACAGCGCGATCGTCGACGGACTACGCGCGGGCACGAACGAGGGTCTTGCCGCGTTCTACGACCTGTACGCCGACAAGCTCTATGACTTTGCCCGTCGGCAACTGCGCGACGCATCACTCGCCGCCGACGTCGTCCACGACACGGTACTCATCGTGAAGAGCCGTATCGGCCAGTTGCGCGACGAGTCGAAGTTCCGCGCGTGGGTGTATGCAATCGTGCGCAACGAAGTGCGCGCCAAGGCCCGCGCAAGGTCACGATACGTGCGAGAGGAGTACGCCCCCGAACAGTCGGTCGACCCCGACTTCGCTGGCGACCACGACCGCCGCGAACTCGCCTCGCTGATCGACGAGGCAGTTGCGGGTCTCACAGAACGCGAAAAAGAGGTATTCCACCTCTTTGCCCGACAGGGTCTGTCGAACGACGAAATCGCGGCCAGCCTCGAATTGACGTTTGCCAATGCGCAGAAACTGGTACAACGCGTGCGCGACCGCATCGCCCGTTCGGCCGGTGCTCTTCTAGTGGCGCGACAGGGCCGCAAGGAGTGCAGTGACCTTGATGTTCTTCTCGTCGACTGGGACGGCACTTTCTCACCTCTGTGGCGCAAGCGCATCGCCCGCCACGTCGACGAATGCAGTATTTGCGAACGCAAACGCGCCTTTTTGCTGCAGCCGGGTGGAGCGGTCATGGCTGCGCCGTACTTCGCCGCACCCGAATCGCTGCGCTCGCGCATCTTCGACTCCGTCGCAGCAGGCGTGGAGCTCGGCCTCAGTGCGCTGCCAAAGCCACCGTTCCTGCGTCGGCCCGCGGTGCTGTCGGCGGTGGCGGGGGTCGCCTTGGTCGCGATCCTTGGTGTCGTGGTGAACAACGGGAGGCAGACACCGCAGTTCGTCGAGTCGCCAGAGTCCACAGCGCCAGCCGTGACCGTCGACTCGACTGCGACCACAACGCCGGCGGCTCCCGTCGACTCGACTGCGACCACAACGCCGGCGGCTCCCGTCGACTCGACTGCTTTCGCTGGCGCTGCAGCAACTGTCTCGTCGACGGTCCCTCCAGCGCCAAAAGTCTCTGTCGCGCCATCTCCAAAGACCACCGTCCCTTCGACGGTTCCCCTGGTATCCGAAACCACGGTCGCACCGGAGACGACTACTTCGTCTGTTTCGCCAGCGGTAAGCGTCGCTCCGGCCGAGTCACCCGCGGTCGTCGCCACAACGGTGGCACCGGCCCCCCAGACGATCTCGCCGCCCGCCCCGGTGGTACCGACGACGAGTACCGCGGTCGCGTTGGGGTCGAACTCACCGTCGAAGATTTCGTTCAACTCGTGTCTGAGATTCGGCGCCCCGACACAAAAGACGTTCGCTTATTCGGTGAAGGTGAGTGACCCGCAGGGCATTGCGTCGGTGCGCATGCAACTCAGCGGGGCGTCGAAGTGGCACGCGGCCGGCAGCTTCGGGAATGGCATCTGGTTCACGGCGATCGACAAACTCGACACGGCGGCCACCAAGGCGACGGTGGTTATCGAGGCCACCGACAAAGCCGGCGGTGTGACGACGGCGCAGATTGCCGTCTATGCCTCAACCTGCCCGTAGAGCCACCGGCAAAAAGATGTCCGCCGGATGGGGGGTGGCGGCTCTGTAGGGAATGAAAATCAGAACGGCCTTTGCCACCACAGTCCTCGTCACCACGTTTCTGGGCGGCCTTGCCGGGGCTCTTCCCGCCGCTGCAGCGACCCCGAGTCCCGTTGTGGCGCTGGCCGCTGGTGACGAACACTCCTGTGCCTTGCACGCCGACGGTGTCGTGCAGTGCTGGGGCAGCAACGGTTTCGGACAGCTCGGCGTCGAAGACATTGCAGCGTCGGCAACACCCGTCACGGTGCAGTTGCCCGCCGGGGCCCAGGCCGTTGCCGTCGACACCGGTGCATTCCACACGTGCGCGGTGACCCGCGACCACCGCGTCTACTGCTGGGGGAGCAACGGTTGGGGTTCGCTCGGCGACGGGACCTACACCAGCCAGACACTTCCCGCCCTCGTCACCCTTGCGCCCTCTGCTGCCCTGCCGAGCGACATCACCGCGGGCGGCTTCACCACCTGTGTCTTGTTGTCGAACGGCGCCGCGCAGTGCTGGGGCCGTAACCAGTACGCCGAAGTGGGTGATGGCACGCGCATCATGCGCAACACCCCGACGCCCGTCACGGGCATCTTCGATGCCCTCGACATCGATGCGGGTACGAACCATGTATGCGTGCTGCGCAGCGTGGGCCGCGCACAATGCTGGGGCCGCGCCGCCGACGGCCGCACCGGTGACCCGACGTTTGCCAACGTCGCAGAGGTGAGCGCCGGTGGCGCACACACCTGCATGCGCACCACGGTGGGTGCTCTGCGCTGTTGGGGTGCCAACAACTACGGCCAGTTGACGCCGAACAACATCGAGGCCGGCATCACACGGGTGTCGACGGGCGGTGCACACACGTGCGTTGCAACCGGTGGCGGCGCGGTGTTGTGCTGGGGTGAAGCGAGCTTTGGTCAGCTCGGACTTTCGGCTGTCGTCGTCGCAGGCCGCACGGTTCTCGAAACCGCGGCGGGTCTGCGACACACCTGCGCGCGCCTCGACGACTCGTCGGTGTGGTGCTGGGGCAACAGCGTCTCGGGCCAGGCCGGTGATCATTCGCAAACCATCGCTGCACAGCCCGTGCTGCTGATCGCAGGCCTGCCGCCCGCGCCACCC
>VGAC01000032.1 GCA_016870865.1 Actinomycetota bacterium
TTCGCGTCGAGGTCGACCACCCCGACCACCTTGCCGGCCTCCCACCAGAACTTCATGCCGGCGTGCGACATGTTCCAGTCGTTGAGTTCACCGAGCAGAAACTCGCTGCTCTTCACGTGCCGGGCGACGATCACAGAAAGACGACACACGGGGTGGCGACCGCCGTGCACCTGTGCCCGCACCTGAACACCGTCGATGAGAAACTCGACTGCGCGCTCGCCGTCGCGGTGGTACTCGAAACCTGCCGAGATGAGTTCCCGGCGCATCGTGCCACCCCACTCCTGGGCGACCGGGTCGATGAAGGGGCACGTGAGAACCCAGTCCGACGCAACCACCCGGCACCCCGAGCCCGTTGGTCCGTCGACCTCAAATTTCACGGTTTCGTCGCCCCCATCGCCGATCGTGAAGTCGCGCAACACCCGCGCGACGAGGCTGACCGCACTGTGGAACTGCGACTCTCCATGGGTCTGGGCCTCGACCGACACCGTGGCACGACCATGGTCGTAGGACGACCAGTCGGAGTGGAACGTGATTTTTCCGTCACCGATGACGCACCACAACGGCGGCCCGTAACCGATGATGTCGATGCCGATGGGTGGCGTCCGTGCCGCGTCGAGAACATCGGCGAGACGCTTGGCCGAGACTTCCGCTGTGCACTCGACGGAGTCGAGTATGACCGGGCTTCCCGGGGCTTGTGCGGGTGTGTCGAACACCAGACTCGCGTCGCCCGATGTCACCGTCAGCGATTCGTTGTCGGCCAGCGCCAACGTCGACTCGAACGCGGTCGTTGCGATGTCGGTCATCGCATGAACGACACGCACGGGCAACGGGACAACGAAGGTGCCGGGCACACCCTCCTCCACCGCACAGAACTCGAAGTGGAACCGCGGTGAGGTGATGTGCCAGACGCGACGACCTGCCGCGACCTCGATCCACAGGCGAAAAGATTGCGAGTCCTTGGCCTCGAAGGCGTTGACGAAATGCCACATCCGCCACCACTCGTCGAATGGGATCGACTGCGGGTTGGCACCCAGGCCATTGCGATCGAAGGGGCTCATTGCGACTTCACCAAGCCGTCCGGGGATGGTGACGCGACGAGGAGTGGAACGGCTCGAGTGGTGTGGCGACGGGCTCGAAGGGTGCCAGCACGTACTCAGCCGCGCCGTCGGGGTCGTGCGTGTCGTCATCGGTTTGGGCGATCGACGGCGCAGACGAGCCGGAGGCAAGGTCCTCGAGCAAGTTCGCAAGGCGCCCCGCCACGTCGAGCGACAGTGGGCCAAAGGCGACGACCGGCACGCCGTCGCGGTTGTCGAGAGTCGCCCAACGCGAGGATTGTTGGCCGACGGGTTGTGGCGCGATGCCGAGGTCGTCGAGGGCGCGCATGAGGCGCCTGTAGACGGCCTCCGAAGGGTCCCCCCCGACACCGCTCGGGTTGGTTGCTGCCGGGTTGGTCGTTGACAAAGTGGGCCCCTTTTCTGCCGAGAGAGTTGGAAGTCTGTCGCGGGGGTGTGACACGACGGGTCCCATTCGCACGAGGGTCGGCACACCCACTATTTTCAGGTGTTGAGCTCGCAAGGGGCGGCCGCGTCAGGGGGTCAGACATGTTCGATTTCAAGGGCAAAACAGTTCTCATCACAGGCGCGTCGTACGGCCTTGGTGCCAGTTTCGCCGAAGGCTTCGCCGAGGCCGGTGCGAATCTCGTACTCACCGCCCGTACAACCGAACTCCTCGAGCAGACCGGCAAAGCCTGCAGGAAGGCTGGTGCCAAGGTTCTCTGCGTCACCGGTGACGTCTCGGTCGAAGATGATGTGAAACGCGTCGTTGCTGCCGGTCTCAGTGAGTTCGGTGGTATCGACACGCTCGTGAACAATGCCGGCATTTCCGATCTTCTCGGAATCGGGGCCGAGCGATTCCCCACTGAGACGTTCGACAAGATCGTCGCCGTCGATTTGCGCGGTGCATTCCTCTACATGCGCGAAGTCGGCCTGCACATGCTGATGAAGAAGAGCGGCAGTATCGTCAACATTTGTTCGATCATGGGCAGTGGCGCGAACGAGATGAACATCATCGCCTACACCGCGGCAAAGGGTGCCCTGCGCAACATCACCCAGCAGCTCGGTTGTGAATGGGCCGACCGCGGCGTTCGGGTCAACGCCGTCAGTCCCGGCTTCATCATCACCGAAATGACCCGCGTCGCACTCGAAGGCATGGGCATGGACAAGTGGATCGCCTCGCGCACCCCGATGCGTCGTCTCGGTGAAGTATCCGAGATCGTCGCACCGGTCATGTTCCTCGCCTCCGACATGGCGGGTTACATCACCGGCCATGACCTTCTCGTCGACGGTGGCACGAATGCAGCGAACGGCTACTACCAGTTGCAGCCCATCCACCACGCATGGAACGCCGACACCGCGCCGATGGCCCCGGGTGCCTACCCCGGTCTTCTCCCGCGGCCCGAGTGGGCGGCTCCGTTGCTGCCGGGCATCCCCGGCGTGCACTACCCGCTCCCCGAGTAGTCGCTGGCCGTGGGCGGCAAGCCGCGACAGTCGAATGACGACGCGCTGCGCGAGCTGCGCGAATCACTCCCGGCTTCGGGCGCGCCCAAACAGCCTGACACCACACACGACAAGTCCCACAAGCGGTTGGCGACCATCGAACTGCGCGGTCACGCCGCCGACGGCGGATGGCACTGGGTTGAATGCGGCGGCCCACTAAGTGGCGTGGTCGATGCCGAACATCTCGAAGGTCTCGGAGAATTGCGCGAGTGTGACACGCTGCGTATTCAGATCGAGGTGTCGCGCACCGAATTCAGCGTCATCCAAGTCGCGCCCAATACGCACCGTACGCTCGATGACAAACGGCGCCGCGAACGCATCCGCGAGATCAAGCGGATGAATCGGCCGAAGCCCGAGAAAAAACTCACGCACCTCGATACCGCCCCGCCACCCGGGTTGCGTCGCGTCATCCGTGGCGTCGTCACGATGATCGACGGTGACCGCGTCACCTGGCAGACCGAGCAGGGGGATGAAACCGCGACGTCGACCTCACCCCGAGCGGCAGAATTGTCGGCCGGCCAGCGCATCAACGTCGTTCTGCAGGAACGAAACGGGGGCTTCGAGTTCGTCGACTTCGTCGCCCACACGCTGCGCCTGCGCGAGGAGAAACCCACCCGCCCGAAACTGGGTGAGCTCGCCCTTGACGCCATGTACAACCTCGAAGCGGGCGACATCGTCGACGCCTGGCTGTCGTTCGACGGAGTGCCGGGGGCCGACGATGCCGGCCGCGAAGGAAAGACCCGACCCGCCATCTTCATCGCCAAGCGCGGTACGTTCGTGTTGTTGCGCGGCATCACAGACGGCGAGAGTTCCTATGCGCAGCGCCTCGGGAACACCGCGATCCGCGACTGGAAGGGGGCTGGACTGAAAAAACCCAGCGTGGTGATGGCCTACGACCAGGAGGTCGATATCGCCGACGTCTGGGTGCGGCGTGGTCGTCTCAGCGAATACGACCGCCGCAACCTGCACATCGCCTAGTCGGCGAGCGCAGCCCGTGCGGCTGCAGGGTCGGCCTCGAAGCCCGGCGTGTCGCGACAGAACTCGACCATGATTCCGTTCGGGTCGAGGTAGTACTGCGAATGACACCAACCGTGGTCGACGTCCATGATCGGCTCGATACCACCCGCAGCAAGTGACGCCTTCGCCTCGGTCTGGCGTGCCGCGTCGGCAGCGAACGCGACATGGTTGACCCACACGGGAAGACCGTTGCCCGTCGACACGTCCGAGCGCCAACCGTCTTGTTCGCCCACCTTGTGCAGTTCGAAGAACGCGATGCACTTTCCCTCGCCGGTGTCGAAAAACAGATGCCGAAAGAACGACTCGGAACCCGGTACGCGTTGCACCTCGGTGTGCACCAAGGGGAAACCCAGCAGGTCTTCGTAGAAGTGCCGCGTTGCCTCGGTATCACGGCAAGCAAAAGCAACATGGTGGAAACCGTTTGGTCGTGTCATCTCACTCTCAGTTTCATCCTGGGGCCGTCGGGGCCGTCGACTTCGACGATCGGGTCGTCACGGTCGTCGAACTCCGTCCGCAACGCGCGACTCATCACGGCATGCATGTCATACATCGCCGTTATATAGGTGAATTCGAGAACCTCTTCGTCCGACAGTTCGGCCTGCAGCGCGGCGAACACGCCATCGGCGACACGCCCCCCGTCGTAGACCAAGGCATCGGCGTAAGCAAGCACCGCCCGTTCGATCGGAGAGAAACACGTGGCCGTCTGCCAATGCGGAATCGCTTCGATCTTTTCCTCCGCAATGCCCACTTCGCGACACGACTTGCAGTGCTGCGAGTAGACGAACTGACTGGCGCGCGCCCAGCCGACTCGCGTCTGGCCGAGTTCACGCAACTGCGGGTCAATGCGTCGTGCGGGGTTGCGGTACAGAGCGAAGCCACGCACCGCATGTTCGAAAATCTCGGGAACGAGGGCGAACACCGTCCACCAGTCCCCCGGCGTACCCGTTGCCGTGCCGGGTTGCGCGACGGGGTCACGGTCGCCGAACAAGAGGTCGTACATGGGCAACACCGACGGATCGGCCTCGGCTCTTGGTACCTGACGAAGTCTTGGCATCTCCATACCCCCGAGGTCTTTCTACCATCCGACGACCATCGGCAAGACTGGGCCCATGGGGAGAGCAGCGATGCAGAACCGCTCGCCGCTGATCGGCACCGTCATCTCGGTGAACGTTGCGGTCGGCGATGCGGTACGCGCCGGCCGCGAGGTCATCGTCCTCGAGTCGATGAAGATGGAGCACCCCGTCGCTGCCCAAGCCGACGGAACCATCACCAACATCGCTGTCGCCGTCGGCGACACCGTCGAGGAGGGCCAGGTGCTCTTTTCGCTCACCCCCGGCGACGTCGCAGCCGACACAACGCCCGACATGACGGCAACCAAGGGCGAACGTGCTGACCTCGCCCGCTACCAAGAACGCCGTCGGCTCACCACCGATGCGGCACGCCCCGCAGCGGTCGAAAAGCGCCGCGACAAGAGCCAGCGCACCGCCCGCGAGAACATCGCCGACCTCGTCGATGCGGGTTCGTTCCACGAGGTCGGGGCGTTCGGTGTCGCTGCCCAACGCCAGCGGCGCAGCACCCAAGACCTCATCGTCAACACCCCCGCCGACGGTCTCGTCGGCGGAACCGCGACCCTCGACGGCAAACCCATCGCAGTCGCCTCGTACGACTACACGGTTCTCGCCGGCACGCAGGGCCTGATCAACCACATCAAGAAAGACCGCCTCTTCGCGTTCACCGAAGAGATGAAGTTGCCCTTCGTCCTTTTTGCCGAAGGTGGTGGCGGCCGCCCCGGTGACACCGACTCACACGGTGTCACGGGCATGGACTGCATGGCCTTCTCCCTGTTCGGCGCACTCTCGGGCCTCGTTCCACTCGTCGGCATCGCCTCGGGTTACTGCTTCGCCGGCAACGCCGCGTTGCTCGGTTGCTGCGACGTCATCATCGCCACCGAAAACTCGAACATCGGTATGGCCGGACCCGCGATGATCGAAGGCGGTGGCCTTGGTCGCGTCGAACCAACCGCAATCGGCGACATCGACACCCAAACGATCAACGGCGTGGTCGACATCCGTGTGTCCGACGAAGCAGCCGCCGTGGCCGCAGCAAAGAAGTACCTCGGCTATTTCCTGCATCGCCACGTCGAGCCGAAGCCCGGCAACGATGACGTCTTGCGCGACGTGGTTCCCGAGCAGCGTACGCGTGTGTACCCCGTGCGCGACGCGATCACGCATCTCGTCGACGGCGCCGACTGGCTGGAACTGCGGCCCAACTTCGGCATCGGCATCGTCACCGTGCTCGCCCGCATTGGTGGCCACTCGGTCGGCATCATCGCGAATAACCCCGCACACCTCGGCGGCGCCATCGACAGCGATGCGGCCGACAAGGCGTCACGCTTCGTGCAACTGTGCGACGCGCACGACCTGCCCATCATTTCGCTGTGCGACACACCCGGTTTCATGGTCGGGCCCGAAGCGGAAAAATCGGCACAGGTACGCCACTTTTCTCGTATGTTCGTGGTCGCCGGCAGCATCACCGTGCCGTGGATCACCGTGGTGATGCGCAAGTGCTACGGCCTCGGCGCACAGGCAATGGCGGGCGGCACATTGCATGGCCGCTACCCCACACTGTCGTGGCCGACGGGCGAGTTCGGCGGCATGGGCCTCGAAGGTGCGGTGCGTCTCGGCTACCGACGCGAACTCGACGCCATCACCGACCCGCTTGAACGCCAGGCCCTCGAAGACAAGCTCATCGCTGCTGCCTACGAACGTGGCGGCGCACTGAACATCGCCGCACATGCCGAGATCGACGAAGTCATCGACCCCGCCGACACCCGCGCCCGCCTCACGGCCCTCTTGAACGCCGCTCCGCCACCGCAACCCCGCCCGGGCAAAAAGCGCCCGATGATCGATACATGGTGAATACCGGCAAGATGGTGAACACGCGACTTCTAGCCTTCGCGACAGCGGTTTCATTGCTTGCAGCATCGTGCGGCGATGATTCCCCCACGGCTGAGACGACGCCCGACACAACGGCGGGTTCACCAACCACGACGTTGCCCTACGAACCGACACCGCTCGAGTGGAAGTCGTGTGAGGGTGTCGAATGCGCCGATCTCACGGTGCCCTTCGACTACTTCACCCAACCCAGCGGCACCTTCACCTTGAGGCTCAGCCGTCAACGTGCACTCAAGTCGAGTGAACGCATCGGTGTGTTGCTGGTCAACCCGGGTGGCCCGGGCGCACCCGGACGATCGCTCGCACAGAACGCCGCCCACTACTTCAGCCGCGACATCATCGACCGCTTCGACATCGTCGCCTGGGACCCCCGCGGCACGGGCGAGTCAACCCCCACCGTCGACTGCATCGACGACTACGACGAGTACTTCGCCCAACCCCTGAGCGCCGAAACCGGCCAACGTTTCGTCGACGCATGCACCGAACGCAGCGGTGCGGTTCTGCCCCACGTCGGAACTGCCAACTCCGCCCGCGACATCGAGGCCATCCGCCGTGCACTCGGAGAGGAAACGGTGTCGTACTTGGGCTTTTCCTACGGCGGTCTGCTCGGCCTCGTATGGAGGAGCATGTTTCCCGACACCACTCGCGCAATCGTCCTCGACGCACCCCCCAGCCCCATCGCCAGCCGTGCCGAGCGCATCGCCAGCCAGGCATCGGGCTTCGAGAAACTGCTCGCCGCGTTCCTGAAGGAGCCGGCACGACTCACCAATTGGGAAGCCGCAATCAACAATCCCCCCGGCGACATCACGGAGCACATGATGCTTGCCGCTGCAATCTCTGCGCTCTACGACCAGGCGGCATGGACCGAACTCGACGAAGCACTCACCGCTGCAGCCGCGGGTGACGGCTCGAAGATCAAGGCGATGTACGAGGGCTATTTCTACCAAGACGAGGGCTTCGAGGACTATCGCAACACCTTCGAGGCATCGATTGCCGTCTCGTGTGTCGACGACACGCAGGACGCGCCACTCGGCGACATCAGCACGATCGCCCCGCGCCTCCACGAGTTCTTCTCACCCGAGGAACTCTGCACCCGCTGGCCCGTTCGTTCGAACGAGGCCTACTTCTTCCGCCGCTCGACCGAGAATCCCACCGTCATCATCGGCGCCACCGACGACCCCGCATCACCGTTCATCGGCGTCCAGGCCGCCGCAAGCGTCGCAGGCAACGTACGCCTCATCACCGTCGACGAACGCCGCCACACCAGTTACTTCGCCGTCGACTGTGTCACAAAGCTCGTCGACGACTATCTGATCAACCTCGCCGA
>VGAC01000033.1 GCA_016870865.1 Actinomycetota bacterium
TTCAGGTTTCGGCGTCTTGGAGTTTGAACCACCCGTCGACGTCTCCTCGTCGTCATCTTCGTAGTCATCGGAGAAGTCGTCACTTACCGGAACGAACTCGACCTTGAGTGTCGGACTGGTGTACGCCTTTTGCTTCTTCCCGACCGAAGGCGCGGTGACCCGGAATGAGAATTTCCCCTCCCGGTACATTTCGTCCCCGTCCAACTCGTTGATCGTGAACGACGCCTTGCCAGAAGCAGCCCTCACCTTCTTGAGCGAACGCCACTTTTTTTCGCCGGGTGCGACTTCTTGAAAAGTGAAGGTTCTGGTCGGGGATGCCGGTGTCACCGTCACCTTTACGCTGCAATCGGCATCCTCCTCCGCCTCGTCCATCACCTTGTCTGCGCAGTCACCCGAGAGAGAGACACTGATTTTCTGTGTCGCAGCCGAACCGCTTACGGCCGACCCTGCGACGAACGGCGCAAAGGCCGCCGCTGCGAGAACGAGAAAAAATCGCCTTGCCATGTGTGTTCCTCCCCAACGACTAATACTTATCCTAGATTATACGACGGACTCGGTAGCAAAGCGTGTCGCCCACGGGGGTGGGTGGGCTGAAATCGTCGCCCGCCGCGCCGACCGGAGCGGACTCAGCAGGGGTTCGCGACGAGGCGGCCGGTGATGCGGTGGTGTTGCAGGTCGTCGAGACCTTTGGCGATGTCGAGGAAATCGATGACCGTCGTCTTCGGGTCGACCTGACCGGAGGCGAAGAGTTCGTACACGTCGGCGACGTCCTGCTTCGAGCCTCCGGTCGAGCCGAGGACATTGATCTCAGAGATGATCATCGGCATCGTGTCGAGCGTGAACTCAAGCTTGCCCATTCCAACAAGGACAACGGTGCCGGCACGACGAACGGCGTTGACGGCCGCTCGGGTGGTCGTGCCGAAACCCGCGTAATCGACGATGAGGTCAAAACCCTGACCGGCCCATTGCGATGCGTCGTGGACGATGCTCTTGGCACCGATTTGGTGCGCGGTGGGCCATGCCGCTTCGTTCGGCTCGGCAACGTGAACCTCGGCACCACGCAGAACCGCTACGCGGGCTCCGACCTGACCGAGACCACCGAGCCCGATGACTCCGACTTTCATGCCGGCCTGCACCTGACCACGCGAGACCATGCCGTGGTACGAGGTCATGCCCGCATCGGTGCCGACGGCTGCGAGATCGAAGGAGAGCGAATCGGGCATCGGCACGAGTTCGATGGGTTTGGCCAGATACTTGGTCGTGAAGCCGCCGTGGCGGGAGAACCCCGGGGCGCCCAGACCCACCGTCGGACACACGCCGACGCGGTCGCCGACCGTGACTCCGGTGACGCCATCGCCGACAGCAGAGACGACGCCTGCGATCTCGTGGCCAAGGATGAGAGGTGTGAACGCCATGCGTGTCGCCCAAATGGGGTCGGTCATCACGCCGACGTCGGAGTGACACAGGCCTGCGGCCTTCACGTCGAGAACGACTTCACCAGGGCCGGGCGTTGGGTCGTCGATATCGAGCAATTGCAGCGGCGCATTCGTCGCGGTGAAACACCAACCCTTCATGGAATGCAAGAGTACGACATGAACCCAACCCCACAGCGAGGCGAAGCACGCCCGACCTCACCGCGTTTGCGACCGGTCTCCCCCGTCACTCCCGAGATCGAGGAAATCCTCGGGGGAAGTATCAAGTCGGTGACCGGCGAGCACTTGCGTCTGTTCGGAACAATGGCGCACCACCCGAAGATGCTGAAGCGCTTCCTCGCTTTCGGCGGGTTCTTTCTGAACCGTGGTCTCTTGCCGGCACGCGAGCGCGAGATCGTGATTCTGCGTGTGGCTTGGAACACGGGCTCGGTGTACGAGTTCGGCCAGCACACGGTCATCGGTCGCAACTGCGGTCTGCGCGATGACGAGATTGCAGCACTGGCGGGCGACCCGTCACGTCATGATTGGTCGGATCGTGATCGCGGGTTGATTGCAATGACCGACGAGATTTGTGCCGACGACTGCGCGAGTGAACCCACATGGAAAGAGCTCCGCGCCGAGTGGTCCGACGCGGAGCTCTGTGAACTCGTTCTTCTGGTTGGTGTGTACCGGATGGTTGCGGGTTTCCTCAACACCATGGGTGTGGAGTTGGACCCGAACACTCCGGGCTGGCCGGACTAACCGCCCGGAACCGTTGCCACCGGCCGGAGCGGCGGAAGGTTTCCGCCACCCGCCGGAGCCGTTGCAGGCGGTATCGCGGTTGTGGCTGTCGGGTCACCCAACGGCGTCGTGGTCGGGGCCGAGGCGTCGATGGTCGTCGGTGTTCCGGCTGCCGGCGTCACCTGGGCCACACGCTCGTCACGCGACGGCAGACCCGGCTTGGTGGCGGGTGCCGCGAGAGCCTCGGGCATCGGACGGTTGACCTGCGTGTTTTCCAGTTGGCCTTGCTGCGTGGTGACTGTCTCGTTGCCGCTGGCGTCGATGACCTTCTTCTCGATCTCGTTCGCACCCGTCTGGCTGAGAATCTCGACGTTTGCATTCGGATCGACACCATCACGGCCGGGGGTGCGCACGTCGACAGCCGGCGTGTCGGCGGTGACCGCAACGCTGACCTGCTCGCCGTTTGGCGCGGTGAGCCGAACGTCGATCTGCCCACCCGTGGTTGCGATTTCATTGCCCGCACCGTTCGACGATGCGACGAGGTTGCCGTCGGCGAGTGACAGCACGACGCTCGGATCATTGGCCTTGACGCCGCCATCGATCACTTCGACTTTGCCCTTTTTGGAGCCGGGGGTTTCGATACGAATCGCTGCCTTGGGCGTGATGCCCGCGACGCGCGTTGCGTCGGGAAGATTGAACTGGAGCTTCTGATTGGACGGCACGTAGACCATGTAGTCCACCGGCGCACCGGGAGCCTTTGGAGCCGATGAGCGAACGGGGCGGATCGACGCACCGGCGGTGGACGGCTGGCCCGGTGCGAGCGTGCCGGTGGGGGTGTCGATCGACCAGTTCAGTGCGGCCGAGCGGATGAGAAGAAGTGACTTGGTGACTTCGCCGTTGCCCTTCCCGAACGGAATCTTCCCCGCATCTCGGGCGCTCATCGATGTGATGTCGAGGTCCTTCGGACCACCCGACCATGGGGCCGGGTCGTTGTTCGGGTCGGCGCCCGAATACGCGAAGGTCCACGTTTCGTTGGCGAGGTCGACCATCACGAAACGATCTTGGCCGGGCCAGTTCGAGTCGTAGATCTTGATTTTGACCTGCTCGGGAGTTAGGTACTCGATGGCGTAGGGGAGAACTGCGTGGCCACCCTCGGTCGTGTAGATGGCGAGCGTATAGACGGCCTTCTTCGATGCGAATGCCGACTCGAGCGTCGCAACCTTGTCTTTCAGCGACTTGCCCTGCCAGCCGAGGGTCTCGTCTTGGGTCGACTGGAGGAATTGTGTCGCAAAGGCGCGCATGATGTCCTTGGTCACCGTTGGGTCCATCGTCAACTGAACGCTGGGCGGCGTCTTGCCTGCAGCAAAGCGGTTCGCCGACAACACCGCAAAGCCCTCGCAGTGTCCGGCCGCACGGTTGTCGTTCACCATCGCGGCCCAGGCCGCGGCCTCGGCCGTCGGCTGGCACGGATCGGTGCCTTCGACACACACGTCGGCACCGCTGCCGAACATCGCCACCAGGTCCTCGGCACCGAAGACTTCGGGCGAAGCGCCCGCACCGAAGTTCGCGAAGGCGAAACCGTCCGGGTTCGGCGCGAGACCAAGGTCGACACTGACTCCCTTGGCTTCGGGCACCGTGATGTCGGCTGCCTTGCTCTCACCGCCACCGCCACCGCCTCCTCCGCCACCACAGGCGGCGAGAAGTGCGAGCGACGCTGTTGCGGCTAGGACACGTCGTTTCGTTCTCATTTGGTCACCCTTCATGCGTCGACCCAACCACCCAAGTTGCTTTACGACCACGCGCCGTCGGCGCGGGTGAAGACGTTTGCTGCGCCGGCACCGGCGTTGGGGCCACCGACTGCGAGGGTGTTGCCGTCGGCCGAGAGCGATACCGATGTTCCAAAGTTCGCCTTCGTGGCCGGCTTGGCCGAGGTGAGAACCTGCTGGAGAGCCCATCCACCGTCGCGGGTAAAGACGCTTGCGGTGCCTTGGTCGGCGTTGCCGTCGACGTCGGATCCGGTTGCGCCGACTGCGAGAGTGCCGCCGTCAGCCGACAGCGAGACGGAGTAGCCGAACAGGTCGCCTGCGGCGCCGTCCTTGCCCGTCACCGTCTTTTGCAGCGACCACTTGCCACCCTGACGGGCGAACACCGACGCACTGCCCTGTGCCTTGTTGCCACCGACGGTTGCATAGACCGCACCGACTGCGATGGTGCCGCCGTCGGCCGACATTGCGATTGAGTAGCCGAACCAGTCCTTCTCGGCGCCGTCGATCGTGAGCACGCCCTGCTCGGCCCACTTGCCACCGCTGCGGCTGAACACCGTGACCGAACCCTGGTCTGCATTGCCCTTCACGTCGGCGTAGAGCGCGCCAACGGCGAGCGTGCTGCCGTCGGTGGAGAGCACCACTGCACCACCGAATGCGTCACCGCTCTGGCCCTTCGACTGAACGAGCGAGATCGCCTCGCCGGCTGTTGCGGGTGGAACCGTGGTCTCACCGGCCGGCGGCACCGTTGTATCGCCTACGGGAGCGGTCGGGCCTGTCGGTGCAGCCGAGTCGGTGGGTGCCGTGGTGTCACTCGGTGCAGCCGTTGTATCGGTCGAACCCTCGACGGTTGTCGACGAACCACCGGTGTAGTCGAACAAGGTGGTGGGGGAGCCCCCGTCACTTGGAACCGTGGTGAAGGCATTGTTCTTCACCCTCGTGGTGTCGGTGGCATCGGAACCTCCGCCACCGCCACAGGCTGCGAGTGTTGCCGTCACGGCCAGAACCGCGGTTGCGGCGGTGATGGTGCGGAAAAGCGCCTTGTGTGTCATGGACTCCCCTGTCGTGCGAGTTGAGGTGAGGCTATTACATCTTGTATCGATTGTGTTCGCAGGCCTGGCGGCTGATTCTCGGTCTCACACGACGGCGCTTGTGACCTCGTCGAGGCCCTTTGTCCCCGCGGAATAAGGTCACGTTCCGCTTCGTCCTGTGCGGCCCCGTGGCAGTCGATGACCCGCACCGCCAGGCGGTGTCCGCCCGCTACGAGATCGAGTTCACCCCGCCACACGACGCAGACATCACCGCTGTCGTATTCGAGAATCTCGGCCTGCACCCACTCTCGGCACCCGTGCGAATCCGCCGCAGACCACCGAACCCGGGGCATGGCGACTCTGCGCACGAGGAATGTCGATGCGACTCGATGCCAACATCGGAGCCCCACGTGCCTAACCACGTTGCAACCAGTACGGGTCGGACGCGTCCCATGTCGGCGATGTGACGTCGCCGTACCTCAGCGTGACCTCTTTGTCGACCATTCCGTGAATGCGCAACGACGAGGCACTGGCCACCAACCAGGAGCGCATTGCCCCGACGGTGTCGATGACGAAGAAGTCGGACTCCGGTGTAAGGAAAGCCGAACTCTCGGGTGATGCGGGGATCGTCGGGCGCAACCCGCCGGCTTCTGCACCGAACGCCGGCCCGATGAGGACCCGCCGAGACATCTGAGGCGGTGTCGAGGCCCCGAGTCAACCCTGACCTGCGTCACATTGCCGCATCGAGTGACACCTTCACCGCACGACCTCGGTAGTTTGTGAGCCATGGCGCTGCACGATGAAGGTCACGCAAGCCACCGTGTGGGCGTTCTTCGCGCCATGGTGCTCGGCGCCAACGATGGCATCGTCTCGATCGCCTGTCTCGTCTTGGGTGTCGCGGCGAGCGATGCCTCGCGCACCGCAATCCTCTCCGCCGGCGTCGCCGGCCTCGTTGCCGGCGCGGCGTCCATGGCACTTGGCGAGTACGTCTCGGTCAGTTCGCAGCGCGACTCGGAGCTGTCCGACATCGCCAAGGAAACCTGGGAGTTGGAGAACACCCCAGAGCGCGAACTTGCCGAACTCACTGCGATCTACCAGAACAAGGGTCTCAACCACGCGCTGGCTCGCGAGGTCGCAGTTGAGTTGACCAAGCAGGACCCCTTAAAGATCCACCTGGCCGAGGAACTCGGCATCACCGAATACAACCGCGCCCAGCCCGTTGCGGCGGCAGTCACCTCGGCCATCGCCTTCTCCCTCGGCGGCGCGATGCCGGTGGCCGCGCTTGCCATCGGCTCGGCTTCCACTCGCATATGGCTGACGCTCGCAGTCTCTATTGCCGCTCTGGTCACCCTCGGCTCGGTCGGTGCGCACTACGGGAGGGCCAACAAGGGTGTCTCTGTGCGTCGCGTTGTCATCGGCGGCATCGTCGCCATGGCTTTCACAATGCTTGTCGGCGAACTCTTCGGCGCAGCCGTCAGTTAGCGCCGCAAGGCGACGAGGCGTTCGAGCGTCTGGCGTGACGCGGCGGCGATGGGTGTGCGGCGGTCCGTGTGGCGCAGGGTCAGGAGATCGCGATCGAAAGCGTCGACGACGTCGACACCTGACTCTTGGCAGACGAGGAGTGCGCCCGCGTAGTCCCACACGCCGTGTTCGTCGCAGTCGAGATAACCATCGAGGCTGCCCTCGGCGACGAGGCAGAGGTCGAGCGCGGCGGCACCGTGGGCGCGGAACTGCCACCAACCGGGGTTCGTGGGTGGTGGGCCCGAGACACCGACGACGGAGTCCTCGAACGCACGCGCTCTACCGCGACGCATCACTTCCCCGTTCTTCCAGGCCCCACGACCACGGACCGCCGTGTATTCGGTGTGTGGCTGGGCAAGTTGCGCAACGACAGAGACGCGTGGCCCGCCGGCATCCACGCAACACAGCGACACGGCATGCCACGCGATTCCCCTACTGGCGTTGGTGCTGCCATCCACCGGATCGACGACGACGACGAGCTTGTCGGCGAGACCCGCGACGTCCGCCGCGTCGAACCCCGACGCGCCCGATTCCTCGCTGAGAACACCCCAACCGAATTCACGGAGTGCGGCGACGACCGCTTCATTCACCATCACGTCGGCGGCGTACTGGCCGCGTTGGATACCGGTGAGGCTCCAGTCCCGCGCCGCGGCAATCGTGAGTTGGGCGATGTTCGCAACGTTGCGTAGTGCGTACAAAATTGCCTCGTCGGTCGAGTCGCGGGTGATCGAGGCTCCGATGGACACGACAAAAAGGTAGTGTCACGGCGTGGCAGTGATCGACGTCGCGGGCTTCGTTTCCGATCTCAAGAGCCACGCGGTGGACCGTGGCTTCCATGTACATGACGAGCGGCATTTCGTCGAGACCTACTCACTACGCCAGTCGTGGGAGGTCGACCTGCACCCCGAAGAAGCCTGCAACGGGCCCATCGACCTTCACCTGTCGCTCGAGGTCGACCCGCGGGTGCTTCTCGGTTTCGAAGATGCCGTCGCGAAAATGGACGACCCCGACGATGAACCCCCGACGGGGTTCGAGTTCCACCTCCTCTTCACCTGGACCCTGCCGCCGCTGCCCCAGCCGCCCGACCTTTTGATTCTCGCCACGGAACTTGCCGGGATTGGTGGTCTAGATCTGCCCGTCGAGGTGTCGGCAATCGACTCGTACCCGTCTGTCACCGATCCACCCGAACGCAGCCTCAGTTTGGTCGCGAGGGTCGCGGTGTCGCTGGCCGACGTGTATGCGATGCGTGATGAATCATTGTCCACGGTGCTCGACAAATGCCGTGAGGTCAGCCTCGACCTGCTCGAGCGTGCTCCATCGTGGCTGGGTGATGCATGACGCCGATCGTGCGCCGTGTTGTCG
>VGAC01000034.1 GCA_016870865.1 Actinomycetota bacterium
GTCGACAAAGGCGTGGTGTCCCCCGCCACGCACACCAACGAAAGTCATTCGAGCTCCGACCTTGTCCCGGTGTCGCTCATTCGAGCTCCGACCTTGTCCCGGTGTCGCTCATTCGAGCTCCGACCTTGTCCCGGTGTCGCTCATTCGAGCTCCGACCTTCCCCCACGAGCCATGAGGTTGGCGAGAGCGTCACGCGCAGCAACGCCGTTGTGACAGACCTCGGCGACTTGTTCACAAATCGGCATGTTGACACCGAATTTGTCGGCGAGGGTGCGCACCGTGTGTGCGCTCTTGACACCTTCGGCCACCATTTTCATCGCTGCCAAAACGTCGTCGATTCGTTCGCCACGACCGAGAGCCTGGCCCACTTGAGTATTGCGACTTTGCTGGGATGAGCAAGTAGCGATGAGATCACCCATGCCGGCGAGGCCGGCGAAGGTCAGTGCCTGGCCGCCCAGAATCGTGCCGAGGCGGGCCATTTCGGCGAGGCCCCGGGTGATGATCGTGGCGCGCGTGTTGTCACCAAAACCCATGCCGGCCGCCATGCCCGCCGCGATTGCGATCACGTTCTTGACCACGCCGCCTACTTCACAGCCAACGACGTCGGGGTTCGTGTAGATGAGCAGACGCGGGTTGGAGAAGATGCGCTGCAGTTCGCGTGCGATCGCATCGTCGTCGATGGCGACCACCGAAGCCGCCGGCTGGCCATCCATGATCTCCCTCGCGAGATTCGGACCGGTGAGGACTGCCGCAGGATTCCCGGGCAGTTCCTGAGCGACAACCTCGGTCATTCTCCTGCCCGTGTCGCGTTCGAGGCCCTTTGTCAGGCTCACGATCGGCACCCACGGCCGCACCAGTGGCGCGGCCTCGTGAATGACCTCACGGAAGCCGTGCGACGGGACCGCCATCACCACGACGTCGGCATCGCGCACCACTTCCTCCAGATTGCTCGACGCGCGAAGTTTGCCGGGAAGCCGACGGTCACCAAGGTACGTCGGGTTGCGGTGTTCGGAGTTGATGGTTGCGGCCGTGTCGGCGTTGCGCGCCCACAGCAAGGTCGGGGTGTTCAAGGCGGCCATCGATGCCACCGTGGTGCCCCACGATCCGGCGCCCACCACTCCCACGCGAATCGGCATGGGCACAGCGTATTACGCGCCATCGTCCTAGGCTTCCCGCCGTGGTTCCGTCGGCGGCGCTCGTCATGCCGCTCAAGTCGTTCGGCAGTGGCAAAGGTCGCCTCTCTCGCGTGCTCGACAGCGCCGCCCGCACACGCCTGTCGCGCGAATGTGCCGAGCGGGTCGTCGCTGCGGCGGCAGGTCTGAGCATCATCGTCGTCACGAACGATTCGAACGACGTGTGCGAATGGGCTCAGGCCCGGTCGATCGCATGCATCACCCAGTCGACAACGGGACTCAATGGCGCCGTTGCCGATGGTGTCGGTTGGGCGCGTGCGCGGGGCTTTGCCTACGCTGTCGTCGCCCACGGCGACATACCCCTCGCCTGCGACGTGCGCCCCTTCATCGACGAAGGCAACGTCGTCATCGTGTCCGATGCTGCGAACGACGGAACAAACCTGATGTCACTGCCGACGGACGTGGAATTCACTTTCCACTACGGCCCGGGCAGCCTCCGCATGCATCTGGCCGAAGCAAGGCGACACGGTTTTGCGCCGCGTGTCGCACTGTCCGATGAGTGGTCACTCGACCTCGATAATCCCCAAGACCTGTCCGACAAGCGAGTGAGAGAGGTGTTTCCATGGCTGCCAACGACCCCGGCCAACCCGCACTGAGTTCGATCGATCCGTCGACGTTCAGCACGAACCACGCTGTTCCCACCCGTGCACTCGCGGTGGGTGCGCATCCCGACGACATCGAATTCGGCTGCGGGGGCACCCTCGCGAAGTGGGCAGCTGCGGGCTGTGTGGTGCATTACGCGGTGCTCACCGATGGTTCGAAGGGCACATGGGACGTCGACGCCGACGCGGTGGCGCTCGTGGCCACTCGGCAGGCAGAGCAGCGCGAAGCCGCGCGGCGCATCGGTGCCGCCGGCAGTGTGACGTTCCTCGGTGCGGTGGACGGAGAACTTGAGAACACCCACGCATTGCGCGACGCACTCAGTCGTCTCATTCGTATCGTCCAACCCGAGGTGGTCCTCGGCCACGACCCGTGGAGGCGCTACCGCCTGCATCCCGACCACCGCGCCGCCGGGTTCCTCCTCACCGATTCCATCGTCGCCGCGCGCGACCCGCATTTCTTCCGTCACCACTTCGACATCACCGATCTCCAGACGGGCCAACCCCTCGCCCATCACCGACCGTCGACACTGCTGTTGTGGGAAGCCGACACACCGAACCACGTCGAGGACGTGTCGGCCACGCTCGATACGAAATTGCACGCGCTCGAGGCACATGCAAGCCAGTTCGAGTCGACGATGAAGGCCACCGACAAGGCCGCGCTCACCGCATTCCGCGAGCGCATGCGTGCGCGTCTGGGATCGCTCGGCTCACCCCACGGTTTCGCTGCTGCGGAGGTGTTTCACCTCATGGGTGATCTCTAGCGCGGTTGTCGACCGGGTCCTGCCGGGCCGGCAAACGCCTGTGCGACGGTGGTCCATTGGCGAGCCATCGCACCGGTTGCGACGAGCGCGGTGTCGTCGACGTGTCGACGTTGTGTGACGAGGAGCGCGAAGTCGAGGGCCGTGCCGTCGATCGATTCGGGTGCCTCGTGGTTGCCCCATGTCCATGTCGAACCATCGGGGGCGACAAGACGCACCGCAATGTCGGCCTCGGGTACGGGTAGATTGCGCGCGCGGTAACTGTTCGGCCGCGCCAAAACACCGATGTGGCAGACGTGTTTGAGACGATCGGATGCGACCACGGGTTTGCCGAGCGCATCGGCCACGTCGACCCCGTGGGCCCAGGTCTCCATCAGGCGAGCCGTCAAGAACGATGCAAGGCTCATTGACGGGCCGTACCACGGCACGCGTACCGACGCATCGGCGGCACGCCCCACGGCAACGAGTGCGGCGCTGTCGGCGCGCCAGTCGGCGAAAAGGTGCGCACCGCTCACTGCGCGACCGCGCGCAACCGACGGGTCGCCACCCTTGGCGAAGTTCGCCATCATCTCCGCGGTGTCGCGGGCAAAACCCTCATGGTCACGTATCGCCAGCGCGGCACGAGTATCGAAGAACCACAGGTGAGAAATCGAGTCGGCGACATCCCAGCCATCGGCCGGCGTGGTGCTTCGCCACGCGGCCTCGTCGAGATCGGCGACGAGTGCGGCCAGATCCTGGTGTTCGAGTGCCAGGTCCAGGAGCACGCGCTCAACGGCGTCGTGTGCAGATGCGGGGGCCACGTCGCGACCCTAAATGATCCCACCCCAAAATGACGACTGGGGGGCTTTCGCCCCCCAGTCTCAACACTCCGAACCGAAGCTTTATCGCTTGGGTTTTATTACTTCTTCTTCTTGGCTGCCTTCTTCTTGCGCTTCGGGGCTGCCTTCTTCGGGGCTGCCTTCTTGGCTGCCTTCTTGGCTGCCTTCTTGCGCTTCGGGGCTGCCTTCTTCGGTGCGGCCTTCTTACGGGCCTTCTTTTTTGCTGCCACTGTGTTTCCTCTCTGTTTGTTTACTTCTGTTTGTTTACTTACGGTTTGGATTCAACTCTGCCTTGAGCGTTGAGCTCGCGGAGAACTTCATTGCGGTCGAAGCCGGGACCGTCACTGCTGCACCCGTTTGCGGGTTGCGACCAGTACGTGCC
>VGAC01000035.1 GCA_016870865.1 Actinomycetota bacterium
GCCATCCCGCCCATGCAGTTGTGCGGCATCCTTGGCGCGCTTCTCGCGTCGCCGCAAGGTTCGACGCTGAGCCTTGGTAAGTGCAGTGGGGGTGGCGGGGGTGTGGGGAACGTTTTCGTTGGTCATGCCTGACCCATGACGGATACGTGGCGTGCGACGCCGCCCGGCGGTCAACGGTTCGTGGTAGCGACACCGCACACGAGATCATCGGCGACAGCGACCGCGGCCCAACGGGCGTCGTAGGCGGTGAACTCCTCAAACTCGCGCAACAGACGGGCACCGACACCGAGATCGAAGAGCTCCTTCATCAGGCTGAGAAACGTGACAAAAGCCGTCGAGCAGTGCAGGAGCTTGCGCGACGTCGGATGGGCCACATAGACGTGTTCCGCGGCGAACAACGGAATCATGATGTTATACGGCGAGGTCAGCGCCGACTGGGCAGCCGTCTGCTCCTTGCGCTCAGGCTTCTTGCCCGGAAACGGTTTCTTCGTTGGCATGTCGTCCTCCTCGGAGGTGTGAGAGAGGAGCGGATCTCCTCGACGACGCTCACCGTGGACCGCACAGCGAACGTCACCACACGCAACACGGCACAAAAACGCCTACAAATACGGGTGTTTAGAAAATCTTCCCTGACGGCGACCGGACGGGCCGGTAGGAAACGTCAACGCACGGGCACGGAGACGCTGCAGACCATCCCGGCCGACCCGTAGAACAGGCAGGCCCGCACAGCCCACGGACGGGAACGATCGAGCGAGAGACGGTAAACGACCGACGTCGACTTCCCGGACCGTGGAACGTCGAACTCGACCTCCTCCTCACCCGATACGGCAACGAGGACCGTGCGACCCTCGAGTCGCGGCAGGACGAGACGCACATCTACCTTCGACTTCGCGCCGCGGCGCACCACCGACACCTTCGGACCCGGTACCGGCTTCGGTGAGACCTTCGCAACGAACGGCTCGTAGACGCGGCCCTCTGCATCCACGGCACGGACCGTCACCTCCGCCTCATGGGCCATTTCGAAAACCCACGGACCCGGAGAACCGACCTGCGAGAACACCGGCATCCCGTCGGCGAATACCTCCACAGCCGAGACCGGGGACTCCGCACGCATCAGGACCGACCCGAGACGAGGAACCAACGACACCGACAACGCACCCGCCGAGACCGGAGCGGGCCGCTGCGCCACCCCGACCGCCGCAGCCAGCGCACGATCCGCGTCGACCGCTCCCCAACCGAACACATCATCACGGCCTGGTTCGCCGATGTCGACCGCGGACGACTCGAGCACAGACTTCACCGTCGCGGCGTCGAGATCAGGACGCGCCGCACGCACCCGCGCAGCGACGGCCGCGACGAACGGAGATGCCGCCGACGTGCCACCCGCGAGCACCACACGGTTGGAGAGGTGGGCACTCCACACCGACATACCCTCCGCCGAAACGTCCACATAGGCACCACGATTAGAGAAGAACGCGGGCGAGAACGCATCATGGGCGGCCACCGCCACCACCGACTCGAACGCGGCCGGATACATGACCGGCGACCCCTTATCCGCGTGGTTGCCCGCCGCAGCGACGACCACCACGTCACGGGAGCGCGCGAAATCCACGGCACGCTCGGTCGCCAGCGACCTCGCCGGACCTCCGAGCGAGAGATTCACCACCAGCGCCCCGTTCTCGACCGCCCAGACGATCCCGTCAGCAACGGCCCGATCGGTGCCGAAACCGGACGCGTCGAACACGCGAACCGGGAGGATACGGGCCGACGGATCGACCAGGCGCACCACGCCGGCGACGTGCGTGCCGTGCCCGGTGGCGTCCAACCAATTCGTAGGATCACCCATAAAGGAGCGGCCTGGGACGACATGACCGGCGAACTCGCCCGAGAACCACGAATGGGAGACATCGAGACCGGTGTCGATCACGGCGACGAGCGGTCCCGACGGCGCGGCGAAAACGACCGACGGAATCGGCGGCACGTTCTGCGTCGAGACGACCTGCGGTGTCGACGGCACCGAGAAGACCACCGTTTCGGCGACTTCCACGCCGCGCGCACGGAGACGGCGCGCCGAGATCGCGTCGACGGATACAAACGAAGGGACACCGTCCTCGTCGAGGACGGCCGTGAATCCTGAACCGCCGAGCGGGGCGAACGCGTCCGAAGCGGCCAGTACCGGAGAACCCATCATCGGGAGCAGAACGACGACCAGCAGCGCCGCCTTCGCCATGATTCGCGCGAGGCGGTGACGCTCTTTGGCCGGCCGCCATGGGGCGACCGTGGGGAAGTGACGAGGGGCGTACGACCCGACGACGTCGCGGGCCGCCTGCTCGGTGATGAAGTGAAACGGATTCATGTTGAGGGGGTTTTGCCTTTCTGACGGGGCGTCCGCCTACGTCACTCGGACTGTGTCGGGTACGCGTCGGGTACGTCGGCGTATGCGACACGCCGTTGGTGTCAGCGCAAACGCGTTGCGTTACCGAAAGGAATCATCCCCTCGAATGAATGCCCCACAACTTCCCCGACGGAAAAACGGCCGGCTCGCGATTGCGATCGCCGTTCCGGTCCTGGCGCTGTACTCGGCTCTCGCGGTCAACGCGGACCATAGCCCGGCTTCGGGCACAGGAGATGACGTCTCGAACGTCACCGTGCATTGGCACGGCAACACCCCCCACTACCACGTGGCCGCTACTCAGGATTCTGCAGGAGCCGGTAGTTCAGCTCAGGCTGTCGCCAGCGCGGCGCGGTACGAAAGTCGCGGTGAGTTGCGGGCCCTCGTGATCAACGTCGCTCGAGCCAGCGGTGCGGCTGCCTCACGCGAGTCCGTCCTGCGGGACTACGAGGGCTCGGCCCGCTGGCTGAACGAAGCTTCACGCGGGCAGCTGAACATCACGGTCGAAGTGTTCCCGCGTGATGTCGTTGTGCCGCTCACGACTTCGGTATGCGATGCGGATTTAGCATACGGCGAAAATGCATTGGGTCAGGTCGAAGCGGAAATGTCCACGGCCTCCTACCGATTCATCAGCTTCGTGTTGCCGAACGAATCCGGAGAGTCCTGCAAGTGGAGCGGCATGGGCGAAGTCGGGGGCCGACTCACCTGGAACATCGCTCAGCCCTGGGCCTACCCACGCCGCGAAACCGCGATTTGCTTCGTGGAATGGTGCAGAACCGTGATTCATGAGTGGGGTCACAATCTGGGGCTGTGGCACCACAACTCGCTCACGTGCACGCTCGAGGGCCGGCCTGTCACGTTGGCGGCTCGTACCCTTCGAGATTCGTCGTGCCCTTCACAGGAGTACGGCAGCCCCTTCTCAGTCATGGGCATTGGTGGACGTCTTTCGAACACCGAACGTCGGCGCCTTGGTTGGCTGCCGATCGGACGTCAAACGACCACATCCGACGGCATCATCACGTTGCACCGCGACGGCCCGACCGAACTCGCATGGGTTCGCACCGATGAGGGCGACATCTTCTCCCTCGAGTTCGTGAAGGCGTTGCAGACGAATCGTTGGTGGGACTCGGCACAGTCGAACAACGGCGTGCAGGTGAACTTCTTCAAGTCGCTCTCCGGAAAAAACGGGAATCAGTTCTTGTTGGACATGAACCCCGACACTCCGTCGTTCGTTGACGCCATGCTGAAGGGCCAACAAGCCTGGACCGACCCCTCGGGCTCGGTGACCATCACTGTCTTGAGCGTGACCGACGAGTCGGCGACCGTGCACGTGCGCGGTGTGGCGATGCTCG
>VGAC01000036.1 GCA_016870865.1 Actinomycetota bacterium
GGACTCGAACCCCCGACCCTCTCCTTGTAAGGGAGATGCTCTAACCAACTGAGCTAAACGCCCGGAGGCTAGGACGCTACCGCTGTCCGAGCGCAGAGATGACCTTCGCGGTCGAAACCGCAGAACCCGGATGCTCTTTCACGTACGCGATGTCACAGCGACGCAGCGACCGAATGTGAACGATATTGATCGAAGTGTTCGCCCGGGCCTGATACGTTCCCGGCATGGACCGCCGCGGCAGGCTCAAGTTTGCGGCCGCGACAGCGCCTGTCCAGTTCGTCCTGTCCATCATCCTGGCTGTTGTCCTGGTGCGCGTCGGGCGACGAGACGAAGGCGAATGGGCGGACCTCATCGGTGTTGTGGTCGGCCTCGTCCTCGGCCCGGGATTGGGGGCTGCCTTGATGATCTTTCTCGCGCTGCGTGGCACCTCCGCATCGATCACGCGGGCGCTGCTGATGAGCGCGGCCGGTGCAGTCGGTGCTTGGCTGGCCACGATCGTGCTTTTTGGCCTCGGCTTCCATCCGTTTGCTGCGATCCTGATCGTCTTTGCACTGAGCACGGTCGCCGTCTGGGTGGTGTCAGGCGGCGATTGACGTCACGTTTTGGTTCGTGTGTGCCCTCGATGGCGTCGAGCGGTCTCTGACCGCGGCGCGCGGGGACCGTGCCACCAACTGCCGACCAGCCTCCCGCCTAATTTGGGGGCCATCAGGTTCAGTCTTCGACGATGTCGGGGAGTTCTTCGCCTTCGGCCTGTACGGGAAGGGCCGTTGCGACGAGCGCAATCGCCTCGGCCAGGCGCTGTTCGGCGAGAAGTTGCGACGTCCGCGCGACGATCTCATCAGGCAACGTGATCGCAGTCAGCCAGCGCAGTTCGAAACGGCGGTCGAGCGGATCGACGCAGAAAACAATGGTTGCACCCTTTTGCTTTCGCGCGACGCGATTCGCAGCGATGTCCGGCCTCCGACCGAGTTTGCCAACCGCAACCACTATTTGGTGACCCGTTGCGCGCTCCGCATCGTCGACCGCCTTTGCGACGGCGGCCTTTTGCGACAGCCACCAGTTCGCGGCGTCCGTGCGTTTCATTGCGTGTTTCATGATGTCCATCCCGGTTTCACCTTGTCCGATGCGTGCTTCACCATGACCCCGATGCTCCCCCGCCGGAGAATCCACCACCGCCACCGCCACCGAAGCCTCCCCCACCGAACCCTCCGCCTCGCGAGGAGCGGGTGAAGATGTAGAGCATCGAGAGAACGTCGAGTGCGCCAAGGCCGCGGCGTCGACCGCGGACCATCGCACCGATGATGCCGAGACCGAACATCAAGATCACGAAGAAGCCGAATATCGCACCGGCGAGGCCGACTTCACCGGCTGCCGCGGTCGATGTGCCGGTTGTCGGTGCCTGGTCGGGGAAGTCGTAGGCCTGGCCGGAGAGTTCGGTCGTCAACGCGTCGACGCCCGCGACGACTGCTGCCGTTGGGTTGTCGTTGCGCAATTCGGGCACCACCACCGAGTCGATGATTCGCCCGGCCTCGACGTCGGTCAGGTCGCCTTCGATCCCGCTGCCGGTCTCGATACGCAACTTGCGGTCGTTGACCGCAATGAGCAAGAGCACACCGTCGTCGCGCTGCTTGTCACCGATGCCCCACTCGCGTGCGACGTCGATGCCGTAATCCTCGATCGTTTGGTTCCCCGTCGAGCCGACGACGAGAACGGCGATCTGCGGGCCGACCGCGGTGCGGAATCGTTCGAGCCTCGCATTGAGAGAGCTTTCGACGGAGTCGTCGATGACACCCGCATCGTCGACGACCGGAGCGGTGAATTTCGGAAGCCCGCCACTTGGCCCACAAGCCGCAGCAACGAACCCGAGGCCAGCAACGAGAGCAACTGCGCCGAGCGCACCGCGCTTCACGAGCCCTGAGGCGTCAGCTCAACGACCGGCACGGTGTCGGCACCGTCGACTGCGCTGAAGAGCGCCCGCTTCTCGAAGCCGAACGAGCCGGCCACGATCGAGCGCGGAAAAGCCCGCACGGCACGGTTGAACGAAGTCGCGGCTTCGTTGTAATCACGCCGAGCCTGGGCGACGCGGTTCTCGGTGCCCTCGAGTTGCACCTGAAGGTCACGCACGTTCTGCAGGCTCGTGAGTTGCGGATAGTTCTCGACGATCACGAGCAGGCGACTGAGTGCAGATTCCAACTGACCAGCGGCAGCGATGCGATCATCACCGGACGAGGCGCCCGCATACTTCGAACGCGCCTCGGCAAGTTGCGTGAAAATATCCTTTTCCTGGGCCAGCGCACCCTTGACGGCCGAGACGAGGTTCGGGATGAGGTCGAATCGGCGCTGTAGCTGTACCTCGAGGTCCGCCGAGGTTTGGTCGACCCGGGTCTCTTTGTTCACCAGACCGTTGTAGGAGGTGATGAACAACAACAAGATCACGACAACGGCTGCGACCACACCGATGATTTGCTTCTGCTTTTTCGTCATGCCTCCAGTCTCGCAGGATTCGGGCTCACCCACCCCTCCGAGCGCGGCGGTTGTTACATTTCTTCCGATGCTCGTTGCAACTTTCGCCGCGGTTCTTCCCGACCGCCTTGCGTGGTATCTCGCAGGGCCCGCACTCGGTTTGCTGGTCGTCGGATTCTTCATGGTTGTCAACCAGCCGCTCGGGGCGACGGGCGCCTACGTCGAGACGTACAAGACGGTGGTGCGCGAGCCCGGCGCGGTGACGTGGCGCATGTTCTACTTCCTCGGCATTCCCATCGGCGGCCTGGTCGCCATCGCCATGAAGGATGACGGGTTCGTGCGCCGTTCGGGCTACGACGCCCTGCGCAACGAGATGTCGCTCGGCACCACTGCTCTCGTCGTCCTCGTTGGCGCGGTCGTGATGGGTTACGGCGCGCGAATGGCCGGCGGATGCACGTCGGGTCACGGAATCTGCGGCACCGCGCAGCGCTCACCGGCGAGTTGGGTGGCGACGTGCACCTTCATGGGGGCCGCGGTCGTCACGACGCTTGTCATCCGCGTGATCTCGGGAGGCGCGATATGAAACCGTCGACCGCCCACAAGTTCGTCGGTCTGTTGTTCGGCGCGGGTTTCGGCTTCGTCCTCGCCGCCGCCAACCTGCACGAATACGACACCATCCACAGGATGCTGCGCCTCGAGGAGATCGACGTCTTTTTGCTGATGGGCGGAGCCATCGGTACGTCACTGCCCCTGCTGTGGTGGCTGGAACGCCGCCGCGCCCACACCGCCCTTGGCGGCCCACTGCGCCTGTCGCGGTCCCAGCCACGCCGTGAGCACGTCATCGGCGGAGCATTGTTTGGCACCGGTTGGGCAGTCTCGGGAACCTGTCCCGCCCCCGCCCTCGTGATGTTCGCCTCAGGTGCCGGCCTCGCGGCCGTCACCATCCTCGGGTTGTTCCTCGGCCTCAACTTGCGCGCCGCTCATCTGCGGCGCACCGACGGTGCCGCCACCGCCGCAGACGGCGAGCACCGCGAGGTCGTTGTCGGTCGCTGACGTGCTACCTACCGGCGTCAACCTCGGCACACTTCGCAGCGACTATTGCGGTGTCTCTCACGCCAGAAGCCCCGAATGCCTGCGTGCAAAAGCCGTTCCGTTTGTACGCGTACGCCGTATTGGGAATGGGTGCGATCAACGCCTTGAATTGAGAAAGGCTCTTGCGTCCACCGATCCCGGTGCTACTGCAGATCG
>VGAC01000037.1 GCA_016870865.1 Actinomycetota bacterium
GTATGCGATGCGTGATGAATCATTGTCCACGGTGCTCGACAAATGCCGTGAGGTCAGCCTCGACCTGCTCGAGCGTGCTCCATCGTGGCTGGGTGATGCATGACGCCGATCGTGCGCCGTGTTGTCGTGGGTGCCGTGGCGTTGTCGGTCCTCGCCGGCGGCTCGTGGGTGTTGGGCGAATGGCAACCCTTTGCCTACGACTGGCCCGAGGAGTGGGACGTCCGTGTTGCCGAGTTGGCCGAGTACGTCGAGGAGCAGGCGGAGTTTTCCTTCGAACACGCGGTTCGCTCGCGGTTCCTTCCCGACAAGGAGTTCGAGAAACTCATTACCGACGACGGGCAAGATCTGTCAGACGAGGACCGCGACTATTACGAGGCGACGGGTCGTCTCTTGCGTTCACTCGGCCTGGCCGATGGCGAACTGGATCTGTTCGAGGACCAAAACGCCCTCAATGCATCGGGCATTCTTGCGTATTACTCCCCAGAAGAACGCGAGATGGTGATTCGTACCAACCCCGACGACATCGTTGACGGCGAACTCTCACCGGCGCTGCGCGCCACCGTGGTTCATGAACTTGTCCATGCCCTGCAGGACCAGCGCTTCGGCCTGATCCGAATGCGCGAACGGGCCAAGGACTCGGGCCAGGACGAGGCGCTGACAGTGCTCATCGAGGGCCATGCGCTGGCCATAGAGTCGAAGTACACCAGCGACAACTTCTCCGACGAAGAACAGTCGCAGTACGACGAGGCGATGGAGGGTGGCGATGACCCGGCCGTCGACGAAGTCCCGGAGATCATGTCGGCACAGCAGCTTTCGCCCTACGTGTTCGGACCGACGTTCGTCGAAGCACTCGAACGCAAGGGCGATGACGCACTCATCGAAGCATTCATGAAGAGGCAGCCAAAATCACTCGAGCAGACGATTCTTCCGTCCAAGTATTTCGCCAAAGACGACCCCGAAAGGATCGAGAAGCCGAGGCGGCCCGAGAGGTCGAAGCTGGCAGTCTCGGGACAAATCAGCCAACTCGACCTGTTTTTTCTTCTCGTGCGCACCCGGGGTGCACCCGAGGCCCTGCGCCTCAGCGACCTGTGGGGAAACGGCTCGTTCGCCGGTTTCAATGTGGGCGACGACGACTTCTGCGCGGTTCTGAATCTTCGTGGTGAGACCGACGGGGCGACCGAGGAACTGCGCTTGGCCTTCGACGAGTGGGCAAAACTGCCTGGTCTTCGCTCGGCAAAGATCACCGGTCATGACGAGTACTTCAGCATCGAGGCGTGTGATCCGGGCCCGAAGGTGGCGATCGAGTTGCCGTCCGAGGTTGACACGCGTCAGATGTTCTGGCGGTCCTCGGACATACCCTACATCTGGCGCTCAGAACCCACGACCGATGCCGAGTGCGTGGCAACCGGTGTCTACACCGAGTTGACGACCGAAGAAGTAGAGAACGACGAGCGCGCCATCGAGCGCTACAACCAACTCATCGCCGACTGCCGTCGCGATTGAGCGAAAAGACGGCTACGAAGCGACGACTAACCTCCCTCGCGTGGGGGAGCTCAACTTTGCCCGAATCCTGAAGCGTGGACTCATGTTCGCCGACGACCGCGCACTCGTCGACCTTGCAAAGAGCCACGACGTCACCTACCGACAGCACATTGACCGCGTCACGCAATTGACCGGCGTCTTGCATGGGCTCGGAGTCGTGCGATCCGACCGGGTTGGTGTTCTTGCGGGGTCGTGTCACGAATACATCGAGCTGTGGCATGCCTGCCTTCTCGGCGCGGCGATCATCAATCCGCTCAACAGCCGCCTCGCACCCGACGAGTACGTCTACATCCTCAACGACTCGGGTACGACGGTTCTCTTCGTCGACGAAACCTTCGCGCGACTCGTCCATGACATCCGCCCACGCCTCGAACACCTGCGCACGGTCGTGCTCATCGGATCATCCGACGCCCCGCACGACCTGCGCTTCGACGACTTGATGGCCGCGCAATCACCCTGCCCGATTCCGGCCGAACCCGACGACGACCAGCCGGCGGTACTGATGTACACGGGCGGCACCACCGGACTCCCCAAGGGGGTAATTCTCCCCCAAAAGGCCATTGCCCTGATCACCTACCGCAGCCAAATGGGGATGCTTATCGAGCCCGGTTGGCGCTATCTCGCGTTCATGCCACTGTTCCATGTCGGCAGCATCATGACGTGGGCGTTGCTCATTCCGACCGGCGGTTCGGTCTACCTGCTGCCCGGCTTCGAGCCAAAGGCGGTGATGAACGCGGTGCGCGAACACCGCATCACCGCCATCGCCGGGGTGCCGACAATGTTCGGCCTCATCCGGCACCATCCCGACTTCGAACCATCGATGTTTGAGTCGCTGACGCTGATGGGTTACGGTGCCGCGCCGATGCCCGACGCGCTGCTGGCGCGTTACATGTCGCTGTATCCGAACCTCAACTACTTCCAGGCGTACGGCATGACCGAGTTCGCCGCGACGGTGTGCGCACTCACGCCCTACGACCACAGGGTCGGTGGCGAGATCCTCGGGTCTGTCGGTCGGCCGTGCATCGGCGTGGAGATCGAGATCCGCGATCCCGAGACGACCGAACCGCTTCCCGTCGGCGCCGTCGGTGAACTCTGGATCCGCTGCGATTCGGCGATGTTGGGCTACTGGAACAAACCCGACGCGACCGCGCACGCGTTGGTCGACGGCTGGTATCGGTCGGGCGACGCGGGCCGTATGGATGAAAACGGATACGTGTTCCTCGCCGACCGCGTGAAGGACATGATCGTCTCGGGGGGCGAGAACGTCTACTCACTCGAAGTGGAGAACGCAATCGCAACCTTCCCCGGCGTCACGCAAGTGGCCGTCGTCGGCCGGCCGCACGAAATCTGGGGTGAGGCGGTGCATGCCTTTGTTGTCTGTGCACCGAACACCGTCACCGAGGCCGACCTCGACGCCCATACCCGCCGGACGATCGCGGGTTACAAGGTGCCCAAGTCGTGGACCATTCAGTCCGATCCCCTGCCGTTGTCGGGGGCGGGAAAAATTCTCAAGCGTGAGTTGCGGGATCGGCTGGTCGAACCCGCGCAGTAGCGTCACGTCATGACCTTCCAAAAACTCGATCCCGCCATCCGCGACCTCGCCAAGGGCGTCAACTTCGGCACGCTGTCATTCATGCTGCCCAGTGGCCGCATCGCCAGCCACGTCATGTGGGTGGATGCCAACGACGACCACATCCTCATCAACACCGACCTCGGGCGCATCAAGTACGACTCGATCAAGGCCAATCCGGCGGTCACCGTTGCGATCTGGAAGGCCGACAATGCCTACGCCTACGCAGAGGTACGGGGGCGCTGTGTGGCCGAAGTTGCGGGCCAAGAGGCACGCGACCACATCGATGCCTGCGCGGTTCGTTACACGGGGAGCCCGTATTCCTTCCCCATCGACAAGGGCCGTGTGATCTTGAAGATCGCCGTCGAGAAGCAGCGTTCGCTGAATCTCTGACCTCTGTTGCCTGACGGCGTCCTTGGTGGGCCAGGTAGGGATCGAACCTACGACCAAGGGATTATGAGTCCCCTGCTCTAACCACTGAGC
>VGAC01000038.1 GCA_016870865.1 Actinomycetota bacterium
TTGATCGTCCACAGGGGGACGCGGACCGAGCTACCGCTTGACGTCGCTGTGGACTGCTCTTGGGCGGCGGGCTGTTGTGCTGGGGCAGCTTCCTGGGATGTGGCAGGTTGGGCATCGGCGGGGGCCGTTGCGACGGCATCTGATGCTGCGGGCTGCTGATTCACGGCGGGCTGTCCGGCCGGTGCAGCAACGGCGGTGTTGTTGTCCTGCTGAGGTGCCGGTGAGGCCGAGGTGTTGGGTGTCGCTGCGGACTGCTTGGCCCCGGCATCGCCGGAGACAGCGGGTGACTTCTTCGTCTTTGGCGACTTGACCGGCGACTTCTTCGTCTTTGGCGACTTGACCGGCGACTTCGATTGCGTGCTGTCCTTCTGTGGTGCCGACGCCTCGGTGAGCGGGGCTGCGGTGAGTGGGGCTTCGACGATTTCGCTGACTTCGTCCACGATCGGAGCCGGGACCACGGCGAGCGGGGCATCGACTGCTTTCGTGTTGTTCGATTTGCCCCCGCAGCTGGCGACGAGGCCGGCTCCGAGGAAGAGGACTGCAGCGGTCGCGCTGGTTGCGATCGCGAAGCGCTTGGTGTTCTTGTTGTTGATCCGGTTGGTGTGCATTGTTTTCTCCTTTTGTGGTGGGCCCCTTTTGGGCTTTGTTGACGTACAGAGCCGGAAGGCCGACACCCGCGGACACTTTTTGGGGCTTTTTTGGAAATCCCTGGAGACCGTGTGACGCGACGGTTTCCATGTGTGGGGGATCCGGCATTCGGTGTGCGGGGGCGCCAAATGAGGGTCTCTTCATCCCGAAAACCTCAGGTTTTCGGCGCAGATATCGATGAAAACTGCAACCGGGGGCGTCGAGAAGCCCAAAACCTGAGTTGCAAGGTCGGGAATAGGGGACGTAGTGTCGTCCGTCATGGACAACGCTTCTTGGGGTTTTGAGACCCGCCAAATCCACGCCGGCGCAACCTCGGATCCCACAACGGGTTCGCGCGCGGTGCCGATCTACCAGACCACCTCGTACCAGTTCCGCGACTCGGCGCATGCCCAGAACCTCTTTGCGCTGGCCGAAATCGGCAATATCTACACGCGGATCATGAATCCGACCCAGGGGGTGCTCGAAGCGCGCGTCGCTGATCTCGAAGGTGCTGTCACGACCGCCGTCGGTTTGCCCGGTGCACTGGTCGTCAGTTCGGGCCAGGCCGCCGAGACACTTGCGATTCTCACGCTCGCCGAAGCAGGCAGTCACCTCGTCTCTTCGCAGTCGCTCTACGGCGGTACCTACAACCTGTTGCACTACACGCTGCCGAAGATGGGGATAGAGGTGTCCTTCGTCGACGACCCGCACGACCTGCAGCAGTGGAAGAGCGCGGTCAGGCCGAATACCAAGGCTTTCTACGGTGAAGTGCTCGCGAACCCGAAGAACGACGTGTTCGACATCGAGGGTGTCTCGAAGGTCGCACATGATGTCGGTGTTCCACTCATCATCGACAACACGGTGCCAACCCCGTACGGCATTCGTCCGCTCGAGTGGGGTGCGGACATCGTCGTGCATTCCCTCACCAAGTTCATGGGTGGCCACGGAGTGAGCATCGCCGGCGCAATCGTCGACGGTGGCAAGTTCGACTTCTCGGCGAGTGGGCGGTTCCCGAACTTCACCGAGCCCGATCCGTCGTACCACGGTCTCGCTTACTGGCCGGCCCTTGGTGCGGGCAGCTACATCATCAAGGCCCGCGTGCAGATGCTGCGCGACCTTGGCTCGGCAATCAGCCCGTTCAACGCTTGGACGATCCTGCAGGGAATCGAAACGCTGTCGCTGCGCATGGACCGTCACTGGGCGAACGCGGCCGAGGTCGCCAACTATCTGACAAAGTCCCCGAAGGTCGAGAGCGTGTCGTGGGCGGGACTCCCGTCGAGCCCGTGGAACGAGCGCGCCAAGAAGTACTTTGCGGGTCGAGGCTTTGGTTCGATCATCGCCTTCAACGTCAAGGGTGGCCGCGCCGCGGGACAGAAGTTCACCGAGGCGCTGCAACTGCACAGCCACGTCGCCAACATCGGTGACGTACGCAGCCTGGTCATCCATCCCGCATCGACGACCCACAGCCAGTTGACCGAAGCAGAGCAACTTGCCGCAGGTGTTCACCCGGGCATGGTCCGCCTCTCGGTGGGCCTCGAGTCGATCGCCGACATCCTCGCCGACCTTGACCTGGGTTTCGCTGCCATCTAGGTCGGCATCAACTAACTTGGTCGCGTGAGCGACAGCATCGACACGCGCGCGGGCTGGATGCCCGACGACGTCTTGAGCGAGGTGCGAGACCGCGTCCCGCTGGTCTATGTCGACGCAGTGCCGGTGCGCGTCGACGAGGAGGGAAACGTCAGGCATATCGGGCTGCTGTTGCGGCAGGCTGCGGATGGTTCGATCAGCCGCATGGTCGTATCGGGTCGCGTGATGTTGAACGAGCGCATTCGCGAAGCACTCATCCGCCATCTGGAAAAAGACCTCGGTCCGCTCGCCTTGCCACGGGTTCCCCCCGAGCCGGCACCGTTCACCATCGTCGAATATTTCCCCGACCCGACGGTGAGTGGCTTCCACGACCCGCGTCACCACGCGGTATCGCTTGCCTACGTGGTGCCCGTGTCGGGTGAATGCCAGCCCACAGAGCAGGCCTTGGAGCTGACGTGGTTCACACCGGCCGAGGCAGTCAGCGACCGTGTGCGCCGCGAAATGACGGGCGGCCACGACCGCCTGATCCGCCTCGCGCTGGCGTCTGTTGGCCAACTGCCCTAGAGGGCGGTGGCCAAAGACAGGGCCAACTGCCCTAGAGGGCGGTGGCCAAAGACAGGGCCAACTGCCCTAGCCCTCCCGACCTAGCCGCGACGGCGGCGACGGACGGTGCGTT
>VGAC01000039.1 GCA_016870865.1 Actinomycetota bacterium
TCATGGTGGTGGGCGGTGGGCGGCGCATATCCCGTTCCGTGAAAGAGGCTCATCATGTGAATGTCGAGAGAACCATCGATGTCGAGAATCACGTTGCGAAGACGAACACTTTCGACATCCGGCCGGATGGAGTTCACGTACGCGCCGTTCGCGGCATCCATCGTGATCGGCCCACCCGAGCGCGGTGCCCGTGCCATCAGTCCCGTCAATTCGACCGCATCGGGACCTGACTGCCCCGCCTTGCGCGTCGGGCCCGGGATCCACGAGGTCACTGCCGCACCGATCGCACCCTTTGGTGTGCCAAGCCCGGGGTCGGCCAACCTGATGTCCCAAACCGAGTTCGTGCCGAAGCCGGCAAGACTGTTGCGCAATGAAATCGTGCCCGACCCAGCCGTACCGACGGCACTGTCAGGTTTGCCATCGGCGGTGACGCCCACGATCGCCACGTCTGTTTCGGTGTACGAGTCGTTCGACGCGTCGTATGCCAGCCCCCCGACGACAAGACGCGGCTTACCGTCGTCACCGATTTCGCGCAGTGCGATGTCGTACACATCGTCTATGCCCATCGACTTTGGCACCACGATGCGACCCTTTTTGCCAAGCGTCGTGTTCGGGCGGCCCGAGGGCAGGTCGTAGAACTCGATCAAGCCCGCCGCGTCACCGTCTGTTCGTGCCGTCGGGAACGACACCGCAAGCAGATCACGTGAGACCACCGTGTAGGCGTTCGGTGCGGCCACCCACTCACCCGACTTGTCTGGCATCTTGATCGATACGCGCCCCGCATCACCGAAGCCGCGCATCGGGTACGTCGCAGGGTCATCCCCCACGGTCGTGAATCCATCGACGTGCAGTGTCGTCGACACCTTGCCGCTCACCGTGCGACTCACCTTGGTGACCACGAAGACATCGCGGAAGTCCGCCAACCGTCGTCCCGCGGAATATTCCCAGCGGATACGGCGGAACACCCGATTTTCGAACCGGGTCTCCATGTTCTCGGTGACTCGCACGGATGCGATACCGCCACCGTTCTCGCCAAAGTTGGAGGTGGCGACATTGCGATCGCGATCTTGGGTGGTTGTATCGAATGCTGCGGACCCGGAGGTTGCCGTTTCCGGTATCGCGGTGTCGGTGGTGGATGAGTGGTCACCACTGCACGCCACAACCAGCAACCCTGACGCAACCACGAACCCAAGTGCTCTCGTCGAACGCCGCATTCTGGGCTCCTATCACGCCGGTCGAAGTCCTCTTCAGACTATGACGATGCGCCGACACAAACCTGTCGGGTCCCGCGCGGTTAGCCTCGCTCGTATGTCCGTGCGGGGGAGGGCTTTCATTGCGGGTGCCTTCGAGCATCCACGGCGCACCATCCCCGACAGGACCGTTGCACAGGTGCACGCCGAGGTCGCCGCTGGTGCTCTTGCCGATGCGGGCCTCACCTTTGCCGACGTTGACGGCTACCTCTGCGCGGGTGACGCACCGGGGTTCGGACCGCTGTCGATGGCGGAATACATGGGTATCTCACCCACGCACGTCGACTCCACCGAAACGGGGGGCTCGTCGTACATCGTGCACGTGCAGCACGCCGCCGAGGCCATCGCTGCCGGACACTGCAGGGTCGCCCTCGTAACACTCGCCGGCCTACCGCGCTCGTCAGGTACGGGCATCGCAGGTGCCGGCCGATTCGGCAGCTCACCCGAGGTTCATTTCGAGAACCATTTTGGTATGTCGATCGTTGCCGGCTATGCGATGGCCGCACGCCGTCACATGCACGAATTCGGCACGACATCGGAACAACTGGCTGAAATCAAGGTCGCCGCTTCCACCCATGCACAACACAACCCGGATGCTTTCCTGCGTGATGTCGTGACAATCGACGACGTCATGTCGTCGCGCATGGTCGCCGATCCGCTGCACATGCTCGACTGTTGTGTCGTCACTGACGGCGGTGGGGCGCTCGTCGTCGTGGCCCCCGAGGTCGCACGTTCGTTGCAACGACACTGTGTCCCGATCCTCGGCACCGGCACCGGTGTCAAGCACGTCGACAACGGCCGTATCGATCTCACGCACACCGCGGCCGTGCACTCGGGCCCGAGGGCGTTCGCCGAGGCCGGCGTCACCCCCGCCGACATCGACTATGCCTCCATCTACGACAGTTTCACGATCACCGTTCTCGTTGCCCTCGAAGACCTTGGCTTTTGCCCAAAGGGCAAAGGTGGACGCTTCGTCGCCGACGGGGCGTTGCAGGCCCCGTTCGGACGGCTGCCCTTCAACACCGATGGTGGTGGCTTGTGCAACAACCACCCCGGCAACCGTGGTGGCATCACGAAGGTCGTCGAGGCTGTGCGCCAGTTGCGTGGTGAGGCACACTCCGCAGTTCAAGTACCGGGCTGCGAGATCGCCCTTGTCCACGGCACGGGCGGCAACCTCGCCACCCGCATGGGATCGTCGACTCTCATTCTTGGGAGCAGCCTGTGACGAGGCCGTTCCTCCCGCTCGCAGACGTGGAAACCACCCGTGAGAACAAGCCCTTCTGGGACGCCCTCGGCGAGGGCCGGCTCGACCTTCCCTATTGCAGCGCCTGTGCCAGGTTCATCTGGTATCCACGCGCCACGTGTCCCACCTGCCACGCCGACCAAGACATCGAGTGGCGTTCACTCCCGGGCACCGGTTGTGTGTACTCCTACAGCGTCGTGGCAAAGGGTTCGGGGCGCTGGAGGGAATCGGGACCGTACGTCGTTGCATACGTGCAACTCGACTCGGGGATCAATGACGTCGACGGCCCGCGCGTGCTCACGAACATAGTCGGCGATGACGTGGGACAAA
>VGAC01000040.1 GCA_016870865.1 Actinomycetota bacterium
GGATGTGTCCGGCGGGCACTTTCGCTCCGTCCCCTAATCTGACGACGGGTTGAGAACCGGGGGCTCATGGGACAGAAGAAGAATTTCAAGGGCGTCGTTGGCCGCACGTTTGAAGATTCGAAGTTCTCGTGGGAACCGCTGAATGAGCCGCCGGTGGGCACACCGAATGTGCTCATCGTCCTGCTCGATGATGTTGGCTACGCACAGTTCGGTTGCTACGGCAGCGACATTGCCACGCCCACCTTCGACGCTCTCGCCGCAAACGGTCTGCGCTATGCGAACTACCACACGACGGCGCTGTGCTCGCCGACCCGTGCGTGTCTCATGACGGGTCGCAACCACCACTCGAACGGCATGGCCCGCGTGATCGAAATGACGTCGGGCTTTCCCGGATACGACGCGGAGATCCCCCACGAGAACGGTTTCATGGCCGAGATGCTCCAGGAGCGCGGATGGGCCACCTTCGCCCTCGGCAAGTGGCATCTCACTCCCCCGCACGAACGCAACATCGGGGGCCCGCGCACGCGTTGGCCCCTGAGCAAGGGCTTCGACCGCTTCTATGGCTTCATGGCCGGCGAGACAGATCAGTACCACCCCGACCTCGTGCACGACAGCCACGCCGTCGACCCGCCGAAGACTCCGGCCGAGGGTTACCACCTCACCGAAGACTTGGCCGACCGCGCGATCTCATATCTGAAAGACCTGCGCGCGTACTCGCCGACGCAACCCTTCTTCATGTACTTCGCACCCGGTGCCGCACATGCTCCGCACCAGGCCCCCAAGGAATTTATCGATCGCTACGAGGGAAAGTTCGAGATGGGTTGGGACGAATGGCGCAACCGCGTGTTCGAACGCCAGGTCGCGAGCGGCCTGTTGCCGATGGGGACGCAACTGTCGGATCGGCCCGCATGGGTTCCCGAATGGAACACGCTGTCGGCCGACGAAAAGCGACTGTACGCGCGGATGATGGAAGTGTTCGCGGGCTTTCTCACCCATACCGACGCGCAAGTCGGCCGCCTCATCAACTTCCTGAAGACACTCGATGAGTTCGACAACACGATCGTGCTTGTCATGTCCGACAATGGTGCGTCGGCCGAGGGCGGACCGAAGGGAAGTTACAACGAGAAGTACTTCTTCAACTTCGTGCCGGAAAGCCTCGAAGAAAACTTGAAGCGCATCGACTTGCTCGGTACCGAGCACGCGAACAACCACTACCCATGGGGTTGGGCATGGGCCGGCAACACTCCGCTCAAGCGGTTCAAGCGCGACACGCACGAGGGTGGCGTGTGCGACCCGATGATCATGCATTGGGGCAACAAGCTTCCCGCCAGCGGCGAGATCCGTCACCAATACGTGCACGTCATCGACATCGTGCCCACCCTCCTCGACATGCTCGGCATCGAGCCACCACAGGTGATCAAAGGCGTGACGCAGAATCCGATCGAGGGAACAAGCTTCGCCCACACACTTGCGAACGACGACGTGCCGTCGCACCACAAGACGCAGTACTACGAAATGATCGGATCACGTGCGCTGTATCACGACGGTTGGAAGGCAGTCGTTTTCCACCCGCCGGCAATGATCGCCTATGACGGCAGCGATGCAACGCGCCCGTTCGATGCCGACGTGTGGGAGCTTTACGACGTCGCCAATGACTTCTCCGAGTGCAACGACCTCGCCGGATCGCGGCCGGACAAACTCGAGGAACTCAAGCAACTTTGGTGGACTGAGGCCGACAAGTACCAGGTGCTTCCCCTCAACAACCAGCCCGGTCGTTACGGCGATCGCCGGCACATGCGTGACCGCTACGTCTACCTGCCCGGCATTTCACCACTGCCCGAATCAACGGCACCGAGCCTGAAGAACCGCTCGTTCCAAATCGCGGCAGCGATGAACGTGCCGGCCACCGGCAACATCGATGGAATCCTCGTTGCACACGGCAGCCACTCGGGTGGCTACGCGCTCTACGTGAAGGGCCGCCGCGTGCACTACGCGTCGAACTTCCTCGGCGCTCTCACCACAACCATCTCGGCGAGCATCGAACTGCCCCCCGGTGACGTCCTCGTGCGTGCGGTCTTTACCTCAACCGGTCGCTTCAAGGGTTCGATGCAACTCTTCTACGGCGACGTTCCCGTCGGCGAAGGCGATCTGCCGATCACGACTCCCGTCACCTTCGGTGTCGATCCCTTCACCGTGGGCTACCAGCGCATGACACCCATCAGCGAGGAACTGGAGGGCAAGGCCGAGATCCCCGATGGCGTGCTCGTCAACGTTGTCATCGACGCCATTGGCCCCGTGTACAAAAACACGGAGGGCGAGGCACGCACTGCGCTCAGCACGCAGTAGGCGCCCCGCCCCCAGAGGAGAGAAACCGATTCAGTTCACGATCACTTGATCGTGATGGTGATCTTCTTCGTCGTTGTCTTCGGCTTCGGCACCTTCTTCGTCTTTGGCGGCGTGATCTTCACCGTCAACTTGCACAGTCCCGACTTCAGGCCCTTCACCTTGTTGCCGGGCAACACACTGCACACCGTCTTGGTGGTCGACGTGGTGACCAACTTCGACTTTGCAACGACCGTGGTTCCCAGTGTCTTCAACGCCGACGTCACGGTGATGCTCTTCTTCGCGGTGATCGTCACCGTCTTGGGAGCGGCAGCCGCTGGCGCACCCGCTGTCGGGGCACCACCCGCTGTCGGGGCACCACCCGC
>VGAC01000041.1 GCA_016870865.1 Actinomycetota bacterium
GGCCGCCGCTGGTCAATTGAGTGACTTGGCGGCAATCGGAATTGAGTCGGACATCCCGGTGGTATTCCAAAGCGACCGTTTCGCGTTGTACCGCGAGCACCTGGCACGTCTGACGGAGCGTGGCTTGACCTACGAGTGTTTCTGCACCCGCAGGGAAATTCAGCAGGCTGCCTCAGCACCACATGGGCTAGTGCCCAGATACCCCTTGACGTGCCGTGAATTGAGCGGATCTGAACGGCTAAAGCGGGCACGAGAAAGACCGGCAGCGGTGAGATTGGAAGCACCGGCCAAGAACAATTCTCTACCTGAGCTCGATGACATCGTGTTGGTACGAAATGACGGTGTGCCCGCATACAACCTTGCCGTCGTGGTCGACGACGAATTGCAGGGGGTTACTCAAGTGGTGCGCGGCGAGGACCTTGCGCATATAACGCCGAGCCAGAACTACCTTCAGAAACTTCTGGGTTTTCGTACACCCGAGTACGTCCATCTTCCACTCATGGTCGGTCCGGACGGCCAGCGTCTTTCAAAGCGGCACGGCGACGTCACGCTGGCCGACTGTTTGCGGCTGGGCTTCTCTGTGGACGCAGTGAGAAGTGCGTTGATGAATTCGCTCGACCGGGGCACGAATGGTTGGGATGCATCCTCTAGCCTTGAACAGTGGCTGAAATCGCTGTTGTAGGAACGGGTTATGTCGGTCTGACGACGGGTACTTGTTTTTCGCGTCTGGGTCATCGGGTGGTCTGTTTCGACAACGACGCTGCCAAGGTTGAAGGCTTGCGGGACGGGCACGTTCCGATTGTCGAGGCGGGCCTGGATGAGCTCGTGACACAGGGCCTCGAGGACGGGCTTCTTCGTTTCTCGACGGAGACGAAAGACGGAGTGGCTTCGGCCGATTTCGTGTTTTTGTGTCTTCCCACGCCGGATTTACCAAACGGGAGTGTCGACATGTCGTATGTCGATGCGGTCGCGAAGCAAATCGGTCCTTGGCTGCGGCCCGGAACGGTGGTTGTCAATAAGTCGACCGTTCCAGTTGGGACTACCCGCCATGTTGCGCAGTTGCTGGGTCGGGATGATGTGTTCGTCGTTTCAAACCCCGAGTTCTTGCGTGAAGGGAACGCGGTCGCCGACTTCCTCAACCCGTCGCGAGTGGTTGTTGGAGGTGATGATGCGGGCGCCGTTGAGCGTGTCGCAAAGTTGTACGACGGCACGAATGCACCGGTGATCACGTGCGATGCAACGACGGCCGAGACAATCAAGTACGCAGCAAATGCATTCTTGGCAACGAAGATCTCTTTCATCAATTCGATTGCGAACATCTGTGAGTACCTTGGTGCCGACGTGCGGGTGGTCGCTGATGCAATTGGCCGTGACCCGAGAATCGGAGGCCAGTTCCTGCAGCCCGGGCCGGGTTTTGGCGGTAGTTGCTTTCCGAAGGACACCATCGGGTTGTTGCGGCTTGCCGAGGACGCGGGCTACGACTTCGGCGTGTTGAGAAGTGTGATCGAAGCCAACGACCAGCAGTTGGCCAGAACCGTTGCCAAGGTGCGTGACGCGGTGGGCGGGTCGCTTCGGGGGATGGCGATCGCAGTGTGGGGACTGACCTTCAAAGCAAATACCGACGACCGGCGCCATTCACCGGCGGTTGAGGTGGTTCGTCGTTTGGTCGCCGAAGGGGCGCAGGTGACTGCCTTCGACCCGACGGTCTCGGGGGTTGTCCCCGAGCTTCCGAGTGTTGGGGTGGCGGCGAATGCGATCGAGGCCTGTCGTGGGGCAGAGGCACTCGTGGTGCTGACCGAGTGGCGGGAGTTCGCCATTGTCCCCCCAGCTTCGGTTCGGGAGGTGATGGCAGGGGCGGCGGTCGTGGATGCCCGCAATCTGCTGGACCCTGGTTCATGGCGGTCGGTCGGCTTTGTGTACCAAGGGGTTGGCTTTCGGCCCCAGTAGCGCGAATTGAGAACTTTTTTGGGGCTCGACCCGCCCCGCAGGGGACTTGGCACTAGCCTCTTCCCGCCGGCACGGGCTGGCACCACCACCCTCACCCCAAGGAGAACCCTAAATGCGTATTTCCCGCAAGCTGATCGCACTCGGTGCGATTGCCTCGCTGGGCCTCATCGTCACCGCCTGCGGTGACGATGATTCCACGAG
>VGAC01000042.1 GCA_016870865.1 Actinomycetota bacterium
CGAGCGGGCGAAGATCATCACCGACGGGTACGTCTATTCCTCACTCACCATGTACTCGGTGCGATTCGGCTGATTTCGCTAGCCCTTCCACCCCTAGGGTGGAGGCATGGAAATTGAAATGGTTGTCGAAATCCCCCAAGGTTCACGTAACAAGTACGAAATGGACCACGACACGGGCGCGATCTGGCTCGACCGCACGCTGTTCACCGCCACGCAGTATCCACTCGACTACGGGTTCTTCCCGCACACGCTGGGGGAGGACGGAGACCCACTCGACGCACTGGTTCTCCTTCCGCAACCCACTTTCCCGGGTTGCCACCTCTGGGTGCGTCCCATTGGTGTGTTCTGGATGGAAGATGAAAAAGGTCCCGACGCGAAAGTGCTGTGTGTACCGGCACGTGATGCGCGGTACGAAAAGTTCACCGACCTTGGTGACGCACCTGATTTCCTTCTCGCTGAAATCGCCAATTTCTTCGAGGTCTACAAACTCATCGAACCCGACAAGGTCTCCACCGTTGGAGGCTGGATGGGACGGGTCGAGGCCGAAAAGGAGATTCAGGCGGCCATTGCCCGTTACAAGAACTGACCGGAAAGGACGGTGCCCATACCGTCACCTCTTCACGACGATCGTTACCGATCTCGTCGTCACCGGTGTCGATCCGAACTTCTCTGTCGTAACACCGAGTTGACACGTCGTTGCGCGTTTCGGCATGGTGACTCGGGTGTCCGACTCGGTCAGCGCGCAGCCACCACGCACATTCCATGTCGCCCTGCCGCGCGATGCCGGTCTCACGTACGCGGTTGGTGACGCAATGCGGCCCACCCTTGCGATGACGACAGGTTTGGTGTTGAACCCGGTGGACGATGCTGGTGCGCTTGTTTCCTCACCCATCGGGCTGACGGTCACCGTGTACGCAACCGACGGGTCGAGACCGCGGATGATGCACGATCCTGCCTTCGACGTGCACGTTCGCCCACCCGGAAGTGCGGTCGCAGTGACATAACCCTGCTTCGTGGCCTGCTGCGACCACCAAACCGTCAGGGATCGATCCACCACGGCCTTGACTGCAGTCAGCATGGGCTTTTTGGCGACAACTGTGATGCCGCTGTCGACAGGGAGAGCAGCCTGACGCTCGTCGGCCCTCATCGCTATGGCCTCCGCGGCTCCCTTCGCCTCGCGTTCGGTCTTCGCGGTTTCACGTGCCTGTTGTGGCGTGATGTCTTCCCTGCGCGGTGCAGCAACATCTGGCGTCACCGTGCTCGTCGTCCCGTCGATGACACCACCTTCGTCGAGGCGCATCACCAGCACCTCGACGTTTGTGGGCATGTCCGTAGTCGAACCTGCCAGATACACACGCTCGTATGCGTCGACTGCACCGATGAGTTCCGTGCCCGTACTGAAACGTGCGTTCGTCGTTCCGTCGAAAGATGCGACACCCTTTGATGCGAATGTCGTGTCGAGACTGCCGGTGGGTGTGAATTTTGCGACCGTCGCAACCGAGGTGACATGGCCGGTGCCGGCGAGAACGTCGCGATAGCCGACCACGTAGAGGTTGCCCTGGCCGTCGACCATGTAGTCGCTCACACGTGCAAAGCCAACGGGGTCGAGCTCGGCGGCAGCGACCACCTTGCCAACGGCCTCACCGGCCGCCGTGAATGCCATCCACGACACGGTCTGTGGTACCGGCGAACACGCCTCCATGCCGTCGATCGGCTGCGGATCGTGATCGATGACGAGCAACCCGACCACGGCGGGCCCGCTCTCTAGCACTTCGTCCCAACGACAGTCGTCGTCTCGTCGGATTCCCGGGACGGTCGCATAGCCGTTGGTAGCGAATCCGATGTCGACCGAGCCATTCTCGACATTCACTTTGTAGAGACGTATCTCACGACCGCTGTCGCTGAACACATCGGCGCGCAGCGCGAGGGAAGAGTCATCGATCATGGTGACGGCACGCTTGTCGGCGGAGTACGACGACACGCCAAGCGGCAATGACAGAGGTACTTCGCGGGGGTCGTCCCCGGCGTCGGAAACAAGCACGACATTTGGTTCGAAATCACGGCGCGTCGACCCCGTCGCGGCAAGACGCCG